>CAZTIV010000007.1:0-64697 GCA_964613905.1 uncultured Gemmatimonadaceae bacterium | reverse complement strand
CGCGGTACGGTGGGGTTGTAGATCCTGAGCGAGACGATCTCACCGGCCTCGACTCCGCGAAGTACCCGTTCAAACTCGTCCATCGAGCGGACACGCTGGTCGGCGGCGTGGGTGATGATGTCTCCCGGCGTCTGTCCCGACCACGGGATCAGTTGGTCGCGGGCGGGGCTGTCGATCTCCACCCGTGTCACCGCGAGTCCGGCATTCTCCGCTCCGATGCGCGCCGTCCGGGCCGCCGTTTCTTCAGTGAGCGGCCGCAGGGCTATGCCCAGCCGGGTCTCGTGGGCAGGAGCGGGATCGGATTCAGCCGGTTCGGCGCGCGCCACCCGCGTTGGTTCTTCCGCAGGGGCTTCGGCGAGCCGAATGGTAAACGTCCGCCGCTCTCCGCGGCTGCGCAGAACCGTTACGCGGACATCATCTCCCGGGCGCTTGAATCCCACCCGCTGCTGAAGCTGGGCTACGTAGTGTATCGGCTCGCCGTCGAGCTCGACGATTACGTCTCCCGGCCGCAAACCGGCGCGGCGGGCGGGACTGTCGGTTCCGCTGAAATCCTGTACCACAACGCCGCGAATCTCATCGAGCCCGACATACTCGGCGTCCTCGGGCCGTGCATCGGTGATCGAGATTCCGAGAATGGCCCGCCGCACGCGGCCGTCCGTGATGAGCTGATGCGCCACGACTCGCGCCAGATTCATCGGGATCGCGAACCCGTAACCCTGGTAGAATCCCGTCTGCGACGCTATGGCCGAGTTGATTCCCACGACCTGTCCACGAATGTTGACCAGCGGTCCGCCTGAGTTCCCCGGATTGATGGCTGCGTCTGTCTGAATGAAGTCCTGAATGCGGTACTGTGACTCAATGGGCAGCCCGTCGAGCACCCGGCCCTTGGCGCTCACGATGCCGGCGGTGACCGTGAAGGAGAAGGCCTCACCCAGCGGATTACCGATGGCCAGCACCCATTCGCCTATGCGCAACGAGTCCGAATCGCCGAAGCTCACCGCTGGCAGGCCGGTGCCGTCAATCTTGATCACCGCAACGTCCGTGGCCGGGTCACGACCCACAACGCGCGCGTCAAAGACGCGCCGGTCGAGCATCGACACGCGGAGTCGGTCGGCGCCTTCCACCACGTGGTTGTTGGTGAGGATGTAGCCGTCAGGTGATATGATGAACCCGCTCCCCTGACCACGACGTATCTGGGGTCCCTGTGGCTGAGGGAACTCGGGGCCGAAGAACTCTTCGAAACCTCGCGGAACGGCGGGGGCACGGCGCGCCTCCGTCCTGGTCTCGGCGTTGATGTACACCACCGTGGGGCGCACCGCCTCAGCCACAGCCGCGAATGCATTACCCAGATCCAGCGCGGGCTGTGCCGCAGGCAGCGGAGCCGGGCGGTCTTCCTGGAGCATGGCCGCGGCGGTAGAGCGCTGCTGTGCTTCCGACGAGCGCGGGCGGTCAACAGCGGCGGCAAACAGCACTCCAAGGCCAGCTACTCCCACCACCAGAATGCCGAGTTTTATCCACTCACGCGTGCGAGACATTGCGATTACCGATCCGTGTTTGAGTCATACCTCCCAAAGATAACACCGGAGAGCCGGGAGAGTTTCACGGTCTACTTGTTCTCATCCACTACTTCATAATCCGCTTCGACCACATCGCTCTGGGCTGAGGACTCGGGCTCTCCCTGAGGAGCGGCGGCATCTGGCGGGGCTCCTTCAGCTTCGGCCTGCGCCTGGCTGGCCTGATAGAGCGACGCTCCGGCGGCAGAATAGGCCTGCGACAGTTCATCGAGCGCCTGTTTGATGCCGTCGGCCTCGCCCGTCCGCAGCGCCTGCCTGGCGCCGTCCACAGCCGCGTTCAGACGGTCGCGGTTGGCCTGATCGAGACGGTCCCCCCACTCTTTCATATTCTTCTCGACTTCGTACACCGTGGCGTCGAGGCGATTACGCCGCTCGATCTGTTCGCGCCGCTCGCGGTCCTCCGTAGCGTGCGACTCGGCGTCCTTCACCATCTTGTCGATTTCGGTGTCGGAGAGGCCGCTCGAAGCCTCGATCCGGATCTTCTGCTCCTTGCCGGTGGTCTTGTCCTTTGCCGACACGTGGAGAATTCCGTTGGCGTCGATATCGAATGTGACTTCCACCTGCGGCATACCCCGCGGCGCAGGCGGAATCCCGGTCAGCTGGAACCGGCCGATGGTCCGGTTGTCGAGCGCCATCTGGCGCTCGCCCTGGAGCACGTGAATCTCCACAGTGGTCTGGTTGTCTTCCGCAGTGGAGAACACTTCCGACTTCCTGGTCGGTATCGTTGTGTTGCGCGAAATGAGCACCGTGGTCACGCCACCCAGCGTCTCGATGCCAAGGGAAAGCGGCGTCACGTCCAGCAACAGCACGTCCTTCACCTCGCCCGCCAGCACGCCGCCCTGAATCGCGGCACCAATGGCTACCACTTCGTCAGGGTTAACTCCCTTGTGCGGCTCCTTGCCGAAAAAGGTCTTTACGACCTCCTGTACCTTGGGCATGCGGGTGGATCCGCCTACCAGGATGACTTCGTCAATCTCTCCCGGTTTGAGCCCCGCGTCCTTGAGCGCCTGCTGCATGGGCGGAATGGTGCGCTGAACCAGGTCGTCAACCAACTGCTCCAGCTTCGCCCGCGTGAGCGTGAGATTCAGGTGCTTGGGCCCCGACTGATCTGCCGTGATGAACGGCAGGTTGATCTCCGTCTGCTGAGTTGTGGACAGTTCGCTCTTGGCCTTCTCGGCAGCTTCCTTGAGCCGCTGGAGTGCCATTGGATCCTTCGAAAGGTCAATCCCCTGATCCTTCTTGAACTCGGCAACCAGCCACTCAATCACCCGCTGGTCGAAATCGTCGCCGCCCAGGTGCGTGTCGCCGTTCGTGGCCTTGACCTCGAATACCCCCTCGGCCAGCTCCAGCACGGAGATATCGTAGGTCCCGCCGCCCAGGTCGAACACCGCGATCTTCTCTTCCTTCTTCTTGTCCAGACCGTAGGCGAGCGCGGCAGCGGTAGGCTCGTTGATGATACGCAGCACCTCGAGCCCGGCAATCTTGCCGGCGTCCTTGGTGGCCTGCCGCTGGGAATCGTTGAAGTACGCGGGAACGGTGACCACGGCCTTCTCGACCTTGTGGCCCAGATAGTCTTCGGCGGTCTGCCTCATCTTCTGGAGGATCATGGCCGAGATCTCGGGCGGGGTGTACTGCTTGCCCTGCACATCCACCACGGCCAGATCGTTCTTGCCCTTGACGATGCCGTAAGGGACGCGCCTGGTCTCTTCCTCAACCTCGGCTGTCCGGCGGCCCATGAACCGCTTGATGGAGAATATGGTGTTCTTCGGGTTCGTGACCGCCTGTCGCTTGGCCACCTGACCAACGAGCCGCTCCCCATCCTTCGTGAAGGCCACCACCGACGGCGTGGTCCGGCCGCCCTCGGAGTTGGGGATGACGACGGGGTCTCCACCCTCCATTACCGCAACCACTGAGTTCGTGGTCCCGAGGTCGATCCCTATGACTTTCTGCGACATGTGGCGGCTCCTCAAGTTCGGTTAAGTTGATGCGCACGAACGCCAGATGGTCGCTGGAGCAAGCGCCATACCGCTTAATGGCGCCATTATGGCATGCCAGTTGGTGTGGACGCTGCCTACCTGGCCTCTGCGCCGTGCTTGATGTTCTTTCCTTCCACCAGGAATACGACGTCCTCGGCGATGTTGGTCGCGAGGTCGGCCACGCGTTCGAGGTTCCGGCTTACCAGGAACAGTTCCATGGCGGCTCCGATCATCCTGGCGTCTTCCGCCATGTGGGTTATCAGGATGCGGAACATGGACCGATTCAGCGCATCTACCTGATCATCCCGGGCGCAGACGTCGCGACCGAGCGTGGAATCGCCCCGGACGAAGGCGTCAAGTGCGTCGGCCAGCATCCGGCTGGCGAGCCGTGCCATCTCAATCAGCTCGGGTTCCGGTGTGATCGATCGGTACTCGAACAGGCGTTTGGCGCTCTGGGCGATGTTCACCGCATGGTCGCCGACGCGCTCCAGATCGTTCGAGATCTTGAGTGCGGCGAGGATGAGCCGGAGATCCTTCGCCATGGGTTGGTGCCGAGCCAGCAGGCTCGTCACCATATCCTCGATCTCGGACTCGAGCTGGTCAATCCTGCCGTCGTCGGCCACTACCAGTTTGGCGGCTTCGCGATCGCGGTCCAGCAGGCTGCGGACAGCCCGGTCGAGTGCGTTCTGGGCCTGGCCCGACATGGTAAGCAGGCGCTCCTTCAGCAGGGCCAGTTCGTCGTGAAAATGTCTGTGAGGCTCGCCGGTCATCCGAATCTCCCTGTCACATATGCCTCGGTGCGCTCGTCGCTGGGCCGCGTGAAGATATCATCTGACGCACCGAACTCGATCAGTTCGCCGAGGAAGAAGAATCCCGTGAAGTCGGCCACCCGGGCCGCCTGATGCAAGTTATGCGTCACTATCACAATGGTCACTTCCCGCTTGAGCTGGATCAGAAGATCCTCGATCTTCTGGGTCGCGATCGGGTCAAGCGCCGAGCATGGCTCATCGAGCAGTAGCACCTGCGGGTCGTTGGCCAGTGCACGGGCTATGCAGAGCCTCTGCTGTTGTCCGCCGGACAGTCCGGTGCCCGGCTCATCCAGCCGGTCGGCCACTTCGTCCCAGAGGGCTGCGCGCTTCAACGCATGCTCCACCCGATCCGGCAACTCACGGGGGTCGCACAGGGCGTTCATCCGCGGCCCGTATGCCACGTTGTCATAGACGGACTTCGGGAACGGGTTGGGGCGCTGGAAGACCATGCCGACCTGCTGCCGGAGTTGAACGACGTCCGTTTCCGGGGAGTAGACCGAGCGCTCGGAGAGAAGGATGTCGCCCTCGTGCCGCACACCGGGGATCAGTTCGTTCATCCGGTTGATCGCGCGGAGCAGGGTACTCTTGCCGCAGCCGGAAGGGCCGATGAAGGCGGTTATATGGTTGGAGGCAACGCCAAGTGAGATCCCGCGCAGGGCTTCCGTGCGTCCGTACCAGAATCGGAACGCCTGGATTTCCACCGCCCTCGAAGTGGCCGGAACTGCGGCTACCGCCGTCATCCAAACCTCCCGGTGACGTACGCTTCGGTCCGTTCATGATTCGGCGCCGTGAAGACCTTTGAGGTTTCGCCCACTTCGATCAGTTCACCGAGGTAGAAGAATGCCGTGAAATCCGAGACGCGTGCCGCCTGCTGCATGTTGTGCGTCACAATGACGACCGTATAGTCGCGTTTCAGTTCCTGGACAAGGTCTTCGATCGACTGAGTGCCTCCGGGATCCAGGGCGGCGGTGGGCTCATCGAGCAGCACGACGTCGGGCCGGGGAGCGATGGCGCGCGCGATACAGAGTCGTTGCTGCTGTCCGCCGGACAGCGCCAGAGGACTCCCGCGCAATCTGTCCTTCACTTCATCCCAGAGCGCAGCGTGACGGAGTGCCCGCTCCACCGCTTCATCCAGCGCGACACCCTTGAGTCGGCCGTTAACCTTGAGTCCCGCCGCCACGTTCCTGTAGATGGTCATGGTGGGGAAGGGGTTGGGGTGCTGGAACACCATTCCCACCCGCTTCCGTATCTCCACGGGGTCCACGTCGGGCGCATAGATGTCCTCGCCGTCAAGCAGGACTTTGCCCCGAGTGGTGCCGCCAAGTGACATCTCATGCAGGCGATTGAGACAGCGCAGGAATGTGCTCTTCCCGCATCCGGATGGACCGATGATTGCAGTGACCGTGTTGGCCGGAAATCCCAGAGACACGTCCTTCACGGCGGGCTTGCCGTTGAACAACGCCCAGAGATTCTCGGTGGCCACGCGGATGGGGCGATCAGCTGCCATCGCGGAACCTCGTTCGTGTCACGAACCGTGCGGCCGTCCCGAAAAGCAGGACGATGCCCATGAGCACCAGGGCCGACCCCCATGCCAGCCTGTGCCATTCCGGAAATGGTCCAGTCGCGTACACATATATCTGCAGCGACAGGGTCTGCATGGGATCCATGACGTTCGTGCGGAAGTTGAGGTTGCCCAGCGCGGTGAAGAGCAGGGGGGCGGTCTCACCGGCAATGCGGGCCACCGCCACCAGCCCTCCGGTGATGATGCCTGGCCAGGCGCTTCGGACGATTACGCCGAGTAAGGTTCGCCACCGGGGATACCCCAATGCCAGCGCCGCCTCTCTCAGGGAGTGGGGCACCAGCCTCACCATTTCCTCCGTGGTACGCGTGACCATCGGGATCATGAGGATTGCAAGAGCTACCCCTCCGGCCAGGGCGGAAAAATGCCCCATGGGCTGCACCATCCACGTCCACACGAATATCCCGACAATCACCGATGGCGTGCCGTTCATCACGTCGGCCACGAACCTGACTATGAAGCCGAACTTCCCGTTGCCGTATTCGGCGAGATAAACGCCGGCACCGATTCCCACCGGCAGCCCTATGGCGGAGCCCACACCCACGATGATGAGCGTGCCCACGATGGCGTTGGCAACGCCACCGCCGGCGGTTCCCGCGGGTGTGGGGGTCTTGACGAAGAACTCCCAGTTGAGGCTCGACGCACCCTTGGCTATGAGGTCGCCCAGGATGAGGAACAGCGGCAGCAACGCCAGAAGCGCCGCAAGGACGGTGGCTCCCGTCATAACGTGGCTGATGACGCGTCGGCGAGTGGCGCGATTCATCACAGGGCTCGGCTTCCCACCGCACTGCCGCGAGCCACCTGCCAGACCAGCAGGCGGGCGGCAGCGTTAACCAGTACGGTGATCCCGAACAGCACGAGCCCGATCTCGAACAATGCGGCACGTTGCAGCCCCGACGCCTCGTTGAATTCCGAGGCGATCACCGCGGCCATGGTGTATCCGGGATTTACGAGAGAGAGACCCAGATCATGCCGATTCCCGATCACCATGGTCACCGCCATGGTCTCTCCGAGCGCGCGGCCCAGCCCCAGCACGATGGCTCCCATGATTCCGGCGCGCGCGTAAGGGAGCACCGCGGTCCATACCGCCTCCCAGCGCGTGGCTCCCAACGCCAGCGCCGCCTCGCGCTGGTGCCCCGGCACGGCCTGGATTACTTCGCGTGACACGGAACTGATGTACGGCAGGATCATGATGGCCAGAATGATCCCGGCCGCGAGCATGGAGTTCCCGTGGAAGGTCCCCTCGAAGAACGGTGTCCAACCGAGCGCACCCTGCAGGGAAGGCACGACGTAGCGACGGAGGAGCGGAATAAGCACGAAGATGCCCCACAGGCCATACACCACGCTGGGTATCGCGGCCAGGAGCTCCACAGCCGTGCCGACGGGTCGGCGCAGCCACATCGGGGCGAACTCCGTAAGGAAGATCGCCACGCCAAGCGAGAGCGGAACGGCAATCAGCAGCGCTATCAGGGAGGAGAAGATCGTGCCGAATATGGGCGCTGCCGCCCCGTACACGTCCCGTACGGGATCCCACGTGCTGGTGTAGAGGAAGCTCAGGCCGAACTTCGTGATGCTGGGCCAGGCGCTCCGGGTGAGCTCGAAGACCAGCGCCAGCATGAGGAGCGGCACCAGCGCTGCGAGCCCGGTGAGAACGAGCCGGAAGACCGTATCTCCCGTGGCCCGCCGCCGCCGGGCCGATTCAGGCATACTGATTATTCCTTGCGATCAGTCCGAAGGAGGACCATCCCATACCGGCTGCCCATCCACGGTGATTTGGCGGAGACGGTCGGCAATCCACGGCTGCATCTCGGAAGGGAGGGGCGCGTAGCCAAGGCTCGGGGCGTCCGCCTGGCCTGAAGTGATGGCCCACCAGAGAAAATCGGCCAGTGCGCGGCCCCGATCCCGTGGCCCACGGAACTCGCGCTGCACCAGCACCCACGTGAACGACGAGATGGGGAACGCGTCGTCGGGACCCGCCGGATCCGTGATTGAGACCCTCAAGTCCGTGTCGGCTCCCATTTCCGCCATGGCGCCAGCGGCTGCAGCGGTGATCGTGGCGGTGGTTGGGGGAACGAAATGGCCGGCGCGGTTCTGCACGATGCCCCGCGGCATGTCATTGATCTCCGCGTACCCCAGCTCCACGTACCCGATGGCGCCCGCCGTCTGTGACACAACTGCGGCAACACCCTCATTGCCGCGGCCGCCGATTCCCACAGGCCAATTCACCGCCTTGCCCCGTCCCACTCGACCAGCCCAGTCGGCGCTCACCTTGGTGAGGTAGTCCACCCAGACGAACGTGGTGCCCGAGCCGTCCGACCGGTGGACCACCACTATGGGATGGTCCGGCAGGCTGACACCCGGGTTCGCTGCGGCCATCCGAGGGTCGTTCCAGCGGACAATCCGGCCGAGATAGATGTCGGCCAGGATGTCAGGCGTGAACCGCAGCGTCTCGGTGACTCCGGGAAGGTTGTAGGTTGGAATTACCGCTCCCAGCACCGTGGGAATGTGCAGGGCGTTTCCGTTCACCGCGGCCAGTTCGTTTTCAGTGAGCGGCGCGTCGGTGCCGCCGAAGTCCACCGTGCCGCCCGAGAACTGTGCGATGCCCCCACCCGAGCCGATCGACTGATAATTGATTTCCACGCCCGGCGTAATGCGGTTGTAGTCGTAGGCCCACTTCTGATAGATGATGTTGGGGAACGTGGCGCCAGCGCCGTTGATGACGATACGGTCGCCGCTGCCACACCCCGAAGCGAGAAGCGCTCCCAGGGCGAGCGCTGGCAATCGCGCTGGAGCCTTGAAGACGGTCATTTGCATGATCCTGATTCGAGACGTGCGGTGGTACTTCTGTAAGAGGGAAATGATCGCATTGCCACGTAACGAAATCGCGTAGAACGCGTAACGGGCAGGTAACGACGAACTGATGCTGGATTCGGTAACTTGTTGTTTTACAGCTTGTTACAGTCGATTGGCGAAGTTGATGAATTTGTATCTGCTGTCCCGTTCGAGTATAGCCCCGAACAGGGAGAGGCTGACCGTATCGCCCGTAGCGACCACTCGCCTTACCAGGCATCCTTCCCATAGCCTGTTCGGTCCTTGAACGGTGGGCTCCTCGGGGCAGATGTGCCCAACCATTCCAAGGGGGCGTTCGCCGTAGCGGGTCAGGGCGCGGGAGAGTCCGCGGCCGCCGTAGTTCTCGAGCTGAAACCAGAGCAGTTGCGGGCTCATCTCGTAGGGACGATGGGTGTAACGCGTCCAGGGATAGTAAAGCCAGGCAAACTCGCCCGGTGTTATTCGCAGCCCGCTGAGCGCGTCGATGTCGGCCGCCTCGAGTCCCGCGACAAAGCGCTGCACGAGTTCCTCGCGAGACCCGGCGCCTCCTTCAAGTGTCGTCACTGAGTCTGGCAACACCGCGCGGAACCTGCGCAACTCCTCCTCGATGGGGAATATCGAATCCACGTGCACCGGGACATGCTGAGCCGCCGCATTTCCGGTCCCCGGGCCCCGTATGTCACAACCTCCAGCAACGACGATCACAAGACAGAGGGTGGAGGCAAGCGCCCCCACCCTGTCAAACCAGCGCAGCCTGGTGTTCACCTGATCAGTTCCTCGCGTAACTGGTCCAACCAGCCCACCAGGCCACCCCGCCCGGCTCCGCGGCGCCGCGATATGCGGTGGGAGCAATGGTGCTGTTCGGGCTGCCGTTGTCCTGAGTAGCGGCCAGAAGCTGTGCCGGCAGGCCACTGAAGTCCGTGAGCCCTCCCGTTGCGATGGGTGATCCGTCAGCAGGACGCCAGTCGAAACTCGCAGCGGTGGATCCCAGAGTGTTCGTCGGGAAAGCCGCGAACAGATTCCCCGCCGTTACGTCTCCCGCTTCGAGGTTGTACGTGGCTGGGTCGAGCACGTACTGCCGGTTGTCCAGATTTGGTGCAGCGAGGTTCTCGGCCTGGAACAGACCGGCGGTCTGCGAAACATAGAGGTTCATGATCCGGAGGTTGCCCTCGTTGTGGCGCTCGAACGTCTGTTCGCCACGGAAGCTGATAGCCTCGCGTGAGTAGCGGGTGACTACGCCGTTCACGTACAGTCCGCCGGTGCCACGCCGCAGCATCATTCCGTAGTTGCCGCCGGTGGTCTCCCATGCTCCTGACGGCGCCCCAACGAGTGTGAAGTTGGCAAACACCGGAATGGTGTAGGGCTGCGAAGCGCTGCGGTTGTCGTTGCCGGCCGCGCAATTCTCTGCCCAGCAGCCGTCGTTCTCGATGCCCTGGGGGTCAGAGGCCACGCCGCCGGCGAGTCCTGGGCGCGCGTCCGGACGTATCGACTGGAAGGCAATCATGTACTGATTCTTTCCGATGTAGCCTTCCGAGGCGTCAAAGTGGTCGTCCGCGGATTCATAGGAGACGAGGTACCGTCCGTTGACCGCGCCGCCGAACCACTCGAACGAGTCATCGAGGCCCTGCAGTACCTGTACGTATTCGATGGTCGTGCCGCGCCCGACCGCCGCCATGGTGAGGCTGTTCAGCTCTTCATTGGGAGCGGTGGGGTAGCCGGCAAACTCGATGCGGGCGTAGCGCAACGCGCCGCTGTTGTCGTTGTTGTCGGTGCCACCGTGATAGAACTGCGGCGGGTTGACGGCCGCCGGCGTGCCGGTGCCCTCGATCTGGGTGGAGCCGGTACGGTTGATGATGCCGTTGCCGATCATGATGACACCGCCCCAGTCTCCCGGTTGCCTCTGGCCCACCGGACGCTCGGACGTGAACACGATCGGGTTATCGACCGTGCCTTCGGCCATGATCTTCGCCCCGCGCAGGATGAAGAGCGAAGAACCCGGAATGTCAAAGTCTCCAACGACCTTGGTTCCCGGTTCAATCGTCAGGGTGGCTCCGTTGCCCACCTTGATGAATCCCGAAAGCACCCATGTCTTGTCGGCCGTGAATGTTGTGTTGGTGGTGATATCACCGGTGATGATTTCAAACACTTCGTCAGGAACCGTGAACGGCGCCGAGGGGTTGCTGGGCGTGCTCTTTGTGGTGCCCGCAACCGCAACGACGCGGAACCGATAGGTGGCGCTCGTGGTGAGGCCGGTCACGTCGGCCGAGGTCTCGGAGCTGGTAGCCGCGGCCGTAAACGTGCCGGCTGAGGTTCCCTCAGCCCGTTCCACTTCGTACGAGGTTGCGCCGGACACGGCCTCCCATGACACACGTGCGGAGGTGGGGGTGAGGGCCCGCACTTCAACGTTGATTGGTGAGGTCAGGGTGACGGTGGGGTCTGTGGAGTCGCTGCACGCGGTGAGCACAAGAGCACCCAGCAGAACTCCAGGAAGCAACTTACGGGTCATGATCGTCTGGCACCTGTAATAGAGGGTTGGACGGGACTCCAAACGATCGAAAGAACTCGGGATGAGGTAACGGAAGGCGGCGGGATTGGATAACGGATTGGTAACGTGATGGTGGTGAACTGTTGACGTATCACATCTGCCACGAGAACCCTGCTGAGACCGACCGTCCCGAACGGTACCAGGCCCGCTGGACGTCGCCCTGCTTCACCTCATAAGGCGAATCGAGGATGTTCTTCACATCCAGCTTGCCGGATACGGCGTTGAGCATCGGGAACCGGAGCGAGAAGTCCAGTCCGGGACGAGACATCTCGAGCATGTCGGATACCAACTGGCCCGAAGGGCGGGCGTTGATGATCCGTTCGCCAACCACGTTGTACAGAAGGGTCGCGCTGGTCGTGCGGTTCCGGCTGGCCCAGGTGAGCCCCGCGTTAACCACATAGGGTGCCTGCCCGGTCATACGACGGTCGGGATCTCCTTCGATCCCCGTGTGCACGCTGCTGTGCATGATGGTCGCATTCGTGAACAACGAGAGTGGCTCGAGGGCGTGGCTCAGGAATCCGAGGTTCCGCATGGCCTCGAGCTCAATTCCGTAGTTCACTGCGTTTTCCGCGTTCTGGAACCAGAGAGAGTTGGTGCCGGAACGCCCCTGATATCTGGGCTCGATGGGATCCCGGAACTGCTTGGCGAAGATTGCGATCGACATGACTTCGCCAGATCCCGGGTAGAATTCCCAGCGGAGGTCGTAGTTCCGGATAAGTGTTCTGACCAGGTCGGGATTGCCGCAACGTTGCTCCTCGCCCAGTCCTGCACGGTAGCAGATGGGGGCTATTTCCCGATACTCCGGACGGGCCAGCGTCTGTGAAGCGGAGAGCCTCAGCTTGTGCGACTGCCCTACGTCCAGCACCAGAGCGGCCGCCGGTAGTACATCCGTGTACGACGGATTGGCGATCCCCTCGTTGCCGAGTACGTCCTGGTAAACGACTTCGAGCTCCGATTTTTCGACTCGTGCTCCGCCGAGGAACCGCAGATTCGAGAGCAGGGACACCTCAAGCATGGCGTAACCGGCGGCCACCCGGTCGTCCGCCCGGTAGTTGCCTCCCGCGTTGAAGATGCCAAGCTCGAACAGTTGCTCACCGTTCTGCGAGAACCGGCCATCGAATATCTCTTCCGGAGAGAGCTGCCAGCGTGAATCTGTGGGAGTCCAATCGCGGGTGCGGATTGCGTAGCCCGCGTCAAAGGCATCGCGCTTCGTTGACCGCACGAGCCCGCCCAGTTTCACCAGGTGTGACTGTCCCCGGCCCAGGTCAAGCTGGTAGTCGAGCGAAGCCTCGAAGGCATCTTCAGTGAGACCGCCGTATGCCCGGAACGCACCCTCCTGGTTGTACCAGGTGGGCGTCGCCGGATCAAGCCAGGTGACGTACTCCGAGCGGTCCGGTTCCTGACGGGAGACAGCGGATGAGCTCAGTGACCACTCCACGCGATGGCGTCGGGAAATCTGATGCTGAGCCAGAAACTGATGGTGCCTGACCGAGCGTTCCACATATCGCATTCGCTCGATCTGGATGTTGGTACCGTGATTCTCGTAGAATCCGGTCTCGAATCGGGCTTCGTTGTCAGCCGTCCGGTTGTAGCTGTTGTTTACCGAGATGCGGGTGTGATTGCCGAGCATGGTACTCAGGTTGAAAAGGCCCCCAAGGAGCACACTCTGTCGGCCGACGGAGCCTTCGTAGCGGTCTCCTTCCGGATTCTCGCGGATGGAGCCTGCGTTGGCTTCGTCGCTCAGAGAGTAGGTAGTCGATACCAGGTAGCCCACGTCCCTTCCAAGCACGCCGTCACTGCCCCCAAGCGAAAGCCCGAATGATGTGTTGGGCCTGCCCGTGCGATGGTCTACCGACCACGCGTTCCGCATGGCGTTGACCATGGTGTTGGTCTGGTCGCCTGGCTGGGGACGAGTGGTGTTCTGAACCACGTCGGGTATCAGCCTGGGGCCGGTCGCCGCCGCGAGCCACTCGCCACCAGCTCTCGGAGACATGGGCAGTACGCTGCCAGTAGCTGCGCTGTTGTATCCCATGGAAAAAGATGCCGAGAACTCCCTTTGGGTCGGATACTCACGCGTGCGGATGTCCACGCGCCCACCGCTGAAGTCGCCTTCCAGATCCGGAGTAAACGTCTTGGAAGTGGTTACCGACTGTAGCAGCCCCGCGGGAAAGAGGTCGAGCGGTACCATCTTGCGCTCCGGTTCCGGGCTCGGGATACGCGCTCCGTTGAGGGACGTAGTGGTGTACCGCTCGCCGAGTCCGCGGATGAACACGAACCGCCCTTCCTGCACCGTGACACCACTCACGCGTTGGGCCGCCGCTGCTGCGTCGCCATCGGGGCTGCGCGAAATCTGTTCGGCGGTGATGGCGCTCACGATGTTCGAGGACATCCGTTGCTCATCCAGCGCCCGGCTCACGGTGCCGCGTTCGGCCATCTCGCTCACCACGGTCAGCTCCTCCAACTGAACAGCCTGCACGTCCAGAGCTATGTCCATCTCTGTGGTGCCGCCGGTCGGGACAACTATCCCGGAGATAAGCTTGGGGCCGTAACCCATCATCCGGACGCGGATCGTGATCGTGCCGGCCGGCAGACTGGAAAGAACGTACCGGCCGTCCAGACCGGAAGACGTCCTGAGTGCTGTGCCCTCGATGTCGATGATTGCCCCGGTAAGCGTCGTCCCGCGGCTGGCGTCCAGTACTCGGCCCACCAGACGACCGGTCTGAGCCTCAACGGATACGGGGGTAGCAAGTCCGAGCAGGACGGGGAAGAGCGCAGCGTAGCGTTTCATGGGACCCATCTCGTGGCCTCGTGTTTGGGTGCGGAACATCACCACCACGAGTATCCGCCGAGACTGTAACGATCCGGTGACGGATGCCCTTACCACCGGGTAACGGTAGGGTCTGCTCTGGACTGGACGGGATGTGAAGCAGCTACCTGCTGCAGGAAGTGCAAGGCGATACCAGCAAGAGGCTCAAGCTGGAACGGCCGCGGCCGGCAGCGTCACACGTACGGTCGTCCCCCTGCCTACCGCGCTTTCCAGATCCACCCGGCCGCCGTGCGCATCCACCATGTGTTTTACGATGGAGAGGCCCAGGCCGGTTCCTCCCTGGTCGCGCGAACGTGCCGGATCTGCCCGATAGAACCTCTCGAATACGCGAGGCACGTGCTCTGCTGGAATGCCGGACCCGGTATCCCGAACCGCGATCTGCACCATTCCATCGGCACGGGATACCTCCAGCGATATCCGGCCTCCCGCCGGCGTATGCCGCAGGGCGTTGTCAAAGAGGTTTGACAGTATCTGCCGCAGCGCCTCGGGGTCGGCCGACAACAGCTGGTCCTCGGCCCCGGTTGCCTCGAAGGTCACATTGCGTTCCGCCGCCCGATCGGCAAACGCTGCCCATGCGATCTTGCCGGCCTCCAGGGGATCAACCGTTTCGCGGCGAGGGGTCCAGCCGCCGCTTTCGAGCCGGGCAAGATCAAGCAGGTCATCGACCAGCCGCTGCATGCGCTGAGCGTTGGCCAGGATGATTTCCAGGAACTTGCGTTCCGTTTCGGCGTCCGGTTTCTCTCCGAGCAGGGTTTCAGCATATCCGGAGATGCTGGTGAGGGGTGTCTTGAGCTCATGCGACACGTTGGCCACAAAGTCCCGGCGAATGGATTGCAGGCGCTTGATATCCGTGACGTCGTGCATGCAGACCACGGCACCGCCGGTGGGCAGGGGCCTCGCGGTCGCAAGCACCGTACGCTCATCCAGCGCAATTTCACGTCCCAGTACCATCTGCCCGCGCATCACCTGGTCAACGAGATTCCGGGCGTCGATGTTGACGAACAGTTCTCTGATGTTGGGCAACACGTCGTCAGGCCTGTAGTTCACCAGCTTGCGGGCGGCCCCGTTGCAGACGACGATCGCACCTCCGGCATCGGTTGCCAGCACCGCCTCGACCATCGATTCGATCAGCGTATCCATCTTCTCGCGCCCGCGCTCGAGCGCCGAGATGCGCGCGTCGAGTTCTTCCTGCATGCTGCGGAAGGCCGTGACGAGGCGCCTCACTTCGGGAACGCTTGTGGCCGGATAGCGGGGCGTACTGCCTGAGGCGAGGGTCCTCGTGGCATCCGCGAGCGCCCGCAGCGGTCGGCTCAGCGCCTGGCCGCCTATGGCTGCGAGTACCGTACCGAACAGCAGAGCAATCAATGCGGCCAGCAGAATCACCCGGCGGGTGTCCGAAACGACGGCCTCCACCTGCTCAGGCGGAGCCGAAATGCGCACAACGCCTGGCCATGCCGGAATCGCCACCTTGAGCTCGATTCTCCCGGTGGAGACGCTGGGCCGGCGAAATACGCCGGTACGACCCTGGAACGCATCGCGGACCTCGGGTCGGTCGGTATGATTCTCCAGGAGACGGAGGCTTGCATCGTCGAAATCGGAATCGCCCAGCACTAACCCGGCCGAGTCTATGAGGGTGACCCGACGGCCGAGCTGTCTCCCGATGTCGCGAGCTGTCTGAGGCAGGGCCGCCTTGTCCCGAGGGATGGCGAGTGCCACGAGCCGGGCCTCACCTTCGAGGTCGGTGATGAACCCCTGCTCCAGATCCTTCCTGAGCCAGCGATTGGTGGCAACCGTGAGGGTCACTACCGTCACTGCAAGGATGGCGACGATCGCGAGAAGGAGGCGCGCACCGAAGCTCATCTGGTCGGGCGGAAGCGGTACCCGAACCCCCGAACCGTCTCGAGCAGTTCCGCGGCGGGGCCGAGTTTGGTCCGCAACCTCTGCATATGCATGTCAACGGTACGTGTCTGAATATCGGGGTGCGCGTCCCACACGGTTTCCAGCAGTTGCGTCCGGGACTGCACGCGCCCACGACGTTCGGCAAGTGTGACCAGCAGCTTGTATTCGGTTGCGGTCAGTTCCACCTCGCGACCATCAACGGTCACGCGATGGGCGCCACGATCAATGGCGAGCGGACCGGCTACCAACTTGTTGCCGGAGGCGACCGCCGGCTCTCCCAGCCTGCGGAGCACCGCACCCACCCGGAGCACCAGTTCCTGCGGCGAGAACGGCTTCACGAGGTAGTCGTCGGCTCCCAGGGACAGACCCTTGATGCGGTCTGCCTCGTCCTTCCGGGCCGTCAATACCAGCACCCCCACGTCCCGCGTTTCCGGCCGCCGCCTCAGCGATTCGAGCACGTCGTAGCCGGAGAGGTTGGGGAGCATGAGGTCCAGGACGACGAGGTCGGGGGCGTGTTCCTCGGCTGCCTTGAGGGCCTCCGGCCCCGTGCTGGCGGTCGTGACACGATACCCCGCTTTGGCCAGATGATACGACACCAGAGCGGTGATATCGGGCTCGTCGTCAACAACGAGTATTCGATGAGTCATCCGGCGCGAATATAACTCCGGCGGGGCCCGATTGCGTACGGTGGGTGTCCGGGGCAGATTCCCATCATTATGTCATCGACTCTGCGGAAAACGGTCCTTTATCTGTTCGCGGTCTGCGCCGTTCCACCGGTTGCGGCGCAGGATACTGCTCACGTGGTGGTGGTTGCCACAACCGACGTCCACGGTCGCGCAATGCATTGGGACTACGTGGCCGATCGTGAAGCCCCCTGGGGGCTTACCCGCGCCGCCACGGCCATCGATTCTCTGCGCCGAGCGTTTCCCGGAAGAGTGTTGGTGGTGGATGCCGGTGACCTGATTCAGGGTGAGCCGTTTGCCGCCTTCCACGCATTGCAGCCGCTCGATCCGCACCCGGTGATAGACGCCATGAACGTCATTGGCTACGACGCGATCACCCCGGGCAACCACGAATTCAACTTCGGGCTCGACCTGCTGAGCCGAGTCTACGGTGCCGCCGCGTTTCCGATTGTTTCGGGCAACGTCTTTCGGCTGCCGCGGGACACATACGCCTGGCAACCCTGGACCATGATCCGTCGTGGTCCCGTTTCGGTGGGGGTAACCGGCTTCACCACGCCCGGCTCCATGATCTGGGACCGGCGCAATCTTGCCGGACGCATGGTAGTGCGGCCCATCGAGCCCGCCGCGGAACGGATTCTGCCGGCCATGCGCGACGCGGGAGCGGAACTCAGAGTTGTGGTCATCCACAGCGGTATGGACGGTCCTTCTTCATACGACACAACCGGTGTGGGTCCTGAAAACGTGGCTGCGCGGCTTGCGCACCTTTCCGTGCGGCCCCACCTGGTTGTGGTTGGGCACTCCCACCGGCAGATCCGTGACTCAGTAATCAACGGTGTGCATTTCATACAACCGTTGCCTTGGGCGCGGGGTCTCGCTGTGGCACACGTATGGCTGGTCCGTGAAGCCAACGGATTCCGCGTGATCCGCATAATGGGCCAGCAGGTTCCGCTGGCCGACGTACCTCCCAGTACGGTGCTCACGCGTCGGCTGGAGCGGGCGCATCAGGCGGTCCGCAACTTGGTCAACGCACCCATTGCCCCGGTTGAAGGTGATTTCAGCGCCCGGTACGGGCGTGTGCGCGACACGCCCGTGATCCGGTTCGTCAACGAGGTACAGCGCAGGGCCTCAGGCGCCCAACTGTCGGCCACTGCCGCGTTCAATACCGACGTTGAACTGGGGCCCGGAGCGGTGCGGTTGCGACACCTGTACGGGTTGTACCCCTACGAGAACACCCTCACTGCCGTCCGGATCGACGGAGAATCGTTGCGCCGGTTCCTGGAACACTCGGCACGCTATTTCCGCACGTACGAACCGGGGCGACCGCTCATCAACGATAGCGTGCCAGGGTACAACTTTGACATCGTGAGCGGCGTCGAGTACGACATCGACCTCAGGAATCCGGTTGGCGAGCGCATAACTCGGCTCATGTACCGGGGCCGTGAGGTGCTCCCGTCCGACACGTTCACACTGGCGCTGAACAACTACCGGCAGGGAGGTGGAGGCGGCTACGACATGGTGGCCCGGCTGCCGGTCGTGTACGACAGCGCGGCCTCATTGCGGGATCTGCTGGCGGGCGCTTTGCGCGACACGGGCACTCTCAGGGTCGATCCGGATTTCCGGGAGCAGTGGCGGATCGTGCCGGATGAGGCGCGCGCGGCGGCGATTGCCCATTTTGCCCCGCCGGAAGCACCGGCCCGAGACAGCACTCTGGTGCGCTTGCTGGTAACCGGTGGCATCATGGGACGGCTCGAACCGGCCCTCGGGGTGGGTGGTCGCCGCGCCGGCGGTCCCGCACTACTGGCCGCCTGGATGGACTCGCTGGCAGCACGTTGCCGCTGCGCTTCGGTCCGTCTGGATATCGGTCACAATCTCATGGGATCGCAGGTGGCGGATGCCAGCCGCGGTCGGGTGATGGTGGAGGCATTCAACGCGGCCGGTTACAGCGCGGCGCGCGTGGCCGGTGCTGACCTGATCCTGCCGGCTGACACGTTGCGGGCGCGAGCGGCGGAATCTGAATACCAGTGGTTGGCGGCCAACGTGACCGGCGGGGACGGGCAGCGCCCCCCCTGGCTGGAACCGTGGGTCCTGCTCGAGCCTCGCGGTGCCCGCGTTGCCGTTCTCGGTGTCACCGAGTCCGGTGCCGGGCTTGCGGGCGGGACGCTCGATGCCGGTGACCCCGTCCAGGCGGTGCGACGGCTCGTGCCGGCTACGCGGGCCACGGGAGCCGACGCCCTGGTCGTTCTCGCGCCCAATGGGCAGGCTCTGGCTCGGCAGCTCGATTCCGCAGCAGTGCATGTCATCATCACACCTGGCGGCGTACCGGTTGGCCCGATGGTGATCAACGGTATCACAGTCATAGGTGCACCCCTCGAGGAGACCGAGGTTGTTCAGGCCGATGTGATTCGTCGGGCTGACGGCCGGATCGAAGTGCGGGTGCTGCGAGTTACGGCATGGGCAGACTCGGTGGAGCCGACCGCCCGGGTTCGGGCCGTCGTACAGAGTCACACCCAGGCCTTGCGAGAAGTGCTGGGCCGGGAAATCGCACGTCTCCGGGTACCGTTTCGGGCCGGCGAGGTCGACGGACCGCTCGGCCGACTGGTTGCGGATGCCCTGCGGGCCGCAACCCGCACCGATGTATCGATTGTGCCGGTATCGACTATGCGTGACGAACTGGAGGCAGGAGTCGTCGTCTACGGTGATCTCCGCCGTGTGCTCGGCGATTCGGACAACGTAGTAACCGTGACGGTGACGGGAGCCATGTTACTGGAACTGGTGGAAGATCTGCTCGCTGGTGATTCACCCTCCGCGGATATTGCCGGACTCTCGGTGAGTTACGATCCCCGCCGTCCGGAGGGTCGCCGCATCCGTGATGTTCGCCTCGCGGACGGGCGGCGGGTTGACCGTCGTCGCTCCTACTCGCTGTCTCTGCCCGCGTCTGCCTCGCCGGGAATTACGGGACTGGCGGATCGTGGCGAGAGCACCGGACTGTTGAGTGTGGACGCTGTGGCGGCGTACCTCCCCCGGCTCCCGCAACCGGTGGACGCTACGGGCAGCCCGCGCTGGAACAGCACGCGTTGAGTGACCTGCTTGTGTACGTGAACGAACGGCCGGTCAGCTTGCCCTCCGGATCGACCGTTCAGGAGGCCGTGGAAGCGGGGGATGCGGAACTGGCCGCTCAACTCGGGGCGGCCGTTTACGTGACGGACGGCGTGGGCAGGCCCATCGATCCGGCAACACTGCTTACACCAGGGGCGATTCTCCGGGTCATCAGAAGCGCACGGCGGCAGACGGGCAACGCCTCGTGACCCTCACAAGAAAAGACGTCCAACGCCTTCCCAAGGCGGAGATACACGTACATCTGGATGGCTGCTTGAGGCCGGGTACGATGCTCGATCTCGCCGCCGAGCAGGGTGTCAGCCTGCCAGCGACCGCCCCGGCTGCTCTCGCAGCCTACATGCTGGTGAGGGAGGCCCGGAGTCTCGAGGAATACCTCCAGCGCTACACGGTTACCCTTTCGGTGATGCGTACGGCCGCCGCCATGGAACGGATCGCATACGAGTTCGTGCTTGATGCCGCGTCGGACAATGTCCGCTACGTTGAGGTGCGCTACTGTCCGGCACTGCACACGCCCGAGCTTACGATCGCACAGGCCATCGACTCTGTGCTTGCCGGTCTGAAGCGGGGGGAGGCGGAAACCGGCGTCATTGCACGCGTGATCATATCCGCGCTCCGTACGCTCCCCCCCACCGTATCAGTCGACCTGGCTCACGCAGCCGCGGACTACGTGGGAGATGGTGTGGTGGGGTTCGACCTGGCCGGCGTTGAGCGGGGTTTCGAGCCCGGTGCGCACCTGGCGGCGTTCGAGTATGCGGGTTCCCGCGGTCTGGCACTCACCTGCCACGCGGGTGAAGGCGACGGGGCGGAATCGATCAGAGGTGCGTTGGCAGTCGGCGCGCGGCGCCTGGGCCACGGCGTCCGTCTGGCCGAAGATCCTGACCTGCTCGCGGAGGTTCGCGGGCGAGGCGTGCCGCTGGAAATGTGTCCCACATCCAACGTTCACACCCGTACGGTCCCCTCGTTGGACGAGCATCCCCTCAAGCGGTACTTTGACGCCGGCCTGGTTGTGACGATCAATACCGACAGCCGGCTGATGGACGGCATAACGCTGACCGACGAACTCCTTGCGGCTCACACCCGGATGGGATTCACGCAGGACGATCTGAAACGCCTGATCCTGAATGCGTTTGAGCACGCCTTCCTTCCCGAAGACGAGCGTCGTACGCTCGTAGCCAGAACCGTTGCGGAACTCGAGGAGACCGGATGACCGGGATGTGGTTGCTGCAGACCGCGGCCGAACAGATGGCGGGGGCGCGCGAGGGCCTGAGTACGCCGTTTGTGGAACGCCTCGTGGGTCTCCTGGGGATAGGGACGATGCTGGCGATCGCCGTGCTCCTGTCCGCCAACCGGAAGAAGATCAGCTGGCGGCTCGTGGGGATTGGAGTGGCGCTCCAGGCAACGTTCGGCGTCATAGTGCTGAAGACCGATCTGGGCCGCGCCATCTTTTCCGGGGCCAACCAGCTGTTCACCCGGTTGCTCGGATTCACCGAGCAGGGCGCGCGGTTCATCTTCGGCAACCTGGCGCGTAACAACGTACCGGTGGGTACACCGGTCGGCACGCCGGCGGACATGGCGCCGGTGGTCGAGCCGCAGGCATGGGCGGCCACCGGAGCGTACTTCGCCTTCGGCGTGCTGCCCACAATCATCTTCTTCTCCTCGTTGATGTCCGTGCTGTACTACCTGGGGGTGATGCAGTGGGTGGTAAAGGGGATGGCCTGGGTGATTCAACGGTTGCTCGGCACCTCCGGTGCCGAGACGCTCTCCGCGACCGGCAACATCTTTGTGGGCCAGACGGAGGCTCCGCTGCTTATCAAGCCGTTTGTGGGAACCATGACCATCTCCGAACTGAACACGGTCATGGTGGGTGGGTTTGCAACCATCGCTGGGGGAGTGCTCGCGGCGTACGTGGGCATGCTCTCCCCCTACTTCCCGGATATCGCGGGGCATCTGCTCACGGCGAGTGTAATGAACGCGCCCGCAGCGCTCGTGATTTCCAAGATCCTCATGCCTGAAGTGGGCGAGCCGCTCACCAAAGGAACGCTGAAGATCGAGATCGAGCGCAAGGAAGTAAACGTGATCGAGGCGGCGGCAGCCGGAGCGGCCCAGGGCCTCAAGCTGGCACTCAACGTGGCGGCCATGCTGCTCGCCTTCATCGCTTTGATAGCGATGATCAACTGGGGTGTGGGCTCACTCGGCGCCGCCGTCGGCGCGGCCGATCTCTCGCTCGAGCGGATCTTCGGCTGGGTGCTGGCTCCGCTGGCCTGGCTCATGGGGGTCTCGTGGGCCGACGCCGGTTCGGTGGGCGCGCTGATAGGCGTCAAGACGGTGGTCAACGAGTTCGTGGCGTACCTCCAGCTGGCTGGCACCATGGAAGCGGGCCAGCTGTCGCCTCGCAGCGCGGTGATAGCGACGTATGCCCTCCTGGGGTTTGCCAACTTCTCGTCGATTGCCATCCAGATCGGCGGAATCGGCGGCATCGCCCCGGAACGGCGAAGCGATCTCTCAAGACTGGGGCTCAAGGCCATGATCGGTGGGAATCTGGCGGCGTTCATGAGCGCCAGCCTGGCGGGGATGCTCGTATAGAAATGGCTGCAGACACAGTCGGCGGTGTGGAGGAAGCCGCAGGTGCTGTTGCCGAGCGGCTCCGAAGCTTCGTTCCCGAGGTGGGCATCGTGCTGGGGTCGGGGCTCGGTAGCCTGGCGGAGCGTGTTGATAACGCGGTTCGGATCTCATACAACGAGATCCCCGGTCTGCCACTTCCCACGGTACAGGGACACGGCGGGGAGTTCGTGGCGGGCCGGCTCGAAGGGCGTCCGGTGTTGCTGCAGCGTGGGCGGATCCACTTCTATGAGGGACGTGACTCATCGGTAGTGGTTCTGCCGGTCCGCATGATGGCGGCATTGGGCGTCCAGGTACTGATCGTGACCAACGCGGCGGGTGGAACCAACCCGGCGTTCCGGCCGCCGTGCCTCATGATCATTGCAGACCACATCAATCTGATGTTCAGGGCCCCGCTTGCCGGTCCCGTGGTGGGTGGTGAACAGCGGTTCCCGGACATGTCGCAACCATATGACCCTGCATTGAGAGCCGCCGCCTGGCGGGTAGCTTTGGAGCAGAAGGTCACTATGCACGAGGGCGTGTACGCCGCGGTGCTGGGCCCGAGCTTTGAAACGCCCGCGGAAGTGCGGATGCTGCAACGACTTGGGGCCGATGCCATCGGCATGTCGACTGTGCCCGAGGTAATTGTGGCCCGGGCGCTCGGTCTCCGCGTGCTGGGCATCTCCACCATTACCAACCTCGCCGCCGGGATCTCTCCCACCGCCCTGTCCCACGAGGAAGTGCTGGAGGCGGGTGCTGCCGTGGCGCGGGACCTGGAGGCAGTAGTGCGGGGGGTGCTGCGGACATCCTAGTTGAGAGGCACTCCCTCCCGCCCAGACTGTCGCCCCATGCAACCCTTCCCGCCAAACCCGTGTCCCATAACTGGAACAAGCGCAACGGACTCCGGTGACCGAACGCGAACTGATTGAGCGAGTGCTCGCCGGAGACCCGGCGGCTGAACGTGAGCTGTACGACGCGCACGTAGACCGCGTCTACCGGCTCGCGTACCGGATGCTCGGCGGCGACGATCTGGCCCAGGATTGCGTGCAGGAGACGTTCGTACGGGCCTTCGAACGGCTGGATGATTTTCGCGGAGAATCGGCGCTCTCGACCTGGCTGCACTGCATTGCCACGTCTGTCGCGCTGAACCTGATGCGGAAGGTAAAACGGTTCCGGCAGAGGGAGACCGGCATGGAAGCCGCCGAGCCGATGAGCGGTCATGAAAGACACGCTGAACCTGACCTCAAGGCGAGGCTCACCGAAGCGATCAACGGGCTTTCCGACAAGTACAGGACGGTATTCCTGATGCACGACGTCGAGGGTTACACGCACGAGGAGATAGCCGCCGCCATGGGAATGCAGGTGGGTACGTCCAAGGCCCAGTTGTCCCGGGCCCGGGCCAAGCTCAGGGAAGCGCTGGCGGTATTCGCCGGGGAGTGGGCCGTATGAAGCAGAACGAGGAACGCATGGATGCCACGATCCGCCGGCTGGCGGAAGACTACAACCGTCCACCGGAGACGCCGCGCGAGGAGATGTGGCGCCGCATCGAGGCGGCCCGCGCCCTTCGCCGGGGGCGTCCGCGCCGTGTAGTGGTGCGCTGGACCCGCTGGGGTGTTGGTATCGCGGCGCTCCTGGCGCTCGGGATCGGACTCGGCCGGATGAGTGTAACTCCGCCCTCAGCCGGGCCTGAAGTGGCGGTGAGCGAGGAAGAGGGCACGTTTGCCTACCGGCTGCTGGCCGCGGAACATCTGGGGCAGGTGGAGACCTTCCTCACGGCCTTCCGATCGGATGTCCGGACCGGACGAGTCGGCGCCGAGGCGGAAGACCTTGCGTTGATGGCGCGAGGACTGCTTGCGGTGACCCGGCTGTTGCGCGACTCGCCTGCGGCTGAGGATGTCGCGATCAGGCAGTTGCTGGACGATCTCGAACTGGTGCTGATCCAGATTGCCCAGTACGCCGTCGACAGGCGGGATGATGAGTTGGAGTTCATTGACCAGGGAATTCAACAGCGTGGCGTGCTGCTCAAGTTGCGGTCGGCAATGGCCGGGCCGGCGGCGCTCGCCACTGAAGGAGTCGGAAGATCATGAAGACGATCCGCAACATGCTGGTTTTGAGCATCCTGTTCGCAGCCGTGCCGGGAGCAGCGCTCCACTCACAGCAGTCGATTCCTGAAGCCGTTCTCAGGTTGTGGTTGCAGGACGATCCGGCCGATTCGCTCTACCGGGCTGCGCGTGTGGCGCTCAACGCCGGCGACTATCGGGGTGCGGCGGAGCAGTTCCAGGTGCTCCGGCAACGGCATCCCCGCTCCGTTCACGTGGCGGATTCTTTCTACTGGGAGGCGCTGGCCCGCTCCCGCATCGGTGGTCGCGACCAGCTTGTTCAGGCGCGCCGTCTGCTGGCCCAGCAGGGTCGATTGCACCGGGATGCCCCGACACGTCGTGACGGCCGGGAACTCGAGGCGCGGATCGATGGCGAGCTCGCGCGGTTGGGAGATGCCGAAGCCGCTCAGCGCGCCGCGGAGCGCGCGGCTTTGGTTGCTCCGGCTCCCCCTTCGTTTTCGACCGCTCCGCGGCCGCCGGCAGCGGTGGCTCCGGCTCCGCCCCCGCCCCGCACCCCTCGTCCACCGACGGCTCCCCGGCCGCCACGTATGGGAATGGCTCCGTGCGCTGATGAAGACGACGAGCGCAACATTGCCATGAGCGCTCTTCTCTCCATGCGTGCTGAGCAGGCGGTGCCGGTACTCCGCTCCGTGCTGGAGCGGCGAGACGAGGGTTCGGCGTGCCTCCGGCGCAAGGCCGTGTTCATCCTCTCACAGCAGCGTTCGGATGAGAAGGAAGACATCCTGCTTTCGACGGTTCGGCACGATCCGGATGCCGAAGTCCGCGAGCAGGCGGTGTTCTGGCTGTCTCAGGTCAACACCGAACGGGCTTCCTCCGCGCTCGACTCGATTCTCCAGCGTGCCGGTGACGAGGCGTTGCAGAAGCGGGCGATCTTTGCCCTGTCGCAGCAGCGGAACCCGAGGGCTGCGGTCGCGCTGCGTAACTACCTCGAGCGGCCGGACGCATCGGAAGACCTCAAGGGAGAGGTGATCTTCTGGCTCGGTCAGCGGCGCTCGGCCGAAAACGCC
Organism: uncultured Gemmatimonadaceae bacterium; assembly: GCA_964613905.1. Classification (GTDB taxonomy): domain Bacteria; phylum Gemmatimonadota; class Gemmatimonadetes; order Gemmatimonadales; family GWC2-71-9; genus CAZTIV01. The sequence continues at coordinate 39,134 of CAZTIV010000007.1, read as the reverse complement.
GAGTTCCTGCGGCAGTTCTACACCCGTACCAACAGCCCGAAGCTCAAGGAACGGGTCCTGTTCTCCGTGGCGCAGATGGGGTTCCAGGAGAACGCCCGCTGGCTCCTGGGGATTGCACAGAACCCGAGAGAGGATATCGAACTGCGCAAGAATGCGCTCTTCTGGGCGGGCGAGGTGCGCAATCTGCCCATTGGTGATCTCACCGCGATGTACGAACACGCATTGGATCGGGCGCTCAGGGAACATCTCATCTTCGTGTACTCGCAGCGGCGCGAGCCGGAGGCGGTGGACCAGTTGATGGAGATAGCCCGCACCGAGACTGATGCCGGGCTCAGACGCAACGCGATCTTCTGGCTGGGCCAGTCGCGCGACCCCAGGGTGGCGGAGTTCCTGCTGGAGATCATCAACCGATGAGGCGCCGGGGGCTCATACTCGGCTTGCTCGTCCTGCCCGGGTCCGCGATGGCGCAAACACTCGCGGACCGGGTGGCCCGGGCGGGGGAGGGACAGGTGAGGATGACGTTCGCCGCCCGCGCCGGCGTGTGCGGCAACGGCCGCAACACGTTCACCATCAGCAATACGCGTGACTGGGAAAGCGCCTGCGAGCCCGGACCGGTGCGGGTGGCGCTGCAGATGGCTGGTGGACGGGTGTCGTCGGTGGACACGTATATCGGCGGGTGGTGGCGCGAGCGCGAATCGGGCGTCACCGATCTGGGCGTGGTGCCCGCGCGGGAGGCGGCCGAGTTTCTGCTCGGGCTTCGGATCAAGGGCGCCATCGCGGCGGCAACGTTTGCCGACTCGGCGGCGGTGTGGCCCATGCTGGCTGCGATCGCGCGGGATGAGACGGTCGAACGGAACGCCCGGCGGGAGGCAATCTTCTGGCTGGGGCAGACGGCGCAGGATGCGGCGCTCGCGGATCTCACGGCGCTCATCGAGCACGACGCGACCGAGCGGGAGATCCAGGAGCAGGCGGTGTTCGCGCTGTCGCAGCTCAGGGGCCGCGAGGGTGTGCCCGCGCTGATCAACATCGCGCGGAACCATCAGGACATCGAGGTCCGGAAGAAGGCGATGTTTTGGTTGGCGCAGTCGGGTGATCCGCGGGCCATCGCGTTGTTCGAGGAGGTGCTGGCGCGGCGGTGACCGAGTGCCGACGTGGCTGGGATGTGATGCTTGGGGCCTATCTGGCTGGTCGATCGCGGGATGGAGAAGCGATGGTTGGCGTCGGCCGGGATTGGATGCTGGAAGCCGGCGTCGAGGTCATTGCCCATCCGCGGGGGGGGGGGTCGCAGTACCTTTACGCAGGAACTGCTGAGGCCGACTCCCTTGGCGGTTTCGGCGTGATTGAGCCCCTTTGCCAGGCATTGAAGGATGTCCATCTGGCGGGTGTGAGCAGGCGGCGCCATCGCCGCAGAACGTCATGCAACTCCACTTGGCCTATACCGTCTGCAGGATCCTTGCTGCCTGCGGCCCGCTCAAATAGACGGCTGTCCGTCACGAAGCGGCGCTGACGCTGGTGTTCTCCCCTGATTTCGCGTTGCAAGGCCACCCCCTTCCGGTGGCTTTCTCAAGTATGGCTGCTGTGGCCATGAGCGCTACGTCGGTGTACGTGGCGCTGCCGGAAAACTATGCCGTGATGCGACCTCACCTGAGTGGAGACCAGCGCGTCACACGGCAGCGACGGGCTCCTGCAGCGCTGACCGAGGCGCACCGGGATCGCCTGTTCGCAGCGCTTGCCCGCGCTCGGATGAGCGCGCGGGAGTTGGAGATTCTTCTCGAGCTCACAGGTCCCAAGACCCTGCCAGGGTTCGGATTCGAGCCACTGACAGCTCGGGTCAGCGGCGACGCGATCCTGGTAACGGATCTGGAAGCGGTATTGTTGCGCGCCTTCCGGCTTCCCGACGATACCGCGGATGCCAGGTGGTTCCGGCTTGCCGCCGACGGCTCTTACCAGTGGATAGTGGCGGTGCCGGCCTCCTTCAGCGCCACAGCAATGAGGCGGGGCGTGGTTCTTGGAGTCAGCCGCGACAGCAACGATGTTGAGTACGTTAGCGCTTATCGATTGGTTCCGTCGGAGACAAGATAAGTCCATCCTACTCCGGGTGGGCGAGCCAGGGGGGCCAGGCTTGGGTTTAGCCCAGGCCACTTGAGGCGAGCCCAACGATTGGGGGAACGCCTGTCGTGACCATACTTCCGTTGGCGAGGGCGGGTGACCCCGCGCGATTGCGTTGTTCGAGGAGGTGCCGGCGCGCCGCTAGAGTGCGCGGGGGGGGCGATAGCGATTCCTTGCCGTGGGTGTAGATTACAGGTACCCGGAAACGGTTACCCTCAAGGTCAAGGATACTCGCATGGCGTCACGCGCCAAGTCCGCGCTCCGCGCGGCCGGCAAGAAAGCCCGCTCGGCTACAGCCAAAACGAAAAAAGCCACCAAGGCCGCCGCCGCCCGGGCCGGTACGGCCACCAGGACCCTGGTGCGGAAGGCCAAGCGTTCGAAGAAGGCCAAGTTCGCGGCAATAGCCGTTGCCGCCGCCGGCGTTGCCGCCGCCGGCGTCGCGGCGTCGCGGATGCGCAGACGGAAGAAGAAGCGGCTGAAGCTCCGCTGACCAATGATGTCCCGCGTGCCGCGCATCCGGCCTTTGGCGCTAGCCGCGCTGGCGGCGGTCACCGCGTGCGCCACCAACCCGGCCACCGGTGCGCGGCAGCTCGTGCTCATCAGCGAGTCGCAGGAAATTCAGATGGGCCGCGACTACGATCAGCAAGTTGTTGCGCAGTACGGCCTGTACCCGGATCAGGGGCTTCAGAATTACGTCCACGAACTGGGTACTCGTCTGGCGGCCCAGTCGGAGAGGCCTCATCTGCCGTGGACGTTCCGCGTGATGGACGACCCCATTGTAAACGCGTTCGCGCTCCCTGGCGGCTTCATATACATCACCCGCGGGATCCTGGCCCATATGGGGTCGGAGGCTGAACTTGCCGCAGTACTGAGTCACGAAATCGGCCACGTAACCGCGCGTCACTCGGTTGTGCAGATCAGCCGGGCTCAACTCGCGCAGGTTGGACTCGTTGCCGGCGTTCTGCTGAGGCCCGAACTCGAGGGCCTTGCGGGCGTGGCCGGGGCGGGCCTCGGCATTCTGTTTCTCAAGCACGGGCGCGACGACGAGCGGCAGGCGGATGACCTGGGTCTGCGATACATGCTCAGGGGCAACTACGATCCCCGCGAAATGGCCGACGTGTTCACGATGCTCGAACGCGTGAGCGCGGCCCACGGCGGCGGCCGGATCCCCGAATGGCTCTCTACGCATCCCAACCCGGGTAACCGCCGGGAGCGCATCCAGCAACAGGTGGCGGCGCTCGAAGAGGACTTTTCAGGTCGGCTCGTGAACCGGGATGCGTATCTCCGCCGGCTTGACGGAATGATCTTTGGCGATAACCCGCGTGAAGGCTTCTTCCGCGCGGGCGAGTTCATCCATCCGGACCTCAGGTTCCGCTTCACCTTCCCGCAGGGTTGGAAGACACAGAACCAGAAACACGCTGTGATCGGCGTGAGTGATGCTGAAGATGCAATCATGCAGATCACGCTTGCTCAGGAGGCCACGGCGGACCTCGCCGCCCAGGCGTTCTACAGCCAGCAGGGTGTCACCGGACGAGCCGCCCCCACCAGGCTGAACGACGTATCCGCAGTGGCGGGCCCGTTCAGTGTACAGACCGAAAGCGGGATTCTGGATGGTACTGTGGCATTCGTTTCTCACGAAGGGGTGGTGCTGCGTCTGCTGGCCTACGCGACTCGCCAGCGCTGGGGTCAGTACGAAGGTTCGGCTCACCGGGCCTTTGGGAGTTTTGCCCGCCTCACCGACCCCGCACTCATCAATGTTCAACCATGGCGCATTGCGGTCGCCACGGTGCCGCGCGCGATGTCGCTCCAGCAGTTCGTCCAGGGTTCCCCCTCCCCGGTCTCACTGGAAACGATCGCCTTGATCAATCAACTGGAACCGACCGCTCAGCTGAGAGCCGGCATGCTGGTCAAGCGGGTGGTCGGAGCGCCACTTCCCTGAAATCCGCTGGTTGTGTGTGACAGTACTGGTACTGGCCGAATTTGGTGTGAGGGGTGGGCACACATAGATTAGGGTATCGGTTGCTCGGTTTGCTGCCTGTAACCCATTGCCAGAGAACAACATAAGTCATCATACATCAGTGGCCCATCCACCTGTTCCAGACTCGCTGCCAAGGCTGGCCGCCATCGACATCGGCACCAATTCTATCCGTCTGGTGGTGGCCCAGCCGGAGACTGACGGTACCTACCAGGTGCTCGATGAGGAGCGGGCTACCACCAGGCTCGGCGAAGGGCTGAGCGCAACCGGCCGCCTTGCCGCGGACACGATGGAGCGTTCGCTCGAGGCGATTGGCAAGATGAAGGCGATTGCCGCGGGGTTCGGTGTGGCTGAACTCCGGGCGGTTGGCACGAGCGCCGTGCGTGAAGCCGAGAACGGAGCGGAGTTCTGCCGCGAGGTCTGGCGCAGGCACCGCGTGAAGGTGGAGGTGATTACCGCTGAAGATGAAGCGCGTTACGCCTTCGAGAGCGCGCTGCGCCGGTTCAACCTCGAGGGGCGTCCCGTGGCGGTCGTGGATATCGGCGGTGGTAGCCTGGATGTCGTACTCGCGGCGGGTTCTGTGGTGGACCAGGTGTACTCACTGGATCTCGGAGCCGTGCATCTCACAGAGCGCCATGTACGTTCGGATCCCCTGAGACGGCGTCATTGGCGCGCCCTCCGTGACTCAATCGATGAAGCCATCCGCGACCGGATGCGAAAGAACAAGTTCGTAGCGGAACTGATGGTGGGGAGTGGGGGAACGTTCAGCACGCTCGGCGCGATGGCGCGCTATGAGCAGGAAGGCCGTGAGGGAACGCCGCAGGGCTACATGCTCTCCCGTGCTGAGGCGTCGCGGCTCCTTGCGCGGCTGAGAGAGATTCCGCTGGAGGGGAGAAAACAGCTTCCCGGTCTCTCACCCGGGCGGGCGGACATCATCCTGGCCGGTGTGGCGGTTGTGCTTCGTCTTGCGAAACACCTGGGGACCAGGCAGATCCTGGTGAACGATGGTGGCGTACGGGACGGTCTGCTGCTCTCGATGATCAAGTCCCTTCCGGGTGTGATGCAGCCCCGGGCTCCTCAGCCCGCGGCACGTCTTGACGCGGTCAGAACGTTCGCTCGCAAGTGTCGGGTGAACGGACGGCATGCCGAGCGAGTTGCTCTTCTTGCCGGGAAGCTTTTTGACGGCCTGCGCCGTCCCTTCGACATGCCGCCGGCGTGGCGGGAGCTGCTGGTGAGTTCGGCGCTGGTGCATGATGTAGGCTATCTCGTCAATCACGCCAAGCACCACAAGCACGCGTATCACCTCATAATGCACAGCGACCTCCCGGGTTTCTCGGCCCGCGAAGTGGAGTTGATTGCCAACATCGTTCGGTATCACCGGCGTGCCTATCCGCGAAAGTCCCACTCCAACTTTGCCCGACTCGAACGGGCGGACAGGCGTCTTGTGAGGCGTCTCGCGGCGATCCTGCGGATTGCCGTCGGTCTCGACCGCACCCACACCCAGGCGGTAACCGATGTGCGGGTCAGGGTGCGCGGAGGAAGGGTTAACGTACTGGCGGTGGCCAAACGGGAGCCCCGGGTGGAACTCTGGGATGCGCGCCGCAAGGCCGGCCTCTTTCGCAGAGCTTTCGATGCGGGACTGTCGGTGACCTGGGACGGGGCCGACCAGCGCCGCCACGGACTCAGGGTCGTGCGCGGCCAGCGTCGGGTGGCGGGAGCGTAATCCGTGCGAACCTCGGTCGGGATGCACCCCCCCGACTTCTACATCAACCGCGAGTTGAGTTGGCTCGAGTTCAACGCGCGTGTGCTCGAGGAGGCGCGTGACACCACCAACCCCCTGCTCGAGCGGGTCAAGTTTCTCGCAATCTTCAGCGCCAACCTGGACGAGTTCTTCGAGGTGCGGGTTGCCGGACTTCACCAGCAGCTGAGGGCCGGTCTGGAACCTCAGGATTACGGTGCGGACGGGCTCGGACCGGCTGAGCAGCTTGCGGCAATCGATCAGCGGGCCCACGCACTGGTGGACGAGCAATACCGGATCCTCCGTGAGGCAACGCTCCCCGCACTGGCGGAGGAGGATATCGAGTGGGTCAGGTACGATGACCTCACTGCCGTTGAGAGAATGTTTGTCGGGGATCTGTTCCAGACCAGTGTCTACCCCGTGCTCACGCCGCTGGCCATAGATCCCGGGCATCCCCTCCCGCACGTGCACAACAAGACCCTCAACATCGTGCTTCTGCTGGAAGAGAATAATGGCAAGGACAGACAGGAACTCTTTGCCGTGGTACAGGTACCCGCGGTGCTGGATCGACTCGTGGTGCTGCCCAACGATAAGGGTTGTATCCGCTTTCTCCTCATGGAAGATCTGATCGTGGCTCACCTGGACCGGCTCTTCGGCGGATTCCAGGTCATGGCCCACAACGTATTCCGGATTACCCGCAACACGGACCTCGTGATCAAGGAAGACGAGGCGGAGGACCTTCTCCAGACCATCGAGGAGTCGCTCAGGCAGCGGATCCGGGGTGAAGCGGTCGCGCTGAGTATTTCGCACGATGCCGACCAGCGGTTTACGGACATGCTGCGTCAGGCTCTGGCCCTGGAGGAGCGGGACGTCTATCGCATTGACGGGCCGCTCGATCTCACCTGTTTCGCGGCACTCCTGCGTCTCGAGGGCTTCCGTCACCTGCGGGATGAGCCGCATCTGCCGCGCGTTCCTCCGGCGGTTGCAGTGGCTCCCAACCTGTTCGATCTCATACGGACACAGGACATACTTCTTCACCATCCTTACGAATCGTTCGGTGTCGTTGTGGATTTCATCGAGCGGGCTGCTGATGACCCGCAGGTACTGGCCATCAAGCAGACCCTGTATCGAACCAGCGTGCCCAGTCCCATCATCAGCGCCCTTGCCCGCGCAGCCCAGAACGGCAAGCAGGTTACGGCTCTGGTGGAGCTCAAGGCGCGGTTCGACGAGCAGAACAACATTCTCTGGGCGAGAGCGCTCGAAGAAGCTGGTGTAAACGTGGTATACGGAGTCGTGGGTCTGAAGACGCACTGCAAGGCATCCGTTGTGGTGAGGCGCGAAGCGGACGGTATCCGCCGCTACGTGCACCTTTCGACCGGCAATTACAACCCCATCACGGCGAGATTCTACACCGATATCGGCCTTTTCACATCGAACCCCGAGTTCGGTGACGACGCCAGCCAGGTGTTCAATCTCCTCACCGGGTATTCACGCAGTCTGCAGTGGAAGAAGCTGGTCGTGGCTCCTGTGGATCTTCTGGAGAACGTTCTGGGACTCATCGAGAACGAACGGGAAAACGCCCGGCAGGGGCGGCCCGCCAAGATCGTGGTGAAGATGAACGCCCTGGTCGAGCCGACCGTGATCGATGCCCTCTACGGCGCATCGCAGGACGGCGTTCGCATAGAGCTGCTGATACGCGGCATCTGCTGTCTGAGGCCCGGCATGCCGGGCGTTTCCGATAACATCAGGGTGCGCAGCGTGGTGGACAAGTTCCTGGAACACTCCCGCATCTTCTATTTCGAGAACGGGGGAGACGCACTGGTGTTTCTCGGGAGCGCCGACTGGATGCCGCGCAACTTCTTCCGGCGAATCGAAGTCATGTTCCCGGTGGAGGATCCACGTCTGAGGCACCGAATCATCGAAGAGATATTGAGGATATCGCGCGCCGATAACGTGAAAGCCCGTGAACTCAGGGCCGATGGAAGCTATTTGCGGGTCACGCCGGAGCCCGGGGAGCCGGTCGTCCGGTCGCAGGTGGCCCTCCAGGAAACCGTCAGGGACATGCCCGGTCCGCAGCGGTTTTCGGGCGCCCACCAGTTCGTGCCGATAATCCGGCAGGAACGGAGGTCAGGTGCAACCCTGATTGTGCCGGAAGAACGGCGCTCGGGGGCGACTACCGTGCCAGGTTGAGATTGACGTAGTCAGCATCGCCCGTCACTTCACGCTCGACACAGGGAGCCAGCCAGTCCGGCAGGTCGACCGGTGTGTCGGGCGAGGGTAACTCGACCTCAGCGAGCAGCAGCTTCCTGTCGATGAAGTCGTCTATCTCCCATACCAACGGACCATCGGCTATCCGGTATCGGTGCTTCCGGACACGGCATCCCGCGGTGAGTCTCCACATAGACCTGAACACGTCGCGGGTTGTCGGCTCCTCGAGTTCGATCCGCGTGATTCCCGTACCCAGCTTGACCGCCCGGTAGTACTGCTCCTTCCCGTTGGACTTCACCCGTCGCAGTCGCTCCCTCAACCGTTTGCCGGGCAGCCATCCCTGCTCGATCCTGAGGTGCTGAGCCTCACGTATCGCCCCGGGCAGCTTCTTCAGGAGATACTTGCGCTCCGTTTCCAGGTCGGCCTGCGGGGCGGCAAGAAGCCGACCGGCTTCGGCGAGCTGAGCGACGAATCCGGCACCTTCCTCCGAAAGCCATCGCCGCTCCAGCTCTCCGAAAAGATGGTCACGCCGCTCCCGGTTCATCGCTTCCAGCTCCATGAGTCCGCGGGACTTCTTTCCCGACATCTCGCCGGCAATCCTGTCCTCAAGCACCTGTGCATCCCGAAGATCGCCAAGCAGGTCCTGCAGCTGCCTGAGCCGGGCTATCAACGAGCGTGCCCGGGCGATCTCGCGGACGAGAGGTTCGAGGAGATAGCGAAGCCGTTTGGCCTGAATGCGGGCCTCGTGCGCCTCCTCCTTCCAGTCCGCCCCGCGGATGCCTGCGAGGTGCCGGAGGAGTTCCGAGGCCTGCTCCGAAAGGTTCCGGCCTGCGACGGTGGCAAAACGTTCGGCCGTCTCATGACCGGGTTCCTCAAGCCGCGGGCGCAGAGTGGCCGCCGTGCGCTCGAAATCGCCACGCACATCCGCCCGCGCGGCCGCATAACCCTCTTCCACCTCCTGATCGAGCGTCTTGAGCATCCGCTTGATGCCCGCACGCCTGGAGCGCTTGAGCTTCTCGCGTTCCGTGCTGACCCAGGAACGTTGAACCTCGGCATCCCGACCGGCGTTGGTGGCGCGACCCAGGTCCCGGAGCCGGCCACGGATCTTCTTGGATGCGGCAGATCCCAGGGGGCCGCGGTATGCCCGCAATGTGCTGCGGAGCTTGCGTATGGCCACCCGGAAGTCGTGCAGGGCTTCGGTGTCTTCCGGGTCGTCGAGCCGGACCAGAGCCCGCTCCGCTTCAGAGAGCAGGTCGAGAGCTATGCGGCGGGATGCCTCCCGCGCATCCAGTGTCAGGAGTGGAGGACGGACCGGCACGGTTCAGCTGCTGACGCGGCGCAATACCCTGGGAGGCAGGGCCCACACGAGCGTAGCCGATCCCGGGCCCGGGCTGCCATCCATGGACAGCAGACACGCGCCGCCCTTCTTGAACGGGTAGAACGAAGCCGCGTCGGCGGCCAGAAGCCAGGCCGCCAGGTCTCCCAGATGCGGTTCGTGACCCACCGCGGCCACAATACCCCCACGTACGCGCTGTTCGATCCAGGACGCGAACAACTCAGGTCCCGCGTCGGGAACGAGAGTGTCGGTCTGCTCTATGGGAAGCCCGCCGTACTCCTGGGCCACGATCCCGGCGGTTTCCAGCGCGCGCGTCAACGGACTGGAAATCAGCAGTGTCAACTCAGGCTCGAGCCGGACTATGCCGCGGGCGGCCCTCTCCATGCGGCTGCGTCCTCTGGCGGTGAGCGGCCGGCGATCATCCGGCTGTCCAGTGGCGGCAAAAACATCTCGTTCTTCAGCGATCGCATGGCGGATAAGCAACAGCTGCATTGCAGAACCTCCGAAAAATGGTCAGGCGGCGAATCGGGTCAGCACTCGCTCGTAGCTCTTGAGGAGGTGACCGTTTGCCACGGACCAACGATACTGCGCCGATGTCCGGAGCGCCTCTGCCCCAAGCTGCGCGGCCAGCGCCCGGTCGCGCAGCAGGACCTCGATGTGATCGGCAAACGACACCGCATCCCGGGGACGGGCCAGGAACCCCGTGCGTCCGTGGTCTATGAGGTCCTGCACCCCTCCCCGGGCCACCCCCACCGCCGGCAGGCCGGAGGCGAACGCCTCCAGCACGACGTTGCCGAACGTCTCCGTGGTGGACGGAAAGACCAGCGCGTCTGACGACGCGTACCACCGGGACAGGCTTTCGCCCCGCTGATAGCCGGCAAAGTGGGCATCCGGGAGTCGCTCGCGAAGCTCGCCCTCCATGGGACCTCCGCCCACCATCACCAGCTTGAACCGGTGGCCGCGCCCGGCCAGAAGGTGCACCGCGTCCACCAGATCGTCCAGGTTCTTCTCGCGAACCAACCGGCCGACGAACAGCAGGACGGGATGGTGGTCGGCACCGATGGCCTGACGGAGACCATGGCTGCGGAAGATCGGCGAAAAAGAACTGCCGTCGATGCCGCGCTGCCAGAGTTCGACGTCGTTGACACCATGCTCCTCGAGTACGGCGGCGGTGGTGCGGGACGGCGCATAGGTTACCGCACAGCGACCGTAGAACCAGCTCAGGTAGTTCCACCCGATGCGCTCAAGGCCGCCGAGTCCGTAGTAGGGCAGATACGACACGAAGTCCGTATGGAAACTTGCCACCACCGGTATCTGTCGCTTGAGGCCGTATCCTGCCGCCCAGATCCCCAGAGGAGTAGGGTTGACCGCGTGGATCAACTCAGGGGCAAACCGGTCCAGATCATTACGGAGTCGCTGGAAGAACGGTACGGCAAAGCGGTAGTAATCGTACGGGAGAAAGGGAAGCGACGCGACCTTGTACACCTGATCACGCCACGGCAGTTCGGGATGAGGCTCAACTCCGCTGTAGAACCGGAACCCCACCTTCTGCTCCTCGAGTGTCTGAACCAGCTGTGCAATGGTCCGCGTCGCCCCATCTATGTGGGGGGGCAGGGTCTCGGAGAAATAGGCCACCCGCATGCGCTGGTAAGGTAACAGCCCGGAGCTACTCCGTCTCGGGCGCAACCCGTGGCTCCGGATCATGGGGCAGGGTTCCTCTCGGAGACCGGAGATAGATGTGGGGGGTGTGGTACAGGAAATTTGAGACACGGGACAGGTAGATGTCCGCATATCGTTCAACCTGTCGAGCCAGGTGGCTCTTGTCGTTGCCGGTGCGCATGAGCAGGCCCCACCGGGAATTGCTGATCTCGCTCGAAGCCGCGGCGAGCGGGGCAACCTCCTCATCGAGTCGTGAAAGGCGGTCCCGCAACGAAGCCAGGCGTTCCTCCAGATCCGCGGGCGAAGCAGACAGCGACGGACCGTAGCCGACCCTGGTGCGTTGCAACTGGAGCCGCAGCTGGCAGACCTCGAACTCGAGCCCTTCCTTCTCTGCCATCAGTCGCTCAAGCCGCTGTTCACTGGATCGGAACGCCTCGGTTGCGGCTATCTCGGCTTCCAGTTCACGCAGCACTAGGGCCGTCCTCCAACGGAGCACGTTCTTGGAGACGTGAACATCCGAAAAGAGATGGTCACCGACGTAGAGGATCTGGTCTCCGGCCAGGCCCAGGAACTCCTCCACCATGGCCGCGTTTCCGCCCAGAAAGATGCCTCCCGGGCGAAGGGCCAGCACGGGCTTGAGCAGGCCACGCTCGTCCACGACTTCGAACAGGGGGCTGCGGGTTGAGAAGAAGTCCGGCTTGCGAGCCGCCACGAGAATCACGTCGAAGAGGTCCCGCCATGTCATGTCGCCCGGCAGGAACCGGTCGAAGGTATACTCCATCATGGCGCGTGAGTAATCCCACTCCGAGTTGGTGATGAGAAGCAGCTTTTTCCCCGCACGCTTCTGATCGAGCAGCGCCAGCGGCGTGTCTTCCTCGAGCTCCACGAATCGCTCGGGGTCGTTCACGATCTCGGCCTTGAGCATCCCCTCCATGTGGGCCTCGTCGATCAGGCGCCGTACCCGGGCGTACAGGTCGGCGTATCCCATGACCTCCGGCAGTCGGCGCTCGTCAAGCAGGTCCACCAGTTGAGCGTACATGCACGCTTCGGATAGAGAGAACAGCGTGTTCAGGAAGACGTATCGCGGATCGGCAAGGTCCACTATTACCCGCGCATACATGCGGCGTTGCTCTTCGAACCCGAGTATGCGTGTGCCGTGCGCGGCGCGCTTTACATAGCCGAAGCGGTTGGCCTTGACCGTGTTGCCCAGTTCCAGGTCGAGGATCAGTCCCCGCACCATGAGCGTGGGATCGAACTCCAGCTGCTCCACGGGCCAGCCCAGATCCACCAGTTTCCGCTTGAGAAACTCGTACGCACGCCTCTCCCACTCCTCTACCCGGTAGTGGATCAGCGTGTAGTCCATGTCGTAGCCCACGGCGCGGATCCCCCGCAGGTTCAGTGTGCGGTTGCAGAAGATGCCCCTGTGGCGGGGCGGACGCGGAAAGGCCGGGCCGCCGTCAGTCATCGCGGCTTGCCTGCACGAAGTGATTGAGCGGGCCATGTCCTCCGCCGAGTGCCGGTGCCGAGGCGATTGCCCGGTGTACGAAATCAAGGGCGTCTTCCACTGCCTGCCGAAGCGGCCGGCCCAGAGCCAAGCCCGCGGCTATCGCGGCGGATAGTGTGCACCCCGTGCCGTGCGTAGAGGCAGTATCGAGACGCCTGTGTCTGAACGTCCGGACCTCGTCCTGGGTCACCAGCACGTCGGTGACATCGCTGCCGTCTGCCAGGTGCCCTCCCTTGATGAGAGCGGCCCCTGCGCCCATGCGGAGCAGCTCCTTTCCGGCCCGTTCCATCTTCTCCGGTGACCCGACTGCCTCGCCCACGAGAATTGCGGCCTCGTCCAGATTGGGTGTGACCAGAGCGGCCAGCGGCACCAGCCTTTCAACGACGGTGCGTTCGGCCTCCCGGTCCAGAAGTCTGTCGCCGGACGAAGCGACCATGACCGGATCCAGCACGTAGTTCGGGAACGAGTGCCGTGCGATGCCGTCAGCCACAATCTCGACGATTTCCGCGGTTGCCAGCATCCCGCTCTTCGTGCCCGACGGTGGAAGGTCGTCGGCCAGGGCCTCGAGTTGCGCGGCAACCATGTCGGGAGGCACGGCGTGAACAGCCGTTACGCCGCGCGTGTTCTGGGCCGTCAGTGCCACGATCGCGCTGGTGCCGAACACTCCAAATTGATGGAACGTCTTGAGGTCGGCCTGGATCCCGGCACCTCCGCCGGAGTCCGACCCCGCTATCGTCAAAGCGATCTGCACGATGCCCGCTTTCCGTTTCGTGAACCGGCGGTAACATTCAGCGCCGGGAGGGGTGCATGGGTTCCAATCTGGTGTCGCTGATAAGGAATCTGCAACAGCGGAAGGGACGGAAGCGGCACGGGCTTGCCCTTGCCGAAGGCGCGCGTCTGGTGGAAGACGCGATCGCAGCCGGCCTGCGCGTCGAAGGAGCGGTGGTTACCACAGAGTTTGGCGCATCGGCGCGAGGTGGAGCCCTGGTTGCGTCGCTGGCGTCGCACGCCGTTACCGTGGAAGAAATCCCGGCTCGGGAGTTGGAGCGACTGGCCGAGACGGATACGCCGCAGGGAGTCATTGCAGTCATCGAGCCACCGGCGTTCGCGCCGGACACCATCCGGCCGACTCGGGGCAGGCCGGTCCTGGTGCTGGATGCCGTGCAGGACCCGGGTAACGTTGGCACCCTCCTCCGCACGGCCCTCGCGATGGGCGCAGCGGGCGCCATTCTCCTCCCGGGCACCGCCGATGTTTCCAACTCCAAGGTGATCCGGAGCGCCATGGGCGCTACGTTCCGGCTGCCCGAGGTGTCGATGGACGAGCCGGAACTTCACCGCTGGACGGCCGAGCATGATGTGATACTGTGGGTCGCAGCGGCCCAGGGCACTCCGCTCGAGCGCCTGGCACCGCCTGAACGTCTGGGGCTTGTGGTTGGCAACGAAGGTGCGGGGGTGAGGCAGAGTCTCGTGTCGCTCGCCCGCAATCAGGTCGCGATCCCGCTCGCCGCGGGTGTCGAGTCTCTGAACGTGGCGGTGGCGGCGGGTATTCTCCTGTACGAGGTTCGCCGTGCGTCCTGAGACTCTGGTGCTCGTGGGGGCCGCCGCGTTCGGGGCGGCACTCGGCAGTTTTCTCAATGTGTGTATCTACCGCCTCCCGCGGGATCAATCGCTCGTCAGGCCGCGGTCGCGCTGCCCGGGGTGTGAGGCACCAGTAGCGTGGTACGACAACGTCCCGGTCCTCTCGTGGATGGTCCTCGGGGGGCGTTGCCGCCGCTGTCGGTCGGAAATATCGATGCAGTACCCGCTTATCGAGGCGCTGGTGGCCCTGCTCTGGCTGTCAGTGGCCACACGGTATGGATTTACCTGGCAGACTGTTGCGGCGGGCGTGTTCGGGACCATCCTCCTTGGCATCGCAGTTACCGACGCACGGCACTACCTGATTCCCGACGAATACACGATCGGCGGACTGATTCTGGGACTGGCGTTGAGCCTGAGGGGAGGCTGGGCCGGACTCGGAGAGGCTCTGCTCGGAGCTGGGGTGGGGCTCGGTCTGCTATACGCGGTTGCCTGGGCGGGCACGGCGGTGTTCAAGAAGGAAGCGATGGGCGGCGGCGACATCAAGATGATGGCCATGGTGGGTGCGTTTGTGGGTTGGAAGGGAGTGCTGCTCACGATCTTCGGGGGAGCCCTCCTCGGGACAGTGGTATTCGTGCCCATCAGCCTCCGGACGAAGAAGCTGGTGCCGTTTGGCGTGTTCCTGGCCACGGCAGCAGCCATCACTTTCGTGTGGGGAGACGCCATCATCGCATGGTATGCGGGGCTCGTGAGAGGGGGATAGGATTGAAACCATTTCCCGGAGCGAGGCGTCTGAGTAATTATCAGATCAGATATTCAAACGGCAATCGCAGGAGGTTTCAGAATGCATCGTCTCGTATGTGCTGCGGCTCTGCTGGCCTGCACGCCCGGAGCGCAGGCCCAGGAGGAATTCAACTGGCGCGGTACCGTGGCGGTCGGTCGGACGGTTGAGATAAGGGGTGTGAACGGCGCCATTCACGCCGAACCTCACACGGGCAGCCAGGTGGAAGTGGTCGCGCTCAAGCGTGGCCGGCGCAACGATCCCGCGGAAGTGGACATACAGGTGGTGCCGCATGATGGCGGCGTTACGATCTGCGCCGTCTATCCGTCCACGCGGCGGGGGCAGCCCAACGAATGCCGGCCCGGCGGCGGCCGGAGCAACACGGGGAACAACGACGTCGAGGTCCGGTTTACCGTGCGCCTCCCCGCCGGAGTGCACCTTGAGGGACACACGGTGAACGGCAGCGTTCGCGGAGAGGGTCTGGCCGCCGACGTAAGGGCCGGGACAGTTAACGGGTCGGTGAACATCGCCACCACCGGCAGAGTATCCGCGACCACCGTCAACGGATCGATAACCGCCACCATGGCACGCGCCGATTGGGTGGGGGAGGCGCGGTTGAGCACCACCAACGGCAGCGTCACAGTGATGTTGCCGGCCGACCTGAGCGCGGAGATCAACGCCTCTACTACGAACGGCCGGATAGAAACCGATTTCCCCGTTACCGTTGAAGGCAGGGTGGGAGCACGCAATCTGCGCGGTACGGTGGGAGAAGGGGGGCGTACCCTCACTCTCAGAACAACCAACGGCAGCATCCGCCTGCGGCAAACCTGATTTCCCCGGCGGTCGGACTTGATTACACTCAGGTCATGATCCGACCGCCGTATCGCGCGCTCCGGGCCCTCGGGATCTCGAGGGCGGCTCTCTTCTCGGCTGCGCTCCTTGCCGGTGGGGCCTGTGGCCGCGACCGTCCTCCCGACGCGGATGGCCTCCGCCGAATCGCAGACGATGTTGCGCCCGCGGTCGAGCGTGCGGTGGGTCTCCCTTTCAGGGCGCCGCCCCTGGTACTGGTTCGGACCAGGGATCAGGTCCGCGACTTCCTCGAAGCGAAGCTGCACCACGAGTACCCGCCGGAAGAGATCGCTCGCATCACCCTGGCGTATCGCCTGTTTCACCTCTGGCCGGATACCCTGGATCTGGGCGAACTGCTCATCGAATTGCTCACTGAGCAGGTGGTGGGCTATTACGATCCGGATTCGCTGGCCCTCTATGTCGTGCAGGGTGCAGATCCGCTGCAGGTGCGGCTCATTCTGGCGCACGAACTGGTTCACGCCCTCCAGGATCAGTACATGAGGCTGGATTCCATACTTGCGCTGCGCGGCGACAACGACCGCAAGATGGCGGCCCAGGCGGTGCTCGAAGGCCAGGCAACACTGGCGTCGTTGCGAGTCATGGCGCCCGGCCAGGATCTCACCAGCCGGGCATTCTGGGACCAGATGCGCGAAGGCATCCGGCGCGAGCAGGCGCGGATGCCGGTGTTCAACGCCGCCCCCCTTGTGCTGCGGGAAGGGCTGGTTTTCCCGTACATCGCGGGCGCCGAGTTCATGCACTGGTTCGAGACGAACCACCCGGATACCGTGCCGTTTGGCGCGCGAATGCCGGAGTCGACGGAACAGATCCTGCACCCGGAGCGATACCGCCGCGGCGACCGCCCGGTAGATCTGGCGTTCACCGGAGGGCCGGAGCCGCACCACACCGACGTGCTGGGTTCATTCGAGGTCCGGCTGTTGCTCTGGGAGTTGAGCGGCAACGAGTTTGTCGGTACGGCCGCCGCCGTGGACTGGGGAGGCGACCGCTACGGGGTGTTCGTGAACGTGGCGGATACTGCTCTTGTATGGTACAGCGTGTGGGACACGGAAGCTGCTGCGAACCGGTTTCGCACGATTCTCGAACGAGAATGGGTAAAGCACCCGCGTCCGGGACGCAGGTTCACGGTCGAGCGCCTGCCAGTGAACGATCATCCCGGCGTACGGCTGGTGGACGCGCCCGGGACCTGGGAGGGATGGGGGAGTGTGCCGGGCGTGAGCGGTGAGCGGTGAGCAGTGTTTCCATCGAAGACTCCGATGCGTCCAGACAGCATCGGGATCATCATTGCCATCACCGCTCACGGGAGCACTACCGACACCCCGAACGCCACTGCTCCAACGATCGCGCCCAGCAGATATCCCAGACGGACGATCAGGTCCAGTTCCCGCTGCGTTGTCTGACGCACGATCTGCTCTATGCGGTCCAGGGAGAAACCCATGACCTTCTGTTCCACCATGGTCTGGATGTCCAGTTGAGCTACAACGCGGGGTACATGGGCCTGCACCCAGATCCAGAGTGGCGGTCCTACCTGTAACGAGATGCGTTCCACGGCCGAATCGCCCAGCAGGTCGGCGGGCCGGCCGATCGGCCGGGCAATAATGCTGCGGACGGCCGCGGCCCATCCCTCGACTATCCACCCGCGAACCAGTTGTGATCCCATGATGTCGGCACCCCAGGCGGCCGCACGTTCCGGCGGCAGTCTGTCGAGCAGGTCTCCCCAGGTGCGGTGCTCCGCCGCCAGAAGCGCGCGATCCAGCTGCTCCACCACAGTGGCCGAGGTGGTGGGATCCCTGAGCAGTGCCACCACGTAGCGCGCCACGGTATCCGTTACGCCGGCAAGTCGCTCAGGGCCAAGAGAAGCCACGTGCTCCGAAAGCGGCCGCCTGAGGAAGCTCACCACCGCGTCATTCACGCTGCGGGCCACATGCGCGCGCATCTCGGGTTCGTCCAGCATGGCCGCGAGCTGTTCCGTCCCTTCGTGCCCCAAGTTGTCGAGCAGGCGCGCGATAGTGCGTTCGGTTACCACGAGCCGGGCCACGATCCGTTCGTGCAGCATGAGGTCCTTGAGAAACCGCCGGAACAGCTCATGGAGGGTGCGTTCTATCCGGGCCCGGGCATCAGGATCCCGGAGAATGCCTGCGAGCCTTTCAAGTGCGACCGGCAGATAGGCTGCGATGGCGCGTTCCACGGCGGCCACCAGCCCGGATGGCAGGCGATCAAGGAGCGGCATACCGTCTTCCCTCAGCCGCTCTGCATGTCTCTCGAGCCAGGACCGGATCGTGTCCTCCAGCTCAGCGCTTGCCACGAAGTCTGAAACCCAGGTTTCCACCTGGTCCCGGATCGCTCCGCGTCTCACCTCGGTCAGTACATCTCCAACCGGACGGTCGCCGAAATCGCGTCTGGCGCGCTCGAGGATCCCCGTAATGGATTCGGCGAATGCCGGTGTGGCGGCGTGGGCGGCAAGGCGGTCGGCGAGTCGCTCTCCCAGGCCGGCCACCACAGTCTCTATCTCGTCCACGAGCGCCGGCGGCAGCTCCTCGCGGAGGCTGCCACGTCCCGTGGTGAGGATCGACACGACCAGATCTCTTACCGTCCGGTCGAACGCCTCCCTTATGGCAGGCGCCGCAAGCTGCGAGGCAAGGTCTTCCGGCGTGAGCAGGCGTTCGCCCACGGTCCTGCCTATGGTCTTTGCGAGACGGTTACGGTTCTTGGGGATGGCGCCCTGCAGGGCGATTCTGCCAAAGCCGCGTGGTTCATGTGGGTGGAACAGCATCCAGATGGCCACGGCATTGGTGAGACCGCCCGCCAGCGCGCCAAACGCGATGGTTATGAGGGCCTGCAGCAGAGATACCTCTCCCGTCACGCGAGGGGCATCTGGTTGCGGGGGTGAGACCCGACCTCTAAACTCCGCGGCCTATGAAACTCCACACCCAAATCTCCATCGGTCTGCTTGCCGGCGCCACCGCCGGGGTGGGTGCCAACGTCCTTGCCACCACGACAGGGTTCACCGGGCTCGTGGACGCGATGCGTGCCCTCGAACCTCTCGGAACCGCATTCATCCGGGCCATCACGATGATCGTGATCCCGCTCGTGGTCTCCAGCCTGTTCGTGGGTGCAGCGAGCCTGGGCGACCTCGTCGCGGTGGGTCGCATTGGTGGCAAGACGCTGGTGTACTACATGAGTACCACGGCGGTGGCGGTGAGCATCGGCATCCTGCTCTCCAACATCATACTGCCGGGGAGCAGGATAGCCGGCGAGTCCCGGGACGCGCTGCTGGCCGAGTACGGCGGGGCCGCCGAGGGACGCATAGCACTGGCGGAAGAGGTACCGGGGATAGGTGAGCTTCTGCTGTCCATGATTCCCTCGAATCCGGTGGCGGCTGCGGCCCAGGGCGACATGCTCCCGCTCATCATTTTCACGCTGATCTTCGGCACCGCCGCTGCTGCGGTGGCTCCCGAACGCAAGACTCACCTGATGGGATTCTTCGAGGGGGTGAGCGAGGTCTCCATGACCGTGATTGGTTGGATCATGAAGGTCGCACCGTACGCGGTCTTCGCTCTCATCGCATCCATCACGGCGCGTTTCGGGTTCGACATCCTCCAGAGTCTGCTGGTGTACAGTCTCACGGTCATTCTGGGCCTCGCTATTCATGCCTTCGGTACGTACGCGCTGGTCACGCGGTTTCTGGCCCGCATGAAGCTGTCGGAGTTCTACCGGAGGATCCGCGCGGTGCCGCTGTTCGCGTTCTCCACCTCGAGCTCCAACGCCACTCTGCCGCTCACCCTGAAGACGGCGCAGACCGAGCTGGGCGTCTCCAATCGGGTATCGAGCTTCGTGCTGCCGCTCGGCGCCACGATCAACATGGACGGCACGGCGCTGTACCAAGGTGTGGCAGTCATGTTCATTGCCCAGGTCTTCGGGATAGACCTGCACTGGACGACGCAGCTCACGGTCGTGCTCACGGCCACACTCGCTTCGGTGGGGGCGGCCGGGGTGCCGGCCGCGGGGATCATAACGCTGGCCCTGGTTCTCAAGCAGGCAGGAGTTCCCGAAACCGGAATCGCTCTGATTTTGGGTGTGGACCGGATCCTCGACATGTGTCGCACGGCGGTGAACGTGACCGGCGACCTTGCCGCGACGGCATTCATTGCCAGAACAGAGGGGGAGGAGTTGGCGCGAAAAGTCGCGGTGGAGGCGTAACCCCCGTCCCTACCGCGGAAGGCCGTAACCGCGTATAATGTAAGGCTATATGTTTGCCGCACTTTCCGAGAAATTGAACGCCACGCTCCGGGAGCTTACCGGCCGTGGCGTCCTCACGGAAGAAGCGGTAAAGGAAGGGCTCCGCGAGATCCGCCGAGTGTTGCTCGAGTCGGACGTGAGCTTCGAGCTCACCCGTTCGTTCATCGAGCGGGTGCGGGAGCAGGCGACAGGGGTCACCGCCATCAAGTCGGTGAGCCCCGGCCAGCAGATCGTGCGGATCGTGCACGACGAGCTGGTACGGCTTCTGGGCGAGCGGCAGGCGCCGCTCAAGTTTGCTTCCGTGCCGCCCACGGTGGTGCTGTTGGTGGGCCTGCAGGGCTCGGGCAAGACGACCACCGCGGCCAAGCTGGCGGCCCGGCTCAAGCGGGAGCAGAAGGCACCGTTTCTGGTGGCCGCTGACGTCTACCGCCCAGCCGCGGAAGAGCAGCTCCGGCAGCTCGCGAAGCAGGTTGATGTGACGGTGTTCGGCCCGGCCGACGTCCCGGAGACTCGGGGTGACGTTGTCGGGCTGGTGCGGGCGGGTATCGAGGCGGCCGGGCATGCGCGGGCGCGCACGGTGCTGGTGGATACCGCGGGGCGGATCCAGATCGATGACGCCATGATGGATGAGCTCGCACGGCTCAAGGAGACGCTGAAGCCGCACGAGATCCTGCTGGTGGCAGATGCCATGACCGGGCAGGACGCCGTCCGGATTGCGGAAGGGTTTCACGGCCGTCTGGGTATCACCGGCGTGGTACTGACCAAGCTGGATGGAGACGCGCGGGGAGGCGCCGCGCTGTCGATATACGGTGTCACCGGGGCGCCCATCAAGTATGTGGGCGTTGGCGAACGGATGGACGCGCTCGAACCGTTCGATCCTGAGCGGATGGTCGGCCGGATCCTCCAGCAGGGTGACGTGATCGGGCTGGTTGAGCGGGCGCAGGCGGCGGTAGACGAGAAGGAAGCTGAGCGACTGGCCCGCAAGGCAGGCTCGAAGCGGGGAATGGACCTGCAGGACTTCCTCGCCGCTATGAAGCAGGTGCAGGCCATGGGTCCGCTGGAGGGCTTGCTGGGGATGTTGCCGGGGATGCCGGCAAAGGCGCTGAAGCAGGCCAAGGTTGACCCTGATCGCCTGAAGCAGGTGGAGGCGATCATTCTCTCGATGACGCCGCAGGAGAGGCGCCGTCCGGAGATACTGAACGGTTCGAGGCGGGCACGGATAGCCCGCGGGTCGGGTCGGTCGGTGCAGGAAGTGAACCGGATGCTGAAACAGTTTCAGCAGATGAAGCAGATGATAAAGGGCGCGGGCAGTCTGGGCTTGCGCCGATCCTTTTGAGGTGGGAAACGAGAACGACACATGGCAATTCGTATCCGATTGCGTCGGGTGGGGCGCAAGAAGCAGCCCGAGTACCGCATCGTGGTGGCGGAAAGTACGTCAGCGCGTGACGGCCGGTTTGTGGAGACTCTGGGGCATTACAACCCACGGGTCAATCCACCGGTGATCTCGGTTGATCGGGACAAGGCCAGGCAGTGGCTTGCGAAGGGCGCCACGCCGTCCGACACCGTCCGATCGCTGCTCAAGAAGGCTGGAGTGTTCGCGGAGGCAACGGCGGCGGGAGCCGCGGCTGCTGCTCCTGACGTTCCTGCCACCCCTCCCACGGAAGGCTAGGGGGAGGCGGTGGAGGCGCCCTGCCTTGCGGTGGCGCGCTTCCAGAAGCCGCACGGGCTCAAGGGGGAGGCCATTGTCTTCGTCCTGACCGACGAGCCTGAGATGGTGTTCGTGCCGGGCCGGGAATTGTTACCGCTGGATGACGACGGCCGGCCCACGGGTACCCCGTTGGTGTTGGAACGTGGGCGGGCGTACCACCGTCGTTGGCTGCTCAAGTTTGCGCATCTGGACCGGCGGGAGGACGTCGAGGGGCTTCGGGATGTGGCGCTTGGGGTGCCGGTCGAGCAGCTGAAGCCGATCAGAAATGACGAGATGTACGCCCACGAGATTCCGGGTGCCGAGGTGGTGGCGAACGGAGCGGTGATTGGAACCGCGCGGGAACTGGTAGCGACGCCAGCGGGAGACGTGCTGGTGGTGGACGGTCACGAGCGCGAGCACCTGATCCCGTTCAGGCCGCCGATTCTGGTGGGACTGAGCCGCGAGCGGAGAGTGATAGAGATCGATCCGCCGGCCGGGTTGCTCGATCTGTGAGACCGTGCTGAAGATCACGGTCGTGACGCTGTTTCCGGAGATGTTCCGGGTGCCGTGCGAAACGAGCATCATGGGGCGGGCGGCACGGAAGGGCCTGGTGGAGTACCGTGTGGTACAACTCAGGAACTACACGCACGACCGTCACCAGACGGTTGACGATTATGCCTACGGGGGCGGGGCCGGGATGGTGCTCAAGCCGGAGCCGTTCTACGAGGCGCTGGACGATCTCGAGCCCGCCGGTCCGGTGCTGCTGCTTTCGGCACGCGGGAAGCTGTTCCGGCATGAGGATGCTGTCCGGCTTGGTCTCGCTGAAGACGTTACGCTGCTCTGTGGTCATTACAAGGACGTGGATCAGCGGGTGGCCGAGCGGGCGGGCGTGGAGGAGTGGTCCATCGGAGACGTGGTGCTTTCCGGAGGCGAATTTCCGGCGCTCTGCGTCATGGACGCGGTCGTGCGGTTGCTGCCCGGAGCGCTGGGCGATCACGAGTCGGCGGCGTCCGATTCATATTACGACGGGCTGCTCAGCCCGCCCAGCTACACGCGACCGCCGGTATATCGCGGGCTCGAGGTACCTGAGGTATTGTTGGGTGGTGACCACGCCAGGATTGCCGCGTGGCGGAAGGCGGAGGCGGAGCGGTTGACGAAGATCCGGCGGCCCGATCTCTGGGCCCGGTATGGGGCGGAACATGGGTCCGGCGAGCGGACCGACTGACAAGGATACGGTGATGAGCAAGATGACGACGTTACAGCGTGAAGGGCTTCGCACGGATCTGCCGGAGTTCTTCCCCGGGGACACGCTGCGGGTGCAGGTACGTGTCCGCGAGGGTGACAAGGAGCGGTTGCAGGCGTTCGAAGGAGTCTGCATAGGGCGGCGGGGGGCGGGAATCTCGGAAACGTTCACGGTTCGCAAGGTGTCGGCGGGGGTTGGTGTGGAGCGGATCTTCCCGCTCCATGCTCCCGCGATTGCGGGGATCGAGGTTGTCCGGCGGGGCCGGGTACGTCGCGCGAAGCTGTACTATCTCCGCAACCTGTCGGGCAAGGCGGCGCGCATCCGGGAGAAGCGCGAGCTGTAAGGTGGGACGCCCCTCGCTCCGCCGGGAACGGAAGTTGTGGGCGGAGGGGTGTCGGCTTGTCGCGGGAGTTGATGAGGCAGGCAGGGGCCCGCTGGCGGGTCCCGTGCTCGCGGCGGCGGTGATACTCACCCCCGAACGTGCGCGTCTCCCCGGGGTGACGGATTCGAAACTGTTGACGGCGGCCGAGCGGGAAGCGGCCGCCGTTGTCGTTCAGAGGAAGGCGCTGGCGTGGGCGGTGGCGGCGGCTTCGGTGCGGGAGATCGACCGGCTCAACATCCGGCGGGCAACCGCGCTGGCGATGCGTCGCGCGCTCACACGTCTGAGAGTTCCTCCGGAGCATGTACTTCTTGATGGTACGCCGCTCCACGAACTGGGCCGCGATCACGAAGCGATGGTTGACGGGGACGCTCGCTCGCTCTCCATAGCTGCGGCATCGATCCTTGCCAAGGTGGTGCGGGATCGGCTCATGCAGCGACTCGCCCTGCGTTACCCGCAGTTTGCCTGGGAGAGCAACAAGGGTTATGGAACGCGAGAGCATATGGCGGCACTGGATCAGGTCGGACCAACTCCGCATCATCGCAGGAGCTTTGCTCCGGTGGTTACGCTGTCTTTCTGGTAGCCGATTACGGGGGGCCGCTTGGGGGCCGGCGAGCGCGCCGGCCCCCCGGTTGGGGCTGGTACTGCGAGGTTAATGCCCGTTCTGTTGCTGCTGGTCGTCCTGCTCCGCCTGGAGCTAGCGTACGTGGCGGTTGACCAGTTTCGTCATCTCGAACATGCTCACCTGACTCTTGCCACCGAACACCGGACGCAGTGCCGCGTCGGCGTTGATCATCCGGCGGTTCTTCCTGTCCTGCAGGCCGTTACGTTTGATGTACTGCCAGAGCTTCTTGGTGAGTTCGGTGCGCGGGATCGGCTTGCTGCCTACCACTGCCGAGAGCGCGGCGTCCGGTTGGACCGGCCTCATGAAGGCCGCGTTAGGTTTGCGCTTCGACTTCTTCTTCGCGGCCTTTTTCCTGGCCGGTTTCCGCCTGGCGGCTTTGCGCTTCGTGGCTTTCTTGGCGCGCTTGGCCTTCTTCTTCTTGGCTGCCATGTTCACCTCGGAAAAGGGTGTAGAACAGCGACAACCAGCCCCGTACTGGCTCCCAAAGTAAGGCTTTTTCCCTCTGGGACAAGGGGTTTTTCCCTCTGAGGCCGCCCTACCTCCCTCTGGGGGAGAGCGTTTTTTCGAGGAAAGTGACGGTGGGGGTGCCTCCGGAAACGACTGCGTAGCCGTGTTGCTCGAGGAAGCGGAGACCCGCGTCGTGGTGCGAAACCAGAGCGGTGCGAAGCCTCGTTGCCCCCTGGGAGAACGCCCATTCCTCGAAGGCCGGGAGGATGGAGCTGCCGAGTCCCGCGCCACGGTGCGCCGGGTCGAGTAGGAGCATGCCGACCGTCCAGATTCCGTCTTCCGGCCAGTCGGTGATGGCGTCGAGCACGCCCACCAGCTCATCGAGGTGCAGCACGCCGATCGTGCGCTTGTCGTTGACACTCCTGGCAGGTGGACCGGCCACGAAGGCGCGGGGTGCTTCATCCGGGGCGGGCGGGTTGCCGGTGGTCATTTCGAAGTAATCGGCTGCTCGCTCGAACAGCGCCTGGAGGTTTCGCAGATCGGGCGGCTCCAGACGGCGGGTGTGATAGCGGCCATCAGGGCCGAGATTCTCGTGATTCATGGTCGTAAAGTATATGAGCTGCTTGTGTACGGTGCGCCGGGCCGCGACCTTTCAGAGCGTACGGACCGGGTAGCTCAGCTGGTAGAGCAACGGACTTTTAATCCGTAGGTCGTGGGTTCGAGCCCCACCCCGGTCACTCATGCGCTACGCACTCATAGCCGACATTCACGCGAATCTACCTGCCCTCGAAGCCGTGCTGGCCGAGCTGGACGCGCGCTCGGACGTTGACGGTGTGTATCACCTGGGCGATCTCGTGGGCTATGCCCCCTGGCCCGACGAAACAGTTGCGCTTCTGGCCGAGCGAAACATCCAGGGAGTTGCCGGCAACTACGACTCCACGGTTGCGACGCGGTACAAGCACTGCGGCTGCAAGTACGAAGATCCACGACAGGAAGAGCTGTCGCACGTGAGTTACGCCTGGACACTGGAACACACGTCAGACGAAACGAAGCGAAGGCTGGGGGCGTTGCCGTTCCGGATCGATCTCCGGTTTAGCGGCGGACACGCGGCGGGCCCCACGCTCATCCTGGTCCACGGCACTCCAACGTTGAACACCGTTTACTGGACCGAAGATCGTCCTGACAGGTTCTGCACCCAGATGGCGAACGTAGCCGGCGCGCGCGCCGGTGACATCATCGCTTTCGGGCACACTCACAAGCCGTGGCACCGCGGCGTTGAAGGGATCCATTTCGTAAACGCCGGCTCGGCGGGACGTCCCAAGGACGGGGATCCCAGAGCCTGTTACGTGACGGTTGCCGCGGGTGGAGGCGAACCGGAGATCCGGTTCCATCGCGTGGAATACGACCTTGACCGTGCCCTTCGTGGAGTGCGCGAGAGCGAGCTGCCCGACGATTTTGCCGTGCAACTCGAGACCGGTGGAAAGGTCACGGCCGCTACCTGACGGGCGTCAGCCCGGAGGCAGCTGTTTCCGCACATCCCGCGCTCCGTGCAACACGCCTGCTCCCACGCCCAGCCCGAATATGATGGCGGTAGGTGCACCTACCACGGGTAGCAACCAAACGACCGGTGCCGCCGCAAGCGCCGCGACTGCTCCCGCCACAATGGGAGCCGCCGGAGCGTGAACCGCATCGACGAACCGCAGACGGTGTCTGACGTACTGGCGTGACCTGAGATATCCGGCCAGTGTAACCGCGCCGGTGCCAACCAGCAGAATGAATTCCAGCATATGACCCCCCTCTCGAGTATACGGACGGGCGGCGCCGGGGAAAGTTTCGTGACTTGGCTCACTTGACCCGTTCCGCGGCAGGCGCCCATATTGGATGTTCCCGCACGAACGCCGACACTGTGGCTGTCTGGAGTGGTCAATGGCCTGGCGAGTAATCTCGCGAGAAGACGAAGTATGGCATGTTCACCCCGCCGCCGAGCGGCGGGCCAATCAGTCGGTGTGGCAGCTGATGCTGTCTTTCCGGGCGCGGGAATCGAGCCGCGAACCCAGGTCTTTCTGGGCGCCGTATCCCCTGGAGGCCACGTCAAAGTCCTCGCTCTTCATGCAGGCCGAGAGAATCACCGACGACGCCCTGCGTGAGGTCCTCACGCAACACCGGCCGTAGTCAGCCGGCACCCGTCATGCCTATCGCGTCCGTCCACGACCTGCGTCGGATTGCCGATGCTGTTGATCAGCTCAGAGATCGCGTGGTTCAGGACGTGGTCTTGCGGGCGGACTGTCGTCAGTTGAGGCTCACGCTGGATGGAGGCCAGATCCTGCTGATTTCGGTCATGCTGGATGAGTCCGGTAAACCGCGACTGGATGCTGACCTGCTCCGGGCAGCCGAGGTTACTCCACAGGGGCAACTGGAAGTGCCTTTTGACGGGGCCGATTAGCTCGGGAGTCAACCATGGCTGACGACCTGCTCGTCCGGGAACGACTGCGGGTGGTGGGTTTCGAACTCCACAGGCAGGCCAACGGGTCGTGCCGGGCGCGGATTGCGCTCGAATGGAATCCTTCCCGGCAGTACGTCGGTACAGCGGATGGTCTGGGAGGAGAGACTGGGGAGCTCAGATGCGCAGCGCAGGCATCGCTCGAGGCAATTTCGCAGGCGGTTGAAGGGCGGATCCAGTTCGAGTTGATCGGTGTGCGGGCGGTGAGGGCTTTCGACGCCATGGTCGTGATAGTGTCCATAGCCGCGCAGGACGAGGGAACTTCGAAGCGGTTGGTGGGGTCGTATCTGGCCGGGTCGGATGTGCCGCGGGGCGCGGCTGTGGCGGTCCTGAATGCCACCAACCGCCTTCTGGGCAACGTTTTTGCAAGGGATGTCTGAGAACCGACGCAGGGGGCAGGTATTCGAGGCATAGCATTGTTGTCGGCTGCAGCGGTCCTCGCGGGTTGCGCACCGTCTCGTTCAGAGACCGTTGTGCAGCCTGCGCCCGGCGCGCGCGCAACTGTATTTGCCGTCGCTCCGGACGACTCGCTGGCTGACCAGGAAGTTCTGTTTGCGCTGGATGCGCTTGAGTTCCGCAGCCTGGATCGCCGGGCGGATCGCGTCCGCGGACAGGTAACGCCGCCGCTGGTTACGGCCGCTCAGATTGGCGAAGAGACCGCGCGGCTGTTCGGGTCGTCCCGGGGCGGTGCCGCAAGTGCGGCCGGACCCATCTACGATATCGACGTGGCAAGTTTCGCCAACCACGCCCGCGTCCAGTATTACGTGGATTTCTTCCTCGGGCCGGCGCGCGACCGGTTCACCATCTGGCTGGGCCGCCTCCACCGTTACGACGGAATGATCCGCCAGCACCTGAGGCTGCGCGGCGTCCCCGAAGACATGGTCTACCTCGCTCTGATAGAGAGCGGCTACTCCAACACCGCGGTTTCGCGTGCACAGGCCGTAGGGATGTGGCAGTTCATGATCAATACCGGCCGCGGCTACGGGCTGCATGTAGATACCTGGGTGGACGAACGGCGCGATCCGTTCAAGGCAACAGACGCAGCGGCCCGCCATCTGTCCGACCTGAACGATCGTTTCGGGTCGTGGTACCTGGCCGCGGCTGCGTACAACGCGGGGGCCGGCAGAGTATCGCGCGGGATCCAGCGGTTGCCAGGACGGCCCGAATCTCTGAGCGACAACACGTTCTTCCGGTTGTACGAACAACGCTATCTCAGGCTGGAGACGCGGGACTACGTACCCAAGCTTATTGCCGCAGCTCTGATCGCCAAGGAGCCGGAGCGATTCGGCTTCGACATCGTACCGCTGCTGGATCCGTTTGTCTTTGACGAGATCACGGTCACCGATGCCACCGGGCTCGACGTCATCGCGCGTCTTGCAGGTACGACCGCTCGGGCGCTCGCCGAACTGAACCCGCAGTTCATACGCGGGGTGACACCTCCCAATCGTACGGTAGTGGTGCGGGTGCCCCGCGGCAGCGGAGCGGAAGTCGCACAGCGCTGGGCGGAACTGCCCCCCAACGAGCGAGTGTCTTTCGTTGAGCACGTCGTGCAGGGTGGGGAATCGCTTTCGCTCATCGCGCAGAGGTACGGCGTTACCGTGCCACTGCTTACGGCGGCGAATCCCGGGGTGCAGCCTCTGCGCCTCAGGATCGGCCAGCGACTGGTGGTGCCCATAAGCCAGGCCGCACGAGGTGCGGCGTCAGTGAGAAGGGCTCCTGCTCCAGCCCCCAGCGCAGCCGTACCTGTCGGCGGAAGGCACGTTGTGAGGCAGGGCGAGTCGCTGTGGAGTATTTCGCAGCGTTATGGCGTCACGATCGCCAACCTCCGCACGTGGAACGGATTGGGGGGGGACGATATGATCAGGGTCGGTCAGCGGCTCGTGGTCAGGGCCCCGTCGCCCAGCCGCGCGTCAAGGTAGCGAAGGTCCCACCCGCCGAGACGTGCCGGCCACGGCCGTAGCGTAACCGTTCCTCGGGTCGCGTCCCTGAGCCAGTAGCTCGTCAACCCGCGTGGGACCCCGGTTGTACGCCAGCAAAGCCAGTCTCAGGTCTCCGTCAAACCTGGCCAGCAGATCGTTCAGGAACTGGAATCCTATGCGCAGGTTCACGTCGGGGTCTTCCAACTGCTGTTCGGTGATGTCGGGATCGTAGTAGGCCGCGGTCCGGAGCATGACCTGAGCCAGCCCTATGGCACCCACCCGACTGCGGGCGTTCGCCTTGAAGTTGCTCTCGATCTTCACCAGGCGGAAAGCCAGATCCGTATCCAGGCCCACGCGCACGGCCGCATCGTATATGCGGGCGGCGAGATCAGCTGGAATGCCGTATTCCGACGAATAATGCAGCAGCGCTCGGGCGCGCTGGAGCTCTATCTGAGCCAGTTCCAGCTCTCCCGAGGTGCGGTCCAGCGACCGGTTGAGACGGGTGATTTCCCGAGTTACAGCGGTGCCGGTGTATGGCGCATACTCGTCTCCGGCGGCTGCCGTCCGCGCGCCCGACCCTATGGCCGCTCCGCTGGCGGCCAGCACGGCTACCAGGCCGAGTCCGCCCAACAGTGTGCGCTGCGAGTGTTGAAGTTCAGGCATATCTATGTACTCCTTTCCCATGTTCCTGACGTTCCACCGTGCTTTTCAAGTAGAACGATAGGACCGATGGTCATCTCCTTATCAACGCCCTTGGCCATGTCGTACACCGTAAGCAACGCAACTGCAACGGCCGTAAGGGCTTCCATTTCCACCCCGGTCCTGGCCGTAGCCCTGACCGTGGCCTTTACTCTTATACCTAGCAATTCCCGGTCCAGCGCCGCCGTGACCTCCACCTGCGCGAGCGGGAGAGCGTGACACAGCGGTATAAGCTCCGGTGTCCTCTTGGCAGCCATTGTCCCTGCCAGTTCGGCAGTAGCCAGTACGTTCCCTTTGGGACCTGAGTTTCCTTCAATCGCAGCTAGAGCAGCGGCTGACATGAGTATTGTCCCCTCCGCTACTGCCCGGCGGTCGCTCTCGGACTTGTGCGACACGTCTACCATTCTCGGGCGACCGTCGCGATCCAGGTGCGAGAGCGTCATGTCAGGCGCTCGAGTTCCAGTGCCAGCGCTGCCAGAGTAAGCTGCGGGTTCACGTTACCGCGCACTTCAGCTCGAGCCGACTCGACGGCGCGGAGTTGGGCCGCCCGTGCCCTGGCACGAGGCACGTTACCTCCGCGCGAGTCGTCTGCCAGGTTCCTGCCAAGCTGCACCGCCAACTGGTCCAGCATATCGGCGTACGCCCCCCGGGCTGCCCAAGGTGTCTGCGCGAGCGCACGTTCTGCCCAGGCGCCGGCACCCTGGTCCACTGAGGCCAGGAATCGACCGGCCTCCTCCTCAGCCTTAGCGGTGGCCTGATCGTCACCCCACACGACTCGGCCAATGACACCGTTTGCCAAGGCGACGCGCCGGTTCACGGTGGCCGTATCCAGGTGCGGTTCGGGAACCGACGTCAGGAAGTCCCGGACCGCGGCATCGGTTACCCGGCCTACGCGGATCGGCACCACGCGCGAACGGATGGTCGGTAGCAGTGCCTGCGGTTCGGCCACGGTAAGTAACATTACCGTGTCTGCGGGCGGCTCCTCGAGAACCTTGAGCAGTGCGTTGGCCGCCTCCTGACTCGCTTCCTGAACAACCAGCCGCTCTGCGTCTCCCAGCAGAATGATCTTGCGCCG
This sequence comes from uncultured Gemmatimonadaceae bacterium, assembly GCA_964613905.1. Taxonomy (GTDB): domain Bacteria; phylum Gemmatimonadota; class Gemmatimonadetes; order Gemmatimonadales; family GWC2-71-9; genus CAZTIV01. The sequence goes on along the minus strand of CAZTIV010000007.1, from coordinate 8,572 downwards.
CGCCCTGAACGGCGTCAGGGACGCGACCCGCTGCAGCAGGCGAACTGAGGCCAGCCAGTGGCCATGGGTACCGTCCGGCCGCTGGTAGAGCGGCTGGCTGCGCCGCTCGGCCACTGCTTCGCCCAGAAGCTCACGGACCTCTTCCACCTGTTTGGCCGAGTCCTGGGCCTTGGGCCGTGGCACCGGCACAAACCAGTGCAGGTCCGGGTGCGCGAGCCCCTGGGCGAGTCGGCAATCCTCGCAACCGCCGCACGGTCCAGCCTGCGCGACGCTGCACAGGAGTGCCTGGGCCACCCTGAGCGCTATCCGCTGCTTACCAACACCCGCCGGCCCGGCCAGCATGACTACCTGCGGGAACCGGCCGGAGGCGATGGCGGCCTCCAGCCGGTCAAGCAGGGCTTCGTGCCCGAAAACTGGGGGTAGAGTCACGGCCTTAAATCTACCAAGAACCGTGTCATGGAGGTAGGTGTTTCAGGATAAGTCTTTGATTAGCATGACATTACAGTTTGATGACTGTTGGCCAGTCGAGCCAGGAATTGTCACTTTAAAAGTTGTGAGCGCTCACTTTATGTCATTTGACCTGAACAAGTGAGCACGCACTTATTATCGCCTTGATTCGGTTGGGGTAACATTGCGGCAAAGAGGTCCGTCGCGGGTGCAGCCGCGACGGACCCGGATCTCCAACGACGATCTGCTGCGTCAGTTTGCCGGTGCGCGGAACACCGGGGCCATTATGAACAGACCGTTACCCGTCACCGTCAGGTTCGCAAACGTGGCGTCGGCATCGAATAGCAGATGCACGTCGGCCGGATCTTCCTCCTCGTCCGCCGGCAGGACGCTGAACGTGGCGTCGGTCTTGATGCCGGTCTGCGGGCCGGAGGGGACCATCAGCGGGTGGGCCACGCCGCCTTCGAACGTGATGGGCGAGGCACCCAGAGTGATTGGCCCTTTCAGCGTGACGGTGCCACCGTCCACGATCAGCCGGACCATGCGGTAGTCACCCTCCAGAACGGCGCCGCCCGCTATTACGAGGGGTGAATCGCCCTCAGCCGGCAGTGCCATAAGGTCCAGGTCGATCGGATCGTCGAGCAGGAGCGTTACCCAACCGTTTTCATTCTCCTCATCTGACTCCTCATTTCTCAGGAATCGGAGCTCCGTGACGGTCACAATCAACGATTCCACGGTATCTTTGGAGATCGCCGAGGTTTCGCCGTCCACGCTGACGAGCAGCGCGGTGCCGTCCATCAGACCGGCTTCGTCCAGTTGGCTCATGCTTACTTCCACGAATCCCACCCGGGAACTCAGACTCTCGCTACACGCACCCGACACCAGCGCAGCAAGGATCAGGGCTGCGAGTCCGGTTGCAGGGGACATCGAAACGGTACGCATCAGCTTCTTCCTCCTTGGTGGCGTTCAGGCCCGGCGTTACTCAGCCCGGCCTGTTGCCGTAATGACTCCCCGGGAGGGCCACAGGTAACGGGCCGAGCCCAGGAGTTACCGGCACCATCACCTGACAAGGTGGAATTCGGTCTGCCGCTTCAGGACCCAACGCATCTGGTCGTCGAACCCCAATTCGGCCTCTTCCTCCTGCATCGACCTGACCTGCTGGCCGTCCCATTCAGGGACGGGTACGGTGGCCTGCAGTTCGATAGAGTGCCAGGTGCCGGCCAGCAGTGGGACGTCCCCCCGTCCGGGAACGCCGGCCTGGTTGTCCCACCGGCCTATCAACGGTCCCGCTCCGTGGCCGTGATCTCCTATCGGATGAGTGTAGATGGTCCCGTCTATTCCCTCTCGGCGCATCTGAGCCAGGGCCGCATGGAGAACCTCGTTACCCGTGCGGCCGGAGCGCATCTCCGCCAGCAGAATGTCCTGCAGGCGGTTACTGGTGGCCAGCGCACGCCGGATCCCTGCAGGCGGTTCGGTCTCTCCCTCTCGCAGCACGTAACCCATGTGCTGAGTGTCCGTGGTAAGCCTGAGGGCCTTGATCCCGAAGTCAGTATGCAGCACGTCTCCCCTGCGGATGACCGGGGCTATCGAGTCGGTCATGTCCACTCCACGGCGCTGGATCGAAACCGACGGCTGGAACCAGGTATCGAGCCCCAGGTCGTTCACGCGCTGGCGCATCCACCACACCACGTCCTGGGTAGTGGTTACTCCCGGGGTTATGACCGCGTTGGAGAACGCCGTTGCAATGATCTCATGTGCCACTTCCTGCATGCGGCGGTACGTCGGAAGCATGCTCGGCGTACGGAGGGATAGGTAATCGATAGCCAGCCGCTCGCGACGTACCACGCGTGAGAGGAGCTCGGCGCCCAGGGCGGCCTGCATCTGTTCCCACTCTCCCGCGCTCAGGCCATCCGCAAAGTTGTGGTCGTGGGAAATGTTGACGGCTATGGTCCGCGGAACCCGCTCGCGCACGATCCGGGCGAACAGATCCCACTGACCGGCTCCCCAGAGTTCGCCGGGCTGGCCGTCCGGGGCCGGCGCGGCCTCCCTCAGCGCCTGGTAGAGGCCCCCCTGCGAAGTGCCTCCCAGTGCCAGCCGCTCCACTCCCGCGGGTTCGCCGCGGTCAAAGAACATGTAGATGGTGCGCCGGCGTGCTGCGAAAGTGGTGGGGCTCACCAGCGCGGGGAAGACCGGGTCTTCGTTGTATTCGCGCATGGATATGATCCACATGTCCACCCCGTGCTCGCGCATCACGCGGGGCAGCACCGTTTCGAGCCGTTCCTGGAGCCAGCCTTGCTGGATGGCAGCCTGTTCGCGCAGGGTTCCGAACGGACGCTCCTGCGAAAGGGCGGGTTGCTGGATAGCGGCGGCGATCAGGGTGGCGGCTGCAAGGACTGAACGTGTCATTGGGCAAAGTCCCGGTCTGGAAGTGGCTGCCAATGGAGGTGGGAAACGGGCTCAAGATAGCTGGCCCGCATGCGGTCGGTCAAATCGGCTTAACCCGTTACTACATAGGCAGATAACCTCTGCAATTTTGACCGGGAGATCTGGCACCGGACCTGCTTTACAAGGGGGCAGGCCGGCCGATATGGCGTCGAAGCATTCCGGTCCGGGGTTCAACATACGCAACCGTTTGACGCAACAGAGCACAGAGGAGGTTCACATGGTGTACCCGACGCTTTGGAGGACGAGCACCCCGTCGCTGTGGGATGAGGTCTTCAGCAACCGTCGTGAGTTCGACCGGCTGTTCGACCGTATGCTGAACGTGCCGAACGGCCCGACCGCCACCGTCTGGATGCCGCCCGTGGATGTGCGCGAGACCAACGACGCGTTCCGCGTAATGGTGGAGCTGCCCGGTCTCAATCCGGAAGAGGTGGAGGTGAACGTCGAGAACGGCGTGCTGACGATTTCGGGCGACAAGAAGCACGAGGTGACAGAGGGCAATGAGGAGGCGAGCTATCACGTCATCGAGCGGCGTTACGGTCGCTTCGAGCGGGTCTTCACGCTGCCTCGCAGCGTGGACGCCGATCGCGTGAACGCCGTCTATGCGCACGGTGTGCTGACCCTAACGCTGCCCAAGGCAGAAACAGCTCGGCCGCGGCGCGTGGAGATTCAGGCCGGCCAGGCTGCGCAGATTCAGAGCAAGTAGGTAAACGAGCCGGCAGAACGGAAGGCGGTTGGCGGCTGGCGGTTAACGACTGCCGACCGCCAACCGCCAACTGTTTTACTCCAACTCCCGAGGAGGGACTCGAACCCCCGACCCGCCGGTTAACAGCCGGCTGCTCTACCAGCTGAGCTACTCGGGAAAGGCGACCGCAACGTCGCGCTTCCGAGTCTAACCGGGCGAAGCCACGGATTCAACTGCCGTCGGCTGCATGACCTGCTTGAGGAACCGCCCGGTGTGCGTTCCCGCCGCCACTATGGATTCAGGAGGGCCTGTGGCCACGATTCTGCCACCGGCGTCTCCGCCTTCCGGGCCGAGCTCGATCACCCAGTCTGCGCACTTGATGATATCGAGGTGGTGTTCGATGACGACCACTGTGTGTCCTGCATCCACCAACCGGTCCAGCACCTTGAGAAGTGTACGCACGTCGTCCAGATGCAGGCCGGTGGTGGGTTCGTCCAGGATGTAGAGGACCCGGCCACGGGAACGGGTGGGCGCGGCGAAGCGCCGGGCGATCTTGAGTCTCTGCGCCTCGCCGCCTGACAATGTGGTGGCGGGTTGGCCGAGTCGCAGGTAACCGAGTCCCACCTGCTGAAGGTGCCACAGCGCCTTGCCCAGTCTGGGCTGGTGGCGGAACCGGGCGATTGCCTGGTCAACAGTGAGCGTCAATACGTCCGCGATCGACATGCCCTTGATGCGTACCTCCAGCACGTCTCTCTCGTAGCGGGTGCCACTGCACGATTCACACGGGTGGAACACGTCGGCCATGAAGACCATTTCCACCTGAATGTGCCCGGCACCTTCACACGCGCGGCAGCGCCCGCCGCGCGCGGCGTTGAAGCTGAAGGTCTCCGGCGTGTAGCCGCGCGCGCGGGCAATAGGCTGGTCGGCAAAGAGGGCGCGGATCTCATCGAACGCTCGTACGTACGTCACGGGGTTGGATCTTGGAGTCCTTCCGATGGGTGATTGGTCGACCAGAACCACATCCTCCAGCTGCTCCCAACCGAACAACCCAGCCACTTCTCCGACCGGTTCTCCCAGGTGTTCCTTGGCTCCGTGCGAACCGCGCAGTTGTTCGGCAAGCCGCCGATACAGCACGTCGTGCACCAGCGTCGACTTCCCGGATCCGGACACACCGGCTACCGCCGTGAGCGTGCCCAGCGGGATGGCGAGGTCGACATCCTTGAGGTTGTGCAGGGTGGCGCCCCGGATCGTGAGCCAGCGCGGACCCGCCTCGCGGTGCGCCTCCGGGGCCGGAATGGTCAGGTCGCCGCTCAGGTACCGCCCCGTCAATGTGCTGCCCGCCCGGTTGATGGGTCCCGCGAAGACGACCCTGCCCCCCTCCTCGCCGCTGCCGGGGCCCAATTCGATCATGAAATCGGCAGCACGTATCGCTGCCGGGTCATGCTCCACCACCACAATCGTGTTGCCCGCAGCGCGCAGGCGCTTCAGGAGATCAAGCAACCGGCCGATGTCGCGGGGATGAAGTCCTATGGATGGCTCGTCCAGGACGTACAGGGTGTCGACCAGACTCGAGCCGAGTGCGTTGGCCAGCGCGATGCGCTGCGCTTCGCCGCCCGATAATGTTCTGGTTTGCCGGTCGAGAGTGAGATAGCCGAGCCCCACGTCCCGCAGGAACGCCACCCGCGATGTGAGTTCGCGGAGAATGGTGGCCGCGATCTCCTGCTCCATGCCGCCCAGTTCAAGGGATGCGATCCAGTCGCCCAACCGGTCCGCCGAGTAACCGGCCACGTTTCCGATCGATTCTCCGCCAACCAGGACGGCGAGCGCTTCGGGACGCAGCCGCCCACCGGCGCAGGCGGGGCAGGGCTGGGCCTTCTGATACTGTCTCAGGAAGACCCGTACGTACTGCTTGTATCGCTTCCGCTCAAGCGCGCGCAGAAACGGGAACACGCCCACGTAGCGTCGGCTCTTGCCGTACAGGAGCAGCCGCCGGTCGGTGGCCTTCAGTGACCCCCATGGGCGTTCCAGGGGGATGTTCAGGCGCTCGGCAGTGTCCTTCAGCAGTCGCCGCTTGTTGCCGTAGCGCGGTTTGGTCCAGGGGTCGATGGCACCTTCCGCCAGGGTGCGCTCGGGGTCGGGTACTATGAGTGAATCGTCGTACTCGAGTACGGCACCGAAACCGTTGCAGCCCGGACACGCCCCGGCCGGGCTGTTGAACGAGAAGAGGACCGGGGCGAGTCGTGGCGCCGGCTCGCCGCAGCCGGTGCATCGGGGCCGTTGCGAAAACCCGATCGATTCCGATCCCGCCGTCACATGTGCCGTACCCTCACCTTCAGCGAATGCCAGCGCAATGGAATCGCTGAGCCGCGCACGCTGCTCGGGCGTCGCCTTCAGTCGGTCAACCACTACCTGCATGCCTTCCGCATCAAGTCGCATCTTTGGCGGGAGCGCGTCCAGGCGGTAGACCGTTCCGTTCAGCCGTACACGCGCGAAGCCCATTGCCTGAAGGCTCTCGAGGATCAGGTCGTGACTGGTGCGGGCCGACTGGGGCAGGGGGAACGTGACCATTACGTCCTCCCCCGTCTTTCGCGCGAGCACCGCGGCTGCGGCGGTGCTCGGGGAATCGACCCGGACAGGATTGCCGCACCGATGGCAATGTGACCGGCCCACCCGGGCCCAAAGCAGCCGCAGGTAGTCGTAGATCTCCGTTGCCGTGCCGACGGTCGAGCGGCTGGAGGTAGCAGGGTTCTTCTGCTCGATGGCCACGGCGGGCGAGATACCATCGATGCGCTCCACCGCCGGTTTGGGCATGCGGTCGAGAAACTGCTTGGCATACGTGGAGAGAGACTCCACGTACCGCCGCTGGCCTTCCGCGTAGAGGGTATCGAACGCGAGCGAACTCTTGCCTGAGCCCGAGGGTCCCGTAACGACGGTCAGGGCCCGCCGGGGGATCTCGACGGTCACATCCTTGAGGTTGTGCTGCGAGGCGTTGCGGACCACTATGGCCGAAGCGGGCATAGACCGAAGTATATCGCCTCCGCACGTTGACGCGGACGCCCATCCGGCCCTAGGTTGCCTGCGCGTAATGGCCATCCACGGCGCTCCGCGCCTGATCCGCCGCGGCCTGGAAGTATTCGCCGCGATCTCCCTGATCGGTTTCATAGGGCTGCTCTTCTACGGCAGCAATCCCGAGCGTTTCCTCGACGCGATGATGTCCCTGAAGATCGGCTGGGTTCTGGTTGGGGTGGTGTTGGCCTCGCTGGACTGGTTCGGCGGCGGGCTCCGTCTCTGGGTGCTCACCAGGCACGTGTATCCGACGCAGACTCTCAAGGGCGCGATTCTGGCGGGAGGTCTCAACACCTGGGCCAGTTACCTCACGCCCTCGCAGACCGGTGGCGGGCCCATGATGATCTACGTGCTCAAGCGTTACGGTACGCCTCTGCCCGAAGCCGTGGTGTCAGGGTTGATGAGCTTTGTGGCCACAGTGGTCTTCTTTGCCATAGCGGGTCCGGTGGCAATAGCGTTGGGGGCGGGTCGCTCGCTGGAGCAGCACGGTGTGATCGGCCAGACCCTCACCCTTTACGACCTGTTCCGCCTGAGCCTCGGCGGTTTCGTCGGTATCGGGTTGCTGATGCTGTTCATGATGATCTTCCCCGGTGTTGCACGGTGGATCGCGCGGCGGCTGGTGGGTCTGTTCAGCCGGTCGGGAAGGGCCTCATGGGCGTCGAAAATAGGGAGGATGGAGGAGGGCATTGACCGGGCGCACGCGGCATTGGTCACTTTTGCCAGGGGCCGCGGGGTTTGGGCGCTGACGCTGGCGGTTGTTCTGTCGGCGGCGGCGCACGCGAACAAACTGATGGCAGGGTACGTGGTCCTCAGAATGCTCGACATCCAGGCACCCTTCGTGGATGTGCTTCTGCTGCAGACCCTGATATCCTTTCTGCTGTATTTCGCTCCTACTCCCGGAGGGTCCGGGCTCGCGGAGATCCTGTCGGCAGCAGTCATGTCCATCTACGTACCACGCGAACTCACGCCTTCATACATTCTGCTCTGGCGAATAGTGCTGTGCTATCTGACGATAGGGTTCGGGTCCATCGTGTTCTGGCGTTGGCTCAAGGAAGCCGATGCCCGGGGGGAATCCCTGCAACTGGATGAATAGGGGCTGGTTGCAAGGGCCCCTCGGGTCCGCTACCTTTTTCACTTCGGGCCTTGTATCAAAGGGAACATCCCATGTCATACCTGGAAGTCGGTGGACGCCGGCACGCCATTCCGGCGGGAGAAAGCGTGGTGGGGAGCGATCCCGCTGCGCAGGTCCGACTTTCCGGTGAACGTATCATGCCGCGGCATGCCCTGCTTCAGGCATCAGCGGACGGTCAGGTGGCGATCCGTGTAGCCGAGGCGGTCGCGGAAGTGACCGTGAATGGTGTTCGCCTCGGAGCTCAACCCACGCCGCTCTTGCACGGCGACAAGGTGGCGCTGGGGGGTCAGGAACTGCTCTTCGTGGACGAGCGCCGCAGCGGCAGCACGCAGTACGTTCAGGCGGTCAGCCCGGGGCTGATGCAGCAGGCGGCGAAACCTTCCGCCCAGCGCGCCGCCACGGCTTCGACCGGCGGCAGGCTGGTGAGCTTGACTGACGGCCGCGAATACGTGTTGAGTGGCGTCTCGCTCGTCATGGGCAGGGATGCGGGTTGTGATGTGGTGGTGACGGACAAGGACGTCTCAAGGCGCCATGCCGAGATAATGGTCACGCCCAAGGGCTACGTTCTGGTGGACAGCAGCACAAACGGGACACTGGTTAACGGTCAGCGGATTCAGGGTCAGCATGTACTCGCTCGTGCAGACGTGATCCGGGTTGGCGATCACGAGTTCCGGTTCTACGCCGATCTGGCCCCGAAGGATGAACCGGCGCCCCCGCCGGCTGCGGCGCCCGGTGCCCAGCAGCGGCTGCGGCAGACGATGCACGGGATGCCGATGCCGGTTGCTCCGGCTCCGGCAGCT
>CAZTIV010000006.1:62670-65728 GCA_964613905.1 uncultured Gemmatimonadaceae bacterium | reverse complement strand
GTTTGGTCTCAACCAGATCGGCCAGATCGCGGTTCCTGTCAGCGACGTCGAGCGTGCGATCGCCTTCTATCGCGATATCCTGGGAATGCAGTTTCTTTTTCAAGCTCCTCCAGGTCTCGGCTTCTTCAACTGCGACGGTGTCCGGCTGATGCTGGATGCGCCTGCAAAAGCACAAGTGGAGAACTACAGTTCAATCATCTATTACAGGGTTCCTGACCTCCAGGCTGCTTTCGAAACACTGTCCAGTCGCGGCGTAGGTTTCGAGGCGGATCCTCACCTCATCGCGAAGTTACCGGACCATGAACTCTGGATGGCTTTCTTCCGCGATCCAGATGGCAATCTTCTTGCGCTCATGAGTGAGGTTCGGAATTGATCCTGACGAAGCCCGCTCCAGGCAGCCGCCGAGCCTTCCAGCTGTTTCATGCCGTGCTGGGCGTGGGCCTGCTCGCCATGGGCCTCTTCGCTCTTGCGCACGCGATGCACGATCTGGCTGGTCATGGTCATTACGCCTTCGTTGCCGCCTTACAGGCGTCCGGAGCCATTCTGTTGCTTGTCCCGCGCACCGTGCGTTGGGGCGGGGTCGCTCTCCTGCTCGTGCTACTTCCCGGCTTCGTAAATCATCTGGTCCGCGGTCAGTGGGAGATCCACCTCCTGATTCTCGCAGCTGGTGTGTGGTTCGTGATGGTGCACGGGCCCGCATGGGGCCCGAAGTCAGAGGACAGTGGCTACCTGGTTCGTTAGGAGATCACCATGAGACGCGTGCGCTACAGTGTCGCCATGAGCCTCGATGGCTACATCGCCGGCCCGAATGGCGAGAGCGACTGGATTGTCGTGGACCCGGACATCGACTTCGAGGCGTCGATGAACAGCTTCGACACGTTCCTGATGGGCCGCCGCACATTCGAGATCGCAGGTGGAGGCACGATGAAGGGGATCAAGACCGTCGTCGTGTCACGCACGTTGCGACCACAGGACCACCCCAATGTTACTATCCTGAGCGAGGGGATCGAGGAAGCGGTGTCCCTCCTGCGGGCGGAACCGGGTAGGGACATCTGGCTCTTCGGCGGGGGTGTGCTGTTCCGGAGCCTGCTGGATGCGGGACTGGTAGATACAGTCGAAGTCGCCATAATCCCGGTCTTGCTCGGTGAGGGGACGCCCCTGCTTCCTCCTGGTGGAAGACGAGTCCGGCTGCGCCTGACTGGGAGCAAGTTGTACGAGAAGACAGGAACTGTGTCCCTGGAATACACGGTGGAAGCTGCATAACGAGTGGTTGTACCCGTCACGCCGCCGGGGGATACACAAATGGTACAGCATGTCTCGCCGATGATTCATGTGCCAGACGTACAGGCGACGGTCGCCTGGTACGAGCAACTCGGCTTCAGTGTGCTCGAAACCTACGGCAACGGTGCGGGCGGCCTCAGCTTCGCCATCCTCACCTTCGGCGAGAGCCGCGTGATGTTTAACCAGGGGGGGCAGCCCAGCCCCGCCGCACGCCGCGAGGTTGACCTCTACGTCTACACGCACGATGTCGAGCAGCTCTATGCGCGCCTCAGGGACGTGATGCCGATCGTCGAACCGCTGGGGGACACCCACTACGGCATGCGCGAATTCCTGATCCGCGACCTTAACGGCTTCTGGGTTACGTTTGGACGCAATATCTAGGCGCCGGCGGTGAATCCTATTTCACCTCTTCGAAGCGCGCCGTGAAGTGCCGCAGCGTGGGGGGATCGTTCACGATCCGGAACCCCGCCAGATCCTTCCGCAAACCGTACAGCTCCGCACACGCCTCCACCACATAGTCAATGTGGCTCTGCGTGTAAACCCGGCGGGGAATCGCGAGACGCACCAGCTCGAGCGGCGGAGGGGAGCGCCCGGGACCGCCGAACATCACGCTCCCTATCTCACACGCCCGGATGCCGGCATGACGGTAGAGTGCGATCACCAGCGCCTGACCCGGAAACTGCTCAGCCGGGATTTGGGGACATAGATGTCCGGCGTCTATGTATATGGCGTGACCACCCGGCGGCTCCACGATCCGGTAACCGATGTCGAGCAGCTTCTCGCCCAGATACGCGGTCGAACGTATCCGGTAGGCCAGGTAATCCTCGTGCACGACCTCATCGAACCCCTGTGCCATGGCTTCGAGATCGCGTCCCGCCAGTCCGCCGTAGGTGGTGAAGCCCTCGGTGAGAATCAGCAACGCATCGGCCCGCCGAGCGAGTTCCTCGTCGCGCAGCAACAGCACGCCGCCGATGTTGACCAAGCCGTCCTTCTTGGCGCTGATCGTGGCACCGTCGGCCAGATCGAACATGTCGCGCACGATTTCCCGGACGGATCTGTTTGCCTGGCCGGGCTCGCGGAGCTTGATGAAATAGGCGTTTTCGGCAAACCGGCAGGCGTCCAGGAAGAGCGGTATGCCGTGGCGGTCACAGACGGCCCGTACGGCCCGCAGGTTCTTGAGGCTCACCGGCTGCCCGCCACCCGAATTGTTGGTGACGGTCACCATGCAGAGCGGTACCCGGTCCGCACCCACGCGGTTTATCAGCGCCTCGAGCCTGGCGACGTCCATGTTCCCCTTGAAAGGGTGCTGCGCGGCCGGGTCCGCCGCCTCGGGGATTACGAGATCCACCGCCTCCGCCCCTGAGTGCTCGACGTTGGCCCGGGTGGTGTCGAAGTGGTTGTTGTTGGGAATCACCTTGCCGGGTCCGCCCACCAGCTCGAACAGGATGCGTTCGCTGGCGCGGCCCTGATGCGTGGGGAGGATGTGCGAGAAGCCGGTGAGTTCGGCCACTGTTTCGCGGAACCTGTAATAGCTGTCGCTGCCCGCGTAGGATTCGTCTCCCCGCATCACCCCGGCCCACTGAAGGCTGCTCATGGCTCCGGTACCGCTGTCGGTCAGCAGGTCAATCAGAACGTGGCGGGCGGGAATATTGAAAAGGTTGAAATCGGCTTCGCGCAACACAGTCTCCCGCTCGTCCCGTGTGGTGCGGACGAGCGGTTCGACTACCTTGATTCTGAACGGTTCGATGATCGTCTTCAGCGCCTACCCTCCGCGCTC
>CAZTIV010000006.1:51656-62570 GCA_964613905.1 uncultured Gemmatimonadaceae bacterium | reverse complement strand
GGCGGCAGGCCGATCCTGTCCGATCAGGGCGGAGTTGGCCGGCAACAGAAGCAGAACCCCGAAAGCAGAGATGCGCGAGAACAAGGACATCGGCTCCCCCCGGTAGCATGTCGATGAAGGAATAGGATGGGAAGGCGCAAGAACCTGTGAAGACGTTGTGAAGCCCTTTTATGCCAAGGACATCCATGCCCCAGGACCTCCTGCCCGTCGGCACCGGCGTCGTGATCGGCCTCCTGCTCGGCGCGATCTACATTCTGTGGTGGAAGTGGCGGTACACCCGTGCGGTGCGCCGTGACGCCGTGCAGCGAAGCGAGGCCGTTACGGTGGGGAAGGTGTCGGAGCAGCTGCTACCGCTCGTACGGGATTTCCCCTATAGCCCCAAAGACGCCCGGTTTCTCGGCAGCCCGGTCGATTTTGTGATTTTCGACGGCCTCACCGAAGGCCGGCTGGAGCGTATCGTGTTTCTGGAGGTGAAGACGAGACAGGGAGCGCTGACCTCCCGGGAACGTGCGATACGAGACGTCGTCAGGGCCCGGAAGGTGGAGTGGGAGGAGCTCCGGGTATTGCACGGCCTGCCCTGACCGTCCTACCTTGATGCGGGATGAGCCGCACCTCTGAAGTCAGCGATCCGTACCGCCTCCTGTTCCAGCATAACCCGCAGCCCATGTGGGTCTATGACACGGAGTCCCTGCGGTTTCTCGCGGTCAACGATACCGCCTTGACACAGTACGGCTATTCGCGAGAGGAATTCCTGAACATGGGCCTGCCGGACATCCGTCCCCCTGAGGACGTACCGGCGCTCGAAGAGAACCTGAGGCGCGCGGGCGCGGAGATGGAGCGAACAGGCACGTGGCGCCACCGCCGCAGGGACGGCAGCCTGATTCAGGTCGAAATCCACTCAAACACGCTGACGTTTGAAGGGCGGCCGGCGCAGCTCGTGCTCGCGCTGGACGTTTCGGACCGTGAGCACGCGTTCGCGGCACTGCGGCAGAGCAATGATGAGTACGAGCGACAGTACAAGGCGCTGGTCACACTCACGCGAGAGAACTCCCTCCAGACGGCCGACGTTCCGGCAGCTCTCAGGACGATAACCGAGTTTGTATCGCGTACTCTCGATGTTGCACGCGTGAGCATATGGCGTTTCACACCCGCGCGCGACGGCATCGCCACCATGGACCTGTTCGAGGATTCAACAGGGCAGCATTCGAGCGGTCACGTTCTCGAAGGCAGTCAGTTCCCGGGCTACTTCCGGGCATTGGAAGAAAACGACGTGATCTCCGCCGATGATGCCGAGACGGACCCCCGCACCCGGGAGTTCACCGAATCCTATCTGAGACCGCTCGGCATCACGTCCATGATGGACACTCCCATCCTTATCGATGGCCGGCTTGAAGGCGTCATGTGCCTGGAGCACGTGGGCCAGCGACGTACGTGGTCTGCGGGCGAGCGCAGCTTTGCGATGTCGGTGACGAACCTCGTGGCGCTGCTCCTGGCCCAGCGTGCCCGCGCGGAAAGCGAGGCGCGCCTCAAGGCCATCTTCGACAGCGAACCAGAGTGCGTGAAGATCGTTTCCCGCAACGGGGAAGTGCTGGACATGAATCCCGCGGGCCTCCGCCTTCTGGAGGCCGAGCAACGTGAACAGGTTGTTTCACGACCCGTGAGTCAACTGATTCATCCTGATGACTGGCCCGCATTCAGCGCGCTGCATCGGCGCGTGCTGGAGGGTGAGGTGGGGACCCTGGAATTCAGAATGGTCACGCTCAGGGGCAGGGGAAAATGGATGGAGATGCACGCAGCTCCGCTCAGAGATGCGGCCGGTGAAGTCACGTCCATGTTGAGTGTTACTCACGACATAACCGAACGCCGCCGGTGGGAGGCTGAGTTGGCCGAGAGCAGGCGCCAACTGGCGACGCTGCTCGACAACCTGCCCGGAATGGCTTACAGGTGCCGGAACAACAGGGACCGGACGATGGAATTCGTGAGCGATGGCGTTGCGTTGCTCACCGGATACAACGCTTCACAGATTGTTCGTGGCGGCGGAGTGACGTACGGTGACCTCATACATCCCGATGACCGGGAGCGGGCATGGGATGAAGTTCAGGCCGCCGTTGGGCGAGGTGAACAATTCGAGATCGAGTACCGGATCCGCGCCGCCAGTGGGTCGGAAAAATGGGTGTGGGAACGAGGCCAGGCCGTCTACAACGCGGATCGCACCGCCGAACTGCTGGAAGGGTTCGTAACGGACGTGACGGAGCGACGCAGGGCGGAGGAGCAACTGCTTCACAGCCAGCGGTTGGAGAGCGTAGGCCGGCTGGCGGGGGGGATAGCCCACGACTTCAACAACCTGTTGACCGTGATCCTTGGCACGATCGATCTGGACCTCAGGGAGATCGCGGAGGATTCGCCGTTACGCCGTGACCTGCTGGATATCCGCCGCGCCGGAGAGCGGGCCGCTCAGCTCACGAGGCAACTGCTCGCGTTCAGCCGGCGCCAGGTGCTCCAGCCAGTAACAGTCAATCTGAACGATCTGGTAGCGGACATGCTGGTGATGCTCGGCCGGTTGATTGGCGAGGACATCGAGATCCGGTTCAAGCCCGCCGAGGACCTGCACCCGGTAAAGGTCGATCCGGGACAGTTCGAACAGGTGCTGGTGAACCTGGCGGTAAACGCTCGCGATGCTATGCCCAGGGGCGGACAACTGACCATCGAAACCGGGAACGTGGTGCTCGATGAAGCCTGGTTTGAGACTCACGCGGCGGCGCGGCCCGGACCACACGCCATGCTCGCAATCAGCGACACTGGCGTGGGTATGGATGAATCGGTCAAGAAACACCTGTTCGAGCCGTTCTTCACTACGAAGCCGGTGGGGGAGGGTACCGGCCTCGGCCTGGCCATGGTGTACGGGACGGTGCAGCAGAGCGAAGGCGCCATCCGGGTCTACACCGAAGTGGGAAAGGGTACAACATTCAGGATCTACCTGCCGCAATCCGAGGCCGCGCCCACTCAGGATCTCAGGGAGACGGCACCCCAGCCACCGCGTGGGGGCACAGAGACGGTGCTCATTGTGGAGGACGAGGCCGGGCTCAGACGTCTGGCCCGACGCGTCCTGCAATCTTCGGGATACACCGTCCTCGTTGCCGGCAACGGCCAGGAGGCGCTCAAGGTGCTGGCAGAACACGCAGGCCCGGTTCATCTCCTGCTGACTGATGTTGTGATGCCCGGGATCAGCGGCCCGGAACTGGCCAGTCAGGTAGCTGAACTGCATCCGGGCATCCGCATCGTGTACATGTCAGGCTACGCCGACGATGCCATGATACGGCATGGTGTGCCCGGGAGCCATCAGGGGTTCATCAACAAGCCGTTCACGCTGGCTGAACTCACGGCGGCAGTGCAGAGGGCGCTGGCCGAATAAGCCGCGTCTTATTCTTGTAGCGGTCGCACCATCCAAGTAGTTTACCTCCATGCAGTTAAGACGACGTCTCCCGCTTGTGATCGTTCTCCTCATCGTTGGGGTTACCGGCCTCTTCGCGCTCACGCGGCTTGGAGGGGGCGGCGGCGGACTCCCCCCGCTCAACACCGTAACCGCCGACCGGGGAGACGTATCTCAGAGGGTTGTGGCCCACGGCACCATCCAGCCCCGCCAGACCGTGCTCGTTGGGAGCCAGGTCTCAGGCATCGTGGATGCGATTTACGTGGACTTCAACAGTCCCGTCCGGCGCGGCCAGCTGCTTGCCCAGATAGACACCTCCACCTTTGCCGCTGCAGTACGCTCGGCCGCGGCACAGCTCGAAGCCGGTGAGGCAACGCTCGAACTTTCCCGCCTCCAGTGGGACCGGGCCCAGGAACTGCGCCAACGGCAGGCAATCACGGCTGCCGAGTACGAAGACGCGCGCACCACACTCAGGCAGGCTGAGGCTCAGCTGAGTGTCTATCGCAACGCGCTCGAGCGCGCCCAGCGGGAGCTGGAACGGTGCATGATCCACTCTCCCACGGATGGGATCGTGATCTCCCGCAGCGTGGACGTGGGACAGACCGTGGCCGCGAGTCTCGCCGCCCCCACGCTCTTCGAAATCGCCACCGATCTCCGCCAGATGTACATCCACGCCAACGTGTCGGAGGCGGATGTAGGGATGGTGAGCCAAGGCCAGTCGGTTCGTTTTCAGGTGGATGCCTACCGCGGGCGCGAATGGGCGGGTGAAGTGATCCAGGTGCGGAACGCGCCGCTGGTGGTAGATAACGTGGTGCACTACGAGACCATCATCACGGTAGGCAACGAGGAACGTCTGCTCAAACCGGGGATGACGGCCGAGGTCGCCATCATCACGGCCGAGGCGCGCGACGTGACCCGGGTGCGCAACACGGCGCTTCGGGCACGCCTCCCCGATGCAATACGGCCACCCGATCCGGCAACAGCCGATGGCGCGGACGGCCGGGTTTATCTGTTGCTGAATGGAGCCATCACGGCGCGGCCGGTACGCACGGGGCTGAGCGACGGGGTTTACACCCAGATAGTGAGCGGTCTCGATGCGGGCGACACGCTGGTAGTGGGCCTCTCCGTCCGGGCCGCCGATGAAGGCTCGCGCCGGAGCATCTTTGGCGGCAGTCAGGCCACCTTCTGATCATGGCTCTGATCAGGGTCAACGGCGTCACCAAGGTTTACCGCTCCGAATCATTGGCAGTGACGGCGCTCAAGGGCGTGGACCTCGCCGTCAGGGAGGGCGAATTCGCTGCCATCATGGGAGCGAGTGGGTCTGGTAAGTCCACGCTCATGAATATCCTGGGCTGCCTCGACCGCCCCACCAGCGGTACCTATTTCCTGGACGATGAGGATGTGGCCACCGCAACGGGCGACCGTCTGGCGGAGATCCGGAATCGGACAATCGGCTTCGTGTTCCAGAACTTTCATCTGTTGCCGCGCACCTCGGCGGTCGAGAACGTGGAGTTGCCGCTGCTCTACCGCAACGAAGAGATGCACTGGAAGGAGATTCACCGCCGCGCGCGGGAAGCTCTTGACATCGTGGGACTGTCCGACCGGCTCGATCACCACCCATCCGAACTTTCGGGAGGCCAGCAACAGCGAGTGGCCATTGCCCGGGCGCTCGTGACCAAACCGCGTCTGCTCCTGGCCGACGAGCCCACCGGCAACCTGGACAGCCGTACCGGACTCGAGATCGTTGACATGCTGCAGCGGCTGAACCGTGAGGGCCTCACGATCCTCATGGTTACGCACGAGCACGAAATTGCCGGCTTTGCCTCGCGTACCATCGTGCTCCGCGACGGGATGATTCGCTCCGACCGGCCCAACACGCCCGGTTCCGCCGCCGAGGCCCTGAAGCATTGGGACGAACAGTGGGCTTCCGAAGTGGAGCAGGGGGTCCCGGCATGAAGTTCACCGCGGTCCCCCGGATGGCGGTGCGCGCCCTTCGCCGGCACAGCATGCGCACGCTCCTCACCACGCTGGGCATAGTGATCGGGGTGGGAGCCGTGATCACGATGGTGGGATTGGGGCAGGGCGCTCGCGCGGAAGTTGAGGAGCAGGTAAGCCGCCTTGGCCGTAACGTCATCCTGGTGTTCCCCGGAGCGCGCGCGCTCGGCGGAGTGAGCATAGGTGGAGGCAGTGCCAACACACTTACCGTGGACGACGCAATCGCGATCCGCGACGAAATACCGGAGGTGGTGGCCGCAAGTCCGGAGGTGCGCTCGCAGCGCGTGATCGTTTACGGGAACAGGAACTGGTTCACACGCATATATGGCCAGTCGGCGGATTATCTCCAGATCAGGCAGTGGCCCATCGAGAGCGGGCGCATGTATACCGAAGAGGAGGTCGACCGGGCGGCCCTGGTGGCGGTGGTTGGGCAGACGATTGTGGACGAGCTGTTCGAGGGGGCGGATCCCATAGGCGAGACGTTCCGGGTGAGGGGACTGCCGCTCACCGTGATCGGTGTGCTGTCGCCCAAGGGGATGTCGCTCATGGGGTCGGTTCAGGATGACATCGTGATCGTCCCTTACACGACGGCTTTCCAGCGGATCTCGGGCCGCTCCCATGCGATGGTGGTCAACGTGCAGGTTTACGACGAACGCGCGATGAGTATTGCGCAGGCCAAGATCACGGATCTGCTCCGCGAGCGGCATCGGCTGGCGCCCTATCAGGACGACGACTTCACCGTTCAGACTCAGGAAGAGGTAGCCGAGCTGGCCACGGAAACGTCACGGGTGATGACGTGGCTGCTCGCATCAATCGCCGGAGTGTCGCTGATGGTGGGCGGGATAGGGATCATGAATGTGATGCTCGTGAGCGTAACCGAACGCACGCGCGAGATCGGCTTGAGGCTCGCGCTCGGGGCGCGAGGACGGGATGTGCTGCTGCAGTTCCTGAACGAGTCACTGCTGCTCTGCCTGATGGGCGGAATAGGCGGAATACTGATTGGGGCGCTGGCCACGGAAACCATAGCAAGCTACGCGGGGTGGCCCGCGCTCTATTCGGTGGAAGCGATGATCCTGGCAGTGGGGATCTCCGCCGCGGTGGGGATCTTCTTCGGATTCTACCCAGCCTGGAAGGCCTCCCGCCTGGATCCGATCGAGGCGCTCAGGCGGGAGTAGGCTCTGGGCTGGCGGGCGCTTGTGGTGTATAACTCCGACGGCGGATTCGCCCGGATGAGCCTTATGCAAGCACCGCTTGCTCTCGTGGCTCATGAGCCTCTAACCCGCACGGTTATCGCGATGCGTCGAGCGGGTGATCCGGAGGTCGTCAAGTACCGTTGGAGCTTCACTGCCAGGTAGGCGCGACAATGCGAGGAGTTCGACCATGAATGGAACCCGACTGCTCCTGGTAACCACGTTCGGATTGGTAACATCGTTGAGCGCGCAAGCCCGGCCCGGCGCGGCGGACGGTGGCGCAGAACGCTGGACCCTGGTTCCCGATCTGGAGATCGGGGAGCCCGCAGCGGAACTGACCGAGGTCCCCCATCTGACCGTCGATCGCGACGGAGCGATCTACGTGTTACAGCCTCAGGAACAGGCCGTGCGCGTATTTGGTGGCGACGGAGCACCGCTGGCGACCTTCGGCCGCCGAGGCCGGGGCCCCGGTGAGTTCCAGGGACCGGAGTTCGGCGGCTGGTTGGCCGATACACTCGTGATCTCTGACGGAGTGTCCCTTCGCCGCCTTACGGCCTTCGACCGATCCGGCAGGGCTATGTACACGGTGACGCCGGGCGGTGCAGAACCGCTCATGCCCCGGGCGTTGTTGGCCGGCGGACTGATGCTGGCCGTCCCGCCATGGGATTCGGACGCGGTGGCGTTGGGCACGCTGTCTGAAAACCCGCTTCTTCTGGTCGAGCGGGAAGGGTCGGTGGTGGCGCGGATGGCCAGCCTCTCCTTCGGCGTCTACGTCGCCCGAGTGATCATAGAGGTGGGGGGAAATCGTCCGCCCACCGAAAGCTACTTCTTCCATCCCTTCCCGACCGGCGACCTGTACGATGTGGACCCATGGGGGCAGGGCGTCATCGTGGTCCGGCAGGCTCACGCCGGCCCTTCCGAACCGCGGTTCGTGGTTGAGCGGTTCTCAGCCTCCGGCAACCTCGAATGGAGCCGTTCGTTCCGCTACCAGCCCGAGCGCATTCCGGCATCCCTGGCGGCAGACACGATTGCCGCGTGGGTGGACAAGTTTGCCGGGCATCCGGTATTTGGAACGCTCCCGCGGGCGCGCCTGACCTCAAGCGTACGGCGTGGCATTCCAATCCCGTCTCATTTCGCTCCGGTTGGCGCCGTCGTCGCTGGGCGCGACGGAACCACGTGGCTCAGTCGCAACCACGCGGAGCCTATTGCCATTTGGATGGTGCTGGACGAAACGGGAACGTTCATCGCCGAGGTGCGGGCTCCCACCGACCTGCGGATCCACCAGGCCGACCGGGACCATGTCTGGGGAGTGCGGCGGGATCATCTTGACGTCCACCGGGTGGTGCGATTCCGGGTCCGCCGGGACGGGCCGGGATAGGACTATGCCGACGATGTCGCTCGCGAACGGGAGTTGAACGCCATTCCCCGCAGAGAGCCTCAGGCCGTCTCGCGCATTCTCGCAATCTCCTGCATCCGGGCCGCCGCTTCCCGCGACAGGCGGCACCGGTCCGCGAACCGCAGGATAAGCATATCGAGCTCCTGCGACGGCGGCAGGCGTCCCAACCCTTCCCGCTGGCAGAGCCGTTCGCGCAAGCGGCGCCAGCGCTCGGGGTCCAGTCCGCAGTCACCCGCAGCTCTGTGGATCGAGATATCGGCCCACTCGGCGGTGAACGTGATGAGCACGGTCGTAGTCCAGTCCAGCAGTTCCTTTGGTGGCGGCACCGGTTCACCGGGCCACGCCTTGTACAGGGTGCGCCGCTTGAACCTCATGTCAGCAGCGGCGGCAGCGACCGTGCAACGGTGACTCGCGACCCCGCGCGCCCGGCGTGCCAGGACCGCCGTGACAAATCTCATGATCAGGCCGTGTCCCCCCAGAGCGTGATCCAGCAATAGCGCGACCGTTTCCTCGGGCACCCGGGTCAGGTGTTTGCACAGAAAGCCCGCCACCCGCTCGGACTCCCGCGGCCCTTCGTGCTGTTCGAGCATGGCGACGCCGGCGCGCTTGCTGGCAGTCACGGCGGAGCCGAGAACGCCGTGTTCCAGAGGGACGTAGAGCAGGACGGAGACCGTGGGATGATGCCGGCGAAGTGCCGCGACCCTTGGCATCCCGGCGGATGCCGTGGTCATATCCATAGGTTCCCCCCCCGAAGTTCGGGGGGGAATACATAGAACAGTCCTGCATCGAATCTACGGATTCCTGCGGTGGCGGTGGCGGCGGGGGTGGAGATGACCCGCCACCGCTGTTTTCGGACAGCTTGAACGGCTACGTAAGCCCGCTCACTGCGGGGATCAGGATTTCCTTTTACCGCAACGATTCAGTAATTGGCTGCACAATGGGTCCCCTGCTGAAGAACGAGCACAACAACCAGTATTTCTTCTTGCATACCGCACACTGCTCAGAAGGAATAGGCTTTGTGCATGGCACCCCTGATTATCAGCCTGCCCCTGCGACCGGTCGGTTGGTCGGTATCGAGGTCGCAGATCCGCCGCCGTTCTACTACTTCGATTACGGTGCCTGCGTATACGCCGAAGGCTGCCGATGGTCGGATGCAGCCTTGAGTTCATTCTTCGTAACGGATCACTATTGGGGATCGATTGCACATCCATGGCCGGGGACGCTCCAGATCAACGGCCATTTCACAATCGACGATCTTCGATGGAGCCGTGGCAATGCCGGCTTCGTGGTCCACAAGGTCGGCGCGTCAACGGGTTTGACGCAGGGCGTTGTCGTTACGACTTGTGCTGATGTGAAGCATGCCGTTTCGAATATTTGGTTCCTGTGTCAGCATCTTGCGGACCTTCATGCAACAGGCGGCGATAGTGGTGCTCCGATCTTGGACGGCGTCGATTTTCCAGGGGACAGGTCCATCAGGTTGGTGGGAATGCTGATCGGCAGGGGGGAACAGACCGGCCTGGCGGTGTTCACCTGGTGGGCACAATGGGGCAGTCACTCCGGGTACGTCGCGGCCGACCCCGTTGCGAGTTCCCATGAGTACCGATACTGTCTTAATGCTCCGTGCTGAGATGGGGGTGACTATGCGAGCCGCCACGCGTATAGCCGCGGGACACGGACTGATGGCATCACTTCTGGTTTGTGCGTGCGGTTCTCACCCTGTGACGGTAGACGTTCCAAACCGCGTCCTGGTGGCAGACATCGAGGTCACGGCGTACGCTCGTGTAACGACGGCTGACACCGGAGCCATCCTGACGGTCGATGTGACGATCACGAACCGTGGATCTGCGGTTGCGGCGGTCGAACTTCCGGTGGACTGTCAGGTGTCGCTCTCCCTGTTCGACGTGGCGCGGAGAGGAGTGTGGGATCAACGGGCTTGGGCTCCGGCCTCCAGCATGTTGTGCTCTCTCATCGTAGCGGTCCACGAGATTGGTGTCGAGGAGTCGATCACCATGCCGGCTGCAATGCCCGTTGCCCGCATCTTGGGAGACAGCCTTCCAACTGCTCGGTACCAGGTCGTGGCGCGCACGTGGATGAACCCGGGCGGCCCCCTCCAGGTGCACGCGGGTACGGTGACTTTGCCATAACGTCGCAGCCTACGAGGCCATGAAGCTCCGCCCGCCTTTGAAACGTCGCTCAGGCGGGAGCAGGCTCCGGGCTGGCGCTTCTCAACGCTGATTGCTCAGAAAAACATCGAACGCACGTGTCAGGCTTCGCGAGTCGCCGCGGCCTCGGTGATTCCTGACAACACAACCGGCGGACCGTCAGGGAACTCGACCACGAGGGAAAGATTCCCGCCCATCGCCTCGACCGTCTTGCGGAGTGTGGACAACAGCAGGTCGCTACGCTGCTCCAGGCGCGACACGCCGTCCTGCGAGATCCCCAGGCGCTTGGCCATCCGCACCTGGGTGAGCTTTCGGGCCCTGCGCAGTTCACGCAAGGTCATCTCTTCGGCCATCAACTCCGCCGCTCGAGCCGCCACCTTCTTCCGCCGGGCGGGGCTCAGCTTGCCGATCTTCTCTCTCACGTTCGTCGCCATTGGTCTACCTCTCCTGCTTCAGTCGCTCCAGGTGCGCATCAAACCGCTCGTCGGCCCTGCGGATCAACGCTCGATAGAATCGCTTCTCACTGCCCCCGGACTTGTCACCGGCCGCCAGGAGGATCGCCTTCCGCCTGGCGTCAAACGCGAACGCCACTCTCCATTCGCCATCCGCCGCGCTGAACCGAAGTTCCTTCATGTTCTTGTGGCGAGACCCCTTCAGCGTATCCACCCGCGGCCGCCCAAGATGCGGGCCGAATTGCTCAAGAACGAGTGCCAGCGCCAGAACCTCCGTCTGCACATCCTC
>CAZTIV010000006.1:0-51556 GCA_964613905.1 uncultured Gemmatimonadaceae bacterium | reverse complement strand
GTAGCCGCGGGACACGGACTTATAGCATCGCTTCTGGTTTGTAGGTGCGGCTCTCGTGTAACGATGTGGTTGCGGGGGCTCCGTAAGCTATATGGGGGTGGGTTCCTCCTCCCTGGTCTGGTAGACGTACGCGGCCACCTGCAGCCGGCTGTGCAGGGCGAGCTTCTCCAGGATATTGCGCACGTGGCTCTTGACGGTGTACGGCGACAGGTGGATCTGCTGCGCGATCTCCTTGTTGCTCAGGCCCTCAGCAATCAATCCGACGATCTCCCCCTCGCGGCGCGTCAACCGCACGGATCGCGGGTTGCTGGAGGCTGACGGGGTACCCGCGATGTGCGAAAAGACCGTCGCGGCCATCGCCGGCGGCAACACGTCCTGCCCTGCGGCCACCAGTCGAATGGTGCCGGCGAGGACGTCGATCGTTGCGTCCTTCATGATGAACCCGCACGCTCCCACCTTGATGAACCCGACGACATCCTCCGGTCCCGGCCCCAGATCCATCACGACCACGCGGGTTTCAGGGGCAGTGCGCGTGATGCGCTCCACCAGCTCCGCGGGATCGTGATCGGCCAGGTCGCGGTCCACGACCGCCACCCGCGGCGGCGGAACCCTGGTCAGCCGGTGCATGGCCGCATCCGCCCCTTCCGCCACCGCCACATTGAGATCGCGTTGACCGTTCAGGAGCTCGACCAACCCATCGCGCTGCAGTCGGTTGTCTTCTACCAGAAGCACCGGGATCCTCTCAGGAAGCGGCATCTCGGTGATCCTTCCACGACAAGAGCGATCACCTCGCGTTCGCGCGGTGTCACGCGCACCCGGTCGAGCAGTCCGGACCTGCCGCGGGCGACTTCGAACCGCACTTCGATCTCTTCCAGCTCGATCCGCATCAACTTTATGCGCGCCCACAGAAACCTCCTGGTGTGCGGATGCAGGCTAACATTCGCCAAGCTGACATTCGCCCGGTGACGGTGAAGATACTATCAAAAACGCGTGAACTTTTGTGCACGGTTATCTTTCACGCACTCTTCATGGTCCGCGCCAAGGTTGTCTGGCCCGAATCCATCGCCGCCGGACCTGGCATCACCTCACGGCACAGCGCTCAGACGGGAGCAGGCTGAGCGGCCGGCTGCGCTACTTCCACGGTTACCGGGAATCCGCTCCGCACACTTTCCGTGACAATGCAGAAGTCCTCGAAGAGGTCGAGGCATCTGTTGGCCCGCTCGCGCTGCTCCGGCGTGAAGCGAGGATCCAGGAGGACCTTTACCTCGCCTATCCTCAAGCGGCCGTGCTCGTTCCGCGTGAGCGTCCCCTCCACCTTCACTTCCAGCTCTTCCAGCTCGATTCGCGCCTTCCCCAAACAGAACAGCATGCTGGAAGCGAGGCACTGGCCGATGGCCATCCCCAGCAGTCGCGTGGGGTTGGGCCCCATACCTCGGCCAAGCGGAGGTGACTCATCCACCAGCCAGGCTCCGCGTATTCCGTCGCGGAAGGTGGCGGCGAATTGGTATCCGTCGAGGAGCGACAACTCGACGTCAAAGTTCTGATCGCTCATGCACACACTCCGGACTCAGGTTGGATGAAGGCTAACGGTGAGCCCGTGAGCGATCGCTTAAGCCCGCGTTAAGGCTTATGCAGGGTTATCTTTACGTACTTCTTCATGGTCCGAGTAAAGGCCGTCTGGCCCGAGTCCATCGCAGCGGAGTTGGGGCTTACGCCCGGCGCCGAACTTCTGTCCGTAAACGGGCGGGAGCTCGATGATTTCCTGGACTGGGAATTTCAATCGGCCGACGATCATTTTCTGCTCGCAGCCCGCCTCCCTGATGGACAGGCGATCGAGTACGACGTGGAGCGCCCCGAGGGGATTCCCATGGGGATCGAGCTGGAACCGCCGCGCATCCGCCGTTGCGCCAACCGCTGCGATTTCTGCTTCGTGGACGGGTTGCCGGAGGGGCTGAGACCCAACCTGTACATCCGGGACGACGATTACCGGCTCTCGTTCCGCTACGGCAACTTCGCGACGCTTACCAACCTCAAGCAGCGGGACATCGACCGGATCTTCGAATACCGGCTCTCGCCGCTCTACGTCTCGGTACACGCCACTGATCCGGTGATCCGCCGGCGCTATCTCAGGAACCCGCGTGCACCGGACGTGCGCGAGCAGCTCGCGATGTTCGCGCGTGGCGGGATCAGTTGTCACACGCAGATCGTGCTCCAGCCCGGGGTGAACGACGGCAACGTGCTGGTGCAGAGCCTCGAGGATCTCTGGGCGCTGGGCGAGGCGGTGCTGTCGGTATCGGTGGTGCCGGTGGGTCTCACCAGCTTCAGCAAACACGATCTTGTGAGGGAGCCCATCCGCGAGGAGTGCCGGGCCGCGCTCGCGGTGGTTGACCGCTTCGCCGCCCGCGCCGTGGCGGATCGTGGGCTGCCGTGGGTGTACGGCAGCGACGAACTGTACCTGGTGGCGGAGGTGGATCTGCCACCGGCCGCGTGGTATGGAGACTTCGAGCAGGTGGAGAACGGGGTGGGGAGCGTGCGGTTTCTGGAACAGCGCATAGCGGGCTATGCAGGGTCGCTTGCAGACCTCAAGGGAAAGCGCGTGGGTGTAGCTACAGGCACCGGTATGGGTCGGCTGATGCCTCGAGTACTTGAGGGCCTCGGGCAGGAGACCGGTGGCAGCTACGATCTGCTGGTTCTCGAGAACGACCTCTTCGGACCTTCGGTGACTACGGCGGCGCTGCTTCCGGGGAGGGCGTTCCGTGCGGCACTGGCCGAGCGGAGTGATCTGGACCTGGCGCTGCTGCCGGCCGAGTCCGTGAACGACGACGGATTGTTCATGGATGATCTCTCCTTTGCCGAGCTCACGGAGCAGGTGCCGTGCGAGGTGAGGTTGTCATACGACTTCGGGGATGCGCTGACTTCGTGAGGCGCTCGACCGTTGCCATCGTAGGCCGTCCCAACGTCGGCAAGTCCACCCTGTTCAATCGCATCGTTGGCGGCAGGCGCGCCATCGTGCACGATGAGCCCGGTGTCACCCGTGACCGCCACTTTGCGCCCACCCATTGGGGAGGCCGTGAGTTCTGGCTGGTGGATACCGGCGGCTGGATCGCAGGCCGCGACGACACCCTCACCAAAGCCATACGGCAGCAGGTGGAACAGGCCATCGCGGCGGCCGACGCGATCATCTTCGTGGTGGACACGAAGGAGGGGGTGCATCCCGCCGATCTTGAAGTGGCGCATCTCCTGAGGAGGCACAAGGAGCGCGTACTCGTTGCCGCCAACAAGGCGGACGATCTGGCGCGCGACGTCTCGCATCATCAGTTCCACGAGCTGGGGCTGGGCAGCCCCTGCCCGGTATCGGCCGCCACGGGGAAGGGGAGCGGCGACCTGCTCGACCGGTTGGTTGAGCTTCTTCCATCAACGGAGGATGAAGAGGGTGGGGAGGTCATCCAGGTGGCGGTGGTAGGCCGGCCAAATGTGGGGAAGTCCAGCATCATGAACCGGCTGCTGGGGGAAGAGCGAAGCGTCGTCGCACCTGAGCCCGGAACCACGCGCGATGCCGTGGACTCACCGCTCACCTACCACGGGATCACGCTCAATTTCATAGATACCGCGGGCCTGAGAAAACGCAGCAAGGCCAAGGACGACATCGAGTTCTACTCTACTCTCAGGACAGAGCAGGCAATCGAGCGGGCTGACGTATGCGTGCTGGTGGTGGATGCAGCCGACGGCCTGCACACGCAGGACCTGAAGATCGCCGCAGCGGCATGGGACCGGGGCTCAAGCCTGATTGTGGCGGTGAACAAGTGGGACCTGATTGCCGAAAAGGATTCGCTTACGGCCGTGAAGGGCGAGAAGACGGTCACCACGCGGGCGCCGTTCCTGAGATCCGTACCGTTTGTGTACGTGTCGGCCGTGACCGGCCTCAGGGTACGGAAGATCCTGGACCTGATTGTTGAAGTGGCGCGTGAACGGTCCAAACGCGTTCCCACGGCGGCGCTTAATCAGGCGCTTGAGGCCATTACACAGCGCCAGCAACCGCCGCAGAAGGCGGGAGCCGAAGTGAAGCTCCTCTACGTTTCGCAGGTAGGCACAGCACCTCCAACCTTTGCCATCGTGTGCAACCGGCCCGAGGCAATCCCCGAATCCTACCAGCGTTACATCTCGCACAGCCTGCGCGACGCCTTCGGGTTCCAGGGAACGCCGGTCCGGCTCAAGCTCAAACGCCGCCGGAGGCGCAAACCCGCCTAGGCCACCCGGCCTGAGACTTGCGGGATCGCGCCAAAGACCGCAACTTCAAGGGTCCTGCCCGGTTACGCGGGCCATTGAAAGTAAGTTATGAGGTCTGGAGAGTCTGCTAAGTGACTGTCCTGTTGGCGCTTCTGGCCGCGTACTTTCTGGGCGCCATCCCCACCAGCTATTGGGTAGCTCGCTACGTGGGGGGCATCGATCTCAGGGAATTCGGCAGCAGGAACCTGGGTGCCACCAACCTCTATCGGGCGTTGGGCTGGAGGTATGCCGTCCCGGTTGGGGCGTTTGACGTGGCCAAGGGTGCCATTCCTGTGCTGGTGTTCGCACCGTGGGCCGGGTCAGCTCCCTGGCTGCCGGTCGCAGCCGGTACTGCAGCTGTAGTGGGGCACGTATTCTCGCTGTTCGTTGGGTTCAGGGGTGGGAAGGGAGTAGCCACGGCGGCCGGCGTGGTGCTGGCGCTGGCGCCGCTCGCAGTGCTGGTGACTGCCGCGGTCTGGGCCGTCGTGGTGAAGGGGAGCGGCTACGTATCGCTTGGGTCGGTGGTGGCGGCGGTGGCGTTCCCTGTGACGGTCTGGCTCGTGGGACCGCGAGACCCGTATCTGATAGGAGCAGGTGGAATACTGGCGACTTTCATAGTGTTCACGCACCGGGCCAACATCCGACGCCTGCTCAAGGGGACGGAAGCCCGCTTCGGGCAGAGGCGCGAGGCCTGACGTGACCCGCATTGGCGTTATCGGGGCGGGGAGCTGGGGCACCACGCTCGCCAATCTCCTGGCGGACAACGGGCACCGCGTCACTATCTGGGCGCGCGAGCCCGAGGTGGTGGCTTCCATTACGGAACGCCGGGTGAACGATATGTTCCTGCCCGGGGTGAAGCTGCACAAGGATCTGCGCGCCACAGACGAAACAGTCGAGGCGGTGCGCGACGCCGAGCTTCTGGTTTCGGCTGCGCCGTCTCACGCGGTCCGGGCTGTCAGCGGCGACGTGGCGGTGGCGCTGAATGGTGCGCGTCCGGTTGTAGTGAGCATCTCGAAGGGTCTGGAGGTGGACACTCACGCATTCATGAGCGCGATTCTTTCGGAAACGCTCCCCGGTTGCCCGGTTGTGGTGTTGTCCGGTCCCAGCTTCGCCGACGAAGTATCCCAACGCCAGCCTACAGCCGTAGTGGCCGCCTCCCGTGACCCGGAAGCCGCGCAACTTGCACAACAGGCGTTCTCCAATGGGTACTTCCGAGTGTACACCAGCAGTGACGTGCTGGGAGTTGAGCTTGGTGGGTCGCTAAAGAACGTGATTGCCATCGCGGCGGGAATCCTGGAGGGGCTGGGGCTGGGCAACAATCCCAGGGCGGCGCTGATCACCCGCGGCCTCGCCGAGATGAGCCGGCTGGGCGAAGCGCTGGGCGCTGATCCGCTCACCTTCGCGGGGCTTGCCGGCATGGGCGACCTGATACTCACCGCCACGGGTGCGCAAAGTCGCAACCACAGCCTGGGCGTCGAGCTGGGGCAGGGGCGCTCGCTTGATGAGATTCTTTCCGAACGCCGCACTGTGGCCGAAGGGGTGAACACGGCACGCACGGCTGTGGCGCTGGCCGAAGAACACGGCGTTGAGCTCCCGATCGCTCAGGAGGTGGCATCCATCCTGTTCGACGGCAAGTCGCCGAAGCAGGCTGTCCAGGATCTCATGGAACGGGATCTCAAAGCGGAGCAGTGGCGGTGACCGCCTCCCGTCCGCTCCAGGAGTTCTTTTCGATCGGCGACGTCTGCCAGCTCACCGATCTCAAGCCCCATGTACTGCGTTACTGGGAGAGCCAGTTCCGGTTTCTCAATCCGGCCAAGAACAGGTCAGGTAACCGGGTTTATCAGCGGCGCGAAATCGAGTTGATCCTGCTGGTGAAACACCTGCTGTACACGGAGAAGTACACCATCGAAGGAGCCCGGGCCCGGATAGACCACTACCGGCGCTCGGGTACACTCAAGGCGGAGGCGCGCTCGGCCCTCGAACTCGAGACCGTGAGGAACCTCACGGAGGAACTCCGCACCATTCTGGCCATCCTGGACGGCAAGGCACGGATTGAAGATCCTGGTGAGTAACGACGACGGCATCCTGTCCCGCGGGATACGGGTGCTGGGTGAGGTGTGCAGGGGGGTGGGTGACGTCAGCGTCGTGGCTCCGGACCGCGAGCAGAGCGGCGCCAGCCATTCGCTCACGCTCTCCCGCCCGTTGCGCCCGGTGAGACGGGCCGACGGAACCTATCAGGTTGACGGCACTCCCACCGACTGCGTGCTCCTTGCGTTGGGTGTTCTCCTGGACCAGAAGCCCGATTTCGTGATCTCCGGCGTGAACCACGGCCCCAACATGGGCGAGGACGTGCTCTATTCCGGGACCGTTGCCGCGGCCATGGAAGGTCTCTCCGCCGGCATACCGGGAGTTGCAATCTCGTTTGCCGGGGGAGAAGTGGAACTGATAGACACGCACCGTGATTGGCTCGGGCGGCTGGTGCGCGACATCGTGGGCGTAGATCCGTTCCCGCGGGACACCCTGCTCAACATCAACTTTCCGGCTGTTCCCGGCGATGAGATCAAGGGGGTTCGCGTCACGACGCTGGGGAACCGTGTCTTCGAGGGTTCGGTAGCGCAGACCCGGGATCCCTGGGGGCGGGTGGTCCACTGGATCGGTGGCGGACAGATATCGTGGTCGGGACGGGAAGATTCGGATTTCAGAGCCATCCGGGAGGGGTACATTTCCGTCACCCCGCTGCACGTGGATCTCACGAACTATGCGCTGCTGGAAGAGGTGGGTGGTTGGCGCCTGGGCGAGTGAACGACGGATTCGGCGGTTACAGGGCCCGGCTGGTTGAGGGACTGCGGGCCAAGGGAGTACGGGATCTTGCTGTGCTGCGCGCGTTCGGAGAAACACCGCGGCACCTGTTCGTGCCCGAGGCACTCGAGCGGCAGGCGTACGAGGACACCTCGCTCCCCATAGGAAACGGCCAGACCATCTCGCAACCATCCACCCAGGCACTCTATCTGGAGGCGGTTGGGCTCAAGGGTAAGGAGCGGGTGCTCGAAATCGGGACGGGCTCTGGTTACCAGACGGCGCTACTGGCCTGGTTGGCCGAGCGGGTGGTGTCGATCGAGCGAGTGCCCGCACTGGCTGAGCGGGCCAAGGCGGCACTGGCGAAGGCCGGGATCAATGAGGTGCTGGTGCTCACCGGCGACGGGACCATGGGATGGCGCGATGGAGCGCCGTACGACGTTATTCTGGTGGCGGCAGCCGGCCCCGGGGTGCCCCGGCCTCTCACTGAGCAACTGGCCGAGGGTGGCAGGCTGGTATTGCCCCTGGTCAGGAATGACAGGCAGGTGCTGGTACGTATCACCCGGTCGGGTGGCAGTCTCACGGAGGAAGCTCTGGGTGATGCCCATTTCGTGCCGTTGATCGGGCGGCACGGTTTTGCACAAGAGAATCCATGATCGAAACACTTGTTCAATGGTTTGGCACGGCGGTCCACTGGATCGTCGAGACAATCTTCGCCCTGGGGTACCCCGGGATCACGCTGCTCATGGCGCTGGAGTCATCGTTCTTCCCGTTCCCGAGCGAAGTAATCCTGCCGCCGGCCGGTTACCTGGCGGCGCAGGGCAGGATGAACGCCTGGCTGGCTTTCGGCGCGGGGGTAGTGGGAAGTCTTATCGGGGCGGTATTCAACTATATGGTGGCGATGCGGCTGGGCCGGCCACTCCTTCACCGCTACTCCAAGTACCTGCTCATCAAGGAGGCCTCGCTGGACCGGGCCGAGGACTTTTTCCGGCGCCATGGCGAGGTGAGCACCTTCATTGGCAGACTGATCCCGCTGATCCGGCAGTACATATCGCTCCCCGCGGGCCTGTCCCGGATGCGGCTCGACCTCTTCGCGGTCTATACGGCGCTGGGGGCGGGGATATGGTGCGCCATCCTGACGTGGATAGGCTGGTACCTGGGGCAGCACGCTGATGCCCTGAGCCAGGAGAAGGTCCAGCAGTACGTAACCTGGGCCCTGATCGGGCTCGTCCCGCTGATACTGGTGGTTCTCACAGTTTACATAATGCGCCACCGCAGGCAGTCCCGGTCAAAGCAGGTTGGGGTACCCGCAACCGAGCCTGGGGATGACTGAGCAGCAGGGGGCCCGCTGGTTCGTTTCCGGCCGTGTCCAGGGGGTGGGGTTCCGGTACTTTGTGCGCCGGGCCGCCGAGCCGCTGGGGCTGGTTGGCTGGGTAAGAAACCTGCCGGATGGGCGGGTAGAGGTAGTGGGCTCGGGATCACGCGAGGCTGTAGCGGAGCTGCACAGTGCCCTGGCGCGGGGCCCTCGTCTTGCCCGTGTGGATAATGTTGAAATGAACGAAATTCCACATGACGTTATGATTCCTAATTCCTTTATTATCAAATAGATACGATGTTGTTCCTGAGGATTGTCAACAGGTGAGAATGGACATGAGCGGTGAGCAGTTAGCGGTGAGCAGTGGTCACATGAGGCTCTCCCGTGGCCTGACGGGTAGCATCGGGCTCATCAGACCAGTCCACAGCTTACGGCTCACGGCTCACGGCTCACTCCAGGGGTGGAGTTGGGGGTGAGGGCTGGGTATGTTCTTGCACCAACTTACGCGCCCCTGTAGCTCAGATGGATAGAGCAGCGGTTTCCTAAACCGTTGGCCGGGTGTTCGAGTCACCCCAGGGGCACTCGGCCTTGGGTGTTACCGCTCACGGGCTCACCGCTCACCGCTCACGCAAAGAGAGAGGTTCCTTGAATACGCAGGTCGAATCGACAGACACCCGCGCCGACAGGTTCGTAAAGTGGGTAGAAGAGCACCGGCGAGCCCTGACTATAGCACTGGTGGCGGCGGTCGTCGTAGGGGGTGGCATCTGGTTCTCCATGGCAGCCGGCGCGAGGAAAGAAGCGTTCGCCTCGCAGGCACTTTACCGGGCATGGGCTGCCGCCGAGGCAGGGAACTTCGCTCTGGCAGCGAGCGATCTGTCCCGTCTGATCACCACCTACGAGGGTACCCGGGCCGCCCAGGAAGCCCATTTGAGGCTGGGACAGGTACGGCTCCTGGGTGGTCAGACTGAACTGGTGATCGCTGACCTCAAGCGGTTCGTCGAATCGAGGCCCCGGGAATACCTCAGAGGTCCGGCACACGCTCTTCTGGGGGCAGCGCTCGAGCAGGCCGAACGGTTCGATGAGGCCGGGAGCGCCTACGAGGCGGCCGCCGACGCATATCAATATGAGGC
The DNA here is from genome assembly GCA_964613905.1 of uncultured Gemmatimonadaceae bacterium. Lineage (GTDB taxonomy): Bacteria > Gemmatimonadota > Gemmatimonadetes > Gemmatimonadales > GWC2-71-9 > CAZTIV01. The sequence goes on along the minus strand of CAZTIV010000006.1, from coordinate 42,049 downwards.
CGTAACCGCGCAGCTCCTGGTGGAGGCCGGCCGGGTCTGGGTCGAGGCCGGAGATACCAGTCGGGCGACGGCCGCATACGAGCGGGTGGTGCGAGATCTTGCGGATCAGCCCAGCGCGGCTGAAGCCAGGATCCGGCTGGCAGAGCTCACGAGGACTGCCGGAGCAACGCCGAGTTGACAGGAGATTTCTCCGGATACGGAGGCGGCTTTGTGGGTTTAGAACAACTGCGTATAAGGGATGTTATGTTAAGTATCAACATCAAACAGTGTGGAGAACTGTTCCCTTCTCACCAGACGACTTCATAACCGCCTGATATGATTATGGTTGGGATAATTCTTCCACAGACCTGATTGCCCACCCAGGTAGCGCAAAGTTGAAACCAGGTCATGCCGGTTTGGAACTGCAGTTGTCACTCTGACCTGCTGGCCAGCGGTCCCCAGAAGACCAGCCGCCCCTCACCGGTAAGGGTTGGCTCTGCAAGAACGGCATTCCTGACCGTCCCTCCCCCGCTCCCTTCGCAGGAGACCGTCAGCAGGGGTCCCGCGGCGGTACGGACCTGCCACGGAAGGTCGGCTCCACCCAGGTCGGACAGGAGGGCCGCGCAGGCCACGGCGCCGGTTCCGCAGGCCAGGGTTTCATCCTCCACACCACGCTCGTAGGTCCTCATGGCCCAGCCCCCGTTTACCTGGCCCACGAAGTTCACGTTGGCCCCACCCGGCTTGAGGGCCTCATGGAGCCTGAGCTCGCGCCCCCGGCCCAATACATCCACGGCCGCCGGGTCGTCCACAAGGACCACCAAGTGTGGCACCCCCACCGTGGTCAGCGCGATCTCCCGCTCTCCAGCAACCAGCTCAATGGCGGGCCGATCCAGGCGGCCGACATTCGGAAGCCGGATCTCTGCCAATTCGCCAGGACCCGGCAGGCACCGGGTCTCGAATGTGCCGGCGTCGGTCTCGAGCCGCATGCCCTCGGGTGGGGCAAGCTCAAGCCAGGCTGAGAGCCGAGTGGCACAGAGCGCTGCGTTGCCGCACATCGATGCTCGGCTGCCGTCGTTATTGAAGAACTGGAAGCGGACGGCCCCAGGTCCGGAACCAGGCTCCACCACAACCAAGCCATCCGCCCCAACCCCGGTCCGGCGGTGGCAGACTGCACGGATCCGTTCCGGCGGCCAGGATTCCACCGGATCCCGACGGCCGTCAGAGAACACGAAGTCGTTCCCCGAACCCGACATCTTGTAGATGACGGTACCCTTCACAGACGCCCCATAATGCTCCTGAACCTGAGCCGCCAGACCATCCAGACCGCTTCCCGCACGATTTCCCCGGACATCTTGCTCTGGCCTTCCGTGCGATCCACGAAGACTATGGGAATCTCCCTGATCCGGAAACCCTTACGCCAGGCCCGGAAGTTCATTTCGATCTGGAACGCGTATCCGTTGGACCTCACGGCTGCGAGGTCCACGCTTTCGAGAACCTTTCTCCGAAAACACTTGAATCCGCCGGTGGCATCGTAGAGCTTGAGGCCCGTGACCAGCCGCGCGTAGACGTTGGCAGAATAGCTGAGCAGCAGCCGGCCAACCGGCCAGTTGACGACCGTAACCCGGCCGTTCAGGTAACGGGATCCGAGGACAAGGTCCTCATTCCGTATGGCCTCCAGGAACTTCGGCAGATGGGCCGGGTCATGGGAACGATCCGCATCCATCTCGAAGACGTATTCGTAGTCCCGTTCAAGCGCCCAGCGGAACCCGGCCAGGTACGCAGTACCCAGCCCTCTCTTTCCGGGCCGGTGGAGCACATGGACCCGATCATTCTCTGCCGCTATCTCGTCCGCCAGCTCACCGGTCCCGTCCGGCGAGTTGTCATCGACCACCAACACATCGATGCGCGGGCCCTGAGCCAGGACCTGTGGCACGATCCAGGGCAGGTTGGCCGCTTCGTTGTACGTGGGGATGATTACGAGTGCCTTCTCCGACACGTCACGCCCCTCCCCGCTCACGCCGGGCGGTAACGAGCAGGCCCACCAGAACAAGCGCGGTTGCCATGGTCAACAGTCGCCCGTGCCGGTATGCCCGGGACCTGAAGAAGAATTCGACTTCCCTAGCTCCGGGTGCGACCGGGACGGCCATCAGCGAGAACTGCGCCCTCAGCACAGGGACCTCTTCTCCATCTACGCGCGCGTGCCAGGACGGGTAGTAGTTTTCCGACACGAAGAGGTACATGGGTTCCGGCGCAGGCTCGTCCAGGCGGAACCTCAGGAGGCCCGCCCTCGGTTCCTCCGCAACTACACCGAACTCGACCGGCTCAGGCATTCCTTCCAGTTCGCTGTCGCTCCGCCCGTGTGGTGAGTAATCGGGTACCAGCACCATACGGCGGGGATCGAACCGCTGATCCCACAACACGGGAAGGATCTGCTCGTCCGGCAGCTTCAACGCCTCCCGTACGAGCCACGCAAACGGCGCCGCATCGCGTACCCGGTAGAGGTAGGTTGGCTGCCTCTCGTGCGATGTCACCACCCCCTCCATGACCGGCTCCAGAAACTCTGCCTGAATGGGCTGATGGGCCACGAGATAACGTACCGCCAGCACGTCCCAGACGTTGGGGTTCCCCAGCATCCGCCAGACATTCTTGCCGCCGAGCAGCTCGTCGTAGCGGTGCAACTCGTTTCCGTGGTAGCCGAGTATGCTGCGAACGCCATGAGCCATGAGGTAATTCTCTCCATAGGCGCCCACCGGAAGCACCCGGAAGAGGCGTCCGTCCGTTCTGACCGCCTGCACTACTTCATCGGCTGCAAAGGTTACCTCAGCGGGAGGGCTGAAGCGGATGAAATGCCGACCCGCACTCCACAGGTCCAGCAGGACCACTGCCCCCAAAGCGAACCCCACCGCCACCGATCTGATCCGGGAGCCGATCACCATCCAGACGAGTCCGGCGGCGAGACCCACGAACACCAGAACTCGCAGGGTATCCACCGTGAACGGGTCGTACGCCACCGGCACCGCTCCGGCGCGTTCCGGGAGCACAAATGCGTCCATCACGCCTCGCCAACCGCCGATGAACGCGAACAGAACGGCAGCGGCCGCCACTCCCCCCCACCAGAAGAGCGGTGTTCTGCTCACGGCTTCGCGCCGGACCAGCCGTTCAGTGCCGAGTGCCGCCAGCGCCGCCGTGGCGAATGATACGATGAAGAAGATCATCGACGGTGCGCGCGTCAGGCTGATTCCCGGCAGAACATTATAGGGCAGATGGTAGAACGGAGTGTGTCCACCCAATGCGAAGAGCACTCCATAGCCGGCCAGAAATACGAAGAACCAGCGAATGCGGTGTCCCGTCCCGCCCTTCCCCACGAACGCGAACGTGGCCACCACCAGCGCGGCCGCGCCGAGGTACTCGCCGTGCAGTTTGAAGGGGTTACGACCCCAGTAGTGTTCGAGGATTCCGGAGAACGCCGGCCACACGACGTTGATCAGCTCTTCCGGCGGCATCGACCAGCTCACGGCATAGTCCCAGCCCACGCTGGCTCCCCCCCCAGCCCCCCGAGGCGAGAACTGTATGTACTCGATGAACGGGAGCAACTGTATGGCCGCCAGTGCAAACCCGAACACGAGTCCACCACCAAACAACAGTGCAGATCGCCACCACGGCTCAGGCCGGTTGCCCGGGTCGTGCAGGAACACGAGGTACAACCAGAAGAACCCGGCTGCCATGAGCAGGTAATAGACCATCTGGAAGTGGGGCGTGATAAGCGCAAGACCAACCACAGCACCGAAGTACAGATACTGCCGCCACATTCCCGTGGTGACCGCGCGATAGAGAAAGAGCAGAGCGAGCGGGAGGAAAGCACTCACGAAGAGCTTGCCGTCGTGGCCCGGGCTCACCAGCGAGACGATCTGGCCGCTCATCAAGTACGCTCCGCCACCCACGAACGACCCCACCCAACCAAGCCCGATACCTCGCAGGAACACGAACATGAACGTTCCGGCCAGCACGAGATGAATCAGGAAACCCAGACTCATCCCCACATCCACCGGCAGCAGCAGACGGAGCAGGAATGTGGGGTAGAAGGTGTCGCCGTGACCCGTGTTGGCGATGAACGGCATCCCGCCGAAGATGTACGGGCTCCACTCCGGGATCGATCCGTGCTCCCTGAAATGCTGCGCTGCGAACTGCCGGAACGAGTATCCGGTCCACTGGTCGCTCATGCGGTTGATCAGGAACTCGCCCCTGAAGAACCGCCAGAACGCGGCGCTCACCACGATGCTGTAGAGCGTGGTGGCACTCAGCACAGGATAGCGCTGTATCAATCGTTCCATCAGGGGTTCTGAGGTTGCGCAGACCGGGCCACGTGATAGGCGGCCAGCACCAGCAGGGTCGTAATCAGTTCAACCGCCACGAGCCAGAGTCTGGACACCACAGCCAGGAACAGGGCGTACTGAGCGCCCACGACGGGGGTGAGTGCTGCTGTCAAAGCCACTTCCCTGACCACAAGCCCACCCGGAGCGAACACTGCGATGATTCCCGCCACATAGCTCCCCACAAAGGCAGCGACAGAAACGATGGCCGGCGGCGCTCCCGGACCCATCATGGCTACCGCGAACAGGTGAAAGGCCACACCGTAAACGAGCCATGGAACCAGCAGGCTCGCCGCATAGATGCCGAGCGCGCCGACCGGAGGTTCCGGCCAGGCAACATCCCTTCCGGTCACACGTTCCGTCAGGACCTTGAACCTGGGCACCAGGGCCGGGAGCCCCACGATCAGGACGCTGATTCCTACGAGCACGAGTGCGATCAATGTCACGGGATCCCGTGCCGCCGTCCAGTCGCCCAGAAGCTGAGGGCTGAGGGCCAGCGTCAGGACGAGGCCGGTCAGGAGCAACAGGACCTGCTGGAGCAGAATCGCGGTGGTGGCCGCGACCGCCGACACCCCGCGCGCCCGGCACATGGCGGCGAGGCCGACGAACTGCCACACCGCCCCGGGAATATAACGAGCGAGATTGGACAGAAACCAGATTCTGAGCGCGTCGATGTATGTGAGCGACTGACGCCACCACTTGAGGCTCAGCACCCACCCTCCCACCAGGGCCACATACGTGAGTCCCGTCAGAACGGAAGCAACGAGCAGCGGCAGGAACGCGGGCGCAAGTTCGATCATCGTCAACTGGTCGCGGTGCCTGAGCCCCGTGTGAACCAGGAACCACACACCCGCTCCTATGGCTATCCACTGCGCGGCCACACCGACGATCCGCCTCAGGCTCACGTCTCACCCGCGGCAGCGCGATACACGGCTTCATGGCGTCGGGCTATGGCATCCGGCGCGAATCGTCGCTCCACTGCCTGAACAGCGTTTCGGCCCACGATCAGCGCAAACGCAGTGTCGTCCAGAAACCGGAGCACCGCATCAGCCAATGCCTCGGGATCCCGCTCCGGTACCAGCACTCCGGTAACGCCGTCCTCGATGACGTCCGGGATTCCACCACTCACGGTGGCCACTACCGGGAGTCCGCTGAGCATGGCCTCCACGAGCACCATCCCGAAGCCTTCCTGCTCTCCCTTCCAGTCCGTTACCGCCGGCATGAGCATTACCGCCGCGCGACGGTAATACGGGGACACCTCACTAGGAGCAACCATCCCGGCAAACCGGACGGCTTCACGCACGCCAAGTTCATCTGCCAATCGCTCGAGCGCGTTCCGTTCCGGGCCGTCGCCCACGATCGCAAGGGAAACGGACCGCCCCCTATCTCTGAGCAGTGCAAGCGCGCGTACCGCGAACTCGGCGCCTTTCCGTTCCACGAGCCGGCCCACGAACAACAGCTGATCGGGGTCACGGGCCTGTTCCTCGATGGCTGGCGGTGTGAAGAGGTCCGCCGTGAGGGGCATGGGGATGATCGTCACCTGTTCGGCCGGCACGCCGAGCGCCGTTACTCGCGGCACAAGCGGACTGGATATCACGGTTACGCCGCTCGCCCTGCGGAATATGCGCTTTGCAAGGATCCGCGCACGCGGAAAACGGTCGAGCATGAACAGGTCGGTACCGTGGGAGGTTACCACGAACGGCGGATGCCCTCGTTTCACGGGCCAGACGGCAAGTCCTCCCGGAAACCACCAGTGCACGTGAATGACGTCTGGCAGGAAGCTCCTGGCCACGCTGTTCACCGCCCGCCGCTGAGCCCTGAGGAGGGCAAGCAGGCGCCATCTCGCGCGCCACGACCTCAGTACCTGCTCGTGCATCGTCCCGGCATAGGCGAGTGTCTCCGCAGCGTCCGGGCCGTAGCGGTACCGTTGTACCGAGACGCCTGCAACCGTGTCGGTCATCGGGACGCCGGGGTCATGGGGTGCCACCACCATCACCTCGTGTCCCAGATCCTGCTGGCCCCGGGCCAGCGTGAGCAGGAACGCTCCCGCTGAGTCGTCCGTGTGTCGGGGAAATCCGTGAGTGACGAAGAGAAGTTTCACTGTGGACGGGTCAGCGCCCGTCCCGCCGCACCAGTTCGGCCAGCCTGTCGACGGACCGGCTCAGAGCGCGCACCTCTTCGCGCGCGCCGGCCAGCATCTCTCCCACGAAGCCGAAGCCGAACAGGGCAATGCCGGAGATTACGAGCACCATCACGAGGTCGAGCAACGGCCGGAACCCCACACCGAACCCGAACCGCACAATGAGCGCCGCAACGCCTACAAGGAACCCCAGTGCGAACAGTATCGCGCCTGAGACACCGAAGAACAGTAGCGGCCTGCGACCGAAACGAAGTTGAAACCATACCGAAAGCAGATCCATGGCGCCCGATGGGATCCGGCCCACCCCGAACTTGGACCGCCCTGCGCGGCGCGGCAACAGAGTGACCGGTCTCTCGCTGATCCTGAATCCCTCCACGGCCCCGATTACCACCATGAACCGGTGCCAGTCCGGCCGAGCCGGTACAACGTCCATCAGTTCCCGCCGATAGGCCTTCACGGCGTTCAGATCGGTCACTCGCACACCAAAGAGTATCCGGCACAGGCGGTTGTACATGCCTGACACGAACGCCCGATCGTATGCGCCCTGTTTGGTACCGGTCACGATGTCGGCTTCGCCGGCGCGAATGGGCTCCACCAGTAGCGGTATTTCTGCCGGCAGGAACTGGAGATCGGCGGGGTAGAACACCAGGACCCGTCCCCGCGCAACGTCGGATCCGGAACGGAGCGCATCGGCAATCCCACGCTGGCTCCGGTGCGTTACCACCGACAGAAACTCATGCTTTGCCACGAGCTCCTTGAGGAGTGCCCCTGATCCGTCCGTGCTGCCGTCGTTGACGATGACAACCTCACAGGTGTACGGCTCCGGTGCCAGAGCTTCAGCGGTGAGCCGGACGAACTCCTCGAGATTATCGATTTCGTCCTTGGCCGGGACGATAACGCTGACTTCCACCTCGCCGGTGGAACCTGCCAGCGTCATAGCCGCTTGCGCATCCGCGCGGGGAGGATGCCCAGCTGATCGCGATACTTGGCAACCGTACGCCGGGCTATACGGATGCCGCGTTGCTGGAGGGAAGAAACGATCTCCGCATCCGTGAGCGGCCGGGAGGGATTCTCGTCACCCACCAGCTTCTCGATCTGTGCCCTTACCGAGCGCGCACTTGCGTCCTCACCTGACGCCGTTTCGAGACTGCTGGAGAAAAAGAACTTGAGCGGGAACACTCCGCGGGGAGTCTGAACGAACTTCTGGTTGGTTACCCGGCTCACGGTGGACTCGTGCATCTCTATCACTTCCGCCACCTCACGCAGAGTGAGGGGGCGCAGGTGTTCGATTCCCTTCTCGAAGAAGTCCCGTTGCCGGTCCACTATGAAGTTCATGACCTTGAGCATCGTCTGACGCCGCTGCTCAATGGCCTGGATCAACCAGGTGGCGCTGTTGAGCTTCTCCGTCACGAACTCCCTGGTTTCGCCGGAAAACTGCTTTTTGTCACCGGCGAGGTTCTGATATACGCGGCTGATCCTGAGCCTCGGCATCCCGGTGTCGTTCAGGAAGACGCGGTAGGTGCCCTCGATCTTTTCGACCACCAGATCCGGGATGATGTACTCATCGTCGGCCGGCAGGAACCTGAGTCCGGGTTTCGGATCAAGACTTGCGAGCGCATCGGCGGCGTCCTGAACGGCCTTGGGTTCCACCCCGTAGCGCTTGGCAAGGTCGCTCCAGCGGTGCGATATGAGGTCGGGGAAGGCCTCATCCACGAGCCGATACACGAGAGTATCCTGCCGGCCGAGGTCGGCCAGCTGCAACAGAAGGCACTCCCGAAGGTCACGCGCGGCAATGCCCGGAGGATCCAGCTGTTGCATGATCCGGAGCATCTCCTCCGCATCCGCCATCCCGTAGAATGACCCGGAGGGAGCAGCCGCCTCCTCAGACTCGTCCTCGTCAACTTCCTCACCGTCTCCGTTCCGGGAGAGCCATCCACGCAGTACTTCATTGGCTCCCTCCACCATCTCCTCCATGGACGCCTGGATATATCCGTCCTCGCCGATGTTGCCCAGAAACTCTTCCGCCAGAAGGCGCTGCCGATCGGTGAGTTCAAGCATCTGCAACTGATCGCGCAGGTGATCTATCAGGTCGCGCGTGGACTGCGCCACCCGCTCGAAAGCCTCGGATTCCGACAGGTCTCGCGCACCGCCACCCACCTGAAAACCATCCAGCAGGATGGCCTCCCAGTCCATTTCCTCCTGCCCATCCTGCTCCTTGGTGTCCTTGGCCAGCTCGCTGGCATCGCCCTCGAGCGGAGATTCTTCATCCGGCTCGATCATTTCGAGGAAGGGATTGACCTGAAGTTCCTGCTTGAGGTGCTGCTGGAGATCTATGAGGGGCATATACAGAAGATCCATCGCCTGGTAGAGGCGTGGATTCATCCGCAGCTCCTGCCGGATGGTGACTGTCTGCTGCATCGACTGCTTCACGCAGCATTCCCCAGACGATCGCGCAATCGCGCCGTCAGCGTGGGCCCGAAGTAGAGATCAGCCACCTGGTCGTCGAACACCAGCTCACGCACGCTTCCACCTACCTGAACGCGACCTTCGAACATTATGTAAGCTCGGTCCACGATATCCAGAGTCTGCTCCACGTTATGATCGGTGATGAGGACTCCGATTCCCCTGTGCCGCAACCCGGCCACGATGGTCTGGATGTCGTGCACCGCTATGGGATCAACACCGGCAAACGGCTCGTCGAGCAGCATGAACCGCGGCGACGTGACCAGAGCCCGCGTTATCTCCAGTCGGCGGCGCTCCCCGCCCGAGAGCTTGTAGGCCGGCACTCGCCGCAGGTGCTTGATCGAAAGCTCGTCCAGCAACTGTTCCAGCTTCGCCTCCCGCTCGGCCCGCCGAAGCGGCATCGTTTCCAGTATGGCATAGACATTCTCTTCGACCGTGAGCTTCCGGAACACCGACGGCTCCTGTGACAGGTATCCGATCCCACGCCTGGCCCGCTTATACATGGGCATTCCGGAAATCTCTTCGTCATCCATGAAGATCCGCCCCGCATCGGGCCGCACCAGTCCCACTATCATGTAGAAGGTGGTGGTCTTCCCCGCCCCGTTGGGGCCAAGCAGCCCCACGATCTCGCCCTGCCGGAGCTCCAGATCCACATTGTCTACCACACGCCGGCGCCGGTATGACTTGGTGAGACCACGGCCCGCCAGCACGCTGCCGGCCGGAGCCACCGGCTCAGGCCGCGCTTCCATGGTGCGAAGAATGTCTTCGGCCTGAGCGAGCAGTGCCGCGCGGGCACCTTCCAGATCTGCGTACAAACCCGCCCAAGCTGTCGGATTCACCCTTACCGGCGCAGTGTCATCGATCACTTCGGGCAGGTCGGCCAGCATTCCCTCGGTGGCGAGCCTCGGAAGAACCGACTGAGAGAGATAGCTCCGGACCTCGTCCACCGAGAGGGTGCCGGCTCCCACGGCGTCTCCCTTGATCCGACGCTCCAGTTCCAGGTACTCCTCGCGATACGCCACCGCAAGATCGCCGAATCGGACGGTACCGTCCTGATCGGCCGTGCGGAGAAACGCCGCCATGGCGAGCGGCTGGGACGCGTCGCGCTGGAGAGTCACGGCTGCCTCGGGCGCTGAGCTTCCAGGTACACACCGTCGGTCCGACCGGCCACGTCCACGCGGTGCACCCTCTCATGCACGAACCGCGCAACGATACGGTCGCCCCTGGAATAGCTGAGATCGGGGACCAACGAACGGTCGTTGTCGGGATACACCCGATATCGGGCGCGGGCGTGTCCGGCCGCGTCAACCCGCGCCAGTTCCGATCGGTCGTTCTCGATCGGATCGAAGACGGCCTTCACCGTGTCACCGGCAATCCAGTCGGTGTCCGTGTCCAGCGAATCATGTCGCGACGCGGCCATGGCTCGGCCTATGCCGCGAACCTCACGCAGCACCTGGCCCGGCGCATCGATGGACAGAGAATCCGCCACCAACGTCGTACGAAGCGAAATCGCTTCGGATCGCCGCTCCTTACCCCATGCAGTTCCCCGCTGAATGCGATCGTCCCGTATGTCGAACTCTATGGTATCGGCCACAACCTGCCACTCCGCGCTGACCGCCTGGCCCTCTTCGCTCGCCTGAACCCATACGAGTTTCCTGCCCTCCAGCCGGTAATCGATTATCCGCCCCGTAAGGGTGTATGCCGAATCGGCTCCGCCCACGATGCGCGCCTGCCCGATCAGCCGACCCGTCCCATGCTCCGTATCGATGGTGCCGGAATCCGCCCTGGCCGCAAAATCGCTCCGGTCTATTGTGAGGCGACCCCAGGCAGTGGCCGAGTGGTTGCCGCGCATCATCACCTGAGCGGCCACGATCATGTACGGCTCCTCATCAGGATCGCCTTCGGAGCGGTACTCCACCGTGGGTCTGCCGGGCGCGAACAGCTCCGTTGTGTCGCGCATGCCCGGCACGGTGCGCCGGTAGGTGATGGCAGGACCCCTGAGAACGGAATTGGTCTCCAGGTTTACCAGAGTCGCATTCCCGTGGGCATCGAGCCGCTCGTCGCGCAGAAAATAGCTGGCCCGGTCGGACGTCAGCGTCACGTCCGAGTCGCGGAACCGTACCCGGCCCACCATGTCGAAGCGATCATGCTCGGGGTACCAGGCCACACTGTCCGAGTACCATCTGGTGGCCTGCCCCTGGCAGCGGGCCCATATTCCGCCGCTGGCATACAGCCGCGACTGACCCCCGCCCACGTCCACGTACTGCCCGACTCCCCGCGTGCTGTCGACCACGACAATGCAGGTGCGGGGGCCCTGAGCGGCCGCTCTGTCCGGAGCACCCAGCAGAAGGATCGCTGCAACAAGCGTGAGCGGTAAGCAGTGAGCAGTGAGCAGTGAACAGTGAGCGGTGAGCGGTGAGCAGTGAGATGGAGTGGCGGGGTTCATGGGCGATCCACCTCTACACGGCCCACGGTGCCGCGCGGGCGGGTGGTGATCACGTTCCGGAAGTCGGGGTCTGAGGTGAAGCCGTCTCCTTCCAGGCGCCGTTCGGGCGACACAAAGACGAACGGCTGATCTCCCACTATCCGTTCCGTGGCTCGTTCGTAGCGCAGCGATTCGGTAGTGAGCCGGCGGCCGTCGTCGCCCAATGCCACCACATCATATCGGGCCTCCATATTACCGGAGCGCCAGTGGTACGTACCTTCGAGAGACGTCACCGTGGAGCTCCGCTCGCCCGCCGAGCCGAAAAAGGTGACCTCCACTCCGCGGAGTTCGGCCACCTGAGGCCCTTGATGGAAGAACGCCGTGTCTGCCTGCACGTGAACGCGCCGGATCCCGTCTATCGTGAGATAGTGCGACAGGTTCCACATGATCTGGTCGGCCGTGTCCGCCTCCGTGAGCATGGTGGGCGGACGGTCAGTACCTCGGCAGGCTGAGGCTGCGGCGATGAGAATCATGATCAGGAGGGCTGTACGGATCAGCGGGACCGTGGGCCGTGAGTCTCCCGCCGCGCGCTGTGGTTCGCCCGGTTCCCGGGTACCGACCTCAGTCTGTTTGCGCGGCTCACCAACGCGCGCTCCGGGAGACCCACGGCCCACAATCCAATTACCCACGCAGCACCTCATCCCGGGTCCTGGCTCGGATATCCAGCGCCCGCTCCACCAACCCCTCCAGATCCGCCAGCGGCCACATCACCGAGCCATCGCTCGGCGCAGCTTCCGGCGTGGGATGCGTCTCGATAAAAAATCCATCCACCCCAGCAGCAGCGGCTGCATAGAGCAAACCCGGGATCTCCTCGCGGCTGCCACCTGACGCTCCGCCCGCTCCCATTCCCGGCTGTTGTACAGCGTGCGTGGCATCGAACAGCACCGGACAGCGCGTGGCCGAGCGCAGACGTCTGAAGTTGCGCATGTCAACCACAAGATCACCGTACCCGAAGAACGTGCCCCGCTCGGTCACCGCCACCGGACCGCCGCCGAGCCGAGTGACCTTCTCTACGGCTCCAACCATCGCTTCCGGCGACATCCACTGGCCCTTCTTGATGTTCACCGGTTTCCCGGAGCGTCCCACGGTTTCCAGCAGTTCGGTCTGCCGGCACAGGAACGCCGGGATCTGCAGCGCGTCCACTGCCTGTGCCGCCGGTGTCACCTGAGCGCTCTCATGCACGTCCGTGAGTACGGGGAGGCCGGTGGCTTCCCGCACTCTCCCGAGCTGTGCAAGACCGCGCTGGAGGCCGGGCCCTCGAGGCGCGTGAGCCCGCGCGCGATTGGCTTTCTGAAAGCTCGCCTTGAAGACCACGCTGATCCCCAGGCGTGCCTTGAGCTCCGCAAGCGTTTCGGCCACCCGCAGGTTCAGTGCGTCATCCTCCAGCACGCACGGGCCGGCCACCAGAACCGGCGGTTCCCAGAGAGTCATGACCCGCGTGATGGGACGGCCTCTGCGCCGGCCGAGTCAGCGGTCAACCGCGACCGCTCGAGCGCTGCGGCAACGAAACTCACGAACAGCGGATGAGGACGCGTAGGACGGGAGCGCAGCTCGGGATGGAACTGACAGCCTATGAACCATGGGTGCTCCGGGATCTCGACCAGCTCAACCAGGCTGCCGTCGGGGGAAAGTCCCGTACAGCGCAGGCCGTGTTCCTGCAACACGCCGCGGTAGGCATTGTTGACCTCATAGCGGTGCCGGTGTCGCTCGCCCACTTCGTCGGTGCCGTATATGGAACGGGCCCGCGAGCCGGGTTGCAGCCTGCAGGGATACGCACCCAGCCGCATGGTGCCGCCCAGGTCCTGTACATCGCGCTGCGAATCCATGAGCGAGATGACAGGATGCTCGCAATCTGCCGCGAACTCGCTCGAATTGGTCTGCGGGAGCTTGCAGACATTGCGGGCGTACTCGATGATGGCCGTCTGCATTCCGAGGCAGATCCCGAAGAACGGGAGTCCGTCTTCGCGCGCACAGCGGATGGCCTCAACCATGCCTTCAATACCGCGTACACCGAACCCACCGGGTACCAGAAGTCCATCGTATCCGCGAAGCAACCGGCCGGCGACCTCGCGGTCGCGGAAGTCGTCGCTCGGTATCCACTGAAGGTCCACGCCGACGTTGTTGGCAATCCCCCCGTGAACCAACGCTTCCCGGATGGATGTGTATGCGTCGGTGAGGTCCGTGTACTTGCCCACCACCGCGATCTTCACCCGTGCCGCCGGCTCCAGTACCCGCTTCACCATTGCCGCCCATGGAGCAAGTTCCGGCTCCTTCACCTCCAGACCCAGACGGCGCGCAACTTCCCGATCGAGACCCTGGGCGTGCAGGGTGAGCGGGACTTCGTAGATCGTTTCCACGGTGCGGCTTTCGATAACGCAGCCGAAATCCACGTTGCAGAAGAGCGCGATCTTCCGCTTGATGGCATCGTCGAGCCTCTGGTCGGTCCGGCAGATGAGAATGTCAGGCTGGATTCCTATTTCCATCAGCTCGCGCACCGAGTGCTGCGTGGGCTTGGTCTTGAGCTCGCCGCTCGCCTGCATGAACGGCACCAGCGTGAGGTGGATGAACAGCGCGTTCTCCCGTCCCACTTCCTGGCGGAACTGCCGGATGGCTTCGAGGAACGGCAGCGACTCGATGTCACCTACCGTGCCGCCGATCTCGGTAATGACCACGTCGTGATCGGGTCCGAGCCGGCGGATGTGAGCCTTGATCTCGTCGGTAATATGGGGAATCACCTGAACCGTACTGCCCAGATACTCGCCGCGGCGCTCCTTCGTGATAACGTTCAGATACACCCGGCCGGTAGTGACGTTGTTCACCTGCGAGAGCGCCCGGTCAATGAACCGCTCGTAATGTCCGAGATCCAGATCAGTTTCAGCACCGTCATCGGTGACGAACACCTCGCCGTGCTGGAACGGAGACATGGTCCCGGGATCCACGTTTATGTACGGATCGAACTTCTGAATGGTCACCTTGAGGCCGCGTTCCACCAGCAGACGGCCGAGCGAGGCGGCGGCAATGCCCTTCCCCAGAGAGGAAACCACGCCACCGGTAACGAAGATGTACTTGGTACTCACAGAAGGGCCTCCGCGGTAAGCAGGTCGGCTTCCGTATCGATCCCGGCCGGCACGCCCTGAGGGAGCAGAGCTACGCCGATGCTGAGCCCCATGCTCAGGGGACGCAACTGTTCCAGTCGTTCCGTTTCTTCTTGCTCTATCGGCGGCGCGGCCATCCAGGCCGCGAGGGCGGCCCGCCGGTAGGCATACACACCCACGTGCTGGAAGATCGCCTCCCGCCGGCTGCACGTCGGTACCGAAGGAACCCGGAAGAACCCGAGCGCCCGGCTTCTCCCATCGACTTCGACCTTGACGCGGTTGGGATCCCGCAGCGCCTCCGGTCCAACCGGATGGGCCACGGTGCCCACGTCAAAGCCCTCCATAACCTGATCCAGGGCACCCGCAAGCGCCTCGCGGGCGATAAACGGCTCGTCGCCCTGGACGTTTACAATCAGCTCATGGTGGGAGAACTCCGGACGGGCCGCCACCGACGCCACACGCTCGGTACCCGACCTGTGTGTGACCTCAGTGAGCACCCATTCTACCCCGAGCGGAGCTACGGCGTCCGCAATCAGCGGGTCATCCCCCGCCACCACCACTCGCGCCTCCAGACCGAACCCCAACACGCGTCTCGCTACCGCTCGGATGAGGGGCTCGCCACCGAGAAGGCGAAGAGGCTTGTTGGGAAGTCTCGTGGAGCCGAGCCGCGCGGGGATAACAATCAGGAGGCGCACGGCGGAAGTTAACTCAGGCCGCGCGGCCTGTCAAAATCCGGGCCATCAGGTTAAGTGCCGTGATTGTAAGAAGTTCTCGATCAGTCGCATGCCCACGTCGGTACCCACCGATTCCGGGTGGAACTGGACCCCCCAGGTGGGATGTTCCCGGTGGGCGAGACCCATGATCTCGGCCCCCGGAGGCCGGTCGGCGGTCCATGCCGTAACCTCGAGCGCTGACGGCACCGAGCCGGGCTCCACCACCAGCGAGTGGTAACGCATGGCCTCGAACGGGCTGTCCAGACCGGAGAAAACGTTGGCGCCGCAGTGCGCCACCGGCGAGGTCTTACCATGCATCAGACGGTCCGCCCTTACCACCCGACCCCCGAAGGCCTCGGCTATGGCCTGGTGACCGAGGCAGACCCCGAGTATGGGCAGGCGACCGCTCAGCCGGCGCACCAGTTCCACGCTGATACCGGCACGCCCCGGGGTACCGGGCCCCGGAGAGATCACAATGCTCCGGGGACCAAATGCTTCGACCTCGTCCACCGTAACCTCATCGTTCCGGCAAACCTGCGGGTCTCCGCCCAGCTCCCCCAGGTACTGGACCAGATTGTAGGTAAAAGAGTCGTAGTTGTCGATTACGAGGATCATGGACAAACTCACCCTCGCGGGTGATACGCCTTGTGCACGCGCTTCAGGTGCTCGCGATCCACGTGCGTATAGATCTGCGTGGTGGACAGATCAGCATGGCCCAGCATCTCCTGCACGGCCCGGAGGTCCGCGCCGCCCTCGAGCAGGTGGGTGGCGAAGGTGTGTCTCAGGATATGGGGTGTGACGCGCTTCGTAATGCCGGCCCTCGCAGCCATCTTCCTTATGATGCCCCATGCGCCCACCCGACTGAGCGGCCGGCCGCGGGCGTTGAGAAAGAGCATCCCCCCGCCCTCCCCGCGGTCCAACACCGGTCTCGTCTCCCGCATGTAGACGGCCACGGCTCCCAGAGCGCGGCGTCCTATGGGCACCAGTCGTTCCTTCGATCCCTTGCCGAATACACGCACCAGCATCTCGTCAAAACCGATGTCCTGCACCCGAAGGCCGATCAGCTCCGACACCCGGGCGCCCACCCCGTACCCCAGTTCGATCAGTGCGCGGTCCCGCCAGGCCCGTGGCTCGTCCGGGTTGGGCGCCTGCAGGAGCGCCTCCATCTCCTTCTCGGTCAGCACGTCCGGCAGGGTACGCCACCCCTTGGGCGTTTCCAGGCGCTCGCTGGGATCGATCCTGACCTCTCCCTCGCCCAGCAGGAACCGGAAATAGGTACGTACGGCCGAGACGTGGCGACGGATGCTGGCGGGCGCCAATCCCAGGTCCTTCAAGTGGAATATCAGATCCCGGAGGATGACCTCGCTCACGCCGTCGGGCGTGCGGGCGCCCCGAGACGTCGCGAACTCTGCCATCCGGCGGACGTCCCTGAGGTAGCTCTCTACCGTGTTGGGACTGTTCCCCGCCTCCAGGCTGAGATAATCACGGAACGGCTCCAACAGAAACGCGCGAGTCACGTCCGGCATGGTGCTCATGGGGCGGACTGCTCGTCGAAACGACTGCGCCGATGGCGTCGCCACAAGTACACGCCCAACCCACCGCCGAGCAACAGCGCCGCCACCAGCGCCGCCAAGTTCAGGCCCGAGACGACCTTGGCCAGATCGTCAATTCGCTGAGTGGCCAGATACACGGCGTATACCAGAACCGCATACCAGATACCGGAAGCCACTATCATCGGCAGGAGCGCACGCGGTGCCGAGAGGCCTACAACTCCGGCGAACGGCGGGACAATGGCACGCACACCAAAGACAAAACGCGAGAGGAAGATGCCGACCGTCCCGTGACGAACGTACAGGCGCTCGATCACCGCGAGCGCCCGCGGAGTTACAAGCCGCCGCCCGATACGCCCGTTGAAGAAATCCCGGCCCAGCCAGCGAGCAAGCCAGTAGATGCCGGCGGCAACAACGACGTTGGCGATCCAGGCCACAAGGACCACCCAGTGAAGTCTGACGGTCCCTTCGTGTGCCACAAAGGCACCAATTGCGACGGCCATGTCAGACGGAACAGGTGGGAAGACGTTCTCGATGGCGGCAAGGACGCCGATCACCGCATAGACGGCCGCGGGCGGCAGCTCGTACAATCGGTTGAGAAGGCCTTCCAGCAGATCAGTGCTCCAGTGCGGCTACCGCAAGAACCTTGAGCCCCTGCCCCGCCCCGACCGCATCCATCCCTTCGTTGGTCTTGGCCTTGACCGATACCGCTTCCACCGGTATCTGCAGCACCCGGGCGAGATTCGCCCGCATGGCATCGATGAACGGTGCGAGTCTGGGCTGCTCCGTGATGACCGTAGCGTCAACGTTCGCGATGCCGTACCCCGCCGCCGTCACTCGGCCACGGACCTCCGCCAGGAGTTTCATCGAGTCTGCATCCTTCCACGCCGGATCGGTGTCAGGATAGAGACGGCCGATATCTCCCAGGGCAGCCGCTCCAAGCAGCGCGTCGATCAACGCGTGCGCTACGGCGTCTCCGTCCGAATGCCCGGTCAGGCCGCTGGAATGGGGCACGGTCACCCCCGCGAGTTTGAGGTGACTCGAGGCGCCAAAGGTATGCGAGTCGAAGCCGAGACCGATGCGGGTTGGCATGGGGGAATGATACTATCGTGAGACCTGAGGCGTGAGCGGTGAGCAGTGAGCGGTTTCTCTATGCGGGCATTCGAGCCCGCTTCACCATGGCTTTAACCACTCCTGTGCATCTTCCGGACACAAGGAGGTGTACCGATGCGCAGAACGATCCTGGTTCCACTCGATGGTTCGAAGTTCGCCGAAAAGGCACTCCCCGTCGCTGCTGATTTTGCCAGGGCGCAGGGTGCCGGTGTCGAGTTGGTGCTCGTTTCCGCCCCGCCGGCGCCGGTGGTTCCGGGTCCCGGCGCTCCGGCCGATGTCCCGTTCCTCGGGGCAGTGCCGCGCGAACATTGGGAACAGTACCTGGACGGCCTGACCGAGGAGCTTCTGGCATCCGGTGGCGCATCTGTTACGACCACAGTTCTCGAAGGCCGCGTGGTCGAAACGCTCGAACAGCATATCCGGCGCCGCACCCCGGCTCTGGTAGTGATGACAACGCACGGCAGGGGAGGCTTGAGCCGGGCGTGGCTGGGCAGCGTGGCTGACGGACTCGCCCGACGCGTCTCGGTTCCATTGCTGCTGCTGAGGCCTGACGCAGCGAATCGTCCGTTCCGACATGTGCTGATTCCACTGGACGGTTCCGACGTCAGCGAACGGATCGTGGATGCAGCCACGGAGCTTGCGGGCGCCGA
Organism: uncultured Gemmatimonadaceae bacterium; assembly: GCA_964613905.1. Classification (GTDB taxonomy): domain Bacteria; phylum Gemmatimonadota; class Gemmatimonadetes; order Gemmatimonadales; family GWC2-71-9; genus CAZTIV01. The sequence goes on along the minus strand of CAZTIV010000006.1, from coordinate 23,491 downwards.
CGGCGTGCGGTACACCCTGCTCCGTGTCCTGGCCACTGGTGTTCCAGGAGAAGGCATTCTCCCGAGGCGCGGCAGTCCGCCGTCCGGGCGGTCCCAGCAGGCCATGGCAGAAGCGCTACTGGCCCGAACCGCGGAGTCGATGGCAAGCCGGGGCTTCGATGCCCATACGCGCGTCATAGTGGCCGACGACGCGGCCAGGCAGATTCTGGATTGGGCTGGCGCTAACGGGGTTGACCTCATCGCGATGGTCACCCAGAGCCAGGGGGGGCTCGAGCGCGTGTTCCTCGGCAGTGTTGCGGACAAGGTATTGAGGGGCTCGACCAATGCCGTGCTGTTGGTGAATCCGCGGGCGGTACAGCGGGGAGTGCGGACGGAAGAGGCATCCGCCGCAACTGCGGGTTAGGGCCGGGCCGAACATGGGCGCCGGGAGCCTACTGCTCCCGGCGCACCGCGCGTCCCACAATGATGGTGATGTTGTCGCTCCCCCCTCCGTCCAGCGCTTCCTGAAGCAGATCCTCGCATACCTGTTTTGCCGAGGTCATCGTGGCCAGACGTTCCCGGATGCGCTCTTCTGTGACGTGCTTGGTGAGCCCGTCGCTGCACAACACCCCCACGTTATCCCACGACTGCTGCAGACGGGTGACGCTGGGTGCTGTCTGCGATCCACCAATTGCACTCGACAACACGTGCGCCCATCGGCTCTGGACCGCCTGGCTCCGTCGCAGGACTCCCTGCTCAACCAGTGCTTCCGCCATGGTCTGGTCGCGCGATACCTGGTTGAGCACGCCGTCGTGGAAGATGTAGCACCGGCTGTCACCCACCTGCACCAGATAGGCCCGCGGCCACACCCCTATCCAGAGGGTGAGCGTGGTTGCCATTCCCTTGAGCCCCCGGTCCTCCGAAGCCCGGTTCATGATGCTCTCGTGGCAACGCATGGCCGAATCCTCGAGGGCTCGCATGAAGGCGTCGTCATCGGTGGCGTCAGCTGTGTAGTAGCAGCGGACGGCCTCTGCTACGTACTCAGTCACGGCCTCAACAGCAAGCCGTGCCGCCTCACCACCCTTGTTTCCGCCCCCCACGCCATCGGCTACCATGGCCAGGAACGCCAGCCGCTCCGTTCCTCCGAGGGCGGTCACGTCAGGCAGGCTGGTCTGGTGGACGTCCAGCGCCCGGCGCAGCGAGCACATGAGGAAATGGTCCTGGTTGACCTGACGGACATTACCGGGATGAGTGAGCCCGTAAATGTCCAGCTCATCGTCGCGCGGCTTCCGGTCGGCTGCCGCCTGCGTTGGCTTGTCGGTGTTGGTCATGCGGGCATAAGCTACGCTTGGGCCACCGCTCTGCAAGCAGGGGCTTCGGCCGTGAGGGGTGCCGTGCCCCGGAGCCGGAAACCAACCGCGAAGCCGCGGTACCGTTAACTTGTCGCGCCTCCGGGAGTCTACTCTCTGGAGCGGCAGGAATTGACTCTTGCAGGACCGGAACTGAAGGGAGCGCGCCAATGCGGAACACCATCAGGCACATAATGGGAACAGGCGTGGCGGTGGCCCTGGCCGCCGCCTGTACCGAGACTACCGGCGTAACCGACGCCCTCACGGACGAAGACGTGGCGTTTCTGGCCGACGAGGTGATGGCCGATGCGTTCCACGGGCTCGGGTCTGCGGTATCGTTTTCGCTCGCCGGCCGGTGGCTCGATGCGGTAACCGAACCCATCAATCGTTCAGCCGGTTACACCCGCGCATGTCCGGAAGGCGGCACCATCAGCGTTACGGGTTCCGTCAGCGGCACCCTGGATGAAACCGGTTCCGGTGTCATGTCAGTTGAGCGTACTCTGATACTTACCGACTGTGTCCGCAGCCGGGGAGAGGTAACGTTCACGATCAACACCGATCCGTCCATCGTCCTGGCAGGTGAGGTCGCCGTGGAGAATCGTATCCGCACTGGTGGCGTTTTCACCAAGACGGGCGCCTTTGAATGGGAAGCCGATAACGGACGATCGGGACGGTGCGAAATTGACCTTGCCATCACCTGGTCCAGCGACGGAAGCAAGTCGGTGGTGGGGACCTTCTGCGGGCGCGAGGTAAACCGGTCACGTCCGGCAGAGGGCGAATAGCCGGAGTTGAATCAACGAGGCCAGCGGAGCTATGACGCCCCGCCGGCCCCATCATATTCGGCTAGAAACCGCCGTTGCTGGCCGGCGTCGCCGCTTCCGGCAGTTCTACGTCGAGCGGGGGCATCTCACCGTCACCCTTGAGGAATGCGTCGAACCAGCCGAGCATCCTGAGCGAGTAGTCGAGCCGGGACGCGGCCCGCACATTGCCGTGCCCCTCACCGGGATAGAAGATGAGCCGCACCGGCACCTCGGGCCGGCGCACCACCATGTGGCGGTACAGCTCCATCGACTGGGCCGGGTGCACGCGGGTGTCATCCGACCCGTGCATGATCAGCAAGGGTGTGCGCGCCCGGTCGACGTGATAGATGGGGCTCCTTTCCAGGTACTTCTGCCAGTTGCCGTCCCAGAGACGTTGGCGCGCGTGCACCAGGTAAAGCTCCTCTGGAATGTCGCTCGTGCCCCACTTGGAGATGTTGTTGCTCACCCCAACGAACATGACGCCCGCGGCAAACCTGTCTGAATACCGGGTGCTCATCCATGCGGTGGCGTAGCCGCCGTACGAACCGCCGGTGACGCCTATCTTCTCGCGGTCCGCGATCCCCTGCGCGATCAGGTAATCCACGCCGTCCACGACGTCGTCGAATTCCTTTCCGCCGGCATCGCCCTGGCTGCTCATGAGGAACTCAAGCCCGCGCCCGGTGCTGCCGCGGTAGTTGGGGTAGAATAGGGCGTATCCGCGTCCGGCCGCCATCTGGCCCGGTGTGCTGTAGGTGGTGAGCCAGCCGTTGGAGTAGTGCGCCTCGGGGCCGCCATGAACCACCGTAATGAGGGGCACAGGCCGTCCGGCCTGATGACCCACAGGCAGGATCAGCAGACCTTCGATCTCGAATGCGCCGTCGCGGGCGGGATACCGTATCACGCGCTGCTCACCCAACACCACGTTGGCGAGCCAGGGGTTGTTGTCCGTGGCGCGGCGGGAACGGTCGCGGCCCGCCTCGAGCAGATACAACTCGGCCGGATGGCGCGGAGTACTGGCGGTGAATGCCACGTGACCCCGAGCGGAGCGGCTGAAGTTCGTGAGGATCAGGCCCTCGACGTTCACGATGCGCGTGAGCCGCGAACCGTCCGGACGGATCCGGCCGAAGGATGTCTCGACGCCCTCGCTTGCGATGAAGTGGATCTCGTCGGCTCCCGTCCAGGCAATCCGCTCGAACTTGCCCTGAAACGCCGGCAGGATGTTCTGCGGCGTTCCGCCCGAGGCAGCCACGACCATGATGCGCCCTTCGATGGGGTCGTGGATGTCGTTCCCCGCCCTCAATGCAAGCCGCCTGCCGTCAGGGCTCCAGACCACCTGTTCCAGTTTCCCCTGATTGTCTACCCCGGCAACAACCTCAAGCGACTGCGCGTCGACGACCTTGACCGACTGAGCCATGTAGAAATCGTCGATCCTGGGCGTGGGCGCCACCGACACCGCTATCCGGTCGCCACGCGGGCTCCACTCCATGTGATAGTACGAGCCCACGTGCGGAACCATGCGCGCCTCTCCACCGGTAACATCCACGACGTAGCCCCGCCGCTGCGGCTCGTTCTCTTCGTAGAACTGCGGCCGATACGGCAACGGAGTGGCAGGAGGCGTGACGTGTTCGTTGGCCATGAAGGCAAGCCGCACGCCGTCCGGTGCCCAGCTGTATGCCGGAATGGGCCGGTCAAACCCGAACACACGCTGCGGATCTCCACCGCTCACCGGCACCTCATATACCGCCCGGGGCACTCCTTCTTCGGCAACCGCAAGGAAGGTCACGGTACCGCGGACCGGCCGGAACGATACGCCGGCAACGCTCGCACCGGTGTACAGAGCCCTCGTGTCCCCGCTCTGGCGGTCGAACAGATGCAAATGGGTGGTAGCCGGCGTGTTGGACTCGCGCGGGTTGGCCGGCACGCTCACCGTATAGGCAACGTAGCGGCCGTCGGTTGAGATGACCGCGCTGGTAACCAGCTGAATGTCGGCTACGTTGAGCGGTGTGACCCCTGGATCCTGCGCGCGCAGGATATGGGCATGCCCGGCGAAGAGGAGGACAACTGCCAGCACTCTGATTGACGTTTTCATGATCATGATGAAACCTGCGGGTTGGGGGTTACGGTTCTCAATCTGTGCCGCTTGTGACCCACGCCGTCCACCAGAGGTCACGCAACATGGCAGCGCCGGCGGCAAGTCGCTCCGCGGCAAATCGTTTGTGTTCGGCTCCCCGGGTATCCGGACCGAACGACTCCCGTTGATCGAGCCGGTACAGCGTCTCTACATGGCTGTGAGACTCGCGCAGGAATCCAAGTATCGCGGGGCGCAATTCGCGGAACAGCTGAGGCGACGTGCGGACCAGCGGGCGCACGTCGTCCGCAGCGACGTTCCGCCCCACGAAGATGGTCTCGAACCGCCGGTGGAACGTCCGGTCCGTGGTGAATCCGTGAGGGTTGTCACCCACCCAGCCGTTGTGATGTATGGTGGTGTGATGCGGGTTGGAACCGTCGGCCGCGTAATGCCCCAGAATACCCGCATCGTTGCGGATCCGCGCTTCGATGAACGCCCGCTCGGCAGGGTCGGTTGTGGCCCGCCACAGGCGGAATCCCACCCGCAGCTGCTGGACAACTTCGAGCATCCGGAAGGTGATGAAGCCGGGTCCCGCACCCGATACCCCATGCGCCCGCAGCGAATCGATATACGCGATTCGGTGAGGAGCGTGGAGCGCATCACCGGGTACACGCTCGAAGTTGATGTAGTGCTCAGGCGCATGCAGTGCGTCCATGGCCGGGTCGATCCCCTGCTCCACCCGGTCACGCCAGCGATCGGGCTCCACGTTGAGATAAGACAGCTGCGCCGCTGCCCGTCGGAAAAACTCCGGCATTTCCGCCGGCAGTGCCTCCGCCGCCAGTTGTCCGATCATCCGGTGTCCGTGTTCGCCCCACAACGCGGCCGGTGCGGAGTCGTTGCCCGCTCCCATCGTGAGGCAGCAGGCCCCGGCGACAACCCAGGATCGTACGCCGGTCACCGGCTACTCCGCTGTGCCCGACCCACGAGAATCGTTATGTTGTCTGCTCCGCCCCGCTCGAGCGCCAGATCAAGCAGCGCATGGCAGACCGCCTCGGACGAATTATCGGCACTGAACTGCTCCGCGATCTCGTCGTCAGTAACGTGACGGGTGAGCCCGTCACTGCAGAGCAGCACGCAGCATGAACGATTCACATCCATGCTCGACACCACCGGCACCGCCTCGCCTCCGCCTATCGCGCTCGACAGGACCGAACTGAAGGGAGATGCCTGAATCCTGTCTGCATCGAGAACTCCCTGGTCCACCAGATCCTGCGCTACCGTCTGATCCCGGGTCACCCGGTGCAGCGCGCCGTCCTGGTAGTGATACGCCCTGCTGTCACCAACCTGTATCACGTACATTCGGGGCCAGACGGCAATCGCCAGCGTGAGCGTGGTGGCCATTCTGCCGTCTACGGTGCGCACCTCGGCTTCCTTCAACACCGCGTGATGCGCCTCCATTACCGCCTCCTGCAACGAAGCCGTGAATCCATCGGGATCGTCGCCGGCGTTGTGGAAACTCGTCATCGCGGACGAGACGTATCTCGTCACCGCCTCGAGCGCGAGCTGGCTTGCCTCTCCCCCCGCCTCCGCCCCGCCCACTCCGTCGGCCACCATGAAGATCGTGGCCTGCCGTTCGCCACGAAGCGGCAGCCGGTCCGGATGCGGCAGGCTCGCTCCGTGGACCTGCATCTGCCGATGCACGGTAACAAGAAGAAAATGATCCTGATTCTCCGACCGAATCTTGCCGGGATGCGTGAGTCCGAAGAGATCGATCTCCTCGTCGCCCGGCTTGGCTCCGGGATCCGGCGGGAGAGACGTGGTAAGCAGTTGTGGATGAGCCATCATGCCCTCCGGACTTCACCCGTGCGGGTGCGCCATGGCTTTGGGATCAAGAGCCGCATCGAACTCGGCCTCGGTAAGATAGCCGAGCGCCAGCGCGGCCTCCTTCAGCGTAGTGCCTTCGTTGTCCGCCTTCTTCGCTATAGCCGCCGCTTTGTCATAACCGATCTTCGGCGTGAGCGCCGTAACCAGCATCAGTGACCGCTCTACCAGCTCTGCAATCCGCCCGGCATTTGCTTCGATACCATCCACGCAGTGCCTGCGGAACGAGTCGCAACCGTCGCTCAGCAAGATGGCCGAACTGATGAAGTTGAACGCCATCATGGGCTTGAACACGTTCAACTCGAAGTTGCCCTGCGAGCCCGCGAACCCCACACCGGCGTCGTTTCCCATCACCTGGGTCGCAACCATCGTGAGCGCTTCGCACTGCGTGGGATTCACCTTCCCCGGCATGATTGAAGATCCCGGCTCGTTCTCCGGCAGTCTCAGTTCGCCAAGTCCCGCCCGGGGGCCCGAACCAGCCCACCTGATGTCGTTCGCGATCTTCATCAGCGATACCGCAAGCACCCGCAGCGCTCCATGGGCGGCAACCAGTGCATCGTGAGCGGCAAGCTCGGCAAACTTGTTGGGTGACGGATGGAACGGAAGACCGGTCAGTTCCGATATCTGCGCCGCACACTTCTCGGCAAAACCGGCGGGCGCGTTGAGCCCTGTACCCACGGCGGTACCGCCAATGGCCAGCCGATACAATCCCGGCAATGCCGCCTCGATGCGTTCGATGTTGGCATCAAGCTGCGCCACGTACCCTGAAAACTCCTGGCCGAGCGTGAGCGGAACCGCATCCTGAAGATGCGTGCGCCCGATCTTCACCATGTCACTGAACTCGTCCTGCTTCACCTTGAGCGCATCGCGAAGCGCGCTTACCGACGGGAGCACCCGCTCCCTGAGAAGCTTCACCGCGGCAATATGCATCGCGGTCGGGAATGTGTCGTTGGAGGACTGTGACAGGTTCACATGATCGTTGGGATGTATTGGATCCTTCGAACCCAGCTTCCCGCCGGCCAATTCGATGGCCCGGTTGGCTATTACCTCATTCGCGTTCATGTTGGACTGGGTACCGGAGCCGGTCTGCCAGACAGAGAGGGGGAAGTGATCGTCCAGCTTTCCGGCGGCCACCTCCTCGGCGGCCTGCACTATTAGCCGTGCCCGTTCTTCATCCAGCACGCCCAGCTCGCGGTTGGCGAGTGCAGCGGCCTTCTTGAGCACTCCGAACGCCCGTACGATTTCCACGGGCATCCGGTCACGCCCTATGGCGAAATAGACGAGCGAACGGGCGGTCTGCGCGCCCCAGTAGCGGTCGTCCGGTACCTCGATGGGCCCCATCGTGTCGCGTTCGGTACGCATCGGCTCAGGCGCCGTTACCCTCTGGCACTATCAGCCACATTATGACATAGACCAGCAACCCCGGGAACGCCGCCGAGACGAACGACAGAACCACATAGCCTACCCGTGCCATGGTTGGATCGATACCGAAGTAACGCGCCAGCCCGCCGACCACCCCCGCAATCATACGGTCGGTTCGGGAGCGCCTCAGGGGAGGTGACACCGGCATGGAAGCTCCTTTCAGATCAGTTTGAAGCTAGCGACGTCCAACGAGCACGACCAGCGGCCAGCCGACCAGCCGCGGTTCATCCGGCGGCCAGAGCGGGACGAGTAACTCGCGCAGCGAACCCACGGAATCGGCACCGTGCTCGGCCCGGTACCGGAGCACCGCCGACCAAGTTCCAACATATGCCAGAAAATCATCCAGCGTGAGGTTGGCCTCAATTGCAAAGGGTTCGCCGTCGAGCCGGACGCGGGTGAAGGGGAACAGCAGGTCGGCATACCCGTTATCGATCAGGCGCCGCTCCGGGGGCCAGCAGGGCCCTACCGTGCGGTCGTGGAATTCGTCCACGACAGCGTTGATTTCCGGTACTATCCTGGGTCTGGTGTAGCCCCACGCCACCAACAAACCGCCCGGCCTGAGAACCCGCCGCGCCTCTGCAAAGAAGGCATCGAGATCGAACCAGTGAAGGGCCTGAGCAACCGTGACGGCGTCCACTGAGCCCGATTCGAGCCCCGAGTCCGATTCCCTGCACTGCCGGAACGTGATTCGCGGATGGCGCTCTGCGTGCGCCAGTTGAGCTTCGCTTGCGTCGGTTGCCACGACCCGGTCGAACCGCGCTGCGAGCGGCATCGCTGCCTGTCCGCTGCCGGTACCGCAATCCCAGGCGAGCCCTGTGCCCGGAGCTGCTGCCACAATCGCGTCGAAGAGTGAGTCGGGATAGCGGGGACGGAACCTGGCATACTCCCCCGCCCCCTCTGAAAAATGGTCGCGGAACGTCACCGCGCTCGTATGGTCAGCCGGCGGCCGGCGTGACCTCGCGCATCCACCGCCACACCGGCCCGTCCTCGGGATCCTCTCGCTCGCCCTCCAGGCGGAACCCGAGTTTCTCGAGCACCCGGTTTGACGCGTTGCGCTCGGGCATGGTATGCGCGCATATGGCAAGAACCCGTTTCGTGGCGGCCGCGATATCGAGCAGATGTTGCGCCATGGCCGTGGCATAACCACGGTTCTCGAACGGCGGGAACGTGAAGTACGCAATCTCTACCAGGCCCGCCGCATCGGGCGGGCCCTTGAACGAGCACGTCCCCACCACCAGGCCGAGTTCGCGGTCGAGCGCCACGTACCCGTACCAGGGAGCATCCGTGAACCGCTTCCCCATGAACGTCTTCGTCTGGCGTGCGACTTCCAGAACCAGATCCCGGTGATCCCCCAGCGACACGCCCAGTTCCCGCTCGAGGGCGTCAGGGGTGGAGAGCGCCATTTCAAGCAATGGACTGTCGAGGTTGCGCAGTTCGGTGGGCATGACGCTCAGGCGTTCAGGATCCGCACGGCCAGCAGCGCCGCGTTCCTTGCCATCCCGATGCCGACCGTTCCCACCGGGCATCCGGGGGGCAGTTGCGCTATGGCATAGAGCGCATCGACTCCGCGCAGCGGGCCCACGTCAAGCGGGAGACCGATAACGGGAAGATCTGTCAGGGCAGCCATGGCGCCCGGAAGCGCCGCGGCAAGCCCGGCGGCTGCAATGACCACCCGGTACCCCTTCTTCCGGGCGCCCTTGGCAATCTCGGCGGTCTGTTCTGCATTGCGGTGTGCCGACGAGACCACGAAGTCATAACCCACTCCGGCGTCGTCGAGCGCTTTCATGGCGGGTTCCACCCGCTCGCGGTCACTCTCCGAACCCACGATGATCAGAACCGGTTTGTCGCTCATGTGCAGTGTGTCAGGCGGCCGCCTCGTCGGGAATGATGGAGTAGTCCTGGAGCCGGCGGGCGGCGGTGAAGCCGGCGTCCCTGATACAACGTCTGATTTCGGCAATCGTGGCGCTATGCGTGGTGCCTGCGGCAGAGACCACATTCTCTTCGATCATGAGAGAACCGAAGTCGTTGCAGCCGAACCTGAGCGAGATCTGACCGATCTTGAGACCCATCGTGACCCACGATGCCTGCAGGTTGGGCACGTTGTCCAACACGAGGCGAGAGATGGCCGCCGTACGCAGGTACGTGTGTGCATCCGTCTTGGGCGTTCCCTCCATCTCCGTGCCGTCCGGCTGGAGCGGCCAGGTGATGAACGCGGTAAACCCGCCGGTGCGGGCCTGAACTTCATGCACCCGAAACAGATGCTCGATCCTGTCCGCGTTGGATTCACCCAGGCCGTACATCATGGTGACCGAGGTCTTCATCCCGGCCCGGTGTGCCAGCTCCATCACTTCAAGCCAGCGGTCGGCTCCCGCCTTTTTCCTTGCCACCCGGTTGCGGACATCCTGCACGAGGATCTCTCCTCCTCCACCGGGAATCGAATCCAGACCCGCCGACCTGAGCTCGGCAATTACCTCTTCCGCCGTCATCCCGAAGCGCGTGGCAAAGAAATCCACCTCCGACGGCGAGAAGCCGTGGATGTGGATGGGGTGATGCTCCTTGATGTACCGCAACAGGTCCAGATACCAGCCGAATGGTATGTACGGGTTGTGTCCACCCTGCATGAGGATCTGCACCGCGCCCAGCCGCTTCGCCTCCTCGATCTTCTCCCCGATCTGCTCGAACGACAGCACATACCCTTCGTGATGTTTGGGCCTCCGGTAGAACGCGCAGAACTTGCAGTCGGCCACGCACACGTTGGTGTAGTTGATGTTCCGGTCCACAATGTACGTTACGATGTTCCGCGGGTGCAGCTCGCGGCGCTTCTCATCCGCCAGCCCTCCCAGCTCGAGCAATGGAGCGCGCTCGTAGAGGTCCAGCCAGTTGCGGAATTCCGGTGAGGTACGGTCTATCGCGCTCATGCCACCGCCAGAAATCCAAGGTTCCGCTCCGGCACCAACCCGTGCGCCGCACAGCGCCTGAGGAAACTCGTCAGCCCTTCGAGATGCCGGTAAGTGAAGCTGTAATCCAGCCCGCTCAGGTATTCGCGGCACTGATCCAGCGGGATGCCGGTGCGGCGGGCCGCATCGCGCGCCAGCTCATCCAGGTGCGCCAGCCCCCACGAGCGCGCCTCGAGCAGCGAGTTGTGCACCGCCTTGACGGCGGTCCGATCCGCGTCGCGCCGCGCCGCCCATACGGCAAACACGAACGGCAGGCCGGTCCAGCGCCGCCACTCCTCGCCCAGATCATAGCGATGCGCGTACGCGCCGCGTGAAGCCAGCAGCAACGCCGGGTCGCCAATCACGAGCACCGCCTCATGCGGCAGTGCTGCAAGGTTCGGCAGGTCTGCCGCCTCGGCGCGCGCCTCCGCTACCCTGAGCTTTACGCCCCACACCTCGCGCGCCAGAAGCTCCAGCAGCAACACCGAGGTCTTCGAGGAGGCGGAGACCAACACCGTCTGACCGTTGAGCTCCTGAGCCGGCCGCTTGGAGAACAAGGCCACGCTCCGTACGGGACCGTCGGACGAGATAGCCAGATCAGGCAGCAGATGATACTGCTGCGCGTTCCGCGCGTACTCCACCGCCGACACCACCGAGACGTCCAGTTCTCCCACCGCCAGCAGTTCGTTCAGCTCGGTGGGCGATCCCGTAACGAGCCGGGCCGGCACGCGAACCATGCCCCGGTCAATGGCGCCGTACACCGGGTAGCAGTTGATGTACGCGATGCGGCCCAGACGGAGCGCAGACTCCACCTGCCGCTCAGTGCCGCCATCTCCCGTTTCCCGCTTCTCCTCGCGTGCCTCGAAGACCGGATCGTCGTCCGCAAACCGCCGCACCTCACGGTAGAACGAATCCCGCTCCACCGGCTCCTTACCAGCCGCCTTGATGAACCGCACCAACTCGCCATACGACATCATCATGGGCGTGGTGGCACCGGCATCGTGGTAGATCCGCTCGTATACAACAGTTCCCTCCACGTCATCGCAGCCGAACTCGAGCGCCACCTGCGAGAGGAACGGCGTCACCATGGGCCAGTGGGTCTTCACGTGCGGGATGTTGTCCAGGAAGAGCCGACCCACAGCTATGTTCTTCAGGTCGTCATAACCGGTGGTGGCGCTGCCGGTGCGTCCCAGCTCCTCGCCCAGTTCGTTGTGGTCGGGGTGATAGGCCAGCGGGATGTACGTGAGGAAGCCGCTGGTCTCATCCTGGAGCGCGCGCAATCCTTCCAGATGCTCCACGCGGTCTTCCAGCGTCTCCACGTGGCCGTAGAGCATGGTGCAGTTGCTGGGTATGCCCAGCTCGTGCGCCTCCCGATGCACCTGCAGCCATTCCTCACCCACCAGCTTCCGTTTGGCAATGGTCTCCCGCACCGCCGTGCTGAACACCTCCGCGCCACCGCCGGGAAGCGTGTCGAGCCCGGACTCCTTCAGCGCCTTCAGCACCTCCACGCTGGAGGTCTTCTCGATCCGCGCGAGATGCGCGATCTCAACCGCCGTAAGCGCCTTGATCTGTACCCCGGGATGCCGAGCCTTGAGGCCGCGGATCATGTCGGTGTAGTACGAGAGCCTGAGTCTGGGATGGAGCCCGCCCACGATGTGGAACTCGCGCGTGGGATTTCCTCTTGCCGCCTCGGCCTCCGCGAACACCTCGTCCAGTGTGCGCGTGTAGGCCCCGTCCTCCTTTGGCATCCGCGCGAAGGAGCAGAACGTGCACGTACTGCGCAGCACGCAGACGTTGGTTGGGTTGATATGCTGGTTGGCGGAGAAGAAGACGCGGTTGCCGTTCCGCCGGCGGTTGGAAAAATCCGCCATGGCGCCAAGGCCCAGCAGGTCATCGGTCCGGAACAGGGCCAGCGCGTCATCGCGCGTGAGCCGTTCGCCCGCCGCCACCTTCTCCGCGATGGGCTGGAGAACGGGGTCCTGGACGGGAATCGTCACGCCACTACTCCGTGTAACGGCTCAGCAGGAGGGACACGTTGTGCCCGCCAAAGCCGAACGAATTGGTCATGCACACGTCCACCGACCGTGTCACCGCCTTGTTTGGAGCACAGTCGATATCGCACGCCGGATCCGGATCTTCCTGGTTGATCGTGGGCGGTATGACGCCGTTGTTCAGCACCATCACGCAGACGCCGAACTCGAAGCCTCCCGCCGCTCCCAGCAGATGGCCCGTCATGGACTTGGTGGATCCCACGATCATCTTCCCGGTGTGCTCGCCGAACACGTCCTTGACCGCGGCCACTTCCGCCACATCGCCGTGAGGCGTGGACGTGCCGTGGGTGTTCACGTAGTCGATTTCACCGGGAGCGATCTTCGCATCCGCGAGCGCTTCCAGCATGGCGCGTTTGGCACCTTCTCCGCCCGGAGCCGGCTGCGTGATATGGAAAGCGTCGGCGCTCATGCCGTAGCCCCTGAACTCGGCAAGTATGCGCGCCCCGCGCTTCTGCGCGTGCTCGAGTGACTCCAGTATCACGATCCCCGCGCCATCGCTCAGGACAAACCCGTCGCGGCCCTTGTCAAACGGACGCGACGCCTTCTCCGGAGCGTCGTTGCGGGTGGAGAGCGCCTTCATGTTGGAGAATCCGGCAATGGCAAGCGGCGTTATGGCCGACTCCGCTCCCCCGGTTACCATGAGATCGGCATGCCCGAGCTGGATCAGACGGTACGCCTCACCCAGCGCATGCGCCGAGGAGGCGCAGGCCGACACGGTGCAGTAGTTGGGACCCTTGGCGCCCAGCCGGATGGACACGATTCCCGACGCGATATCCGGGATGAACATGGGAATGAAGAATGCGGAGACGCGTTTGGGCCCATGCTGGAGAAACAGCTTGCACTGTTCCTCAAAGGTTCCGATGCCCCCGATCCCGCTGCCGATCAGCACGCCAGCCCGGTTCGGGTCAGGAACCGTATCGCCAAGCCCCGCGTCCTGCATTGCCTGCGCCGTGGCGGACACAGCGTACTGGAGGAAGAGGTCGAAACGCCTGGCCTCTTTCCGGTCGATGTACGCCGACGGATCGAAGTCCTTCACCTCGCAGCCGAACGTTACGTCCAGACCGGAGGGGTCAAACCGCCGGATCCGCGCCGCACCCGACCGGCCCTGCACCAGTCCTTCCCAGGTCGTCTGCGCCGTGTTCCCGAGCGGCGAGACGATGCCAAGCCCGGTTACGACGACCCGACGCATCAACTACTTCTTCCCCATCTTCTCGTGCAGGAACTTGAGCGCGTCACCCACGGTACGGAGCTTCTCAGCCTCCTCATCGGGGATGTCGATGTCGAACTCCTTCTCGAACGCCATCACAAGTTCCACCTGATCCAGGCTGTCCGCGCCCAGATCCTCCATGAAACTCGCCTCGTCGGTGAGCTTCTCCCGCTCGACGCCCAACTCTTCGGCGATGATGTCCCGGACCTTGTCTTCCACGCTGCTCATAAACGTCCTCGGATAGGGAGTGGGAAGGATTACGTTACCATGCCGCCGTCAACCACCAGCACCTGGCCCGTAATGTACTCGGCCAGGTCGGATGCAAGAAAGAGGACCGCCCGCGCAACGTCCTCGGGCCGTCCGAACCGCCCCAGCGGAATCTGCTGGAACCGGAACTGCCTCTGTTCCTCCGTCAGAACCTTCGTCAGATCCGTCTCAATAAAGCCCGGCGCGACCGCATTCACCAGCACGTTCCGCGGCGCCAGTTCCCGGGCCACCGCCTTGGTAAACCCTATGAGCCCGGCCTTGGCGGCACAGTAGTTGGACTGGCCCGCGTTCCCCGTGATGCCCACCACGCTGGTCACGTTGATGATCCGGCCCCAGCGCCGCTTCATCATGCCGCGGGTCACGGCCCGCGTGGTATGAAACGCACCCTTGAGGTTCGTCTCCTGGACCTCGTCCCAGTCGGCATCGCTCATCCGCACGAGCAACCCATCGCGCGTGAAGCCGGCGTTGTTGACCAGCACGTCAACCGGCCCGAGTTCCTTCTCGCAGGCCTCGATGGCAGACTGAACCTGCACCGGATCGCCTACGTCGCAGGCGAACCCGCGCGCCCGCTCACCCAGCTTGCCGGCCACATCCTGAGCAGCCTGCCCGTTCCGGCCCAGCACGCCCACCCTTGCGCCGGCCGTGTAGAACGCCTCGGCAATGGCGAGCCCGATTCCGCGGGACCCGCCGGTCACCAACGCCGTCTTACCACTCAGATCGATCATTTATCAGCTCCGCCAAACTTTTCAACATCAGCCACAGTGCCAATGCTGATGCAAACGGCATCCGGAACAATGCGCTTGAGCAGCCCCGCAAGCACGTTGCCCGGCCCGATCTCCACGAACCTTGCGCCGCCCGCGAGCCCCTTCAGCGCCCGCATGCATTCCACCCAGCGGACCGGGGCCGTGAGCTGTTCGGCAAGCAGCCGCTGCGCCGTCACGGCATCCCGCACCGGCTCCGCACTCGCGTTGGCCACCACGGGCACCGGCGGATCGGTCATCACCGCTTCCGCAAGCGCAGCCTCGAGCCCCGCCCGCGCGCTCGTCATCAGCGGAGAATGAAATGCGCCGCTCACCTTGAGAGGGAGCACGCGCTTCGCCCCGGCCTCCTTGAGCAGCCCCTGCGCGCGCTCCACGGCGTCCGGATCTCCCGAGATCACCGTCTGATCCGGAGCGTTGAGATTGGCCGCCACCACCACGCTTCCGTCACGGCTCGCTTCCCCGCACACCCGCTCCACTGCCGCCGTATCGAGCCCCAGCACCGCCGCCATCGTCCCGGGCCGCCGCTCCCCCGCCTCCCGCATCAGTTCCCCACGCCGGCGCACCAGCCGCACCGCATCTTCCAGCTTGAGCGCCCCCAGTGACGCGTACGCCGCGTACTCTCCCAGCGAGTGACCCGCAGCCGCCACCGGTTTCACGCCACCTGCAATGGCCGCATGGGCCGCAAGACTGTGCACCAGAATGGCCGGTTGCGCATTGTGCGTGAGCGTGAGCTCTTCTTCCGGCCCTTCCCACATGAGCCCTGAGAGGGGAGCACCCAGCGCCGCATCCGCCCGCTCAAAAACTTGAGCCGACTCGGGAAACCGCTGGGCCAGATCCTTCCCCATCCCCACCCGCTGCGCCCCCTGCCCGGGGCAGAGGAGCACCGCTCCTACCATCGCATCGCCACGCTGGCCCAGGTGAACCCGCCGCCGAACGCCACCATCAGCACCAGCATCCCCGGCTTGAGCCGCTCGCATCGTACCGCTTCATCCAGCGCGATGGGTATGGACGCCGCCGACGTGTTCCCGTAGCGGTCAATATTCACGTAGACCTTGGACATGGGGATCTTCGCGTGTTTGGCCGTGGCCTCGATTATCCGGATGTTGGCCTGATGCGGGATCAGCAGATCGACCTGTTCGCCGGTGAGCCCCGCCTTTTTCAGGGCCTGGTCACACGCGTCCGCCATAGACCGTACTGCGTGTTTGAATACTTCGCGGCCCGCCATCTTGATGTAGTACGACCGGTCGGCCAGCATCTGTTCACTGGGCGGCTGCAAGCCGCCGCCACCCGGCCGGTAGAGCAGTTCCGCCAGCGTGCCGTCGCTCTTGAGATAACTGGACAGCATGCCTTTGCCGTTGCCTCCGTTGGGCCGCAACACCACGCATCCCGCGGCGTCACCGAACAGGATGGCCGTCGAGCGGTCCGTAACGTCCATGATGCGCGTCAGCCGTTCGGCGCCCACCACGAGCACGTTGCGCGCAGTCTCCGCCCAGATCATCGACTCGGCCACGTGCATGGCGTAGAGGAAACCGCTGCACGCCGCCTGGATGTCGAATGCCGCCGCGTTCTTCGCGCCGAGTACCGCCTGGAGGTCACACGCGTTGGAGGGGAGCAGCCGGTCCGGAGAGGCGGTGGCAAGGATGATGGTATCCACCTCGTCCACTCCCATGCCGGCCCGTTCAAGCGCCTGCTCGCAGGCCTCCTTCGACATGAAGGCTATCGTTTCCGAGTCATCCGCGATGCGCCGCTCGCGGATTCCGGTCCGTTCGCGGATCCATTCGTCGGACGTATCGAGCGACTTCTCGAAATCCTGATTGGTGACGACGCGGCGCGGGACGTAGCAACCCGTGGCCGCCGCCTCGGCGAACGGTCGCTGCATCAGGCCTCCTTCGCGAAGTCCGCGCCTATGTGGCGCGCCACCTGGCTCTGGACCGACTGGTACGCCACACGGATGGCGTTCTTGATGGCGCGCCGGGACGACCGGCCGTGGCATATGACCGACACGCCCTTGACCCCCAGCAGCGGCGCGCCGCCGTACGTCTCGTAATCCAGGATGGTGAAGATGCGCTGCATTCCTTCGCTTGCAAGCACCGAGGCATCCATCTCGCGCTTGAGCAGATGCGTGAAGAGATGGGCGACCGATTCGTAGAACTTGAGCACCACATTGCCCACGAAGCCGTCACAGACCACCACGTCCACGTCGCCCGAGAGGATATCCCGCCCCTCCACGTTGCCCACGAACCGGAAGCCAGTGTTCTGCTCGCTCTTGAGCAGGGCGTGAGCTTCCTTTACGGCAACGTTCCCCTTCTCCACCTCTTCGCCGATGTTGAGCAGCCCCACCGCGGGCTCCGGCCGGCCCATCACGTCGCGGGCGTACACCGCGCCCAGGTGCGCGAACCCGCGCAGCTCCCGCGCGCTGCAGTCGATGTTGGCGCCGCTGTCCAGCACCAGCACCGGCTTGCCGGCCGTGGGGAACGGCGTGCCGATGGCCGGACGCTGCACTCCGGGATAGAGTCCGAGCAGAAGGGCGCTGGCGGCCATGCAGGCACCGGTGTTACCGGCGGAGATGAACGCCTGTACCTCGCCCTGCCTCTGGCGTGAGAGCGCCTGCACAATGGATGACTTCGGTTTGCCGCGCACCGCCTGGAGCGGCTTCTCGGCCATCCCTATGACATCCGGGGCGTCAAGCACGACGAGCTGCTCTCGCGGTCCGCCGTGGCGCTCGAGCATTCCGGCGATGTCGGATTCCCTCCCGACCAGCACCAGCTCCCCGTCATCGGGGAGATCGGGCAGCGCGTCCAGCGCGCCCAACACCGGCGCCTCGGGGGCGTGATCTCCCCCCATGGCGTCCAGCGCTATCCGGATCACGTGCTAGATGTCCCCGGTGACTTCGACCCGTTTCTTTCCGGCGTAGTAACCGCAGCTCGGGCAGACCCGGTGCGGCCGTCTGGGGTCGCCGCATCGGGGACAGGCCTGGAGGGCCACCGGCGCCGCCTTGTAATGCGTCCGGCGCTTGCGCTTCCGGCTCTTGGAGGTTTTTCGCTTGGGAACAGCCATCGTCTACCTCTGGTCATCGGGCCCGCGTGGCTTCAGCGCTCCGAGCGTCGCCCACCGGGCGTCCGGCTCGGGCCGGCAAGCACACGAGCCCACGTTCAGGTCAGTACCGCACCGCGGGCAGATCCCGCGGCAATCTTCCCGGCACAAGGTGAATTCCGGGACCGCAAGGACAAGCTCCTCGCGGATCGCTTCACCCAACTCGATCTCCATCGCGCGCGGAGGAATCCGGTACGCGGCGGGATCGTCGTCCAGCTCATCCTCCGTGAACAGCGCCTCCACCCCCGCGTCTATCTTCACGGCGGTGGGCGCCAGGCACCGGCGGCATTCCATGGCAACCTGGGTCACCAGCCGCGCGTGCCAGTAATACTTGCCGGCACCGCTGTCCATCAGCCGGCCACTCACCGTGACCGGCTGGGTCAGCGCAAACTCGAGCCCGGCAAAGCCCGGATCGTCCGCCCGGACCACGGTGCTCGTAGCCAGCGGTCCTCGCTCAAGGGCGCGTAAGTCCAGACGCAACATAGCCGTGTAAATTAACCCAGCCGGTCGGCCTCCGCAAAGAAGAACCCCACTTCCCGCGCCGCGTTCTCAACCGAATCCGAGGCGTGGATCGCGTTCCGCTCCTTCGACTCGGCGTAGAGCTTCCGGACCGTCCCTTCCGCGGCCTCCGCCGGGTCGGTGGCCCCGATGACCGTGCGGAGATGCGCCACGGCGTCCTTCCGTTCCAGCGCCATGGGAATGCACGGACCGGAGGTCATGAACGTCACCAGCGACCGGTAGAACGGCCGCTCACGGTGTACCTCGTAGAACGCCTCAGCCTGCGTAGTGGCAAGCCGGGTCATTCTCAAGGCGCGCACGGTAAACCCTGCGGCCTCCAGGTGAGCCAGGATGTTGCCCGACTTTCCGCCCGAAACGGCGTCCGGCTTGATGATCGCCAAGGTCAGTTGCGTATTTGCCATTATTGGATTCCTAGGTTCCGAACAATCTTCGCACAATGTCTTCTCTCGTGAGCAATCCCACGAGCGAACCTTCCCGCACCACCGGCACGCGGTCCACGTTCTTGTTCATCATGACCGCGGCGGCGTCCGCCAGCCTCTCGTCCTCGGGGATGCAGAGCACGCTGCGGTCCATCGCGTCGCGCACCGGCATGTTGCGCGGATCATCGGGCGGTTTGGCCTCCTTTGCCGCCTTCCCGCGGGGCCGCTTGGCTGCGGGGAACTCGCCCGACATTCGTTTGGTGTAAGCCGGGAGGAGATAACGCATCAGCTCTCCGTGGCTCACCATGCCCAGCACCTCGTTGTCGTCACCCACCACGGGGAGCGCCGGCACCGAGTGCCTCACCATGAGCGCCGCGGCCCGCTGCAACGTGGTATCCGGCTTCACGCTCAGCACCTGGTGCGGGATCACATCTCGCACCAGCAGATCCTCGGGGAGTTCGGCATCCTTGAGCGCCTTGATGGCGAGCACGTCGTCCGGACCTCCGGCCGCCAGAACAGCCTCGGCCACCTCATCGTTGGCGAGCATCCGCGCGAACCCGCTCACCGCGCGCACGTAGGGTAGCGTCTCACCCGGCGGCGCAGCGACCATCACCACAATGCGCCCTTCCCTTCCCGGATACAGTTCGCGGCGCACCGGCTGCTCCGCCACCCCCAGGGCCGCCGTGAGCGACGGAACCGCGTCGGTACGGAGGTGAAGCAGAAACCCGTGCTGGCCCGAGGTGACCGCCTCGCGGGGCAACGTCTCTGCCAGGAGCGCTTCCAGCTTTTCGAGGTCCGCGCCTTTCACCGAAGCCGCAATCGCGCCGGCAAGCGGGCGGGCAGCTTCGCGCACGAAGGTACCCGTCACCGGGATGACGATTCGATCGGGTGAAAGCAACTCGATGAGCTTCACAGTCCTCCTACAACCGTTCCCTGATCAGCGGCACCACGTCGGCCGGACGCTGCATCACGGCAATCCCCGCCGCCTCGAATGCGGCCATCTTCTCTTCGGCCGTGCCGCTCGAGCCGGAGATGATGGCACCGGCGTGCCCCATCCGGCGGCCGGGAGGCGCGGTCTGGCCCGCGATGAACCCCACAACGGGCTTCTTCACCTTGTCCTTTACAAACTTCGCCGCCTGTTGTTCGTCGGTACCGCCAATCTCACCTATCATTACGATGGCCTTCGTCTCCGGGTCGCCCGCAAACGCGGCAAGGCAGTCAATGAAGTTCGTACCGATGATGGGGTCACCGCCAATACCTACGCACGTGGTCTGGCCCAGCTTTGCGCGGGTGAGTTGATATACGATCTCGTAGGTGAGCGTGCCCGAGCGCGATACCACCCCCACCGGACCCGGCGTGCAGATCTGCCCCGGGATGATCCCCACCTTGGCCTCTCCCGGGGTGATGGCACCGGGACAGTTGGGACCGATCAACCGCGCGCCCTTCTCCCGCACGAACGGCATCAAGCGCGTCATGTCGAGTACGGGAATCCCTTCCGTGATACAGACGATGAGCCCGATGCCGGCGTCGGCCGCTTCCAGGACCGCGTCCGCCGCGAACGCAGCGGGAACGTAGATCACCGACGTGTCGGCGCCGGTTTCCGCCACCGCGTCCGCCACCGTGTTGAAAATCGGCACCGAGTTGTCGAACCGCTGCCCGCCTTTGCCCGGCGTCACACCGGCCACCACCTTGGTGCCGTATTCCATCATCTGGCGCGCGTGAAACGAACCGTCGCGGCCGGTTATTCCCTGCACCACGAGCCGCGTGTTCTTCCCGATGAAGACGCTCACGCCGCCTCCTTCGCGAGCCGTACCGCTTCTTCCACGGCCTGATCCATGTCGGTCAGCGCCTCGAAGCCCGCCTCCTTGAGGATCTTCAGGGCCAGCTCCTCGTTGGTACCGGTAAGCCGGATCACGATGGGCACCTTGAGCGGGTATTGCTTCGTGGCCGTCACGATGCCGTTGGCCACGTCGTCGCAGCGGGTGATGCCGCCAAAGATGTTGAACAGAATCGCCTTCACGTTTTCGTCGCTGGTGATGATCCTGAGCGCGTTCACCACCTTCTCGGGGTTGGACGAGCCGCCAATGTCAAGAAAATTGGCCGGCGAGCCGCCGTAGTACTTGACCAGGTCCATGGTGGCCATGGCCAGCCCGGCACCGTTCACACAGCAGCCGACCGCACCGTCGAGCTTGATGTACGACAGGTTGGCTTCCCGTGCCACAACTTCGGACGGTTCCTCCGCCGAGACGTCGCGCAGCGCGGCGATCGCCGGTTTGCGGTCGAGTTCGTTGTCGTCCACGGAAATCTTGGCGTCCAGAGCGAACACGGCACCCTCCGGCGTGGTCACCAGCGGGTTGATCTCGGCCAGTGACGCCCCCGCATCGAGAAACGCGCGGTAGAGCTTCTGCATGATCGATGCGGCGGCGCGCACCTGCTGCACGTTGTCGGGGTAGAGCGCAAAGCCAAGCCGCATGGCCTGGTGCGGCAAGAGACCGTAACGCGGATCGATGGCCTGCCTGAAGATCTTCTCCGGCGTCTTCGCCGCCACCTCTTCGATGTCCACGCCCCCCGCCGGACTCACCATGAGCACCGGGCATTGGCTCGCGCGGTCCACGATCACCCCCACGTAACTCTCCGTGGCGATGTCCGCCGCCGGCACGACCAGTACTTTCTCGACAGTAAGCCCCTTGATGGTCATGCCCAGGATCTTGCGGGCGTGCGCTTTGGCCTCGGCCGGGGTCTTCGCGAGCTTGACACCGCCCGCCTTGCCGCGGCCGCCGGTGTGTACCTGCGCCTTGACCACGACCGTTCCGCCCAGCCGCTCCGCCATGGCTTCCACTTCGTCCGGTGTCGCGGCCACGTCGCCGTCCGGCACCGGGATGCCGGCGTCCCTGAGCAGCACTCGCGCCTGATACTCGTGCAGGTTCACTGATCAATCGTCTCCTGTGATGGTTGTGCCGGCCTCGCCACGCATTGCTTCCGGACCGTGCAACAGATGCGCGATAACCGTGCGCCGTCCTCCGCCTTTCACGAACTGTACGGCCGCCTCCACCTTGGGCCGCATCGATCCTTCTCCCAGGCCGTCTCCCGAAAGCAAGCGCTCGGCCTGTTCCACCGTAAGCCGCCTGAGAGACTGCTGACGGTTTGTGCCCCAGTGTTCGTACACCGCGTCCACGTTGGTGAGTATCACCAGCGTATCGGCACCGAGTCCCACGCCCAGTACAGCCGCCGAGCGGTCCTTGTCCACGACGCCGTCGATCCCTTCCCAACCACCGGCGCTATGGTACACGGGCGGCCCGCCGCCTCCTGCGGCGATCACGATCTTGCCTTCCGCAACGAGCTGCCGGACCGCGTCGATTTCGAGGATCGCGATCGGTGCCGGGCTCGGAGCGAGCCTGCGGAGCCGGCCCGAGCCGTCGGGCCCGATGGGAACGCCGATCGCCTTGCGCCGCTCCGCGGCTGCCGGGTCCATCGGGTGGCCGATGGGTTTGGTCGGCTTGTCGTTTCGCGCGGACTCGGCCACCACGGTCTGCGTAATGATCGTGAGCACGTCGCGGTCTATTCCCTGGTGTTCCAGCGCGTTTCTGAGCGACTGCTGGATCATGTACCCGATCCATCCCGCGGTGCCGGCCACGAGGACACCGAGCGGGAGCGGCTGCACGCGATCGCGGGCCCGTTCGTTCCGTTCGAGTGCGTCGCCCACCTGGGGGCCGTTACCGTGCACGAGGGCAATGCGCCAGCCCTGCCGGGCCAGGTCCACCACGGCGTCCAGGGAGTCCCGGGTATGGCGGAACTGGTCGTGGATGGTGGCCCGCGTGTCAGGCGCGAGCGCATTGCCGCCCAAGGCGACGACCACGGTACCTGGGGTGCGGGCCACGGGGGGGAGGAAGGTAGCCGCCCGGGCTCATGAGGGCAAGTTGGTGGGGGAGCGGGGGTTAGGGGTTCCCTGCACCGGCCTCCAGGCGTTCGATCGGGGCGGGATGGCGCTGGGGCATGCTCCGAAGATAGCCCTTCGATTACCCGTGCGGCGAGAATTGAGGCCTCCGGCACTGACCGGCCTCGGCACCGGCTAGCTACCCGTCGACCACGCCGCCAGCGAGCCCCAGGAAGACGACGATGGCCCGATTGAGCCGAACAAGGTCTTCATCGTCGAGCCGACCAATCCGGGATCCGAGTTTTGCCTTCGCGACCGTAGTGATCTTGTCGACCATGAGCCGGCTCTCGCCGCGCAATCCATTGCCCTCGGTCGGGAGGATCAGGAGGCGGAACAGTGGTGCCTCCGTCGGGTCCGTGGTGAACGCACAGATGGTGATCGAACTGGTCCCATCGAACCGGTCGTCCTGGACGACCACCGCCGGCCGGGACTTTCCCACATAGTCCCTGCCCCCGGCCACCGTCCAGACCTCGCCGCGCCTCATTCCGAGACCGCGTCGATGAACGCCTGATCCTCCTCGGCTTGCTGGCTTTGCGCGACGGCGAGCGACTGCCGGTGCGCCTCGGCAGCGAACGTGACAGAGCGAACGTCGGGCACCCAAATCTGGATCGGTCGGAGACCCTGCTGGCGCAGCCGGGCGCGGTGGGCGCGCACCTTGTCGCGCGATGCGCTCGAACGCTTTGACGACGCCATGGCTTCCCCCAACGCAAGGTTACATGTAACCTACTACCGTGACGCGAGAGACACCAGATGGTGCCCTCTTTTCGGGGAGCTTCTCCAGCTGAAGCGGTTCTTTCTTGGGTAA
>CAZTIV010000005.1:29864-66020 GCA_964613905.1 uncultured Gemmatimonadaceae bacterium | reverse complement strand
AAGCCTCCCGCCGCCATTCGTCCGCCCCCTCAGCAGGCGCCCCGCCGGCACGTGGCGCCCACGACGCAGCAAGAGGAGCGTACCCGGTGCGGGCTGCGACACGTGCAAGTTGCCGTCCTTGCCTTCGGCAACGATCGACGTCCACGATCCCAGATTGAGCAGACGCGCGGCACGTTCGGCCTCCTGCCCTACGCCGGCAAGGTAGGCCGCCATGACCTCCGACGCATCCCGGCCCTCGGCATCCTGCAGTGCGCCCGCAAGCACCAGCCCGCGTCCGTCCACCAGCAGGGTGCCGACCACACCTCCCTCAAACCCGGCAAACACCTGTCGCTCCGGCACCGGTTTATCGGGCACGGCTTCAACGGCTGCACGCACCGTCTTGAGCGCCTGTACCACGCTCTCGTCCCCCGGATCCGACGCCAGCGCCGTCTCCAGATGATCCAGCGCGCGCGCCAGGTCGCCACGACGAAAACTCACGAACCCCAGTCCCTTGTTGGCCCCGGGATGGCGCGGTGCCAGCGACAACGTGCGGGACCAGGTCTCCTCCGCTGCCTCCAGATTACCCGCGTCCGCAAGTATCCGGGCGTACAGATCGTGGGCGTCCGCAAGGTCGGGGTGGCGTTCGACACCGGCACGCGCCACGCGCGCCGCCGCGTCCAGGCTTCCGCGGAGCCGGAGCTTTTCGGCCAGATGAATGAAGACCAGGCTGTCCGGATCATGCGCCAGTTCGGCCGTCCATCGCTTGACTTCATCCGTCATACGGCCTCCGCAGGAATGCGTCGAGCGTGCGGGCCGCCGACACGGCATCTTCCGCCTCGCGGCGTTCGCCGTTCTCTTCGTCATCGACGCGGGCCACTGTCAACCACCGTTGCCACCATTCGGCAGCTTCCGCAAAGCGGCCCTGCAGGGCCAGTGCATCGCCCAGCATCCGATGTGCTACCGGCAGCAGCGGGTCGAGCCGGAGTGCACGCCGGACAGATTCCTCGGCATCGCGCGCTCGCAACGCCGCCACATGCACCCTGCCCATCGCCAGGTGGGCGATGGCCACCTCAGGGTGCGCCTCGAGTACGCGTTCGGCCTCCACCCGGGCCTGCTCCAACTCCCGCGATGTGAGCAGCGAGTCAACCCGGCCGATCGCGGCCGCTACGTCAGGAGGTGCCGCCTCCGCTTCGGACCCGTGACCGGCATTGCGCACCTGAACTACGCCGGCACTCTGCAATCCGAAAACGACCTTGGCTACATCAAACTCTGACCCGCCGAGCGACGTTGCCATCTCCCGAACGCTGCGTTTGCCATCGATCGCGGCCAGCACCTCCCATTCGCCCGGCAGAAGATCCAACTCCGCGTCATCTCCCTCGCCGACGGGAGCCAATACCGGGACAACTCCAAGGTGCGGAATCTGTCGCTCGATTCGAGACCACTCGTCGATCCTCCTGGCGCCCTCCATGAGGAGGGCTTCAGTCCGGATCCTCACCAGGGCATCTCCAGAGACCTCGGATGGCAGTCCATCGGTAAACGAGAAGTAACCCTCCCGCCAGCCCATGACTTCGAAGATCACTTCTTCGATCTGAACACGAACCTGCCGTTCGAGGTCGCGCTGAGAGACCGCCTTCAGGTCCACCAGAATCTCGCCCAGCCGGCGTCTGTCACCCCTCAGCTGCCGCTCATGCGCCAGACGCAGGTCGGCCTCGTCGATCTTGCCGGCGCGTACGAGCATTTCACCAAGCGGATGCGGATTGCTCCGGATCTCGGCGTAAATCACGGCGCCGCTGTCAAAGTAGACGGTGCCCTGATTGCGTCTCAGCTGCGAGGTAACCCGCAACACTCCCGTCTTGCGACTCAGATCCAGCAACTGGAACACGTCGTGTAGACCCAGTTCCTTGAGCGGCCCTTCGATTGCCACTTCAGGCAGCCTCGGTCTGGAATATGTGCTGCAGATCCAGGGCGCTTCGCGCGTGCCTCCTGGCACGCTGAGCGAATGGCCCACCTGAATCGAGGCGCACCACCCGCTCCCATGCCGACGCCGCCTCCCGGTAACGCCGCAATCGGGCGAGAGCCACGCCCGTGAAGAAATTAGCTGCTATGTGTTCGGGGTCGAACGAAATGACACGCTGGAACGCCTGGAGCGACTGCTCAACGCAACCGTCGTCAATCAACGCCTGTCCGAGAGCAAGAAGCGCATCCGGATCAGTCGGGTGGTTCTCCAACAGATCCACCAGCAGGAGTACCGCCTCCCGGGCCCGCTCGGTACGCCGGAGCAAGGCGGCGAGAGCGATGGCACCTTCGGAATAGGTGGGCAGTAACTCGAGCGCCGCGCGGTACGATCCTTCCGCCCCCGTCAGATCATTGCGCGCTTCCTGGACACGACCAAGCGCGAGTCGGACTTCCACGAACCGTGGATCGAGATCCTGCGCTGCACGATACGCTTCGGAGGCCGCATCGAGGTCGCCCGTCCCCCATGCAACGTCTCCCTCCAGCTTGAGAACGTCGGGTCGCTGTGGCGCCCTGGCCCGTGCCGCCCGCGCAGCCTCCAGTGCTCCCGCAGGGTCGCCCCCAGTCCGGCGTGCTTCTGCCAGCGTCACCAGAACCTCGACATCGTTGGGATGCTCGCGGGCGAGCTGCTCGGCATCTGCCGCTGCATCGCGCCCCCGCCCCAGCGAGAGCAACGCCCGCAATTCGCCCAACCGCGCATCAATTCGATCCGGCGCCCGGACCCGGGCGGCGCGAAATCTTTCAAGTGCTTCGCCGTGCAACCCGCGGCGGGTGAAGATCTGTCCGCTCAGGACCACAGTTTCGGTTTCGTCCGAACCCCGGCTTGCCGCGCGGTTGGTTTCCGCAAGCGCGAGTTCAAATAGTCCCTTTGACAGATAGTCGCGGGCCAGCGCCAGAGGGTCATTGATCTTTTGCACAGAAGACCGGGCGGCCGGGCGCTCCAGATCCCGGAAGATCTCTGCCAGCATCCCTTCGTCAAAGTGCAGCGACTTGGTGGACGCAATCTCCGTGTGAACGTCCGCCGAGATTTCCGGAACCACAGTGATCGTGGGATCTTCGTACTGGAGGTCGATTGTGAGACGGAACTTCTGGGGTACGTAATAGGGATCGAGGGTCTGTGCCCGGGTGACCGCACGCAGCGCGGCGTCGTACTCACCCAGGGCCGAGAGCGCAAAGCTGAGATTGTAGTGCGCCTCAGCGGAATCAGAATCCGATTCGACCGCACGCGCGAAGGCGTTCCGCGCATCAGCGGAACGGCCGAGCTCAGTGAGGACCAGACCGATCCCGTTCCATGCCGGCGCCGACTGCGGCATACGATCGAGTACCTGTCGGTAGGCCTGCAGCGCCAGCTGGAACCGGCGCAGCCGGAAAAGCAGGAGACCCAGATTCAGTCGTGGAATGGCCAGCGATTCCTCTGCGCGCGCGGCATCGTGAAACGCCTCAACCGCTTCCTCGTGGCGCCCTTCGTGCGCCAGGGTTACCGCCAGATTGTTGCGTGCAATGGAGTACTCCGGGGCCGCCTCGAGCGCACGTGCATACGACTCAAGCGCTTCCACGAGTCGCCCCAGCTGATGCAGCACCACACCGCGTTCGTTCCAGAGTTTGGGCGAGTCGGGGATCTCCTCGACAAGTCGGTCGTATAACTCCAGCGCTGCGCTGTGATCGCGACGCAGGAGATGTACCTCCGCCATGGCCTGGAGAACCAGCCTGCGGTCCTCACCGAGTTCGAGTGCGAGCCGGTACTCCCGAAGCGCGTCGACATAGTAGCCCTTCTGGCGAAACGCCACACCGAGGCTCAGATGGGCAAGCGTCCTTCCGTTGGTGACCTCCATCACCTGGCCGGACATGCTCGGCCGGGTGGCGCGCCTCTCGCCCGCCTGGCGGTCGAGTGCAAGGTTGCTCTGTGCCCTCGCAAAGGTCGGGTTAAGCTGGATGGCACGCTTGGTAGCCTGCCGGGCTTCCTCGTGCCTTCCGAGATCGCCATGCACGAATGCTATGAGATAGTGCGCGTCAGCGTTCTCCTGGTTCAGGTCGATCGAGCGCTGGAGCGCGACCAGCGCGTCCTGATTGAGTCCGCGGTTGTAGAGCACCTCTCCCAGGTAGAACTGAACGACACTGCTGTCGGGATCGAGATCCCTGGCGCGTTCGAACCACTGTGATGCAGCTTCGAGGTCACCGCGATGTTTCTCCGCCATCCCCAACTGCAGCAAAGCCGCAAGGTCGTTCGGATTCTGGGTTACGAGCGCGAGGAACTCCTGGACCGCGATGTCATACTGGCCAAGCGATGCGTATGCCCGCCCCAGTTCCCAGCGGGCTCCGCGGTCGTCCGGGGACGAACGAAGCCGCTCCTGCAAATCAGCTACACGACGGTCGTAATGACCCGTCTGCTTGTAGGCAATTTCCAGGTTCTGCTGCGCCACTTGCATCTTTGGATCGAGTTCGAGCGCCCTGGAGAAGGCATCGATCGCCTCATCGATCATTCCCTTGCGATAGTAAAGGACACCGAGATTGTTATGCGCTCCAGGATCCGACGCGTCGATCCGGCGCGCGAACGATCTCAGAACCCGGCGGTCCCGCTCGGAGATGTCCGGCGCGCCCATGGTTCAGGTAAGGCGGATGGCGTCGAAGATCGCGCGCAGCGAGGCGAGGTCCGGCAGCAGCAGGAAGTACCCGTACAAGGCTTCCTCGGTCCCTTCCATATGGAAGTTCGTCTCAACGCAGAACACGAAGTCCCTGTCCTGACCGAAGTTGAGGTAGGTGGTGGTGAGAACGGCGGCTGAAAGATCGACGACCAGGCTCGGCACAGATGGCATCAGCATCATGCCCATGAACTCGGCGAGCGCGTTCATGTAGGCGCCTCCCAGAATATTGCCGGCCTCCTTGAGACTCGATTGTTCGAGTTCCCCGAAGTCCCTGGTCGTGCCGACGGGACGGCGCAAGAGCAGATCACACAGCGTTCTGGCCCTGGGCTCCGGCATCATTAGCAGCGTGCGCCCCGTGAGATCGCCCAGCATGTGCATCAGCACCGCTGCCATCACTTCCTCGGGATCTCCCAGGAGATCAGGAACGTCCTCCAACCGGGCGATGTTTATCTGCGGCACGCTGATCATGATCTTCCGGTCGGTCATGCGCGACAGCGCCGTCGCAGCGTGACCGGCGCCGATATTCGCAACCTCCTTGAGGGCGTCCAACTGGAGCGCCTTCAGATCACGCACGTCATCCATGATCAGCCTCCCCTATACCAGGCCGCCGGCATCCAGAATCAACACCGGTTCGCCGTTGCCCAGGATGGTGGCGCCGCTGAAGTACGGCAACGTACCCCTGGGTGAATCGAAGTTCTTGACCACGATCTCCTGCTGCCCTGACATGGCGTCTACAACCAGACCCGACCGGCGATCGCCAACCTGAAGCACGATAACGGGGAGCGAGGCGGGCGGCTCACCGGGCACCTTCAGGACTTCCCGCAGGTTCACGAGGGGAAGAACCCGCTCCCGCAATACGAATGAATCCCGGCCGTCGAGCCTGGTGATGTCGGGCGCCTTGAGGGCGACTGTTTCCGCCACGTGAGTGAGCGGCAGAGCATATTGCTCTTCGCCTACCCTGGTTATCAGTGCCTTGACTATCGCCAGCGTCTCCGGCAGCCGGAGTATGAACGTGGTGCCCTGACCGGGCTCGCTCTCGATCTCAACCGATCCGCCGAGCGCCCTCATCCGGGAGACAACCACGTCCACCCCTACTCCGCGCCCCGAGACATCAGAAACCTCTTCAGCCGTGCTGAATCCCGAACGCGCCAGCTCCCTGATCAACATGTCGTCCGAGAGATCCCGTACATCCGCCGCCACCGACCCGCTGCGCCTGGCCGCCGCCAGCACCTTCGTACGGTCGATGCCGCGACCGTCATCCGAAACCATGATCGCCACGTTCGACCGTTCTCGCAGGGCCGCCAGAACAAGCTTACCCGTTGGGGGTTTGCCGAGCGCTACGCGTTCCTCGGGAGCCTCGATACCGTGATCCATGGCGTTCCTCAGCAGATGCATCAGCGGATCGCCGATTTCGTCCAGTATCGCCCTGTCGAGTTCGATCTCCTTGCCTTCGACCCTGAATTCCACCTGCTTGCCCAGTTGCCGACTCACGTCGCGGACGAGACGCGGAAACCGGTCGAATACCTGCCACACCGGCGTCATCCGAGCCTGAATGATTTCCGTCTGGAGTGCCTGAGTCAGCTGCGAAACCTTGACGACCGTATCCTGCAGTTCGGGCTCGCCCGAAACGCTCAGTTCGGCCAGCCGGCTCCTGGTCGTAACGAGTTCGCCGATCAGATTCATCAGCGTGTTCAGGCGCCTGAGGTCTACACGTACGTGACGGCTCCGGCCACCCGTGCCTCGCTCTGCCCGCTCGTCAGCCTCGTGTCGCTCGATCCCCAGGCGTACAGACTCCACATCGCCCGCCTGCGACAATTCATCCGTGATAACCTCGGCTGGCACGGCAGACTCTATCCGGAAGGCGAAACGTCCCTCGAATGCCTCGTTCTCGATTGCGGCGAGAGCTGGCTCGATCGAGTGCACTTCTCCCAACTCGGCCGCCCGCTTGAGCACCAGCACAGCTCGTGCTCCCTTGAGTTGACTGTCGGCCCTGATGATCACCTCCACCCGCCGCCCACCACCTACCGGAGCATTGACGAACGAAATCCGCCTGGGCGGCTGATCACGGCGTTCCGGCGGCTGATGCGCCATCGCGGCCTCGTCAAGCGCGTCCAGCAGCCCACCCACCTCGACCGGACGCCCAGCTACCGCAGCCTCGGCTGCATCCTCCAGGGCATCCGCGGTGCGGAACAACAGCTCCAGAACATCCGGCGCCGCCTCGCGATCGCCCTCCCGGTAATGCTCCAGAACATTCTCCGCCCGGTGCGCCAGGTCGGCGACCTGAGCATACCCCATGGTGGCGGCCATTCCCTTGATGGTATGCATGGCACGAAAAAGGCCGGCCACCGGCGTCCCATCCGCGGGAGCGGCCTCCCACTCCAGCAGTAACTGGTTGAGGGTACTGAGGTGTTCGCGGGTCTCCGCCCGGAATAACTCGGCGTACTGCGAGAGATCCATCAGCTAACCGAGAACCCGCTGGACTGCCTCGAGCACCCGGGACGGCTGGAACGGTTTTACGACGAAGTCCTTGGCACCCGCCTGAATAGCCTCGACAACGAGGGCCTGCTGCCCCATGGCGCTGCACATGAGGATCCTCGCGCTTCCGTCGAACTTGACGATTTCGCGAACGGCATCGATGCCACCCATGTCCGGCATGACGATGTCCATGGTCACGAGGTCGGGCCGCAGCTGCCGGTACTTCTCAACCGCCTGCAGGCCCGTTTCCGCCTCTCCCACAACTTCATAACCGGCCTGCGAGAGGATGTCACTGATCATGGTGCGCATGAAAATGGCATCGTCGCAGACGAGCACGCTGTGACTCACAGGTCCTCCCGGGGATTCATAACCTGACTCAGGAGCGCATCGAGATCGAGTATCACGAACGCTGCGTTGCCGCGACGGCCAACGCCACGTACCAGTCCGGGATCTACACCAGGCAGGTCGGACCGGTCGGCCACGTCACCGCCCTCCGGCACTACCAGGTCGGTCACTTCATCAACTACGAGGGCGACGTGGCGGTCGCCAAACACCAGCAGAAGCGCTGGCCCGGACCGACCGTTTGACTTGCCCAGCAAACAGCGTGCGTCGACCTGTGTCACCAGGTCGCCCCGGACATTGACAAGACCGTCTACCGAGGGCGGCGCCCCCGGAATGCGCGTGGCTCGCTGTCCGGGAATGATCTCCCGCACCGCCGACACCTCGACCCCGCAGGTGAGGTCTCCCACCTCGAAAAGCAGCAGGCGATGCCCGGATTGACTGTCCATCTTATTGAAAGAAGCCAAGATACTCCAGCACGTCCGACCGAGCAAGCAACCCCGAATCATCCGCCGCTGTCGCCACGCCCGGACGAATGTCACTCGGCCATTCGGAGCGGAATTCGAGCCATTCACGGGTGATCGGGTGGGCAAGTCCAAGCCTGGCGGCATGCAGAGCCTGCCTCGGCACAACCCGCTCCAGCGCCTCTCCTCTTGGTCGATCCGCACCCGTTACGCGACGGCTGCCACCACCCCCGTACACCGGGTCGCCAACCACCGGATGGCCCACATGAGCCAAATGGACGCGAATCTGATGTGTGCGACCGGTTACGAGCCTTGCCTTGACCAGGTCAGTCAGGGCGAAGCGACCCACCCGGGTGACCAAGGTGACGGCGGGGCGCCCCGTTGCCACCGCCGCCATCCGTTTCCGGTCGCGCGGATGGCGGGCAATGGGCGCATCGATTTCCAACGTGTCGGGCAGGTGTCCCCAAACGAGCGCCGCATAGTCCCGCTCGACGCGCCTCAGACCGATGGCCCTGGCCAGTCGGCGATGAGCAACGTCTGTCTTCGCAACCACCATCAGGCCCGACGTATCCCGGTCGAGGCGATGCACGATCCCCGGTCGTACAGGGTCTCCACCCGCCAGGGATATGCGCCGTGCGGCGAGAGCATTGACCAGCGTGTCGTCCCAGTGTCCCGGAGCCGGATGCACCACCAGACCTGCCGGCTTGTCGATTACCAACATCGCATCGTCTTCGTGAATGACCGCAAGGGGTATCGAGCGCGGCACAATGTGGCGGGGGGGCCCTCCTCCACCGGGCAGAATCACTTCCACGCGGTCTCCGCGGACCAGCGTACGACTTGGCCGAGCAGCTGCGCCGTTCACGCGTACGGCCCCCTCGGCGATCAGTCGACCTGCTTGTGTACGGGACAGGGGGAGCTGGTCTGCAAGGAAACGATCGAGACGTTCGGTAGGGCCTGCCGCCTCGAACGCTATGGTCCGGGCCGCCTCGGACGAAGCCGGATCAGGACGAAGCCTGGGCGTGATCGGCGCGCTCGGTTGCCGAGGCACTTTCATGGCCTTCCCGCCACAGGACGATGGCCAGCGCCACCGCCCCACAGCTCACGGCCATATCTGCGACATTGAAAGTAGGCCAGTGAAACGATCCGATCCATACGTCGATGAAGTCCACCACGCCCCGAGGACCGCGAAACCGGTCCAGCAGGTTTCCTACTGCACCGCCGCACACCAACGCCAGAGCCAGGAGCCGCAGCCGCTGCTGCGGGAGCGTCTGGCGCACCATGATCCCGAGGATCACGAGCGCCACCATGGCGAGCACCATGAAGACCCAGCGCGAGTGCGGGCCCACATGCAACCCGAAAGCGGCGCCCGGGTTGTAGACCAGGCGGAATGAAAGCCAATCCCCCAGTATCGGCACGGGCACGCGGGATAGTGTAGCCTCGGCAATACGCTTGGTGATGAAATCCGCCACCACCACGCTGCCGAGAATTGTCCAGAAGAGCGGATGTCGGCCCGCGTGGCTAACGACGCTTGTCACCGTCTTCCTCTTTGGCCTTGCACTTGATGCAGAGTCGGGCATGCGGCAGCGCATCCAGCCGCTCAAAGCTGATTTCGTCACCGCACTCGTGACATTTCCCGAACTCGTCGGGGGTGCCGTACAGGCGCCGCAACGCCTCATTCACATGCCACAGATACCGGCCTTCCTTCGAGGCGAACAGGAACTCCTTCTCGCGCTCCATCGCGTCAGTACCCTGGTCGGCCATGTGGAAGGAGTAGGAAGACAGATCTCCATCGGACGACTGCAGCGTGCCACTGAAGGACTTTCCGTATACTCCGAGCTCCTTGACCACCCGGGCTCGCTCCTCCAGCAATCGTTTCTCAAGATGCGCAAGCTGTTTCTTGTTCATGTTCAGAGTCCAGTAGTGTGAGCCGGATTATCCTGGCCGGCTTCGTCGTGCCTCTTGAGGGCGATCACCACGCCGAGTCCGTCGATGTCGACGGATTCGCGCACATCGGGATTGGAAAGATCACCCCCCGTATCCACATGTCGCGCAAGCGTCTCGGCGGCGATAAACGCCCCATGCGTCCCTGACGCCGCCAGAACCTCGTGGGCCCCGCTAATGCTCAGGTGAATCCGCGTGGTGTAATCATAACCGGCTTCCTTGCGGAGCCGCTGAACCCGGTTCACCACCTCACGGGCCAGACCTTCCTGACGGAGAGCTTCCGTGACCCCGGGGTCCAGCGCGATTACGTACGGGCCGTCGCTCTGGACCAACCAGTCAGTCGCCACCTCGCGCTCCACCACCACGTCCTCGCTACGAAACGTAAACACCTGACCGCCCGTTGTCGCCTCGACCGTCTCGCCGGCCTCCAGCAGACGCAACTGCTCCGGCGTCAGTGCCTGGGCGGCCTGTGCAGCTTCCTGAGTGGCCTTGCCGTACACCTTGCCGAGTGTACGGAAGTTGGGCTTGGCCCTGAGACGCACCAGTTCTGCATCGGAGGTCACTATCTCCACCTTCTTTACGTTCACTTCCCCCACCAGCAGCGGAAGGAGCGCCTGGAAAGCCTCGTTCCTCACAGCGGCGGGAACCGCAACCTGAAGCACCGCGAGCGGTTGTCTCACTCTGAGTCCCGCAGCATCCCGCGCCGCCCGGGCCAGCGTAGCCAGTCGCCTGATGGCATCCATTGCCGTTTCCACATCCTCGTTCCGCGCACCCCCCCCCACCGGGAACGGGGCCAGATGCACCGATTCGCCAGTCAGGCGCCGGTGGATGACGTCACTCACGAACGGTGCCGCCGGCGCCAGCAGCCGGCATACCGTAACGAGCGCCTCGTGCAACGTGGCGAGCGCGGCCGGATCTGCCGCCGCGTCTGGCGCCCAGAAACGCCCGCGGTTCACCCGTACGTACCAGTTGCTCAGATCCTCATCGCAGAAATGCAGCAGCGTCCGCACGCCTGCGGTTACATCGTACCCATCCCAGGCCTCCCGCACCGCGGTGATCAGCGAATCGATGCGGCTCGCGAGCCAACTGTCCACCAGGGGACGGTTGATCAACGGAGGTGCGTCCGCAGGTGTCCACGAATCCGCATACAAGGCGAAAAATCCATAGCTGTTACGCAGACGGTTGAGGGAACCGCCCGCAACCTCGGGGATCGTCTCGGGATCGAATCGTTTGGGCAGCCAAACCTGGCTCGACGCCAGGAGGTACAGGCGCACGGCATCCGCCCCGAACTTCTCGACGACTTCCCACGGGTTGACCACGTTGCCGAGTCGCTTTGACATCTTGCGGCCTTGAGCGTCAAGCACGAGACCATTCACGATCACGTTCCTGTAGGCCGCGCTGTCGGCCACGCCCGAAGCAATGGCGAGCAGCGAGTAGAACCAACCGCGTGTCTGATCCAGGCCCTCGCAGATGTAGTCCGCGGGGAAGTGACGCCGGAATTCGCCTTCATTCTCGAACGGGTAATGCCACTGGGCAAACGGCATCGCTCCTGAGTCGAACCAGGCATCAATCACCTCCGTCACCCGACGCTGCTCTCCCCCACACGCACACGGAAGCACCAGTTCATCCACGACCGGCTTGTGAGGATCGAAATCCTCGCCCAGCGGCCGTCCCAATCGCTCGGATAATTCCGCGTACGAGCCGATTACCTGCAGATGCCCGGGATCCCGTGCGCATCGCCACACGGGCAGCGGTGTGCCCCAGTAGCGGTCACGGGACAAGGCCCAGTCGATGTTGTTCTCGAGCCATTCCCCAAAACGACCCGAGCCCACTTCAGGCGGCTGCCACTGGACGCCTGCGTTGGCCGCCACCATGCGGTCCTTGTAG
This sequence comes from uncultured Gemmatimonadaceae bacterium, assembly GCA_964613905.1. GTDB lineage: Bacteria > Gemmatimonadota > Gemmatimonadetes > Gemmatimonadales > GWC2-71-9 > CAZTIV01. The sequence goes on along the minus strand of CAZTIV010000005.1, from coordinate 54,280 downwards.
GCGGTCGTCTTCACGAACCATGATTTGCGCGCGTAGTAGATGAGCGGCGAGTCGCAGCGCCAGCAGAACGGGTACGTGTGCTCGTATCCTGCTGGTTCGTAACGGCCGAGCAGTTTCCCTTCGGCCGCCAGCCGCTCTGCTATCACCGGGTTCGCATCGAAGACAGAAACGGCGTTGATGGCCGACCAACGGGTATCCCGGAACCGACCCAGTTCATCCACCGGGTTGACGAAAGCAAGTCCTTCGCGCTGGACGGCGGCGTAGTCATCGGCACCGAATGCCGGAGCCATGTGCACGATGCCGGTTCCCTCGTCGCGGGTGACGAAATCCCCCGCCAGGACCCGGAACGCCGGCCCTTCAACGGAGACGGCGTCGAGAAGCTGATGGTAGCTTCGTCCCACCAGAGCGCGACCAGAAAACCGCCCGGTCTCGGGGAACGACCCCAGCGGGTTCCCGTGCGTTCCACCCGGGATGACCTTTGATCCCGCCAGCGTCGCTTCCGCAATGACACGGCGACCGTCCACATCGAACTCCACGTACTCGTATTCCGGATGTACGGCGATCGCGATGTTGGAAGGCAGCGTCCACGGAGTAGTGGTCCATACCAGCAGATGCCGTTCCGGCTCTCCAGGCGGACCTTCCAGACGGAACAGAACGTGGATGGAAGGACTCCTGTGCGTTGCGTACCCGAGTGCCAGTTCATGACTCGACAGGGCTGTACCGCAGCGCGGGCAGTATGGCAGTACCTTGTGACCCTCGTAGAGGAGATCACGTTCGTGGAGGCGCTTCAGCAACCACCAGACAGACTCGATGTAATCCTTGCTGTAGGTGATGTAGGGACGTTCATAATCCAGCCAGTAACCGATCCGGTTGGAGAGCGCTTCCCAGTCAGCCTTGTACCGGAACACGCTTTCCCTGCAACGTGCGTTGAACTCCGCGACGCCGAACCTCTCAATATCGGCCTTACCGCTGAGGCTCAGTTCCTTCTCCACTTCGATTTCAACCGGCAACCCGTGCGTATCCCAGCCGGCTATGCGGGTCACATGCCGGCCCAGCATTGTCTGATACCGGCAGATCAGATCCTTGATGGTTCTTGCAAACACGTGGTGGATACCCGGCCGGCCGTTGGCCGTCGGCGGACCTTCGTAGAAGACGAACGGCTCGCCGCCACTGGTGGCGGAAAGCGTTCGATGGAACAACCCCTCCTCCTCCCACACCGCCAGCAGTTCGCGTTCGAGCTCGTCTGTGGTGGATGACTCAAGCGCTCGATAGCTCACGGCTCCCACCGCTCCAGCACTCCGGTCACCAACCTGATCAGATCGGGTTCGGCCGCCGCCGCTGCCGCGCCTATGGCTGAGGTATCTGCCGGAGTGAGGGCGTCTGGCAGGCAGCTGTCCGTAATCACCGCAAGCGCCAGAACGCTCATTCCGGCGTGTACGGCCACGATCACCTCTGGTATGGTAGACATGCCGACCACATCAGCTCCCAGCGCACGCAACATCCGGTATTCGGCTGCGGTCTCCAGGTTCGGGCCCGGAACGCCCGCGTACGTGCCCTCACGCAACGCGAGTCCGAGATCACGGGCGACTTCACGGGCGATTTCTCTCAGATCCGGGCTGTAGGCGGTCGACATGTCGGGAAATCGGGGACCAAGTCGATCGTCGTTGGGCCCCACCAGCGGATTATCACCCAGGAGGTTGATGTGGTCGGCTATCAGCATCAGGTCGCCGGAAGACCAGAGCGGTCGCATGGTGCCGCACGCACAGGACGCGACGAGCGTCTTTGCACCCAGATTGCGCAGCACCCGCACCGGGAATGTCACCTGCGACAGCGTGTAACCCTCGTAGCGATGGAACCGGCCCTGCATGGCTGCCACGCTCCGCCCAGCCAGCGTGCCCAGCAACAAACGCCCGGCACTGACGGAGTCAATGGCGGTTGGGAAACCGGGGATCTCCTCGTAGAGCACTTCAGCGGTCAGGTCGATCCGTCGAGCCAGACCCCCAAGGCCGGTACCCAGGATCAACGCCACGTCCGGGCGCAGTTCCGTTTCTGCGCGGACGGCATCGGCTGCACGCCTGACCGCGTCGGCCAGCGTGGCATCAGGTGTGGATGTCACCTGAGTACGGGTGGACTTCCGTCACGTTCGTGCGCCTCGAGCGCGTCAACTTCAGCAAGGTACCGTTCGAGCAATCCGCGAAATGACGCCAGGTAGGCTTCGAAATGACGCTGCACGGCCTCGACCTCGAGCCGCACTCGTTGTTCCGCGTTCCGCGCCTCGGCAAGCACCTCGTCACCCTTGGCGCGCGCCTCCCGAAGGATCAACTCAGCCTCCTTGCGTACCGACTGTTCCGTCTCGTGGCGCAACTGGTGTCCGGCCACAAGCGCGTCATTCAGCGCCTTCTCCCGCTCACGGAACGTCTTCAACTGTTCACGCAGGCTCTGGACCCGCTCGTCGAGTGTCGCCTTCTCGCGCAGCAGCCTCTCCAGCTCCTCCGCAACACGCACACGGAAATCGTCCACGCCCGCTCGCTCGTACCCGAAGAGCTCGCGGTTGAACTCCTGTGCCCGTATATCTACGGGTGTGAGGTGAAACTTGTCATTCATGCCGTCCGCTCCCCGAAAAGCACCGTTCCGAGACGCAGCATCGTTGCCCCTTCCGCGACTGCAGCCTGATAGTCCCCCGACATCCCCATCGACAGGTGGCGGAGCGGGGTGCCCGTTGCCACAGCAAGGTCGTCCCGCAACTGCCTCAGGCGGCCGAATACGGTGCGCTGAACGTCCTCATCGTCCGTATACGGCGCCATTGTCATCAAGCCCTCCACTGACATCGCGTTTGAGACCAGCAGCCGGACGACCAGGGACTCGGCTTCGTCCGGCGCGCAGCCACTCTTCTGCGTCTCGCCGGCCAGGTTCACCTGGACCAGCACTGGAAGCCGGGTTGTCGCCTTCTCACCGTGTTTTTCCAGCGCTTCGATCACCTTGATCGAGTCCACCGACTGTACCATGGCAAACCGTCCGGGGACATGCTTCGCCTTGTTGGTCTGCAGGTGGCCTATCAAGTGCCAGCGGACCGGGAGGCCGGCGCTCTGCCTGGCCATTGCCGCCTGTACTCGATTCTCACCCATGTCCCGCAATCCGGCATCCATGGCCGCACCGACTGCCTCGAGTCCATGACCCTTGGTGACTGCAACGATCATGACCTCGTCGGAACATCCCTCTCTCGCCTGTACCCGGGCTATTTCCTCCCGCACCCTTGCCAGGTTGGCCCTGAGCTTCGGGAAACTCATAACCTTGTAAAATACCGATATGAACGGTTGGATGGGAGAGACGTGAGCCGCTCACGGCTCACGTTCTTCGAACGGCAGAAACATCTCGGGCATCTCCATGATCTCCAGAACCTCCCGAAGCTCCGGGTTCGGTGCCAGGTGATACCCGCGCCTGAGGTTGAGGAGGGCCCGCTCACGATCTCCGCGCATGTCGTACGCCTGCCCCAGTGAGAGGAACGGGAGGCTCAGATTGACCGCGATATTCACGTTGGTCGGGTCCAGTGCCAGAGAATCCACCTCGAAAAGCCGGGCGTACCGGTATACGTGCCAGACCAGCGAATCGGTCCGGGGGAGATCCAGAGGGACGCCCACGAAGCTCGCCGGGACCAATCGCTCCTGATCCGGCGGTTCCACCGGGTGCAGCCGCACAGCCATGGCTTCGTTCGTGGCATATCGACGGAATGCGTTCCAGTTGCTGCTGCCGGCCGTAATCGAGAAATAGATGGGCCGGTGGTGCAGATTCTCCTGGAGTAGCCGGAGGATCAGCACGTCCTTCACGTAGAAGGGCGTGTTGGCCGGGAAAGTGTGCTCTATCCGTCCGGCCCGGAAAGTGAATTCTCTGGGCAGGAGTTGCGGGACCAGTCCGTCAATCTCGGCCTCCGTCCACCGGTGGAGCGGAGGCGGCGGCTCCGCCGGCGCCTTGTCTGCAAACCACGGAGCCTGTTCCGGCACGAACGGTCGCACCGGATTATCCCGCAGCTGCCTGAGATACCAGTCGGTATTGCCGAGGGAGAGATTCACCACTGACACGTCCTGTCTTATCTCCTCCACTTCCTGGAGATACCACAGTGGGAATGTGTCGTTGTCACCGTTCGTGAAGAGGATCCCGTACGGCTCCACGGTCTGCAGGAGGTTGTAGGCGAAATCACGGGCCAAAGTGGCTTCAGGACCGTGGGCGCGGCTGGCGGCCCTGAAGTTGAGTCCGATCGGAACCAACGTCAGCAACAGTACGGCCGGAGCCGCCCTGCCAAGGACCTGACCGCGGAAAGTCTCGCGGCCCCTCCTGAGCAGCGTCGCCAGGCCCGACCCGGCAAACAGACCCCACACCAGGAAGGACACCAGGAAGAAGTAGTCCCGCTCCCTCACTTCATGGTGATTGGGATCAGGGAACCGGTCCCAGCCCAGCGAGAATCCCGGCTTGAAGTTCATGTAGCCCATCAGCACGGGACCGGTAGTGAGAAACAGAACGAGCAGCAACCAGAACACCGACCGGTCCCGTTCGTACAGTTCACGTGCACCCATGAGCCCCAGTGCCGTAAACAGGAGCGTGAAGGGCAGGCGCACCGGGGCAAACACGGCGGTCGTGGGCGCGAGTCCCATGGCCCACTGCCAGTCGAAGTACTGGAGGTAGTTCTGTATCTGCAGGAGGATTATCTCGATGCTTCGCCCGGGGTTCTCCGGCCCTGATGGGAAGACAGGGTTGTCGAACGGAGAACGCGGCGGATACTGCTCGCGTCGGATAACCGCCAGCAGGGATTCCCAGGTTGAGGGATCGGCTTCGTTGATGAACGGACCGAGCCCCGCCCGTATGTAAAGAAAGAGATACGTGGAAACACCGACCGCACCGATCACCAGCGCCGTGAGGGGGAACAGTACCGATCCTGCCGACCTGAACGCGAAGGCTGCAGCCCCGAGGAACGCCACCCCCCCAATCACAAACAACCCCGTGCTGCCGAGTCCTGATCCTATGAGCAGGGCCCAGATACCGGTCAGGACCGCCCACTGAGCCCATTCGATGCGGCGTTCCCGCTCATTCTGCAACGGCTCGGTGCGCAGGACGTGCCACATGAACGCGATAACCGCCGGACCGGCAAGAAGCGCGAGGAGGTGGTTCCCGATCGATACCGCACCGATGTAGATGATGAACAGGAGGATGTGTGGGGCTCGTCCGGTACCGCGATGCCGTCTCCAGACCCAGGCCAGCCACGAAACAGCCGCGATGCTCAGTGTGGCCACCATGTAGACTTCTGTCTCGTTCGAGTTCTGCCAGACCGTAAAGACAAATGCCGACAACAGGGCAGCCGACACTGCCCCACCCATCGTGTAGAACCGGTCCGAGACCAGGCCAGGCTCGCGCCCCCCACCCCACCCTTTGAGCGCCTGCACGACAAGCAGGAAGAAGAATGCGGCGCCGGCGGCGCTGAAGACAGCCGACATGAGGTTCAACCGGTACGCATAATCCCCGATGGGTACCAGCTGCCCCCACACGTTGCCCATGAGTACGAACAGCGGGGTACCGGGCGGGTGTGGTATGCCAAGGATCTTTGCAGTTGCGATGAACTCGCCCGCATCCCAGAACGTCACGGTGGGGGCGAGGGTGTACACGTACCCCGCCAGGACGACCGCAAATACGGCGGCGGCAGCCCGGTAGGGGGGGCGGTCGGTGTCGGTCGACACCGGCGTTGAGGAACTGGCCATATGGTTCTGGTGGATTGTCAGGACGTTGAAGCGTCGCTGGTCGAGGCCCTGAACGCAAGCGGACTTCGCCCGCGGTTGAGCAGTGCGTCGCGCACCCGTTGTGTTGTCACATCCTGGTGCAGGAGGCCGCCCTCGGCTACTGATATCTTCGAGGTTTCCTCCGACACCACGATCACCAGGGCATCCGATTCCTCCGAAAGCCCCAGCGCCGCGCGGTGACGCGTGCCCAGCGACTTGTCGGCTACCGGGAACTGTGTGAGCGGAAGCACGCAGGCGGCCGCCACTATCTGGTCGCCCCTGATCACTGCGGCGCCGTCGTGCAGGGGCGAATAGGGCGTGAAGATCGTGGCCAGCAGGTCGGCGGAAACGGCCGCACGCATCTCGGTACCGGTCTCGAGATAATCGTCAAGCGATACTTCGCCCTCGACAGCAATCAGCGCGCCCCGACCCGCCCGGGACAGGCGGTCGACCGCTTCAGCCACTTCGTCGGCCACGGCCACAGTTGATCCGTGCGCAAAAAGAGTCAGCGCCCGTGAACGACCCAGTCGCGCCAGCGCCTGGCGAAGTTCCGGCTGAAACACCACTACAGCGGCGAAAGCGCCGTAGGTAAATACCAGCCCGAGCAGGGTCGCGATCATGTTGAACTTGAGCACCAGCGCCGCGAAGTACACGAAGCCCAGCAGAATCAGTCCAACCAGAATCTGAAGGGCGCGGGTTCCGGCGAGGAACAGGAGCAGGCGGTAGATGACCCAAGCCACGACCAGGATCTCCACAAGATCCCGGAAGCCCGGTACCAGGAAACGAAGCTGTTCGAACGGCATCAGGCGGCTCCGACCGCATGGGCCACGGCAAGAGCCTCGACCGCCGGCACCACTGCGTGCACCCTGAAGAGCCGAGCACCCCGCTCATAGGCCGCCACACACGCCGCGGCTGTTGCCCCGTCACGGTCCGACACATCCGCTCCAGTCACAGCGGCAAGGAACCTCTTGCGAGACGGCCCCACCATCACCGGATAGCCGAGAGCGGTGACGGCGGAAAGACCCTTGAGGATGGCATAGTTGTGTTCCGGGCGCTTGGCGAATCCCAACCCCGGATCGACCACAATGCGGTTGGAAGGGATCCCGGCATCCTGCGCCCGGCGCGCAGCGCCATCAAGCTCACTCATGACCTCGGAAACCACGTCGGCGTAGTCGGCATGATCGTAGCTCGCCATGGTCTCCGGAGTGCCACGTGAGTGCATGAGAATGAGTCCGGCGTCATGTTCGGCACAGACGGTGGCAAGCGATGGATCGAGTCTGAGCCCACCCACATCGTTGATGGCCCACGCACCGCATTCCAGCGCACGGCGCGCGGTAGAGGACTTCACGGTGTCAACGCTCACCGGCACGCCGGCGAATCGCCGCGCAATGCCCTCCAGGACCGGCGCCAGCCGTCGCCATTCCTCGTCGGCCGATACCGGCTCAGGCCTGCCCGGGCGAGTGGACTCAGCACCGACATCGAGCATGCCGGCACCCTCTTCGAGCATGCGCTCCGCGTGCCGGAGAGCGGCGTCGGGATCAAGGAACCAACCGCCGTCGCTGAACGAATCCGGTGTAACGTTGAGAATCCCCACCACGACGGGCCGATCGAGCGCGATGGCGCCCCGGGCCGTCTGCCACATTCACGCCCCGGCGGGCTCGGCTGGCGGCGTACCGAGAACCGGAGCACGCTCAGGCGCGCGGACGTTGTCCGATTCGGAAACCTTGGGCATGGCAGGGGCCGGCGGCGGTGGGACCGACTTGGGCGGCAACGGCTTTCCTTCCACCAGCATCACGATCTCGTCGCGGTCGAGCGTCTCCCTGTCCAGCAGGGCCTGCGCCATCTCGTGCAGCAGATTCATGTCCTTCTCGAGGATTCCACGGGCGCGCCTGAGTGCCTCGTCAAGCACGCGCTTGATCTCGGCATCGACGAGTTCTGCTGTCTTCTCGGATACCTCGTGCCGTTGCGCGATCTCGCGTCCCAGGAAAATCTGTTGCTCGCGGTCGCCTATGGCTATGGGACCAACGACATCGCTCATGCCAAACTGAGTCACCATGCGGCGCGCCAGTTCAGTAGCCTGCTGGATGTCCTGAGCCGCACCCGTGGTGACCTTGTCCACGCCGAAGATCAGTTCTTCAGCCACCCGCCCGCCGTACAGCATGGCCAGCTTGCCGATGATGTACGCCTTAGTGTAGTTGTGACGGTCTTCTTCCGGCAGCGAGAATGTGATGCCGAGTGCGCGTCCGCGCGGCACGATCGTTACCTTATGGATTGGATCAAGACCCGGCACCCTCACACTGACGATGGCGTGGCCGGCTTCGTGATACGCCGTAAGCTTGCGTTCCTCGTCTGTGAGTACCAGGCTCTTCCGCTCGACGCCCAGCATCACCTTGTCCTTGGCGTCTTCCAGGTCCTGCATGTCGATGTACTGCTTGTTGCGGCGCGCAGCCAGCAGCGCTGCTTCATTCAGTATGTTGGCAAGATCCGCTCCCGAAAGCCCTGGAGTTGCCTTGGCAATCACGTCCAGCCGTACATTGCGGTGAAGCGGCTTCTCCCGGGCGTGCACCTTGAGGATGGATTCGCGGCCCCGCACGTCCGGCATGTCTACCACTATCTGCCGGTCGAACCGCCCGGGCCGGAGGAGCGCGGGATCCAGTACGTCCGGCCGGTTGGTAGCCGCAATCAGGATCACGCCTTCGTTTGATTCGAAGCCATCCATCTCAACCAACAGCTGATTCAACGTCTGCTCGCGTTCGTCGTGCCCGCCGCCGAGTCCCGCTCCGCGGTGCCGGCCTACGGCATCTATCTCGTCTATGAATATGATGCACGGGGCGTGCGCTTTCCCCTGCTCGAAGAGATCCCGCACCCTAGATGCACCAACACCCACGAACATTTCCACGAAATCCGAACCCGACATCGAGAAGAACGGACGACCGGCCTCGCCGGCCACCGCGCGGGCCAGCAGCGTCTTGCCGGTTCCGGGTGGACCAACCAGCAGCACACCCTTGGGAAGCCGCCCACCGAGCCGTTGGAACTTCTGCGGATCCTTGAGGAATTCGATGATTTCCTCGAGTTCAACCTTGGCTTCGTCAGCTCCCGCCACGTCTGCGAACGTTACCTTTGGCGTGTCCGCAGTGAGCAGTTTGGCCTTGGACTTTCCAAACGCGAAGGCGCGGTTGCCGCCCTGCTGGACCTGCCGGAAGAAAAAGATCCAGAGACCGATCAGGATCATCCAGGGAAGCAATTGAATGAAGATAGTGCCGAATCCGGTCTTCTGTTCCTTTGCCTGAATGGGTACGGCCTTGTCCTCCAATCGCTGAACCATCGTCTCGGAGTTCTGTACCGGGAGCATCACCGCAAAGCGGTCAATGCGCCGCTGTTCATGCGCCACCGTCGACTTGAATTCACCCCGCACGAACTGGCCGGACGTTATCTCCACTTCCAGAACGTTCCCCTGCTCAAGCTGCTGACTGAAAACGGAGTACGGAATCTCCGTATACTCCTGCCGCCCCGACCCGAGCATCTGGTAGAAGGCAATGGGCAACAGGATGACCAGGATCCAGAAGACAGCGTTCCGGCTCGTCTGGACCCAGTTGAACTTGCGGTTGGGAGGCGTCTGTTCAGCCATGCTATTCCTTCAAGCTCGCTATGAACGGCAGGTGTCGGAAGTCTTCTGAGTGGTCGAGCCCGTACCCCACGAGAAACAGGGGCGGAGCGTCGAACCCCACGAAGCGGGGCTCCATCTCGAGATGGCGCGCAATTCTCTTGTGGAGCAGCGCGCAGACCTCGATGCTCCTGGGGCCGCGCTCACCCAGGAGGCGCACCAGCCGGTTAAGCGTGTTGCCCGAGTCCACAATATCCTCAACCAGGAGGATATGGCGACCCTCGAGCACCGTTTCCGGATCGTAAACCAGACGAACATCGCCGCTTGACACCGTGCCACTGCCGTACGATGCCGCCACCAGGAAATCTACCTGAAGAGGGCGCGCAATGCTGCGCACGAGATCGCTCACGAATATGAAGCTGCCCTTGAGCAGCCCGAGGACCAGCAGGTCACCTTCGGGATAGTGAGCGGTGATTTCCTGCCCCAAGGCATGTACCCGCTCGGCTATCGTGTCCTCATCGAACACTATGCCGGTGACACCGCGGCCCCCGGTGCGCTTAAGGATGTCGGCGTGGGCTTGTGTCAAGTCTGAGTGCTCGTTCCCCGGGCTCGGGAAGCGCGGCATCGCTCCTGCATACGCCCGGAATCCAGATGATCTGACCGTCCCGCTCCAGCACGGGATAGGAATCGCGGTCCGAACGCGGAACCCGTGCCTCCATCAGCACGCGATGCACGCTGCGGCGTCCCGTACCGCCGAGCGGCCTCAATCGGTCACCAGGGCGTGGAGCGCGAATCGTACCGGGGCCCGGCTTAACCCATGTAGACCACTCGGCCCGCTGCGCCTGCTTCGCGGCATCGGTGATCCATGTGATACACCACTCACCCCATTTGCACTCGCCGGCACCTGATTCACCCCAAGGTTGAGCCTCGGGGGCCGCCACACTGCGGCGCCGCACCAGTCGGAGGCGATCGAAAGCTACCTCCGCCACCCACGCGCCGCCGAGTTCGAGGGCATGACCACTTTCCGCCGCCACAGCGAACTCGCGGACTCGTGCCGACCGGCGTTCTCCGAGAGTGAAACCGGCCTCCCGGGCCAAAGCCCGTAAGAGCGCCTGAGACAACATTTTATCATACCCCGCGACCGACGCACGGGCAACCTCGATTCCCTGCGGAAGAGTGCGGAGCCCTAGCTCAGGAAGGAATCGAAGCACCTCACTCCATGCCATGCGGTCGGCCGTGGCCTGGTGGGCTACTCCAAGAAGTCGCCGGTCGAGCGCAGGGCCGAATCTCGCAACCAGCTGCGGCAGCAATTGGGTCCTGAGCCACGACCGGTCGTGTCTGGGATCCTGGTTCGCGGGGTCGTCGTGGACCGTGACACTTGGCGCGCGCCTGGCAAGCCAGTCCGCGAGTTCCGCCCGGTGGAACGGCAACAGGGGGCGCACCAGCCCGTCACGAACCTGCGCGGCAATGCCCGCGAGTCCCGCAGGCCCTGAGCCTCGCAGGAATCTGAACAGCACGGTCTCGATCTGATCGTCCGCCTGGTGCGCGGTGACGAGGTAGCGCGCCCGGGCCGCCCGCTGTCGGGATCGCAGGGCGCGGTATCGTGCGGTACGGGCTCTGGTCTCGGAGGCGCCGGCACCCAGGGCAAGCCGGTCGACCGTGACCGGAAGCCCAAGCGCCCCCGTTGCTTCTGCCACGCGGTCCGCCACATTGGCGCTGTCGTGGGCAATGCCGTGATCCACGTGCGCCACGGCAAGTGTGATCCCAAGCGCCTCGTGAAGGTCGGCAAGGAGATAAAGCAACGCCATGGAATCCGTCCCGCCGCTCACGGCCAGGATGGCAAGGCCCGTATCCGGGAAAAACTGCTCGTCACGCGCGTGCTCGAGGACGCGCGCGCTCAGGCTCCCAGGTTCCACTGTACGATCTCGGACGCCGGCTTGCGGGAGATATCCGGAACCGTGGCATCCGGCGCGGGATAACCCACGGGGAAGAGGATGTAGGGTTTCTCGTTGGGAGGACGCCCGAGAAGCCGGGAAAGAAACCCCATCGGGCTGGGAGTGTGGGTGAGTGTGGCGAGGCCCATTGTCTGCAGTGCGGCGACAAACAGCCCGCAGGCAATACCTACGCTCTCATTCACATAGTAATTCGTGATCTTCCGCCCCTTGGTGTCTACGCCCACGACCTCCTTGAACACCGCCACCAGATATGGAGCCACTTCCAGGAACGGCTTGCGCCAGTCGGTGCCGAGCGGCGCCAGGGCGTCCTTCCACTCCTGCGGGAAGCGGTGCTCGTAGTTCTCCTTCTCCTCATGTTCCGCTTCTTCCCTGATGCGGCGCTTGAGGTCAGGGTCGTCCACTACCACGAAGTGCCATGGTTGGCGGTTGGCACCGGATGGAGCTGACGCGGCGGCACGGATGGCCAACTCGATGCATTCACGGGGTGGCACTTCGGAAGTAAAGTCCCGCACCGAGCGGCGGGCCCACATGCGGTCGGCGAATTCGCGGCCGCGGGCGAGCGCCTCATCCACCCGGTATCGAGCGAAGACAAGCGGCTTGTGGGGATACTGCACCGAATCTTCCTCCCTGAGAAACTCCCAACGGAGGAAGTTCATCAACCGGCGTGACGAGCGCTAGCGGTCGCCCTTATGTGCCGGCTTCATCACGATCCGGGGTCTATCGGCTGATGACTTGCGCGCAGGTGCCACGTCCCGGGCTGCACGCACGCCCACCACGCCCACCCAGATCACTGCGATCCCTGTTAACAGGTGCTTGGCAAGTGCCTTGAGCCACCCGATGTCAAACGTACTCCGGGCTTCCGGAGGTACCCTGACGCGCACCTGGACCACGTCCATCACAAACACGATGTTGGCGAGCAGTAGTGCAACAGCCGCTGCCACCAGCCCTACCGATATCCAGCGCAGGGTGGACCCGTGGCCGGCGAACGCGGCAACCCCGACGGCCAGGAGGCCACCCACCAGAGGCGTCAGCACAAATCCGGAGAAAAGCCCGACTACGCCATATCGCCACTCGGGGTCAGCGAGCCTGAACGGGAGGATGTTCGTAACGAAATCCACCAACGGGAGGACCACCAAGAGGGCGGCACAAAGGTACAGCGGCGGCACAAATCGATGCACGATACGGTCACTCCGTCACGGGGAAAGGCAAACGGGCTGAACTCTTAGTGGAATTCAGCCCGTTGCGCAAGGACCGGCGTAACTACGTATTCAGGACTGCCAGCGACGCCTGACTCTGGCCGTGGCCACCAAGCCCACAACGCCGGAGCCAAGCAGGAGGATGCTCAGTGGCTCGGGTACCCTGTACAAGAACTCCTGGTTACCCGGATCAGTGATGTCCGTGACTATTATCCACTGGCTCAGATTGATCGCAGCGATCTCAGACTGGACGTTCACGTCAGTGGCGATCAGGTTGAGCCAAGGCTGGGCCAAAGTGGGCCAGGGCGCTGGGGGGCCACCGCTGTTGGCGTCCGGAGGCGGCGGTGTCGTAATTACCCAGATCGCCGCATGAATCCCGCCCCAACTGGACGTAGGGTTCGCGGCAAACTGCAGTGAAAGCCACGCGGCCTTGCGATAGGCATCGCGAGCGGCCTCGGCATTAGCCACGCCATAAGACTGGCCGAGCCTCGTCAGACTCAGGTCTCCTGAGAGGCCCGAGAAGTTAGCGGTCCACGTCGTGGGGTTGATGCCGTGGAAAAAATCGACGCAGTACATGTCGACCGTCGGCGTGCCCGGCATGCTTGTGATCTGTATTCTATACGGCCCGACGTACAGGCCGTTGGCAGTCACTGATCCGGGACTGATCAGCTTCACGTCGTGCTGCTCTGTTGCCGCGGCGGTTCCGCCCATAGCCAAAAGGGCCGCGCCAACCAAGAAACTCCGGAAAACAGTCATAATTCACACTCTAGTCTTGTAAGGTCTTGCCACAGCGTGCCTTCAAGCGTAACCGTGGCCTACCTTACCTAACGCATACTCCATGCCGCCGCCCTCCGGACGGGTTCTGGCATATAATCAGTTGCTATATAACGACTTAGATCAAACAGCCGGTCCGCGGGGCGTGCCGGAACGTGGGGGTGGTGAAGCGGCAACAGGACTGCCGTTGCGTAACCACTACGCCACCTGCGGACCCGTATCCGCGCCCCGTTGCTTAACTTACAAGATGCTCTGCGACCACGTCACCATAAAGACACGCCGTCTTCTGCTTGGGACCTACCTCGGATTCATTCTGGTACTCACCCTTGCTCCCGTGCCCTCCACCCCCCTCGACCAGGTCCGCGGCTTCGACAAGATCGTGCATTTCGTCCTCTTTGGCGCCTTGGCTGGGCTGGCGTACTGGTGCTTCGACCCTCCGTCACGCAGGGCTATCTGGATCAGCCTGGGCCTCACCGTGAGCATGGCCGGGCTGGTTGAACTGGCCCAGGCACAGCTGGACTACAGGAGCGGGGACCTCAGGGATTTTGTGGCTGGTACCGTGGGGGCGGTGGGCGCCGTCAGCCTGACAACACTCTGGCACAGGTTTGCCGGGACTCGTGGGCCGGAGCCATCAGGGTTCAGAACCGGGTCATCTCCCGTGCGGGAACCCGATTGATGTCTCCGATATAGACGTACTGGATATTGCGGATGTAGCGCCGGATTGCAGGCCCGATGTCGCCCCACCGCACCGCCTGCAATTCATCCATGTGCCGCGCCGAGTGCCGCCAACCTCCCCGCAGCAACTCGAACCGCGCCAGAAAGTCTGCCTGGCCCGCGCTGGACTCGTTCTCGGCGTAGTACGAAGTCATGAATCCGTCGAAATACCGCCTCAGTACCGCCCGCGGGAGCCTGCCGTCACGGGCATCCTCGATCGCGCTGTTGAACAGCTTGATCGCGCTGTCCGGCCGCACCGTAGTTACGTAGAATCCACCCCCCGCAGCCCCACGATCGAGCAGCAGAGGATGGGCCGCGTACGACAACCCCTGCTCCCTGATTACGCTGCCGGCAAACCCGCCCACGATGAGCGTGCCTATGCGGAACGCCAGATAATCGCGGCTGTCACTCCGCGGCCCGGCGAAGTATCCGACTATGTAGTTAGTGGGCAACTGTCTCGGTCGACCCGTGACGGTTGCCCGGGCCGCCGGCCACGGGACCGGGAGTGACCAGACGTATTCCCCACGCGGCAGGTGGGCGAGAGTCCTGCTCACGGCAGCTTCCACCTGCTCCCGCGGCACGTTCCCCACCACCACCAGCAGCATGCGGGAGGTCAGCATCTGCGAACGCAGGTACTCCTTCAGATCGGCAACCGTGATCCTCTCGAGTGACGCCTCGGTACCGTCCGGATCATTGGCGTAGGGATGCCCCGCAAACGCCGCGCTGTCGGCGAGCAATCGCACGGCCGCATCCGGGTGAGTGCTCCTGCCCCTGGCATTCACTATCATTCGCGCCCTCACGACCTCCACCGCAGCCGAATCGAGTTCGGGATTCATGATGCGGTCGGCAAACACTGCCCAGGTAGAATCGAAATCGGTCCTGAGACCGCGAAAGCCGAACACCGTCCAGTCGGGTGTTGCAAACAGCGCAATCCGGCTTCCCGTACGGGCAAAGGCCAGCCTGGCCTCCCGCGCCGGGTATTCCAGCGTCCCGTACTCCGACGCCGCCAGCAACATCGGCTCGATGCCGGCACTGCCCGCATCGATCTGCCGCGATCCTCCCAGGAGATACAGATTCGCTGCCACAAGGTCGTTCGCCTGGAGATGCCGGTGAATCACCCTGAGACCACCAACCTCGAACTCGACGGTGCCGGTATCAGGAGCAGATACCCCCTGTGCCGGGGCCGCCCCTGGGAAAAGCGCCAGCGCCGCGAGAACTGCACCCATCCTTGTGACCATCAGTTCCTCCACGGCGCCATGGCGGCCTCGAAGCGGGCTCCCAGTTCCCGCCTCGTGGCACTCGACGCCATAATTCCGACAACCCAGGGTTTGCCATCGAGATAAGTTGACACGTAGCGGTGGATGTCGGCAGCCTGCACTGCCTCCATGCCATCGAGGTAGCCTCGGAGGTATCCCAATCCGGCTACGCTCCAGAACTCGCCTACGAAGAACGCCAACCCGGACGGTGTCTCCATTGCCATCGCCCAATCCACCTCACGCTGTTTCTTGGCGATCGCCAACCCTTCACCGGTCACATAGTCGGGCTCTCCGAAACGCGCGACCTCCGCCCGCAAGGCCGCCGAGGCTTCCACCAATCGATCGGCCGTCGTCACCCCTTCGAGGGAAACGGGTCCCACATGCGCCCGTGTCAGATAACTCATCGAAACACGCTGGAAGAGCCCGCTGTCCACGAGTCGTTCCCGCATTCCGGATGTGCGGTTGTTCACTATGGACGAGAACACGTCGGCGGCGTATGTGGCCACGGGATCCCCGTGAACGCTCGGACCCTGCCAGCGAACAAGTATCGTTATGTCGGTGGCCTCGGCCGTTACCGGCACAACCTGACGGGATTGGAGGGGAGGCATGGGGGGAATCACAAGCGTGGCAAAGGGATCCTCCGCAGCCCTCCATCCACTGAAGTGTCGGGCGACAAGACCAAACGCCGCTTCCGCCGTAACGTCGCCCGTGAGAACCAGCGCTGCGTTGTTGGGGAGATAGAAACGGTCATACATGCGTTTCAAGCGGTCGACCGTGGCATTCTGGATGGTGATTGCATTGCCGATGGCGTTCTTCCGGCCCCATCCCGTGCCCCAGACCCGTTCATCCACCGCTCGATCGAGCAGGAACCGGGGATCAGCTACCGCACGATGCAGTTCACCGCGCACCACTTCCCGTTCTGATACCAGCTGATCCACCTGGAATCGCGGCGATCGCACAAGTTCCCCCATGGACCGCAACGCCCGGTCGAGATTGGAGGATGGTAGCGTCATATAGTAGGTGACTGTTTCGTCGCCGGTCGTGCCGTTGTAGCTGGCCTGAAGGTCGTAGGCCTCCGAAGAGAACCCGCTCCTGCCGTATGACCGGAACAGCATGTGTTCCAGAAGATGGGGAACGCCCTCGTCACTCTCTTCGAGCTGGGTAAACGCGCCGTTGCGGATCGTCACCTGGATTGTGACAAGGGGGACGGTTGGGTTGGCCACGACAACCACATGGAGGCCGTTGGCGAGAGCCGTATCCCGCATTACGGCACTGAGACTGTGCTGGGCTTCCAGCGCCGGACCCGAGGCAACCAGGTACGCCACCACCACAACGGCTCGGGAGAATACCTTTGATGCCACAACCACCCCCTCGAAGAGAGGCCGGCTTGAATAGCGGCGGAGGGACTCGAACCCCCGACACGCGGATTATGATTCCGCTGCTCTAACCAGCTGAGCTACGCCGCCGTGATGACTACAAAACTAACGCCTTCACAGCCGGACCCTCAAGGTTCAGCCGGCTCTACCCTGAACAGCATCTCACCTGACCGCACCATCCCGAAGCGCTCGCGGGCTACGCGTTCCTGAGTAGCTGAGTCCGACTCGAGCGCCTCCGCCTCCATCGTCAGGCTGTCAATCTCCGCATCAAGCCGCTCGATCATGGCGCGCTCCCGGGCCACCTCCCGCCTGAGCCCCCACCAGTCAAAGGTGCTGTACTCGCCCCCCCAGAATCCGAACATCACACCGCCCAGCACCACCAGGAGACCGACCGCGCGCGCCGGCCTCACATTCCGTACGCGTCGCGTCCGGGGTACTGCGCCGCGTCGCCCAGCTCCTCCGCGATGCGCAGCAACTGGTTGTACTTGGCGGTCCGGTCGCTGCGTGACGCACTCCCGGTCTTGATCTGCCCCGCCCCGCACCCCACCGCCAGGTCGGCGATGAACGCGTCCTCCGTTTCCCCGGACCGGTGCGAGATCACAACTCCGTACCCGTTCAACCGGGCCAGCTCCACACACTGAAGCGTCTCAGTAAGCGTGCCAATCTGGTTCACCTTGATCAGAATGGAGTTGGCCACGTTGCCCTGGATCCCCCGCGACAGTCGCTCGTGGTTGGTGCAGAAGAGGTCGTCGCCCACCAGCTGGACGGAGCCGCCCAGTGCCTTCGTAAGCTGCTCCCAACCCCCCCAATCATCTTCAGCCAGTCCGTCCTCGATCGAGATGATCGGATACTTGTCCACCCAACTCCTGTACAACTCGACCATGGCTTCCGCCGAACGGCTCGACCCATCACCCTTCTTGAAAACGTAGGCGCCGTCCTGATGCAGCTCGCTGGCGGCCACGTCAAGCGCAATGGCGATATCGTCGCCCGGCCGGTATCCCGCCGCCGCCACCGCCGCAACCACCGCTTCCAATGCCGCCTCGTTCGACGGCAGCATGGGAGCAAACCCACCCTCATCGCCCACTGCGGTAGACAAACCCTGCTTGCTCAACACCTTCTTCAGTGCGTGGAATACCTCAACTCCCATCCGCAGAGCGTCCTCAAATCGCTCCGCGCCAACAGGCACCACCATGAATTCCTGGGCATCCACATTGTTGGATGCGTGCGCCCCGCCGTTGAGGATATTCATCATGGGCACCGGCAGTACCCGGGCCATCGGACCGCCGAGGTAACGATAGAGCGGTAGCCCAACCTCCTGGGCCGCTGCACGCGCGGTTGCGAGCGACACTGCCAGAATTGCGTTCGCACCCAGATTACCCTTGTTCGGCGTGCCGTCCAGCTCAACCATCTCCATGTCGATGGCCACCTGGTCGAGCGCGCTCATGCCCTCGAGCCTGGGACCGATCACCTCGTTTACGTGCTTCACCGCCTCCAGCACGCCCTTGCCGCCATAGCGTTTGAGGTCGCCGTCGCGAAGTTCCACCGCTTCATGCTCACCAGTGGATGCCCCACTCGGCACCGCGGCACGGCCGATGGCACCGCCCGCAAGTGTCACTTCCGCTTCGACGGTGGGATTGCCGCGAGAGTCGAGGATCTCCCGCCCGTGAATTTCTATGATGGTGGCCATGGCGCGCGGAACCTACCGCCCCGCCGGAGCGCCGTCAACGCGCAAGCGTTCCAGTATTTCGCGCGTCCGGTCGAGCAGATCCGTACGCCGTTCGTAATTCAGCCCCTCAGTCATGATCGGCTCTTCAAAGGTGAGCGTAATGGGGTGTGACCGCAGGGTGAGCCTGCCCTTGGGAAGAATGTCGAAAGTGCCCGAGCAATAGACCGGCACTATGGGCACCTGCGCCGCAATCGCCAGAACAAACGGCCCTTTCTTGAACGGCAGCAGCTCGCCGGTGCGACTGCGCGTCCCCTCCGGGAACACTACGGCACTGAGCCCGCTCCGAATGGCCTCGGCAGCCTCTTCGTATGCGCTGAAGGCGGCGGCCCGGTTCTGTCGATCTATATAGATGTGACCCGCGGCGCGCATGGCCCTGCCCAGCACAGGAATGGACGCCATTTCCTTCTTGGCCACAAACCGGACCGTGCCAGGGATGGTGGCGAGCAATGCAAGAATGTCGAAAAACGATTGATGGTTAGACACAAATACCACCGGTACGCCGCGAGG
Source organism: uncultured Gemmatimonadaceae bacterium (assembly GCA_964613905.1). Classification (GTDB taxonomy): domain Bacteria; phylum Gemmatimonadota; class Gemmatimonadetes; order Gemmatimonadales; family GWC2-71-9; genus CAZTIV01. The sequence continues at coordinate 35,410 of CAZTIV010000005.1, read as the reverse complement.
CACCCGTTCCCAACCAACCACCTTCACCGGAGTGTTGGCCGCCTTCACAAGCTTCCGTGCCCATCGCCGGGCACATTCATCATAGACGCCGTTGGGACGCCTCGGCACCCCCAGCAACCCCGCGCCGATGGCCTTGCATCCGTACCAGGTGGTCCAGATGAGCAGGTTGATGAAATACCAGGTGGTGCGCAAGACGGCTATTGCCCTCTAGAAATGCGAGTACCCACCGAACCCCTCCATCCCGCTTACGCCGGTGCCGGACTGGACCGTCCCGATGCGGGTGAGTGGCAGGGAAAACGTGCGCATGAACTCCTCCGCGTCGCTGAACCCGCCTGGCATGGTCACGAGCAGTTCAAACTCTTCACCCCCCGCGAGGGCATCCTCCCTGGCAGCTGCGGGATGAACGGGCACGCTCAGAGCGTCAATGCTCAACGCCACCTGTGATGCCACTGCCAGGTGTCCCGCATCTCCGGCAATACCGTCGCTCACATCGATCATGGCCGTGGCACCACGCGCGGCCAGCCAGACAGCCTCTCTTACCCGAGGTACGGGATGTACGAACCTGTCCCGGGCTTCCCCATCAGGCTCCTTTCCTGCGCGCCAGGCCGCCAACGCCGCCTGGGGAGCTCCCAGGCGACCCGTCACCCAGAGACCATCGCCCGGCCGCGCCCCCTTACGACGAACCGGGCGCTCCACTACGCCAACCACCATCACGTTCACCACCACACACTCGCTGCGGGCCAGGTCCCCACCCCAGACCTTCGCTCCGACGCTCTCCGCCGCATCGGCCACCCCACCCATGAGCTCGGCTGCAAAGCTGTCCGGCTGCTCCTCAGGCACGGCCACGCTCGCCAGCACACCTTCCGGCGCCGCAGCCATGGCCGCAACGTCAGAGAGCGCGGCCGCCGCCGCACGCCATCCGACCTCCTGGGGACTGAGCCAGCCCAGCCGGAAGTGCACATCTTCGATGGACTGGTCGCAGGTGACTGCCAGCTGTGCGCCACCAACCCTTACCAGAGCACAGTCGTCGCCGCCGCCGACACCACGCTCCCCAAGCACCCGCCATATGGAGCGGATTCGATCGAATTCACCGCCCGGTCCGAGCATCGTGTGCGTGGTTTCATTCATGGCAGAAATGCCCGTTTTCTGAGCCGTACCAACCCGTGTTCGGTAGCAATCCAAAGATAATCGTCGCTTACTGCGATCCCTCGCGCCTCACCCGGCAGAAGATCCGGGCCGACCCAGGTTCTGGTCGCTCGTGTGCCAAAATGCAGGAAGGCCAGGCCGGATCTGCCCAGAATCCACACACCGCCCCCATCACCTGCAAGCGCCACGAGGCCACCCAGATCCGCTCCAAACGCACGCTCCACCACCCAGGTATCACCCGGCGCGCGCCAAAGTATGCGTTCGTCAGCACCCACTATAAGCGTGTCTCCCGCAAGAGCGAGCGCCCTGATGGGACGCCTGAGCTCATGCCGACCCTCGTCCGCCACCAGAATGCCCATGTCCGGTTGGGTCATCAGGCCGAGACCGATGTTGGTGGCGAGCCAGACGGTATCTCCAACGGCCGCGACAGCCCGCACGGGACCAGCATAACCGCCCGCACGCTCCACATGGCCGCCCGGACCCACCAGAGCGAGCCCGCGACTCGTACCCACATACACAGCATCACCGCTCTCCGCCAAGGCCAGTACCTCGGCTGACGGCAGGCCGTTGACGGTTCCGAGCCAGTCGCCGTCACCCTGCTGATCCATCCGTAACAGTCCTCTCCCCGTACCGGCCCACACGTCGCGGCCGCGAATCAGAATCGCGTGAACCGCTGCACCTCCGAAGCCGGTCACGGGCGGCCCCTCAATATCCATGAATCGCTGAAGATCAGGGGTTGAGAACGTGATTCCGGCCCTCCGCCCGCGCCCGTCCGAACCAGCCCAGATTCCGTCCCTCGTAGCGACCACCGCTGACACGCCACTCGAGAGCAGGCCGAACGGAAGACGTTCGAACCGTACCACAACTGGATCGAGCCGCATCAGACCCAGTCCATCGGTACCAAGATAGATTTCGTCGGCAAGCGGGACCGCCGCCGCGCTCGTGTATCGATGAGTTCGAAGTCGTTCATCGGTAAGCACAAAGGCGCGCATGGCGTCGGCGTACGGGGCTCGTCGCATCAGATCGTTCACGTTCAGCGATCCAGCTCGGCGGCCGGGCGGCGGTAGGGGAACACCACGCATTGGAAACACACCTCCCCGCGGAAGGAACGCCCAGCCCGTGGCCAGGCGAAGAAATACTCCGCGGAAAGGATCGGCTGAATCATAGAGCATGTCACGAACACCGCCCGACAAAGGGAGGAGATCCCACATGTGCATGTCCGACCGGTAATGAGCCAGCCCATCCGGCGTACCGAGTCCGATCGAACCGTCGACCGGATCGGCCAGAGCCGTCAGCACCCGGGCAGCCGGATACCCATCCAGTGGCGTAACCGGCGGTTCGAATCGACGGAAGCGGCGGTCGTAAATGATGAGCCCGTTCGGCGTTGCGGCGAAGACATGGCTCTCGCTGGCAGCCACAGCCTCCACCACGCTGAAGTCGGAGATTACAACCCGGTCTTCAGGCCGGAACCGGCCGGTCTGCGCGAATGCGAGTTCGCTGGCGCAGACCAACACCACCCCTGCCAGTAGCCACCGCATCACTCAAGCTGCGGCGAATCCAGTGTCGCCATCACAGGAGGCATGGGGACCTCAGGCTCCGACCATCGGCGCCACAGGTTCGGGAACTCGGCAGCCACATGTTCGGGACGGGTGGCGCGCACGGTGTGATCGAGCACGGCGAGATCGGCCGCTCGTCCCAGGGCCTGCGCGCCCAGTGCCGCAGCATCTTCCGGCACCAGTCCGGCTGCGAGAAAGGCGGCTACGGCGCCGGCCAGCAGGTCACCGCTCCCACCCGTGGCCAGAGACGGATTCCCCGCCGCCACCACGCGAAGTCCGGACCGGCAGGCGATCACGGTAGGAACACCCTTCAGAAGCAGCGTATGAACGCGGTTTCCCCCTGACGCTTCATGCGCACTGGCCGCGGCGGCATACCTGTCATCGTTCAACAGGTGCGCTTGTCCGGGAAACGCAACAGCGAATTCCCCCGGGTGAGGGGTGAGCACGCGCATGGCCTTGCCCACGTCGAGGTTTCCTGCCAGTACATGTAACGCGTCGGCGTCAATGACCAGGGGTACGGCTGCCGTCTCAAGTACCGCTCGGGCGAACCGCTCGCGTTCAGGCGCTCGACCCAACCCGGGACCGAGGACAATGGAATCCGCCCAATTCATCGCATCTGCGAGTTCGGGTTCCACGCCCGGACCCAGCCGAGTGGCTACGGTGAGCGCATCCGGCAGGTTCGCCTGCGCCGCAGCTAACGAATCTCCGGGAACCGCCAGCTTCACAATCCCAGCACCACACTGGAAGGCCGCACGCGCCGCGTGAATGGCGGCGCCGGCCATGCCCGTATCCCCGCCGATCACGAGCACGTGGCCTCGGTCACCCTTGTGCATGCCAGGGGCGAACCGCGGGAGATGGTCACGAACCCAGCGGTCTGTGATCAGCACGGGCCAGGCAGGATCAGGTGGAGGAAATCCTATGTCCGCCACCATCAGTGTGCCGCACCAGTCGCGAGCGGCCAGGTGCCCGCGCCGGACACCGCCGAACGTAACTGTGAGTTGAGCCCGGACCGGGCCGTGTGCCTCGCCGGTGGAGAGATTCAGCCCGGTGGGTCCGTCAATAGCTGCTACGGGAGACCTGACCTGTGCGATTCGGGAGGCCAGTTGAGCTACCGCTCCACGGGGAGGACCTGATGCCCCCGTACCCAGCAAGGCATCAACCACAACGCCGGCAGCGGGCCATACCTCGCCTTCCTCCACTATGCGGACGCCTTCGGCCAGCGCAAGCGTACGATTGGCTTCGCAATCGGCGGAACGGTTACGGCCAACCTCCACTGCGTTTACCGCGACGCCTACGGCGTGCAGGGCGCGCGCCGTCACCCAACCATCACCCCCGTTGTTGCCGGAGCCCGCCGCCACGAGCACACCCGCACCAAGTCTCTCGCCAAAGGTACGGGCGATTGCCAGCGCGGCAGCCCGGCCTGCCGACTCCATGAGGACGCGGCTGGGAACGGAATGCGTCGAGCGGGCTCGCTCATCCCACTCGGCGGCCTGCCGGGCGGTGAGGACCGGAATGGGAAACAACTACTTGAAGCTCTGTCCGATCGCGCGGCCCAGGGATATCTCCCCGTTGTCGATGCGCAGGTTGAATCCGCACTCGGGATGCGTGCAGACCCAGGCCTTGTACGTGATGGGCGCGCCGTCACGCCCATAGTCGGAGAGTGGAACCAGCACCCCGCGCTCACACTTTCTGCACTGCGGCCAATCTTTCACGTCCATTGTACCCCCCTTTTCGGACGCCCTCCCAACCGGACCCCTATCCGGCGCTCTTGCCGCGGTGCATGCCGAGCCACGGATAACTCTCATCGAACGCCTCGGCAAAATCATAGACCGCGGCGAAGTCCTCCACACGATCGTGGGGCTGGCTGGTGAGCAGTCCCACATCGATCAGCGTGAAGACGATCCGGCCCAGATCCTCGGTGCTCCTGACGCCCCAATGCTCCAGAACAGTACGGGTGGTGAGTCCGAACTGGTCAAGCCCGTAATCCCGGCAGGCCCACGCCAGCTCATCTCCCGTGATATGTCCGCGGACAGGCCGGTGGCTCTGACAGTACTCCAGCGCAGCCAGCACGAAGACGTAGGCCTGCTCATTATAGCGGCCGTCCCGCGCGCGGATTCGCTCGAGTATCTCGTCAGCCAGCTGAAGATCGTACACGTATCTAAGGTGGGGAAACCCGGCTCGGCGAGCAAGAGGTAAGCCTCAACTAGCCGCCGCCGTCACCACATCTCCCAGCGGAAACTCGAGGGCCAGGTTCCTCACGTCGGTGACCACCCGGCGCAGGTCATCTTCGTTTCCGGCCGTCAGCGCCGCGTCTATCAGGCGCGCCACCCGCTTCATCTCCGGTTCGGCCATTCCCCGCGTTGTCAGAGCCGGGGTGCCGATACGGACACCGCTCGTCACGAACGGAGACTGCGGATCACCGGGGATTGTGTTCTTGTTAACGTGGATTCCCACACTGTCCAGCCGCTCTTCCGCAGCCTTCCCCGTGAGGTTCCTTGATCGCAGGTCTACCAGCAACAGGTGGCTGTCGGTGCCTCCGGACGCGAGCGTGAAACCGCGTTCCATCAGCGATTCGCCCAGGGCGCGCGCGTTGGCCACAACCTGCCGCGCATAGGCCTTGAACTCCGGTCGCATCGCCTCACGGAACCCCACCGCCTTGGCCGCTATCACGTGTTCCAGCGGTCCTCCCTGACTGCCGGGGAACACCAGCTTGTCTACCGCTTTGGCAAAGGCCTCGGTGCAGAGGATAAACCCGCCACGTGGCCCCCGCAGCGTCTTGTGTGTCGTGCTCGTAACGATGTCAGCGTGCGGCACCGGCGACGGATATTGGCCCGCCGCGATGAG
>CAZTIV010000005.1:12626-29764 GCA_964613905.1 uncultured Gemmatimonadaceae bacterium | reverse complement strand
AACAGTTGGCACGCCCGGTCGATGGCGAGACGTTCGATCTCGTCCACCACTTCGCAACCACCGTAGTATCGCCGCCCGGGGTAACCCTCTGCGTACTTGTTGGTCAGCACTGACCCCATGGCCTCGAGCACCGCCCGCGAAACGAAGTTCTCGCTCGCAATGAGTTCGAGCCCCTCTTCCTGCCTCTCCCCCTCCCTGCGGATCAGGCCCGCTATATCGGGATCGACATCTGACAGCGGCTGTTGGCGCCTCATGAGTTCAGACATCATCAAGCCCTGTGCGGGAGACCACGAGCGCGCTCCGCCGCAGCCACCCGTTCCTCGGCCAGGCGATCCGCGGCCCGATATGAAGGAATTCCCAGATCCCGCGCCATGTTGAGCACCCGCCAGATAGTGTCGTAGATCTCCCCCGCCTTCTGGCGCGCCTGCTCCAGCGTCCAGCCCTTGAGTTCGGTATAGACGTTGATCAACCCGCCTCCGTTGATCACATAATCAGGCGCATACACGATGCCCCGCTCATCCAGCATGTCACCGTGCCGCTCGTCTGCGAGCTGGTTGTTGGCGCCACCGGCAACAATGTCCACACGCAGCTGCTTGACCGTGCGCCCATTGACCACGGCTCCGAGCGCGCACGGGGCAAAAATATGGGCCTTCTGGCGATAGATCGCACCCGGCTCCACAGCGCTCGCCTCAAAGTCGTTCACGACCCGCTTTACCTTCTCGCGATCTATATCCGTGACGATGAGCCGCGCGCCCTCGCGGTGCAGCAGCTCGGCCAGATAGTAACCGACGCTGCCGCAGCCCTGTAGTGAAACGATACGGCCGGAAAGATCGTCGTTTCCATACACGAACTTCGCACAGGCCTTGGTGCCCCGGTAGACCCCGTACGCGGTCACCGGTGACGGATTCCCCGACCGACCTTCCAGACCCACGACATGCTTCGTTTTCTTCCGGATCCACTCCATGTCGCTCGGTGTAGTTCCCACATCCTCCGCGGTGATGTAGCGCCCACCAAGCGTGTCGACGTGGAGTCCGTGAGCGCGGAAAACCCCTTCCCGATGCTTCGTCTTGTTGTCGCCGATGATAACACTCTTGCCACCGCCCAGATCCAGCCCCGCCATGGCCGCCTTGTACGTCATACCACGCGCAAGTCTGAGCGCGTCAAGTATCGCTTCCGCTTCGCTCCGGTACTTCCAGAAGCGCGTGCCGCCCAGAGCCGGCCCAAGCGCGGTATTGTGAATCGCAACAATGCCACGATATCCGGAATCCGGATCGTACCAGAGGCTCAGTTGCTCGTGAGCGTGCTCGCCCATCTGCTCAAACGGACCCGGGATCCGGGCTTTCACGGCCCGCTCGGTGGTCCGTCTCCCGGCAGGTGCCTTCCGAGCCGGCTTCTTCTTCGCAGGTTTCTTCCTCTTGACAGGACTCACGTCACGCTCGCTTGCTGTAGTCGTAGAACCCACGGCCGTTCTTCCGGCCCAACCGGCCGGCGGCCACCATTTTCCGCAACAACGGACACGGCCGATACTTGTCGTCACCCAGACCGCCGTGCAGCACTTCGAGTATCGCCAGACACACATCCAGTCCTATCAGGTCTGCCAGCGCCAGCGGGCCCATGGGGTGGTTCATGCCGAGCTTCATCACCGTGTCCACGGCCTCGGGCTCCGCAACGCCCTCCATCACGCAGAATACTGCCTCGTTGATCATGGGCATCAGTACACGGTTCGACACGAATCCCGGATAGTCGTTCACCTCAACCGGTGTCTTGCCCAGAGCTATGGCCGTGTCCATGACCCGCTCCGCCGTTTCGTCGGAAGTGGCAAGGCCCCGGATTACTTCCACAAGCTGCATCATCGGAACCGGATTCATGAAGTGCATCCCGATGATTCTGTCGGGACGCCCGGTTCGCGCCGCAATCTCCGTGATGGAAATGGATGAAGTGTTGGTGGCGAGGATGGAATCGGTGGGTGCGTGGCTGTCAAGCTGTTCGAATATCGCAAACTTGACCTCCGGTGATTCGCTGGCCGCCTCCACCACCAGCGCCGAGTCCCGCACGGCCTCGAGGTTGAGAGCGAGCGAGATACGGTCCAACGCAGCATCACGGTCGGCCGGAGAAAGCGTACCCTTTGTGACCTGGCGTTCCATATTACGCTGGATCGCTTCACGGCCGGCTTCAAGCCGTTCCTGAACCACGTCAATCAGGGCCACCTGCCAGCCGTGCTGGGCGAATACATGGGCTATGCCGTTACCCATGGTGCCCGCTCCGACGACGGCCATCCGCTGCGTGCTCACCCGACGCCTGCCTCCTTTCCCATCACTTTGCGGCGCGCGAGCCGCACCCACACGACCAGCGCCAGGCCGAATACCAAGGTCGCCGCAACGCCCCCTTCCGGCCCGAAACTGCCGCCCGTAAGCCACCCGCGTTCAGGTGCGCTGTAGGTCACGTGAGGGAGCCCGAAGTTCCAGCCACTCACCGGAGCATCTGCCCCCAGGGCAAGCCCGCCGTTCCATCCAAGATGGAGCCCCCACGCCGCAGCGATCCCGCCCGGCCCGAAGAACGCTGCACTCAGCACGAGCCCGGCGAGCGCCACGTTGAGGAGACCGGCCGCAGAGGCATCGGGATTGTACAGATGCATCAGCGCAAAGGCGACGGCCAACGCCAGACTGGCCCGTACCCTGCCAACCACCGCCGCGAGCCGCGCCAGCGGGAACCCGCGAAAGAGCAACTCCTCGGCCAGTGCCGCAATCGTGAGCAGGGCGGCAACCGGCAGGGCCGCCTCCAGGTACCCGTCGGGTCCGACCGATGCGGTTACCTGCGCCCGGCCCAGAACTACAGATACCCCCACCGCCAACCCGGCCATGACTACCCCTGCAAGCAACGCCAGCGCAAATCCGCGCACCGCCTCACCCCAGGATGGCCATCCGCACGCAGCCGGTGCCCAGCGTGTGCGCCACGCCAGCCACACCGACACCACCCCGACCGCGACCAGCATGAGCACGAACTGCACCCAGAGCGGGTGCATCCGCACCCAGGGGGCCGGCACCAGCAGCGCAAGCCCGGAAAAAATGACGACCACAGCACCGTAGAACGCGAGGACGGCACCAATGCCGCGCGCTACCGCTTTCCACTCCAGCGCGGGTCGACCGCTCAGCGCAAGAGACGTTTGACTGGCGGTGTCCCTGCCCGGACAACAGCCGCCGCGACAGCCAGCTTGAGGACGTCCATCAGCAGGAACGGTACGGAACCGAGCTGGATGGCGATCGCCATGTCACCGCCGAGGATGGCAAGCTGAGCTACGCCTCCCGCGTGTATCAGCAGCAGCCCCGCAACGAGCCCGGCCACCATGGTACCAAAACCACCCACAGCCGCAAACCTTCCTGCCACCGCGGCAGCGAGCGGAAACGCCAGCAGGTATCCCCCGGTGGGTCCGAAAAGCCGGGCAAGCCCAACCACACCACCTGGCGCAAAGACGGGTACCCCCACCGCGCCCGCCGCCAGGTATAGCACCATGCTGGCCGCACCGAGTCCCGGTCCCAGAACGGCGCCGACTATCAGTACCGCCGGGACCTGGAGGGTAAAGGGCACCGGCGTACCGGGCACGGGTACCGCAATCTGCGCGGCCAGTGCCACGAACAGCGCGCCCGCTACCACAGCAAGCACGCGCACCAACGGTCGCGGGGAAGTCAATGATACGGCTTCAGTGCGTACAGTCATTAAACGCGCTCCACGCTCAGGGCCACGGCGTTTCCACCACCCAGACACAGCGTCGCGAGTCCGGTTGCCGCATCCCGGTCTCGCATGGCGTACAGCAAGGTAGTGAGGATCCTGGCACCGCTGGCCCCTATCGGATGCCCCAGCGCCACGGCGCCACCGTTCACATTTACCCGGTCCCAGTCCCACTTCAGCGCGCGGCCGTCCGCGAGCACCTGCACCGAGAACGCCTCGTTCGCTTCAATCAGGTCGTAATCATCTATGGATGTTCCCGAGCGGCGCATGAGGTTCTGAACCGCAACGATGGGCGCGAAAAAGAGTTCTTCAGGCGGCCCGCCACCCGCTGCATATCCGGTGATGCGGGCCAGCACCGGAAGTCCGTGCGCTTCGGCGAGGGCCTGTGACGCCACCACGAGCGCGGAAGCGCCGTCGTTCATCCCCGGAGCGTTCCCGGCGGTGACCGTACCGTCCTGCTGAAACGCGGGCCTGAGACCGGACAATGCTTCGAGACTCGTGTCCTTCCGGGGGCCTTCATCCATCTCTACCAGCTTTGTGGCCTTTCGCTCTTTCACCTCCACGGGCACCGTCTCTTCCCTGAACCTGTGGGCTTCCATTGCCGCCACAGCCTTCCGGTGACTCTCCAGAGCGAAGCGATCCTGATCCTCACGAGTCACCCCGGCCTTCCGCGCGGTGTACTCGGCATGTCCGCCCATGTGACGGTCGTGGAACGAGCACCACAATCCGTCGTGGATGAGACCATCCACCAGCTGCTGATTACCGAACCTGACACCGCCTCTGATCCCGAAAAGGTAATGCGGCGCATTGGACATTGATTCCATGCCCCCGGCCACTATGCATTGCGCATCCCCGGCCCGCACGGCCTGCGCCGCCAGCATCACCGCCTTAAGTCCCGAGCCGCAGACCTTGTTAACCGTCAGAGCTGGAATCTCGCCCGGCAGCCCTGCGTGGATAGCGGCCTGCCGTGCTGGAGCCTGACCCACCCCTCCCTGCAGCACGTTGCCCATTATGACTTCGTCAATCGCGCTGCTCCCCACACCGGCACGCCTGACGGCCTCGGCTATGGCCACGGCTCCGAGCCTGGGAGCAGGCAGCGAACTCAGACCACCCATGAAGCGTCCAACCGGAGTCCGGACGGCGCCTGTGATTACAGGGATGCGGGATGCGTCACTCATGGCACGCGGAACATAACGCGGTTGTTTTCTTCGCGAAATCTCTCAAGAACAACCTCGATCTTCATGACCTCCTGCTTCTTCCCTGCTCCGCGGGCCCGGAGCGCTACAGCGCCCTGGTCCAGTTCACGCTGTCCTACGACCGCCATATAAGGAATCTTGAGCATCTCGGCATCCCGGATGCGATAGTTCAGCGTCTCATTGCGGTCATCGACGTGCACCCGTATACCCGCTGTCCTGAGGCGCGCTCCAAGAGCACGCGCGCCTTCGTTCTGCGCCTCGCTTATGGGCAGCACCCGCACCTGTTCCGGGGCAAGCCAGAACGGGAACGCTCCGGCGAAATGCTCGATCAGACAACCGATGAACCGCTCCAGCGTGCCGTACACGGCTCTATGAATCATGACCGGACGGTGCGGCTTGTTGTCGGCTCCCGTGTATTCGAGGTTGAACCTCTCTGGTAGCTGGAAGTCGAGCTGTACGGTGGGTCCCTGCCATGACCGGCCAATCGCATCTCGGAACTTGATGTCGATCTTGGGTCCGTAGAAAGCCCCACCACCCATATCCATTCCGTATGCAATCCCCTTTCGGTCGAGCGCCCGCATGAGGATCTGTTCGGCACTGTCCCACGCGGCATCGTCTCCCAGCCGATCCGGTGGTCGGGTCGAGACCTCGAACTCCAACTCGAACCCGAACGGATCCCTGACCAGCCGCTCCACCTGTTCAAGACAGAGAAAGATCTCGTCCTCAGCCTGCTCCAGCGTGCAGAAGATGTGAGCATCGTCCATCGAGAGGGCTCGAACTCTCAGCAACCCGTGCAGGGTCCCGGAAAGCTCGTTGCGATACACGCTGGCCACCTCGGAGAGGCGTACCGGCAGATCGCGATAGCTCCTCTGGCGTGTCTGATAGATCAGGGCGTGCATCGGGCAGTTCATGGGCTTCACCCGGTAGCGCACGTCTTCCTGCTCCCCGGCCCCCGCGGCCATCGGCGGATACTGATTGGCAGAATAGAGTGGAAGGTGTCCGGAAATCTCGAACAGCTCCTCCCGGGTGACGTGAGGGGTGTAGACCAGTTCATAGCCGCACGCCACGTTATCGTCTTCCACGGCGCGCGTGAGCAGCCACCGGATTATGGCGCCGCGCGGGTGCCAGAACGGCAGCCCCGGACCAACCACCTCCTGTACCGAGAAGAGATCCAGTTGCCGGCCGAGGACTCTGTGGTCGCGCTTCTGCGCCTCCTCGATCCTGTGCAGGTAGGCCTCAAGGTCCGCCTTGCTGAACCAGGCGGTACCGTAGATGCGCTGCAGCATCTGGCGGCGGGAATCGCCGCGCCAGTAAGCACCGGCCGCATGGAGCAGCTTGAAGTGCCTGACTCTTCCTGTGCTCGGAACGTGCGGCCCCCGACACAGGTCCACAAACGGACCGTCGGTGTAGACGGATATCACCTCGTCGTCGCGCAGTTCTTCGAGCCGCTCGAGTTTGAGCGGATCGTCCCTGAACCGGTGGCGTGCGTCCTCACGTCCCACTTCCTCGCGGACGAACTGATGGTTTTCGGCCACCACGTCCTTCATGGCCTCTTCTATTCTGGACAGATCTTCCGGTGTGAACGGTCGGCCCACATCGAAGTCATAGTAGAATCCGTCTTCGATGGGCGGACCGAACCCGATCTGCGCCCCGGGAAACAGCCTGCGCACCGCGGTGGCAAGAATGTGTGCGCAGGAGTGGCGCAAGACATCGAGCGCCGCCGGATCCCTCTCGGTGAGGATTTCCACGGCGGCGTCCTGCTCTATTGGCCGGTTCAGGTCCCGTACCGAACCGTTCACGCGGGCCGCAAGCGCCGCCTTCGCGAGGCGTGGTCCAATCAGCTCGGCAAGCTGCTCGGCAGTGGCACCGCGCTCAAGTTCGCGCACCGTGCCATCCGGCAGGGTCAGCCGTATTGTCCCGTCTTTCACGCTCGCACTTCCGTTGATTTCATGCGTCTCTTTGCGCATTGTTCTCCTATCCCGCTGAGAATTGTAGCACAGCCCTGAAACGGAAGCTACGGGAGGTTGTACCGGTGCGACGCGCCGCCAGCAATGAGAGCATAGCCGGTGTGGCGCTGAGCGCTGCCGCCGGATTCACCGGCGGCCTGGTGCTTGGCCTCGTCGCCGGCGAACTCCTGGGTGACCTGCATGGAGAGCGCGTTCGCCGGGTGATCCGGAGATTCCGGCGACGGGGACGCGCCGATGCCTCGAACTTTTCGCGCGCCGTGGCCGAGGCACTCAGGGACAGCCCCGGGACCGGCGCATTGGACGTGGACGCCAGGGTCCTCGACCGCGGTCTGGTGGAACTGGCGGGACGGGTCCCTGATGTCGCAGCGCGTCGGGTGGCGGCCGACGTGGTACGCAGCGTCCCCGGGGTGGAGCTGGTTGTGAACCGGATCCTCGTGGAAGGCCGCGACGTGCCGGCTCGCACATGACCCGAGGACAACTGGCTCCGCAGTACGATCCTTCAATCATCGAACGCGGGATCTATCAGCGGTGGCTCGATGCCGGAATCTTCACCGCGGACCCGGACGACCGTCGTAAACCGTACGTGATAGTCATCCCGCCGCCCAACGTAACCGGCGTGCTTCATATGGGCCACGGAGTCAACAATACACTTCAGGACGTCGTGATCCGTTTTGAGCGAATGCGCGGTCGCGGAACACTCTGGCTGCCGGGCACGGACCACGCCGGCATCGCGACGCAGAACGTGGTGGAACGACTGGTTGGTCGTGAGGGCAGGACTCGTTTCGATCTTGGCCGCGAGGCCTTCGTCGAACGGGTATGGACCCACGTACGCGAGACCGGAGGCACGATACTCGAACAACTCAAGGCCCTGGGCGCTTCGTGCGACTGGACTCGAACGCGGTTCACCCTCGACGACTCATACTCAGCCGCTGTCCGATACGTGTTTGTCTCTTTATGGGAGCAGGACCTCGTATACCGGGGTCATCGAGTCATTCACTGGTGTTCACGATGCCTTACCACCTTGTCGGACGAGGAAGCGGAGTTTCACGACACCGAAGGTCAGTTGTACTACATCAAGTATCCCCTGCTGGCGGCGGAGGTTGACAGCGGACGGCAGGAAACGGCAGACCACGTACTTGTTGCCACGACGCGTCCCGAAACCCTGCTGGGCGATACCGCGGTGGTGGCGCATCCAGACCATGAAAAGACGGCCTGGGCCATTGGGCGGCGTGTGCGGCTTCCACTCACCGAGATCGAACTGCCCATCCTGGCGGACGCGGCGGTCGATCCGGAGTTCGGCAGCGGGTTTGTCAAGATAACCCCGGCGCATGACGCTACCGACTTCGAGATAGGCCAGCGACTCAATCTTCCAATGCCGCTCGTGATGGACCCTCAGGGCCGCATGCGGGATCCCGGAGATTCCAATGGCCGACGAGTGCCGCCGGATCTCGAGGGGCGTGATCGCTTCGAGGCACGAAAGGAAATTGTGCAGCAACTCGAGGCGCAGGGTCTCCTCGATCGAATCGAGCCCCACAGCCACGCTGTTCGGCGGTGCTACCGTTGCGAAACGATCGTGGAGCCGCGTCTCTCCGACCAGTGGTTCGTAAGGATGGCTCCCCTGGCCACCCCGGCGCTCAATGCCTTCCGCGCAGGCCGCCTCACCTTCGTACCGGAACGCTGGGGCGGGGTGTACGAACATTGGCTCGATAACATCCGGGACTGGAACATTTCCCGTCAGCTGTGGTGGGGACACCGCATACCGGTCTTCCGGTGCGATGCATGCGGAGAGGAGTGGGCCGACCGAACGGATCCCGCAGTCTGCCGCAGCTGCGGTGCGTCGGATCTTGCTCAGGATCCCGACGTGCTGGACACGTGGTTCTCATCATGGCTCTGGCCCTTTGCCACCATGGGCTGGCCCGAGCGTACCCGGGATCTCGAGAAGTTCTATCCCGGACATACATTGGTCACTGCTCCGGACATCATCTTCTTCTGGGTCGCCCGAATGGTGATGGCGGGATACCACTTCCTGGGTGAACGGCCCTTCGAAACCGTGTACATCCACGGCACGGTGCGCGATACCCTGCACCGCCGCATGTCCAAGTCTCTCGGTAACGGGATTGACCCCTTGGAAGTCATTCGCCGCTACGGTGCGGACGCGCTCAGATACACCGTGGTCGCCAACACTCCGGTAGGCACCGACGTCATCATGGATCCGGACGACCTCGACGCCACATTCGGCGGTGGCCGGAACTTCTGCAACAAGCTCTGGAACATCGGAAGGCTGATCTTCTCGCACCTGCGCGAGCCGCCGGCGACGCTCGAGCGGATTGATCCGGCACATTTCGAACTGGCGGACCGCTGGATCCTGAGCCGCACGCAACGCGCGATATCGACAGTCACCGACGCGTTGGAGCGATTCCGCCTTAACGATGCTGCCCACGCGGCACACCAGTTTGTCTGGGACGAGTTGGCTGACTGGTATCTGGAACAGGTGAAGCCTCGGCTGTACGGCGATGCGCCGGGAGGCGACGTAGCCCGCAGCATCCTGGCACACGTTTTCCGGACCGGGCTCGCCCTTCTCCACCCCACGGTTCCTTTCATTACCGAGGAACTCTGGGCCCATCTGACCGGGAATCCTCGCGGTCTGCTCGCATCAACCGAGTGGCCCTCAGTGGACCGGCGCCTTCTGGATGAAGAAGCCGAGCAGAGGTTCGCCCGTGTGCAGGAGCTTGTAACGGCCGTAAGGACCATCCGGGCCGAGTACCAGGTGCCGCCAGGCCGATCGGTACGCGCGTTTGTCGCGCCTGCCGGGATCGACGCGGCCGAGGCCTTCAACGCGGAACAACGCACCATCGAGCGTCTGGCCAGGATCGCCCCCCTGGTCGCTGCAGAAAACGGAGGCGTGGGGGAAGCGGGCGCAAGCGCGGTCCTTGCCGACGGTACGACCGTCTTTGTGCCCCTGGGTGACGCGATCGACGTGTCCAGAGAATGCGCACGGCTCGGCAGCGAACTTGAACGGATCGACGGCCATCTGCGGGCGGTGTCCGTCAAACTCGCCAACGCAAACTTCGTCCAACGGGCACCAGCCGATGTGGTGCAGAAGGAGCGCGAGAAGGAGCGTTCGTGGCGCGAGCAGCGTGCCGTACTTGCGGAGAAACTGCGCGTGCTGGGGTGCTAGGCGGGTTCCCGTTGGTAAGAGCGGCCGCTGTGGGTGCCATCCTGATGGCCGCCGCATGTGCCCGGGTACAGGAACCGCCGGGCGGCCCTCCCGACTTCACCCCTCCATCTCTCCTCGAGACACAACCGGACTCCGGCGCGGTGCTTCCGGGGTTCGATGGTTCCGTTCTCTTCCAGTTCGACGAGGTCATCAGCGAGCGGTCAGGAGGAAGTCTCGACCAATTGATCGCGGTCTCTCCACGGATGGAACGCGTGAATGTGCGGTGGCGGCGTACGGCCATAGACGTGAGACCGCACGGTGGGTGGCTACCGGGGACCGTGTACACGGTGACACTCCTGCCCGGCGTGGCTGACCTCCGCAACAACCGCAGCCCCGAACGGCATACTGTCGTGTTCTCCACCGGGGACGAGATACCTGACACGGAGATCAGGGGAACGATTGTCGATTGGGGACAGGGGAGGTCCACACCCCGCGGTCTGATCGAGGCTGTGGCCATGCCGGATTCCGTGGTCTACGTGGCCCGGGCCGATTCGATCGGCGACTTCACGCTGCCTCATCTGCCGCGTGGTACGTATCTGGTCTACGGAGCCATCGACGAGAACAGCAACCAACGGCGCGACCGACGTGAGCCTTACGATTCGGCGCTGGTAATGCTGGACTCAACGGCTTCGCTGGTGCTGTGGGCAACGCCGCGGGACACCGCTGGGCCGGTGCTGCGTGCAGCGTCACGGCTGGACAGCCTGACCATCCGCCTGGACTTCAATCAGCGGCTTCAACCGATCGAGCCGGACATCGGATCGGTTGGCGTGTACCTGTTGCCTGATACGGTTCCCTCAGCGATTGCGGCAGTCTGGCGTCCGGCGGTCTGGGACTCGGTCCAGGCCATCGAGCAGGAGCGCGCCCGGGAAGCGGCGGCCGACACCGTGGAGGCAGACCGGGGACCGGAGGCTGCGGACGACCCGGGAGAGCCGGTGGAGCAACGTCCCGCACCGCCTGCGCGGGCCGCAGCCCCAACACCCGCCGATACCGGTCGGATAGCCCGGATCCTGGGGGAGCGACCGCGACTCAGCGATGCCTGGGTTGTGAGGTTAGCCGATCCCCTTGTACCGGGAGCACGCTACATCATCGACGCGCGCGCCCCCAACGTGCAGGGCGTCACAGGACAGTCACGGACTCTCCTGATTCTGCCCGAAGAACCGGCTGAAAGGAGCCCGTGACCGACGCTCGGCGAAAGCTCCCCTCGGTCAATACGCTGCTGGATCAGGCATCTGCAGCGGGCCTCGGGAATGGATTGCCGCGACCGGTGCTGACCGGAGCAGTGCGGGCGGTGCTCAACGATGCAAGGGCTGCGGGCGGAGTCCCCACGGAACATGACTGGATGAACGCCGTTGAGCGACAACTGGCCCTGCATGGCCGACGCTCGCTCAGCCGGGTGATAAACGCCACCGGCGTCATCCTGCACACCAATTTGGGCCGAGCGCCGCTGGCGGCAGCCGCGCGCGCAGCCGCCATGGAGGCCTCCGGATACTCTGCTCTGGAGTACGATATTCAGGCCGGCGAACGAGGAACCCGGCAGCAGCATACCGCACGCCTTCTGACCGAAATCACAGGCGCCGAGGATGCACTCGCGGTGAACAACGCAGCCTCCGCCCTGTTTCTCGCGCTGAACACGTTCGCCCGTGAAGGCGAGACCGTGGTTTCGCGTGGCGAACTGATCGAAATTGGAGGTGGTTTCCGGATCCCTGATATCCTTGCGCGCAGCGGATCCGTGCTGGTCGAGGTGGGCACTACAAATCGAACGCGGGTAACCGACTATGAACTGGCGATAAGCGCTCGCACGCGCTGTCTGCTGAAGGCCCACCGCTCCAACTTCACCATGAATGGCTTCGTAAGCGAGGCGCCCGTCGACGCCCTCGTCCAACTGGCTGCTCCACGCGGAATCCCGGTGGTTTACGATGTCGGGAGCGGACTTCTGATCGACCTATCCGAGTTCGGGCTTCGCGGTGAACCGTTGGTCAGCGACAGTGTAGCGGCGGGGGCGGTTACGATATTCTCCGGCGACAAGCTGATGGGAGGTCCGCAGGCGGGGATCGCCGTCGGGCGGGCGGAGATGATAGAGGCCATGAAGCGCAATCCTCTGGCCAGGGCGCTGAGACCGGACAAGGTGACACTGGCGGCTCTGGAAGCGACACTGTCGCTCTATCTGGATCGCGACATCGCGTTGAGCAACGTCCCGGTGCTGGCCATGCTCATCGCTGAACCAAACGCGCTGAAACGCCGTGCTCGGCGCCTTGCGCGGCGCATCCCAGGTGCCTCTCTTGAACAAGGAAACTCCGCCGTTGGTGGCGGTGCTTTTCCGCATGTCGATCTGCCAACCACGCTCGTAGCCATAGAAGCAGACTCACCCGATTCGCTTCTGGCAGCGCTCAGAAGACATACGCTCCCGGTCATCGCGCGGGCTGCCGGCGGCCGCGTGCTGATCGACGTGCGTACCGTCGCCGATGACGAGTTCGCGGAGCTCGCGCTCGCCATCGAGACAGCACAAACGGCACCGGCAGGTTCCTGATGCCGATTCGTGTGGCGGTTCTGGCGTCGGGCGGGGGCTCGAACCTCCAGGCGCTCCTCGACGCACAGGACGCCGGTGCTCCATTTTCCGTGGTTCTCGTTGCGAGTGACCGCGCGAAGGCGGGTGCGTTAGACCGGGCCAGGTCGCGTAACATTGCAACTCGCCATCTATCCGATCCGACAGACGGAGGAATCATTGCGGCAGCGCTCCGCGAGGCCGACGCCGAGCTTGTGGTGCTGGCCGGTTATCTCAAACTGGTACCCGCAAGTGTCGTGACCGCGTTTGCAGGGCGGCTGATAAATATCCATCCGGCTCTGCTCCCGGCGTTTGGTGGTCCCGGGATGTACGGGCGCCGGGTGCACGAGGCGGTCATCGCATCCGGGGCTACGGTGAGCGGGTGCACGGTGCATCTGGTAAACGCCGAATATGACCAAGGAGTCATTGTCGCACAGTGGCCGGTAGCGGTGGCGCCGGACGACACCCCGGACACCCTGCAGAAGAGAGTGCTGTCGGTGGAGCATCAGCTCCTGCCCGCCGTTGTATCATTCGCGGCCAGGACGGGCCGGTTGGTCCGCCTGTTGCCTGCACCTGGCGCCTTCGGCACGGCGGATGGCGACCTGGCCAGTCAATTGATTCCATCGAAGGAGTAGGGACTTGCCACTCGCGCTTGTGTCGGTATCCAACAAGGAAGGCGTGACCGGGTTCGCCCGGGCATTGAGCGACGCCGGGTGGGAGATCGTTTCCACGGGGGGCACGGCGCGCGCACTGGAAGAGGCCGGATTGCACGTGATTCCTGTAGAGGATGTGACCGGCTTTCCGGAAATAATGGATGGTCGTCTCAAGACTCTGCATCCCGCGGTCCACGGAGGCGTTCTGGCTCGACGTGATACTCCATCACACATGCAGGCACTGGCTGCTCACGGGTTCCGCCCGATCGATCTAGTATGTGTGAACCTCTACCCGTTCCGCGAAACCATCGCCGACCCATCGGTCACCCTGGCTCGAGCCATTGAACAGATAGACATCGGTGGTCCTGCGATGCTTCGCTCCGCCGCCAAGAATCATTCCGACGTGTTGCCTGTGGTAGATCCGGCGGACTACGATCGGGTCATAGCCGCCCTGAAGGAAGGAGCGGTGTCGATCGAGTTCAGACGAGAACTTGCGGCCAAGGTCTTCCAGCACACCGGCGCTTACGATTCGGCCATTGCCGCATACCTGGGACGACACGATGAAGGGTTTCCGGACGCCTTCGTGATAAGCGGCCGGAAGATGTTTCCGCTTCGCTACGGAGAGAATCCCGACCAGAGGGCGGCGGCGTATGCGACCGACGAACCCGGTCTGGGACGAATTCGTCGGCTACATGGCAAGGAACTCTCGTTCAACAACCTCCTGGACATGGATGGCGCACTTTCTGTCGTGGCGCCGTGGGTGGACAGAACCGCGTGCGCCATTATCAAGCACACGACTCCGTGCGGAGTAGCGCTCGGGGAGACTCCGGCCGAATCCTATCGCCGCGCTCTCGCGACCGATCCAACCTCCGCTTTCGGCTCGGTGATCGCGTTCAGCGTACCGGTGGACCGGGAAGCGGCAGAGGCGATGAGCGACCTGTTCGTGGAGGTTGTGGTGGCTCCACGGTTCGCGGATGACGCACTCGATGTATTCCGGGCAAAGAAGAGCCTCCGCGTGGTGGAGGCGCCGCTCTCTGCGGTCGAAGGTGGAATCGATTTCAAGCGGATACGTGGCGGATTTCTGGTGCAGGACAGGTTCTCGGTATCCACCGACGAAGGCTCCTGGAAAGTGGTAACGCAGCGCGAACCGTCGGACGTAGAGTGGCGGGATCTCAGATTTGCCTGGGCCGCCGTGGCCGCAGTGAAGTCCAACGCAATCCTTCTGGCCCGCGACGAGGCGGCCATAGGGATCGGAGCCGGGCAGATGAGCCGGGTTGACGCCTCGTTTCTGGCGGTACACAAGGCGCGCACCGCAGGACACGATCCACGCGGAGCTGTGCTCGCCTCGGATGCATTCTTTCCCTTCCCCGATGGAGTCGAAGAGGCGGCTGCCGCTGGAGTTTCCGCGATCATTCAGCCGGGCGGATCGGTGCGGGACCTGGAAGTCATCGCTGCCGCGGACAGGCTGGGTGTCGCAATGGTCTGTACCGGCCGCAGACAGTTCCGGCACTGATGACGGCCACGGGGGATCGGAAAGTGACTGTTGCCGCGGACATGGAGAGGCCGCCTTATGGCTGGGCCGCCGTGGCGTCGGGGCTCGTACTGCTCCTCTACATCCTGACACTCGCGCCTACGGCACAGTTCTGGGACGCGGCCGAGTACATCGCGGTGGCGCAGGTGCTGGGCATACCGCATCCACCCGGGAACCCCCTGTTCGTGGTGCTCGCCAATGTGTGGGGCAATATCCCGTTCCACGAACACTACGCATGGCGGATCAACCTCTTCTCCGCAGCGTGTACCGCCGTAGCATCGGGTTTTCTGTTCCTGGTAGCCGATCGGTTTCTCCGACCGGTCGTGGAGGTCGACTGGGCCCGGCGTCTGACGGCATTTGCCGGTGTACTCGCAGGTGCAACATCCTTTACGATCTGGAACCAGTCGGTGGTGAACGAGAAGGTCTACACGCTGAGCCTTCTTTCCATTGCTCTGGTACTGTGGCTCATGCTGCGGTGGGGCGACCGCGCACCGGGAATCGGCCGCGACAAGCTGCTCTTGCTCATCGGTTACCTGCTGGTGCTCGCGTCCACGAACCACATGATGGGCGTGCTGGCCGTATCTGCGGTAGTGGTTTACGTGCTCCTCACGGACTGGCGTGAGGCGTTGCGGCCATGGATCGTGATCTTCGCCGTGTTCGGGGCTCTGGCCATTTCGACCGCCTGGGCATGGGTGGTGACAGGTCCCGTCGAACGGCAACTGCTGGTCATAGCAGTTGCCGCTGGTGCCATGCTCTATGCCGCGTTCAGCGACCGAAGCGAGTTCCGGCGCCCGATGATCTACCTGGCGCTTCTGGCCGTCGTGGTGGGAATCTCGCTCAACTATGCGTTCCTCCCCATTCGAGCGGCGCAGTTCCCCCCGATCAGCGAAGGTGAGCCCGTCACCTGGGCGGCGTTACTGGATGTGCTTAATCGGGAGCAGTACGGGAAGCCACCAGTGACGGTGCGGATGGCGGAGTTCAAGTGGCAGCTCGCGAACTACTGGCAGTACGTGACCTGGCAGTTTGCCTTCGATCACGGCGAGCCGGTCAGACGGGCACTTGCATTTCTCTTCACGGGGATCGGCATTCTGGGTGCCGTGACCCAGTGGCGAACTGACCGCCGCGGGGCGGCGGCCATGATCGCCCTCATGTTCACCGTCACGATCCTGCTGGTCTATTACCTCAACTTCCGGTACGGCTTCTCGATCCGGCCCGGAGAAGTGCTGGACCGCGAGGTACGTGAGCGCGACTACTTCTTCATGGCTTCATTCCACCTCTGGGGCGTATGGGTGGCGCTGGGTCTTGGTACTTTGCTCGCGGCCGCCCGGCGAGGTCTCATGAGTCTGCTATCCGAACCTCGCCTGGCCTGGGGCGCCGCAACGCCGGTGCTCGCTCTGTCATTGATACCGCTCTGGGGAAACCATCTCACCGCTCCGCGCAGCAGTGAGACAATCGCGCGTGACTTCGCGGTGGATCTGCTGCAGTCGGTCGAGCCCTACGCCATCCTGATCACGGCGGGCGACAACGACATGTTCCCGATCTGGTATGCACAGGAAGTCGAAGGGGTACGGCAGGACGTACTGGCTGCCAACCTGTCGCTCATGAACACCGACTGGCACGTGAAACAGCTGCTGAGGCGAGAGACGTTCCCGTTCGATACCGTCGATGCAGCCGCACCATACCGGGCAATGAGGCCCGAGCTGCCTGAGGGTCCCGTATTGCCCTTCAGCATCAACGAAGTGGAATCTCTGCCTCTCTTCTTCGATATCCGGGAACGGTCAATCATGCGGGTGGGGGATCTGGAGGCAGTGCTGGAACCGGGCCGGTACGACCGCGCCACGTTGCTTACGCTTCAGTTCATACGGGACAACCTGGGGAAGCGTCCCATATACTTTGCCCGCACCACCGGGCCCATTCCCGACCGGTTGGGGCTCACGCCTTACCTGTTGGGCCAGGGGCTTGCTCGCAAGGTCATGCCCGAGCCGATCGAACCATCGGACAGCGTGGTCGGGTTTCAGGGAATCGGGTGGTTCGATCTCGAACGGACCAGACAGCTGCTATTCGAGGTCTACCACCCGGAGAGCGCAGCCAGGGAGAGGCCGCGCGGCTGGATCGATGAGCCGTCCGAGAACATTCTGTCACTATATGCGATTGTCGCGGCCATCTTTGCCCAGGGCGCGCGCGCCCAACTGGACACGACGGATGCCCGTACCATGGAGATGATTCTTCAGGCTGAAGACTGGGCTGAGCGGACCATGAACCAGACGACGTTGGGGAGGCAGTGAGCGGTGAGCGGCGAGCGGCGA
>CAZTIV010000005.1:0-12526 GCA_964613905.1 uncultured Gemmatimonadaceae bacterium | reverse complement strand
GCTCACAAATAAGACACCGTCATCGTGATCGTCCCGGTATAAGTCCCGGTACTCAGTCCGACCGGTGGTGATACCACGCCGCGAATTCCGATGACCAGTTCCCCCAGCGCGTTCAGAGCAGTGGTGAAAACCACATTCGGGTCAAACGTGGTGAAGGACGTCGGGAACGGTCCCCAACGCAGGCCGTCATTGGAACCGAAGGCGATCGGCACAGTCCCTCCAGGTCCCGACAGATCAGTGGGCAGAGCGAACTCGACGGTTACCGGATTGTTGGGATCGCCCGTGACCTCCCACCGGCCGGCATCAGCGGCGACGTTGGTGATGGTCCCGACTTCCCCTGCCAGCACGGTGCCGAAGTTGAGGTCATTAACACCGGTGGCAGCAATAGGCACGATGCCGATCACGTCAACCACCGCGTTTATCGAAGCAGACGCCGTGGTCTGAGCCGCCGCCGGGGCGGCGAGTGTTATGAGAAGCGCAACGGCACCCAGCCGCTGGAATACAGACATTGGTCCCTCCTGGACATCCGGAAGTTGGCTACCTGCAAGCCTTACGCCAAGGGGGGGTCCGCATCGTATACATACAAGTTGTTGTGTGGCAATAAGATAGGCGCGAACAGTTCCGTGACCAACGGGGTCAGGTCGGCTGACAATGCAGCCAGTCTACAGTTGACGCTGGGCCCGCCGTGCCGAAATCCCGATCAGGAAGGTTCGCCGAGGTGCAGGTTCATAGAATCGACCCTGCGCAGCATTCACGCTGACGGCGCCAGCGTAGCTCCGGTCAAACATGTTCTGCACGGCAGCGTACGGCAGCACTGTGGCGTTCAGAAACGCACGCGACAATCGCACATCGAACACCGACCACGCAGAGTTCTCGGCCGAGTTGGCATCGTTCACATACAGTCGACCGGTGTGTCGGCCCTCCAGCGCCAGGCGCCATCCCCCGGCATCAAGAATTACTGAACCTGCCAGGTTGTGCACGGGAACGCCGGGGATGCGGTTCCCATTAAACGTTCCGGCCGCCGTGGTGAAGTCACGGAAGCGGTTGTTGGCGAAAGTGTACGCGGCGTGAATGCGCACCCAGGGGAGCGGTGACAGGCCGACAGCGGCCTCGATACCTTCGTGCCGTGTGCGGCCGGCGTTACGGAAGAAACGGCGACCGGGATCGCCCGGAACCTCGAACGGGATCAACGCATCGCGTACGTCAACCCGGAATGCCGACAACTCCATGCTCCAGCCGGATCCCGATCCGCGCATCCCGGTCTCGTAGTGTGTGGCGCGCTGCGGGTCGAGTTCGGGATTGAAACCGCCGGCGCCAGTGGGCCGGTTCACGAGTTCCGTGGTGGTGGGCGTCTCAAAGGCGGAACCCGCACTTGCGAACCACGTCCACGTCCGCGTGAGGTCGAGCGCAATTCCCCCGAACGGTGAGATGGCCGCCATCGTACGCACACCCGAGTCGTCACCGTCTGCGAGCAGCCGATCCTGAGCTTCGAATCGGACCATGTCGTATCTGAAGCCCGTGGTCAGCGTGAGCCGGTCCAGAGGACTCAGACGGAACTGGGCGAACGGCCCTGCCTCCCGTACCCACTCGAGCTGATCTCGGGTAACATCCCCGGTCTGGGGACTCCTGTTTACCCGGTCGTCCCGTTGCCACTGGGCATCCGCGCCGATCGTGAGCACCGGCTCAAGTGAAGATCCGGAGCCGAGTGGCATCGAGGCCAGCACCCGCGCTCCGCCAGCGCGGCGGGAGAGATTGATGATCGCAAAGGGAAGCGGGTTGTCGAGTTCACGCATCAGTCCGAACACCGCCGCCTCCACGCGGACTCCACCGCCACCTTCTCGCAGGATCGCCGCCCCGAGCTGCGCCTGTGTCACGGTCTTACCGGCATCGTTCGCCAGGTGCGCTGGGTTGGCGATTCCGGGATCCGTTTCGATCTCCGCGGCGGTGAGCGCTCCCGGGTCTTCGGCCAGCGGCTGACGTGCAACATGGAACGCCGTCGTGATTCGCGCGGCCGTGCCAACGGGATGCATGCCCCGCACCGAAGCTCGCCAGGTCTCCGACCTGCTCTGCTCGCGAAATCCCGTGCTGGATGTACGCGACGCCCCGAGGGTGAGCGCCGAACCGCCAATCATTCCGGCCGCGCCGGTCCGTGCACTCAGCAGTCCGTGACTGCCAACCAGCACGCTGCCGGCAGGCCGGACGCGGTCCGTGGCCCCACTTCGGGTTACGAGGTTGACCACGCCACCCGCAGCATTCCCGTACAACGCGGATGCGGCTCCACGGAGCACCTCGATGCGTTCCAATTCAGCCAGGTCGACATTGGTAAGCTGACCCTGGCCATCCGGCAGGGTCTGCGGGATGCCGTCAAGCAGCACCCGGACGCCTCGAATACCGAACGCCGATCTGGCACCGAAACCGCGAATTGAAATGGACTCATCGCGCGCGGCGTTGTGGCGGTTCTGAACGGTTACTCCCGGCAGGAACGCTATTGCCTCACTCAGAGCCACGGCCGGTCTTGCCAGAGCAATACGATCTCCTTCGAGGATGCTTACGGCGTACGGAGTGCGCCGCGCAGTCTCCGGCGTCCGGGTTACCGAAACGACGATCGGGACGAGCTCCACGGGGAGCGTGTCACTCCGGGTGGTATCGGGGGGCGTCTGGCCCTGGGCGGGCACCGCCGCGACCGACAACATGCACAGGACGCGTAACACACGAGGAATATGCCGCGTTACGACATCGGAATCCAATCCTGCATCCTGGCCGGGACCCACGCACACGCCGGCTCTTCGGCCAGCCAGTCACCGTTCACCGCGTACGCCCGTGCGCGACTTCCACCGCACACCGGCCGGTACTCGCAGACACCGCACTTTCCCTTGATCTGTGATCGGTCCCTGAGCACCTTGAAGAGCGGCGCGTTCCGGTACACGTCCACCAGATCATCTGTGCGAATGTTGCCGGCGGAAACCGGCAGAAATCCGGATGGGTATATCTCACCGACGTGGCTCACGAAGACAAAGCCATCACCGTCATTGACTCCTCGTGCCCGCCCGACACCGTCCGCCAGCGAGAACCCCACTCCGGCCGTCAGGGGCGCGGGCGGCTCGCTGCGATCCCCCGCCCTGCGTTCCGCCACCTGACGCTGGAGAATCACGCGACGGTAATGTGGCGCGGCGGTGCTCTTGATATCGAAGGGCGCCGTCTGCGACAGGTCGTACATCCTGTGAAAGACCGCCTCGAATTCATCAGCAGTTGTGAGATCCTTCGGACGCGCACGGCCGGTAGGCACGAGAAAGAACACCGACCAGAGTGTGATGCCCAGTTCGGTCATCAGGCCGCACAGGGCATCAAAATCATCGAGATTATGCCGGCTTACCGTGGTGTTTACCTGGGTCGAAAGCCCGATCTCGCGTGCACCGCGCAGTATTGCCATCGTGCGGTCGAACGATCCGGACACGCCGCGGAAAGCGTCGTGGATTTCAGGCGTAGAACCATCGAGGCTCACCGCGAGACGGCTCAGACCCGCTTCCCTGAGCGCGGGCAACACATCCGGCGTCATCAGGGGTGTTGCCGAAGGAGTCATGGCCATACGCAACCCGAGCCCCGCTCCATACGCGATCAGTTCCATGATGTCCGTACGCTTCATGGGGTCGCCACCGCTGATCACGAGAAGCGGACGGCCGAAACGGCGCACGGTTCCGAACAAATCACGAACCTCGCCCGTGGACAGCTCGTTCGGATTGCGCTTGGGAATCGCCTCGGCACGACAGTGCAGGCACACCAGATCGCATGCGCGCGTGGCCTCCCACACCACCACGAACGGGTCTGAAGCGAAGTCAATGTCCGGCAGGCGGGCGCGGGCGGTCACGGCGACACCAGTTCCGGACTGGCCCGGACTACCAGAGCGCGGGCAGTTTCGTCGTACGTTACCAGCACTATGCCACGCGGCGATACAGTCAATGACGTATCGATCGCCATCACTGGTGGGGGAGCCATCGCCAGCATCGACCGCACGTCTCCGATCCGCTCGAACCGCACGTCAATCGTTACGGGTCCGGCCGGACGCGCGAACTCGGCGAATACCGAAAGCGGCCGGTCGCCACGCGCCCCGGGAGCGTGGATCGTATCGCGCAGAACCGCCGCTTCGTTCAACCGCACGGTGAGGAGATAGGGAAGAACGCGCCCTTCGCAAACCTCGTCCCGCTGCATGTGAGCGGGCAGGCGGGCACGCTCCTGATCGGTGAGCGGCCGGCACTCCTCGAATCGTTCGCCCCGCACCTGCCACGACAGCCGGACCAGCGCCTCGATGTCGCTCTGCGCAGTGTACGGCACGAGCGACAGCGCGGCGACGCCGGCCGTGACGGCAGCCGCAATCACGAATCCCGATACCAACCTTGCGACACGCTTCATGCGTTGACCTCCCGCTCGACCGGCCCCTCACACTCCTCGGTACCGACGTCGCCTTCCACCTCAACCGGAGCGAGCGTCGCCACACGTGCGCGCAGCGCTTCCACCGCGCCCCGCACCCGCTCCCCTTCCCCGCCGCCGGCAAGTAGCAGCGCCACGCGGTTGCGGTCCACCCGTTCCTTGAGCTCAGCCTCTCGATCGTGATACATGCGCTGCTCAAGCCACTTCGGCCCCTCACGGTTCCAGCAGTTGCGCGGAGGGCAAGCCACCACCAGCACACCACCCGCCCCGGCCCTGAGAAACCCCTCGATCACCGATGTATGCGCACTTCCGCCGCACGCCACGGGATACACGAGGGCGCCGGCAGTTCCGGCCGGTGAAACGTCGGCATCAGTGCGATCACAGACGATTGCTACGATGCCGCCTGGTTCGAGCGCGGCGGACCCAAGGAAGCGACGCATCTGCACCAATTGATCCCGCCCCGTGCGATCCGGCGGCCCCACCCCCATGGGCGCGCACGAGCCCGCGCATATTCCACAGCTCACGCAGAACGACGGGTCAACCAGCGCGACGATCGCCTTGGCACCCCTGGCGCGTGGAACCATCGTGATGGCCTCGTAGGGACAATCCAGCGCACACTGTTCACAGCCGGTGCACCTCCGCTCGTCCACCTGTGACGGCTCGGGACGGCGTTCCGGCCGGGGGCGTGCAAGCCACGGAACCGCCACGATGGCGATTGTGATGAGACCACCCGCCAGCCACACCACGCCGGCCGGCAGCCGCTCAGTTACGGGAATCCAGAAGCTGTAGAAGAGATCGTAGGGAGCACGTTCGGGGAGGCTCAGAAGATCACCGGGGGGAGTTACACCCACCGGCCACACAATCGAGAGCACCAGCAGAAGCCCGATCACACCCCACATGAGCCCTCGGGGCGGCAGCAACACCGCGCGCGCCACCCGCGAAACGTGGAGCCAGAGGATAGCGCCCAACCCGATGGGCAGGGCAACGTGCAGAAAGAGGTTGAGAAAAAAGAACGCGCTCGGCAATTCACGTTCGCCCACGAACATGCGTCCGATCGGCTCCGAGAAGATGGGGAGGACATCGAGCAGGCGCGCACCTTCTGCGGCAAGCACCTGGCCCTGCGTGTCCCAGACCATCACGTAGCCGGTCCAGCCACAGATCAGGATGACGCCGAACAGTACGACGCCCGACACCCAGGCCAGCGCCCGTGGTCCCCAGCTCCGGTTCTGCACAAACAGCCGGAACGCGTGCACCGCCGCCGCGAGTACCGCCGCATCCGAAGCGTAGCGATGAAGCGCCCGGATCCAGCGCCCCAGCCAGACCTGCTCCTCGATCCGGACGACCGAAGCGTAGGGGGAGCCTATTCTATAGAAGAAGAGAAGGTAGATGCCCGTGAGGCTGACGACCGCAAGCAGGGCCACAACCAACGCCCCCGACTGATAGAGCGGGTTGTATCGCCACCCGTACAGCCGGTTCATGAGGGCATCGAGGTGGGCCAGAACGGCCTTCATAATCCCTCGGAATTCGGGGAGACTGGACTCTTGCGCAAAGAAAATATCATATTATCATGGGAAATACAACATTGCCCTCCGGCGGGCAAAAGGGGGATGGCATGCTGTCACAGACCGCCGAGTACGCCCTTCGCGCCGTGCTGTTCATCGCGGAACGGGAGAACGGCCCGATCCGCGTGGGCGACGTAGCCGAAGGACTCGGGATCCCGCAGAACTACCTGTCCAAGATCCTGCACACTCTTGCCCGCTCGGGCGTCCTCAATTCGACCCGAGGGGTACACGGCGGTTTCCAGCTCGCCGTCCCGGCGGACGAACTGAGCCTGTTCACAGTGGTCACCCCCTTCGACCAGTTGGATCAGCGGCGCCAGTGCCTGCTTGGGCGCTCACAATGCAGCGACCGTACCGCCTGCGCCGCACACCACCGCTGGAAGGAAGTGGCCGATGCCGTCTCGGATTTCTTCAACACCACCACGGTTGCCGATCTCATCGGCGACGGCGGACGTCTGACCGCGCTTACTCGCGGCAGCGCCCGTGGACGCAAGAGCTGAGGTCCCCATGACCAACAACTCGTCGAATCCGTCCGACCATCCCGAACGCATCCCGCTCGGCCAGCGGCTCTATGACAACCCGTTCCTCCTGCTGGGCGCGGGGATCGTCGTGATGCTCGTGTTCTACACACTCTGGGGCCTGTGGGAGATCGTGAAACTCCCGCCCGCTCCCCTGCCCTGAAGCGAGGCCTCCATGAACAGCGGAATCGAATCCCCCAAAGGGATCTGGTGGGTGCCGGCGGGCCGCGCCGAGCGGCTGTGGGTCGGCATCGCGTTCGGTTGGTGCATGGTGCTGTTCGCGATGATGCCGTTCTGGCACCTGCGTGGCGGGCAGAACCCGTCCGGTATCCGCCACAAGGTGGAGCCGGCTGCGTTCATGGCCCGGACACAGGAATTCATCAACCAGTATCAGGTGGGCACGGAAGGCGGCATACCGGTGGTGGAGCCGCCGCCCGGCAGCGACATCTATCTGGTGGGAATGATGTGGCGCTGGATGCCGGTGCTCAAGCTCCAGAAGGGCGCAGAGTACATCCTGCACCTGTCGTCGATTGACCTGAATCACGGGTTCAGCCTTCAGCCCATGAATATCAACTTCCAGGTGGTCCCGGGCTACGACTACGGTTTGAGGGTCACTCCCACCGAGAGCGGCGAGTTCAACATCATCTGCAACGAATTCTGCGGCATAGGCCATCACCTGATGATCGGCCGGATCATCGTTGTCGATGGACCGAACGGCGGAACGGGAGGTGCACCATGAAGCCCGAGTTCCGGACCTGCCCGATGACCGGCCGGAAGATCCACCGTACGGCCGACAGCCTGATCAAAGCCAACGCGGTGGTGGCAACACTGGCCCTGGTCCTTGGCGGGATCACCGCGGTGCTGGTGCTGCTCACCCGGTGGCAGGTAATCCACCTGCTGGATGCGGAGTGGTTCTACCGTATGCTCACCATCCACGGGATGAGCATGCTGATCTTCTTCATTCTCTTCTTCGAGATGGCGATACTGTATTTCGCGGGAGCGGTACTGCTCAATTGCCGAGTGCCCGCACCGCGCGTGGCGTGGACGGCCTTCTGGCTCATGGTCGTTGGCACGCTTGTAGTCCAGTGGACCATGTGGACCGGAAGGGCCGACGTGCTCTTCACGTCATACGTTCCGCTCAAGGCCCACCCGGCATTCTATCTGGGCGTAATCATCTTTGCCGTGGGTGCCCTCACAGTGGTGGCCAACTTCTTCGCGATTCTCGTTGTTGCGAAGAAGGAGAGGACTTACGAGGGTTCGGTCCCACTCGTGACCTACGGTGCCGCCACCGCCGCGGTCATCGCTGTGATCACTTTGGGGCACGGTGCGGCCATCTACATCCCCACCTTCTTCTGGTCGCTGGGCTGGATGAACGTGGATCCCCAGGTGTACCGTCTGGTCTGGTGGGGACTGGGACACTCATCCCAGCAGATCAATGTGGCTGCCATGGTGGGCGTGTGGTACCTCCTTGGCGCGCTCACGGTGGGTGCCGTGGTGCTGAACGAGAAGGTGAGCCGTACGGCATTCGTACTGTACGTGCTGTTCATATCGATGGCTGCAGCGCACCACCTTCTGGTTGATCCCGGCATGGGGCCCACGTGGAAAGTCTGGAACACGAGCTACGCAATGTACCTTGCCGTGCTTGCCAGCATGATCCACGGGTTCACCGTTCCCGCCGGCATCGAGTTGGGACAACGGTTGCGCGGTGTCACGCAGGGACTGTTCGGATGGCTGCGCCGAGCGCCGTGGGGCGACCCCGGATTCAGCGCCATGATCTTCTCGATAATCATCTTCGGGTTTGTTGGCGGAATCACCGGCGTCACGTTTGGTACGGAACAGATCAACATCATCGCGCACAATACGCTCCGCGTACCGGGCCACTTCCACGCCACAGTGGTGGCCGGAACGGCGCTCGCCTTCATGGGCGTGACCTACTACGTAATCCCGCTGATCTTCCGGAAGAAGGTGGCGTTCTGGCCACTCGCCCGGATCCAGCCGTATCTCTTTGCCGGCGGAATGCTGGTGTTTTCGATAGCGATGACGTTTGCAGGAACCTTCGGCGCACCGCGCCGGAGTTGGGACATCACGCCGGCACAGGCACCGTTCCAGGTCGAGTTCACTCCAGCGGTCGACCTGATGCTGGGAGTCATGGCAATGGGTGGCCTCATCGCCGCTGTTGGCGGAGCCATCTACATAGTAATCACGGTCTGGTCAGTGTTCTTCGGAAAACCGCTCGATGCAGAAGGGAGGGCATGATGGGATTCCATGGATTGCCGCAGGGACTCGTAAACCCTCCGGCCCCGTTGCCGCCGGACGCCGACCAGCGGTCGCACGCAACGCCGGGCACATTGGTGCTGGTGTTCGTGTTTCTCGCCGCGTTCGTGGTTTACTACTTCGTCAACTGGAAGCTGCTGTCGTTCATCTGGAAGATCGGGTGAGGACAGATGCTTTCGGCGCGTGAGCGGGTAGCGCTCGCGGGACTGGTTTTCCTTCTCGTGGTAACCTCGGCCTGGTGGGCGTTTGCCCTCTGGCCGTTGCCCACGGAGGCGCCGGCGTGGCTCATCGCCGGTCGTCAGGTGTGCTTCGGCGTTGCACCGGACGGCCTGCCGGATGCAGCGGGCTGGATTGCGCTCGCCGGCCAGCCGGCGTTCATGATCGGCCTCCTGATGCTGCTCTGGGGTGACGCCGTACGAAGCGGGATCGGCACGCTCCGCTGCTCCTCGTTGGGTGGGGTAGTGGTGAACCTTACGATCGTGTTCATCGTGGCAGGCCTGGGCGCCGCCGGGTTGAGGGTGGCAACCGCCGGTGCCACATCGCTTGTGGATGCCCCTGACATACCGCCGTCCACCTATCCACGGCTCGATCGAGATGCCCCACCAGTCGACCTTGTCGATCAGCATGGTCAGCACTTCACCCTTGATCGGCTGGCCGGCCGCCCTGCCATCGTCACCTTTGCCTTTGCTCACTGCGCCACTATCTGCCCGGTGATCGTGCAGGATGCGCTTCGGGCACAGGAGCGGCTCGCCGAACTCGATCCGGTCGTGGTGGTGGTGACGCTGGATCCCTGGCGCGATCCGCCGAGCCGCTTGCCGCACATTGCACGCATCTGGGGGCTCGGTGACAATGCGGTTGTGCTGAGCGGTACGGTACCGGAAGTAGAAGCTGCGCTCGACGCCTGGAACGTGGCCCGGTGGCGCGACGAGCGCACGGGCGACGTCACGCATCCCAGGTTGATCTATCTGGTGGACGGTAACGGCCGGATAGCCTACGCGCTGAACGGCGGACCGGACGCGATCGTTGATCTCGCGGGCCGGTTATGACTTCTGCCTGGAGCCCGGGCCGCAGGACACTCAGCTACGCGACCGGCCTGTACCAGCTCACCAAGCCGCGGATCACGCGACTCGTGGTACTCACCGCCGTCGTCGGATTCTATCTCGGCGCCCCTGGAACCATCGACTTCCTGCTGCTTGCTGCCACGCTCCTGGGCACCGCACTTGTGGCATCCGGCACCAACGCGCTCAATCAGTGGTGGGAGCGGGAAGCAGATGCCTCGATGGACCGGACCCGACACCGGCCCCTGCCCAGCGGCCGTGTCCTTCCGGCAGCCGCGTTTCTCTTCGCCGCCGGAATCTCCGTGGCCGGCATCATGCTTCTGTGGATTGCCGTCAATACACTCACCGCGGCCCTGGCCGCGATGACGCTCATCGCGTACGTAGCGATCTACACGCCGCTCAAACGCAAGACCGCGTCAGCAACCATTGTCGGAGCGATTCCCGGCGCCCTGCCCATTCTTGGCGGGTGGACTGCGGCAACCGGTACCGTAGACATTGGCGGCTGGGCGCTGTTCACCATCCTGTTCCTCTGGCAGCTGCCGCATTTCCACGCCCTCGGCTGGATATACAGGGAGGACTACGCGCTCGGAGGATTCAGATTGCTCTGCGTGAATGACCCGGAAGGCAACCGTACCGCTGGAGATGCCCTGCGGTACTCGGTGCTCCTCCTGCCCGTGAGCCTCTTCCCCACACCGCTCGGCCTTACCGGATCGCTTTATCTGACGGGGGCGACGGTGCTCGGGATCGGGCTCGTCGTGCAGGGATTCACGTTCCGCCGCCACCGCTCTCATGCGACTGCGCGGCGGCTGTTCCTGTCATCCGTGATCTATCTGCCGGTTCTTCTGATTCTGATGGCGGCAGACAAGGTCACCTGAAAACTCCATGAAGGGGGAGTCCGGCCCGCGTCCACGCAATGAAGCCGCCTTTCAGATGATAGAGATTCGTGTACCCGTGCCTTACGAGGACCCCAGCGGCTTCGGTACTCATCCGCCCGCTCCGGCAGTACAGGACGATCTTCGCGTCCCTTGCCGGAAACTGGTCGAGGTGTTCCGTGATTCGATTGTAGGGAATGGAGAGGTCTGTATCCGGAAGATCCCCTTCGAACGGGATGTGAACGTTGATGAGCGCAAAATCCTTCTCTGCCAGCATACTCCGCAATTCCTGCACCGTGACATCAGTATAGGCGCCACCAGTCACGGAAACGCGAGTGCCGAACGTATCAGAATCGTTTTCCGTATCGGCCCCGGCACACGCACCGAGGATCAGGCTGGCAAGCATGGGGACGGAACTGCTCCAGTATCTCAAGACTGACTCCTCCGGAGGAGACAAGGTCAATCTGAAGGATAAGCACCGGTTCACGAATTCTTCAACAAGGATAAAGAGTCCTGCTCACATGGTGATTCATGCCTCGATACTTCCCATCCAGACCCGCTGACTCCTTCTCCTTCGAGGAGATCCTCTACGCCAAGTCAGGTGGCGCAGCACGCATTACGATCAACCGGCCGAAGGCATACAACGCCTACACCACCGGCACGCTCGAAGAGCTGGCTGCCGCGCTCCGTGACGCGAGCTTCGATGACGCGGTGGGAGTGGTAGTGCTCACCGGAACCGGTGACCGGGCATTCTGTACCGGCGGCGACGTAAAGGAATACGCCGCCACGTACATCGAGACGCCACGCGACTACTGGAAGTACATGAGTCTCTTTCGGGCTTACATAGAAGCGATTCTGAACACCGGAAAGCCCGTGGTGGCGCGGATCAACGGAATGGCAGTCGGCGGAGGAAACGAAACCCAGCTCGCCTGCGACCTGTCGGTCATCGCTCAGCACACGTTCGTGAAGCAGGTGGGTACGCACGTGGGGTCCGTGGCGTGTGGAGGCGCCACCCAGTGGCTCCCGCTCGTCGCCGGCGACCGCCGCGCAAGGGAGATGCTGATGCTCAACGAACCGGTGCCCGCCGAGAAGGCTCTGCAGTGGGGGCTCGTCAATTGGGTTGTGCCGTCGGTCCGCCGGAACGACGAGTGGATCGAGCAGGCCACTCCTGACGAGATCGCGCACGCGCAGCGCGGCGCAGCTGACTACCGCATTGACCTGAGCCGTCTGGACAGTTTCGTAGACGATCTGGCCAGCCGGCTTTTGGCGTCGTTCCCTGAATGCACGCGCTACACCAAACAACAGACCAATTTCTGGAAGGACCTGGGCTGGAGCAGCACGGTAAGGCACGCGCAGGACTGGCTGGCGCTGCACTACGCCTGCTGGGAACCGCTTGAAGGCATGCAGGCCTTCGTGGAGAAGCGGCCTGCACGATATGAACAGCTTCGCACGCGTGCTGCACAGGGAACATCCTCCGAACTCCCGTGGGGCGCTCCGGTGCGAACGTGTGCGGACTGCGGGGCCCAGGCGCTCCCGGCCGAGCACCGCTTCTGCGGCGCGTGCGGAAAGGCGTTCGCCTGATGCCGCTCCACGCATCGCTCCGTCCCGACGGGATCGGCGAGTTGGTGCTGGACTATCCGCCGCTCAATCTGTTGACGCGCGAGGTTCTCGCCGTCGTGCGTGAACAGTTCCTCGAGTGGAACGGCGGATCCGCCGCACGCGTGATCGTACTGCGCGCCTCGGGACGCAACTTCTCGGCCGGTGCGTCCGTGGCCGAGCACGTACCGCCGCATGACACCGCGTTGATTCACGAATTCGTG
>CAZTIV010000004.1:71907-73512 GCA_964613905.1 uncultured Gemmatimonadaceae bacterium | reverse complement strand
CTTCCCCGCCTCGAAACCGCCCTCGGCACCGCCTACGTTCTCGAACGGGAACTCACCGGCGGCGGGATGAGCCGCGTCTTCGTGGCCACCGAACAGGCGCTCGGCCGCAAGGTCGTGGTGAAGGTCCTGCCACCTGAACTGGCGGCCGGGGTGAACCGCGACCGCTTCAAGCGCGAAATCCAGGTGGCCGCCCAGCTGCATCACCCCCACGTAGTACCGGTGCTCACCGCTGGCGAGTCCGAAGACCTGCTCTATTACACCATGCCGTTCATCGACGGCGAGTCGCTGGCCCAGGCCATCTCCCGGCGCGGAAATCTCCCCGTCCGCGAGGTGGGCCGCATCATGACCGACGTGGCCGAGGTGCTGGCCTTTGCGCATGCGCGCGGCGTGATCCATCGCGACATCAAGCCGGGCAACATCCTCATGCAGGGAACCCACGCGCTGGTGGCGGACTTCGGAGTGGCCAAGGCCATCAGCGCATCCATGCCGGGTGCGACCGGCACGGCATCTGGGATGGTGATCGGCACGCCGGCGTACATGGCGCCCGAACAGTTGGCCGCCGACCCCGCCGCCGACCATCGGATGGATCTCTACGCGCTGGGTCTCGTGGCGTACGAGGCGATCACCGGCTCCCAGCCGTTCCAGGGCACATCGCCGCGCGAGACGATGGCCAACCAGCTCACCCGCGTGCCGCCGCCGCTGCATTCGAGCCATCCGGAAGTCCCGGCGGCCTTGGCCCGGATCATCAGTCGCTGTCTCGAGAAAGATCCCGCCCAGCGTCCCGCCGACGCCGCGGAGCTGCTGGCCGAGCTGGAGGCGCTGCCGGCTTCCGTCACCCGCCCGCGACCGTCGCGACTCGCCATGGCGGGGGTGGTGGCGGCGCTGGTGCTTGCGGGAGGGGTGGGCGGATATCTGGTCTTCCGCGGCACGGATGCAGTAAACGGCAACGATGCGCCGGTGGTACTCCTCACGCGCGAAGACTCGCTTGCCATCGCTCGCCAGGTGCTGGCTCAGCACGAACAGCAGGGAGCCACCGAAGCCGAGCTGCAGCGCCTGAGAACGCAGATGGAACGGGCGGTGGCGGATTCGATTGCGCGCCTCGTCGCCATGCTCAGGGCAGAAGGGTTCGTCCCGCGCACTCCCGGAACGGCGCCCTCGCCCACGGCGGGCCGAGTCCAGACCGTGGCACCTCCTCCTGCGCCGCCACCCGTGGGCGCGATCACCGAGGGCAAGGCCAGTCGGGCTCCGGACGTAGTGTTCATGCCGTTTGCCTCATCCATCCGCGGGGACCTGCGCATCCACGAGCAGGTACAGGTAGTCCGCGACAGCCTGATGAAGGGGCTGGGTGAGCAGGAGAACTTCAATGTGATGGACCTGGCACAGATCAGCCGTACGGCGCCCGGTTCCATGGACCTTGCCCGCACCCTGCGCGGTTCGGCGCAGGTGCTGGGCAGCCTTCAGCAGCGGGGCGACAGCGTGATCTGGCGCATCATGGTGCGGCCGGCCGGCTGGCCCATTGCCACACGTACGGTGGAGATTGTGAGCTCGCCGGCCCACCGCAGCGACCCTACAGCAACCTTGCAGCCGCTGATGGAACAGGTGCGG
>CAZTIV010000004.1:38296-71807 GCA_964613905.1 uncultured Gemmatimonadaceae bacterium | reverse complement strand
GATCACCCGCTTCTTCCGCTTCCCATCCCACTCCCCGTAGAACACCCGCTGCCACGGCCCCAGATCAAGCTTGCCCCTGGTGATGGGGACGATCACCTCATGGCCAATAGTGAGGCTCCTGAGATGCGCCGCTGCGTTGTCTTCACCCGTATCGTTGTGGCGGTAACGATCAGGATCCCACGGAGCGATCGTCCCTTCCAGCCACCTGAGGATGTCGTGCCATAACCCGGACTCGTGATCGTTCACGAACACCGACGCCGTGATGTGCATGGCCGAGACGAGAACCATGCCTTCCTCCACCCCGCTCGCGGCCACCTGCTCGGCCACCTGATCGGTGATGTCGATGATTTCCTGCTGCTTCTTCGTGTTGAACCAGAGGTAGTGGGTGTGGGATTTCATCCTGCGCCTAGAGCTTCCGCAGCTGCGCCAGCGTCTCCTCACCGTAGAACATGCGGATGTACCTGGACTGCACCGGCGTCAACCGGCGCACCGCCCAGGCAAGGTGCACGAAGTGCGGCTCGTGCGGCGGCCTCATGGGGTGCATGCCGCACTCTCCCGGCAGGTGATTGCCCTTCCGCGTGTTGCAGGAGGAGCAGGCGGTCACGACGTTCACCCAGTCGTTGCTGCCGCCACGCGAGATGGGCACCAGGTGATCGCGCGTGAGGCACTCCCTCGGCTTCAGTTCTCCGCCGTTACGGCCGCAGAACTGGCAGCGATAATCGTCACGCGCAAACAGGAAGGTGTTGGTGACCTGCCGGCGGAACCGGCGCGGCACGTGGATGAACCGCACCAGCCGGATGACCAGCGGACGCGGCACGGCCAGCCGCTCGCTCCGTACCGGACGGGCGCCATCCGACTCGACGATCTCGGCCTTGCCGTCGATCACGAGCCTCAGCGCCCGCCGCACCGGTACCATGGTGAGCGGTTCGAACGAAGCGTTCAACGCGAGACAGCGGACTTGTAGTCCCATAGCCGTTGGCAGAAAAATACCCGCACCGATCACCGCCCGGTGAGCGGGTGCGAGTGAACATCTATATGGTAATCGCTGGGGCTAAGAGATTGCAAGGCCGGGAGTTGCCGGTCACGGCCCCTCCCCGAACTCCCTCCGCAGCTCCTCGACCTGCGCCGCCACCGCGGCGCGCGATGACCCCCCGGACGTTGGCCGCCGCTCCACCGACTCCTCGAACCCGCCCAACCCTTGAACCAGACCGGGCAATGCGTGATGAATCCCCTCAGCGTCAGACGGGGCAATAGACCGAAGCCCGACCGCCCGGTTCTCCGCCACCCGTACCAGTCGCCCCACCATCTTGTGAGCGTCCCGGAACGGTACCCCTGAGCGCACCAGCCCATCGGCAAGATCGGTTGCAAACATCCCCTCATCGAGCGCCTGCGCCATGCGCTCACCCCTTGGCAACATCGAGTCCACCGCTCCGGCGAGCGCCGGGAGAGTGAGCAACACGGTGTCCACCGCGTCAAACAGAAAACTCTTGTCTTCCTGGAGATCCTTGCTGTATCCGGCGGGCAACCCCTTGATTACGCCCATCAACCCCACCATGTCGGCCAGAACCCGCGACGCCTTCCCCCGCGCGAGTTCCAGGACATCCGGGTTGCGCTTCTGCGGCAGCAGGCTCGAACCGGTGCAGTACTCGTCGGCGATCCTTACGAATCCGAACTCGGAAGACGAGTACATCATGAGCTCGCCGGCAAGCCTCGAGAGATGCGCAGCCAGGAGTGTGAGCGCGAAGAGCGTCTCGGCCACGAAGTCCCGGTCTCCGGTGGCATCCAGCGCGTTGGGCGAGAGCCGGTCAAACCCCAGGGCAACGCGGAGCCGTTCCCGGTCCACCTGAATGCCGGATCCCGCCACGGCTCCGGAACCGAGCGGGAGCTCGGAGATCCGGCGGCGCGCATCGGCCAGGCGTTGGCGGTCGCGCACCAGCGGCCATGCGTGCGCCAGCATCACGTACGACCACCGCACCGGCTGGGCGCGCTGCCCGTGGGTGTACCCGGGCAGCAGGATATCCGTGCCGATGTCAGCCTGGCCAAGCAGCGCTCGACCGAGGGAGCGGATTCCGCGGTCGATCAACCCCATCGCTTCGAGAATCCAGAGCCGGAGGTCCGTGACTACCTGATCGTTGCGGGAGCGACCCGTATTGAGCTTGCCCGCCACCGGGCCCGCTTCTTCATAGAGGAATCGCTCGACCAGCGTATGAATGTCTTCGTCGGAGCCATCGCAGCCCTCGCCTTCGGAGAGGCGCCGGACTACCATGTCGAGACCTTCTTCGAGGGAATTGCGTTCGTCCTGCGAAAGCACACCGGCCGCGTGGAGCACATCCACCCATGCTTTGGCGGCCCGGATGTCCTGCGGCCAGAGCCGGTAATCGACCGGCAGGCTGCGATTCAGTTTGTTGAGCGAGTCGGCCGGGGCGGCCCCGAACCGGCCGCCCCAGAGCTGGTGGGTCACGCCGTTACCGATGCCTCCGCGGCCCGGGCCTGAGCCGCGATCCTGAGCGGCAGGCCGAACAACCGGATGAAGCCGGCGGCGTCGGCCTGGCGATAAACATCTTCCGCTCCAAACGTAGCGTACTGTGGGGCGTAGAGGGAGAACGGGCTCTCGCGCCCCACCACCGCGGCGGCGCCCTTGAAGAGCCTGACCCGGACTATGCCGGTGACGGCGCGCTGGGTGACGTTCACCATGGCATCCAGCGCCTCACGCTCCATGGTCCACCACCGGCCCTCGTACACGAGGTCGGCATATCTGGAAGCCAGCTGATCCTTGAGTGCCAGGGTGCGGCGATCCAGCACGAGCTGCTCGAGATCCCGGTGAGCGGCCCGCAGCACGGTACCGGCCGGCGTCTCGTAGATGCCGCGCGACTTCATACCTACAAGGCGGTCTTCCACGACGTCCGCGCGGCCCACGCCGTGACGGCCCGCCGCGTCGTTCAGATGCTCGATGAGGTCCACCGGGCCGAAAGGCACGGAGTCGACCGATACCGGCACGCCATCTTCGAATCCGATGGTCACTTCCTCAGGCTCATCGGGGGCGAGCGCCGGATCAATGCTCATCAGAAACAGGTCTCTGGGCGGGGGCGACGCCGGATCCTCAAGTATGCCCCCCTCGTGAGAGCAGTGCCAGAGGTTGCGGTCGCGGCTGTACGGCTTGGCCTCGGAAACCTGTATGGGAATCTTGTGCTGGCGCACGTACTCGATCAGATCCTCCCGGCTCCGGAAGCTCCATTCCCGCCAGGGAGCGATTACACCCAGGTCGGGCGCCAGCACCTGGTATGTCAACTCGAAACGAACCTGGTCATTTCCCTTACCCGTGCAGCCGTGCGCCAGATGGGTGGCGCCGGCCTCCAGCGCGGCCCCCACCTGCCCCGCCGCTATCACCGGCCGAGCCATGGCGGTACCGAGCAGGTAGGTGCGGGAATAGACGGCGCCGGCCTTGAGCGTGGGGAAGATGATATCGGTGACGAAACGCTCGCGCAGGTCGTCCACCACGCAGGCTTCGGCACCGGAACGCAGCGCCTTCTCTTCCAGACCGTCCAGTTCGCCGGCCCCCTGCCCTACATCCGCCGCATAGCAGATCACGCGCGCGCCGTAGGTCTCCTTGAGCCAGGGGACGATAGCGGAGGTGTCCAACCCGCCCGAATAGGAAAGCACTACCAGTGGTCCCATCACCGCTCCGTATGTCTATGCAAGAGGATGCATAAAAATACAAGCGCGTGGAGGGGCGTCAACCCCTGGGGTTGGCGGTTGGCGGTTACCCGGTGGAGCCGGACATCTCGCGGAGGCGGGCGGCGACTCCGCGGCGGGCGCGTTCGCTGCGGGCAATCACGAGCAGGGTGTCGTCTCCCGCGAGCGTGCCGATGACATCGTGCCATCCGGCGCGGTCGAGCGCGCTCCCCAGGGTGTTGGCGCTCCCGGCGGGGGTTCGGAGAATCAGCAGCGGCCCCACCCCTTCCATGCTGAGCAGCAGGGTGGCTACGAGTTGCTCAATGGCCGGATGGACAACCTCCTGAGCGGGGGGTGCGGCGTAGAACGACCCTCCTTCAGGATCGGACACCTTGGCGAGCCCGAGTTCCCGTATGTCGCGGGAGAGGGTGGCCTGAGTGACATCGACGCCCTGATTCCTGAGGAGAGTCCGCAACTGTTCCTGGCTCTCCACTCGCCGCGTACGTACCAGATTCACGATTGCCGCCTGCCGCTGCGCTTTCATACGGGTCAAGCTTAACCGGGGGGACGGGGCTTTGCTCTAGTGAGGCGACCCGGGATCCCCACGAAACGAGATCCCCGTGCGGAAGGGCGAGTGGATGGGACAATGCTCCGACGGTTCCGTGCCCGGGATGAACCACTCGAACCGGCGGGACTGGGTGGGACAGAACGGGGTCCAGCGGTAACCGGTCTCCTGATCGATGGCGACGCTGGTGAGCCGGTCGGGACGCGGCCAGTCGCGCGGTGCCGGGCGGCGCTCGTAAACCTCTTTCATGAATGCCGTCCAGGCCGGTGCCGCGAGCCTGCCCCCTGCCGCATTGGCCTTGATACGCCGCGGCTGATCCAGACCGATCCATACGCCGGTGACGAGTTCCGGAGTATAGCCAACGAACCATACGTCGGTACCGTCGTTGGTGGTGCCGGTCTTGCCGGCGGCTGGATATGTGAACCCGGCGCCCCGCACGGCGCCGGTGGCCGTTCCGCGATCAACTACGTCTGTGAGCATGCTGTTGACGAGCCAGGCGTGCTCCGCATCCAGCACTTCGTCCCGGCGAGCCTGCGGCTCCCATACGATGTTGCCGGCTTCGTCTTCCACCCTGAGGATGCCGAGCGGTGCGGCACGGGTGCCGAGGGTGGCAAACGCGGTAAAGGCCGAGACCATCTCCATCGGGATCACGTCGGCGGCGCCGATGAACATCGAGGGAAACGCGGGTACCCTGGTGGAGAGTCCGAACCTGAGCGCTTCGCCGCGCACCGCTTGCGTTCCCAGCTCGAGCCCGAGCCGGATGGCCACCAGGTTGCGTGACAGCGCCATGCCGCGGCGCAGCGTCATGGGCCCGCGGAAGTCGCCTTCGTAGTTCTGCGGCTCCCACGGCATGGAGTCTCCCTGCTGGAGCAGGCTTATGGGCGCGTCGTCAATCATGTGAGACAGCGGCCTGCCGGCCCGTACCGCCGCGGCATAGACAAACGGCTTGAAGGTGGAGCCCGCCTGCCGCTCCGCCTGGGTTGCGCGGTTGAACTTGGAGTCGTTGAAATCGCGACCTCCTACCATGGCGCGTACGTACCCGGTGTTGGCCTCCATGGTCACCATCGCACCCTGGAGATAGGGTGTCACCCCGCGGTCCGCCGGCAGGCGGCGCTCGCGTTCCAGATACTCCTCATACGAGATGTGCCGGTAGATTCCGTACGCGCCTTCCTCTATTGCACGCAGCTGTTCCTCCAACGCCCGTTCAGCCGCTATCTGCTGGTCGATATCCAGCGTGGTGTACACGCGATAGCCGCGGTCGTACACGGCCTGTCCGAAGCGGGCCATGACCTGGAGCCTTACCCACTCCACGAAATAGGGAGCGAGTTCTCCGTAGTCCTGTCGCGAACTGAGGACTATGGGATGAGCCTTCCACCGCTCCGCTTCGTCCGGCGAGATGAACCTCTGGTCCCGCATCAGGTTTATCGTCAGGTTGCGGCGGGCCATGGCACGGTCGGGGTGACGCCTGGGATCGTAGTGCCCCGGGACGTTGGCTATTGCCGCAAGCAGCGCCGCTTCCGCCACGTTCAGCTGGTTCGCCGGTCTGCCG
Organism: uncultured Gemmatimonadaceae bacterium; assembly: GCA_964613905.1. Taxonomy (GTDB): domain Bacteria; phylum Gemmatimonadota; class Gemmatimonadetes; order Gemmatimonadales; family GWC2-71-9; genus CAZTIV01. The sequence continues at coordinate 66,021 of CAZTIV010000004.1, read as the reverse complement.
AAATACATCTGCGCCCCGGCTTCCACTCCGTAGGCCGAGCCCCCCAGATATATCTGGTTCAGATAGAGCTCGAGGATTCTTTCCTTGGTGTAAGTGCGTTCCAGTTCCAGCGCCACGCGCGCTTCGCGGATCTTCCGTACCGGCGACTTGGTGGTAGGGAGCTTGTCCGGAAACACGTTCCGCGCGAGCTGCATGGTGATGGTGGAGAACCCCTCGGCGAACCGCCGCTCCACCATGTTGCGCCATGCAGCGCCAAAGAACCGACGGTAATCAATGCCGTCGTGCCGGTAGAAACGCTTGTCTTCGATGGCTATGAAAGCGGCCGGCAGGACCGGAGGAAGCTCGCTCAGGCTCACTACCGTGCGGCGCTCGATCCCCAGACTCGTGATCAGGCGGCCGTCGGCGGCGTACACGCGGGTGGCCTGGCGTGGGCGGTAACCGTCGAGCACCCCTATTGACGGGCACTTTCCGCCGGCACAGGCGCGGGTCCAGGCCCCCCACCAGATCCCCATCCCGAGCCCCACGATGGAAATGGCGCCAAGGCTCATGGCTCGGCGTACGTTGAGCGAACGCCGGAAGGATTCCCAGAGACGAATCAGATGGTCCATTGCTTCACTCGAAAGCTAGCGGGCCGGCTACCAGCTTGCCAGCGCATTCACGGGGTCGTAACCTTCGCGCGGCATGCGCAATTTCCTCTCTGAACTCAAGTGGCGGGGCCTGATACAGGATGCGACCCCGGGCCTCGAGGCCCGGCTCGCCAAAGGACCCATCTCGGCGTACGTGGGATTTGACCCCACGGCGGTGAGCCTGCAGGTGGGGAATCTCGTTCCCATCATGCTGCTTGCCCACCTGCAGCGGGCGGGGGGCACACCCATCGTAGTCCTGGGCGGTGGTACGGGGCGGATAGGCGACCCGAGCGGCAAGCGGGCGGAGCGGCCGCTGCTGGACCTGGAACAGATAGCCGCCAACGTCGACCGGCAGCGGGCGCAGTTCGAGCGCTTCCTCGATTTCGACGGAGCCCACGGCGCGCGTATGGTGGACAACGCCGAATGGCTCGCCGGACTCGGACTGGTGGATTTCCTGCGCGACGTGGGCAAGCATTTCACGATCTCGTACATGATGCAGAAGGAATCAGTGAGAACCCGACTCGAGGCCGGTATCTCGTACACCGAATTCAGCTACATGTTGCTCCAGGCGTACGACTTCCTCCAGTTGTTCCGCACGCATCGCTGCGAGATGCAGATGGGCGGCAGCGACCAGTGGGGCAATATCACGGCGGGGATCGAACTGATCCGCCGAGTGGAGGGGGGCGATGCCCACGGGCTCTCGGCGCCCCTCATCACAACATCGACCGGCGCGAAGTTCGGCAAGTCGGAGGGCGAGAACATCTGGCTCGACTCGTCGCTCACATCGCCTTACCGATTCCATCAGTTCTGGATCAATTCGGATGACCGTGACGTGGAGTCGCATCTCGGGATGTTTACCTTCCGACCGCGCGAAGAGATCGCCGCGCTGATGGACGGCCACCGCCGCAATCAGCCGGCCCGGATTCCGCACCGGGCACTTGCGACCGGGCTCACGGAACGGGTCCACGGGACCGACGCCGCGCGGCGGGCGGAAGAGGCATCCGGCATCATGTTCGGCGAGGGTGATCCCGCGGCGGCATCAGCGGAGACCTGGAAGATGCTTGCGACCGAAATCCCTTCAGCTCCGCTGCCGGGGGAGTTCACGCGCGACACCCTGGTGGCAGACCTTGCCGTGATGTCCGGAATCGTGAAGTCAAAGGCCGAGGCGCGGCGGCAGATCGAGCAGGGCGGGCTGTCGTTGAACGGCAATCGCGTGAGCGACGCGAAGGCTCTGGCGGGAGAACCTCTGGCCGGTGGCTACTACTGGCTGTCGCGGGGCAGGAAGACGCACGCCATTCTCACACCACCCCCCTGATCCTGGCCGCCATGGCATCGAGGTCCGCGCGAGCAACCTCGCGCGGATAATCCTTCGGAAACCTGAGCCCGAACGTATCGCCCTCGAATCGCGGGAGTACGTGCAGGTGCAGGTGAAACACCTCCTGGCCGGCGGCCTTGCCGTTGGCGGTCCACACATTGAACCCGTCCGCACCAACTGCACTGACGATGACGGGGGCCAGCCTGGCACTCAGCGCGAAGAGCCGCCCTGCCATGTCCTCCGGGCAGTCGCTCAGATCCGCCACGTGTTCCCTCGGCACAATCAACGCATGTCCGGGCTGCACCGGGAAGAGATCCATGAACGCGGCCGCGTGCTCGTCTTCAAAAATGAAACTGGCGCGGGCATGTCGCTTCAGAATGGCACAGAAGAGGCAGGCATCCATGAAGGAAAACTAATCGGCGGGTCTCGCTGAGTGCGATCTCATTCGGTAGATTGGCGGTCGGCATGGAGCGAACCTACACACTGGTCTTCGGTGGCGGCGGTCTCAAGGGACTCGCCCACGTCGGCGTGCTGCAGGCGCTGGAGGAGGTCGACTGGCTGCCCCATGAGGTCGTAGGCTCAAGCGTCGGCGCACTGGTGGCGGCCACGTGGTGCTCCGGGATGTCGGTGGCCGAAATGCAGGACGTGGCCATCGCTCTGGAACGCAAGGACCTCTTCCGCATTGCACATTCCGACATGGCGCTGAAGCGAATGCTCTCGCCGGCGCTGTACCGCAGAGAGCCGCTCGCCGATTTCGTGAACGGACTGCTGGGTGACATGACGTTCAACGAACTCGAGCATCCCCTTCTCGTGAATACCGTCGACATCAACTCCGGGACGCAGGTCTTCTGGGGAGCGCCGGGCCTCAGGGACCTTCGAGTGGCGGACGCTGTGATCGCATCATGTTCGCTCCCGGGCTTCCTGCCGCCTCACGATATTCGCGGTAACTATTACGTGGATGGCGCGGCGGCGGCCAACCTTCCGGTGCAAGTGGCGGATATCGCGCAGCGCGACCTGGTACTGGCGATCGACGTGAGCGGCCGCGGATCCTCACGTAACGCAATCCAGCGGCTGGGCTTTGCCTCGGTATACGCCCGGGCAATCGAGATCGGGATACAGGTGATGCAGGAGGCGGCCTTGCGCCACTGGACTACTCCGCCGCTCGTGCTCCTTCGACCGAAGGTGTGGCACGTACCCCTGCTGTCCTTCTCGCACAACGCAGAGCTGATCGCGGAAGGATATCGCGTGACGCGCGCCTGGCTTGACGACCCGGAAGGCATGCCGGAGAAGGGAGCCGGCGGCGTCTGGCCCAGGCATTCGCATCGGGTGCGGGTAGATCAGGAGATCTGCGTGGGGTGCGGCACCTGCGTGGTAGCGGGACCGCCCGGCCTCTTCCGTATGGATGACAACGGCAAGGCAACCGTGACCAACTCGGAGCCGCTCTGGTCGCCCATGGATGGCAGGTGCGTGAGCCAGTGTCCGGTGGGGGCCATATCGGCTGAAAGAGTGGACTGACCTTACCCCACCAGCTCCAGGTCTCTCAGCCGCTGATAGAGTCCCCCCGCCACGATCAGTTCGTCATGAGTCCCCTGCTCCGCCACCCTGCCCGCCTCCATGACGACTATACGATCCGCCATCATCACCGTGCTCATACGGTGAGCGATGATCATTACCGTCCGGCGCTCCAGCAGCCGAGCGATGGCATCCTGCACCAGTCTTTCCGATTCCGCGTCCAGAGCTGATGTCGCTTCGTCGAGTATCAGAATCGGAGGATCCCTGAGCAGCACACGGGCCAGCGCAATTCGCTGGCGTTCGCCCCCGGAAAGCCGGCTGCCGCGCTCGCCGAGGATCGTGTCGTAACCGAAGGGCAACCGCATGATGAAGTCGTGCGCATTGGCGGCACGAGCGGCCGCTTCAACGGCCTCGATGCCGACATTCTCCTGATTTCCGTACGCGATGTTGGCACGCACGGTATCGTGGAACAGGACGGCTTCCTGGCTCACAATACCCACAGCGCGCCTGAGAGAACGCCGCGTGAAGGTGGAGACCGGCTGCCCGTCGATCTCTACGCTGCCCCGAACGGGCTCCATGAACCGGGGAAGCAGATCCACCAGGGTTGACTTGCCCGCGCCCGACGGCCCCACTATGGCCACGATCTCGCCCTTGCCCACAACGAGATTCACATCCTGCAGTACCCAGGAGCCCGGGTGATGGGCTACCCATACGTCGCGGAATGCAATCTCCCGTTCGAATCCGGGAAGTTCGCGTGCACCCGGAGCGTCCAGGTCCTCGGGCTCCCGGTCCAGCACTTCGAAGATGCGGGACGCCGCCGCCATCGACTGCTGAGCCGTGGCGGGGAACTGCGCCAGCTTCTTGACGGGTGACAGCATGCGCAGGGTGACGGCGAGGAACGTGACGAACAACTCCGGTCGCATACCCTCGCCTGCGGCCGCCGCATCCGCTCCCGCAATCAACAGAATCACAATGACGGCCGCCCCAACCGTCTCGCTGAGCGGACCCGCCAGGAGCGCATACCGTTCCGCCCGGAGCAGATTCCGCAGGTAGGAGTCCACCACCCCGGCGAATCGACGCCGTTCACAGGCCTCCGCTCCGTGCGCCTTCACGGCACGCACGCCTGCGCTGGCCTCCGAAACCGCCGCGGTCATCTCGCCCCGCGCGTCCATTGCCTCGGCCGCGCGTGCCCTTATGCGCCGCAGAATGGGGCGCATCATGAGGGCTATCGATGGAGCCAGAATGAGCGTTACCAGCGCCAGGCGCCACGAAATGGCGAACAGGATGGCCAGATACACCAGTACCACCGCCGCCTGTTGCGCCACCATGGAAAGAGAACCGCTCACGGCAAACCGCAACGAATCGGTATCCGCCAGCACGCGACTCAGCACCTGCCCGCCCTTTACGCGCTGATGCCAAGCCAACGACAGCCGCTGCAGGTGCGAGTAGAGCTCCAGACGCAGGTCACGCACAACGCGTTCCCGGACCGTGACGCCCGACGCTGCGGCGAGGTATCCGGCCAACCCCTTCAACGCAACGGCGCCGGTGATGACCAGAGCAACGAGCAGCAGGGCCTGTCCGGGCGGAGAGTTGAGCACAGGCGCAAACATCAGGTTCAGAACCCGCTCCACCGCGGTGGGCGCGGCATCCAGGGCATCACCCGCCCCAAACAACAATCGCAGAAACGGGATCAACAGCGCGAAGGTGAGGCCGTCGAGCAGCGAAGCCGCCACCGCGAAAACGATGCTCGCGCCAAAGAGGGTGCGATACGGCCGCAGATACCGCAGCAGGCGGCGCCAGGAATCCAACGCTACGCGCCCGTGCGCGAGCTCAGAAGCGCTACCGGAAGGATCATCTCCTCCGGCGTTACGCCTCCATGCAGGAACGCACCGCGATAACGGGCCTGATACTCCCGCAGTTTGGTGGGGTACACAAAGAAGCGGTCACCCGTGGCCAGCACGAGGCGCACGGCAGACCGCATGCGCGGAAGCCCCCAGGCCGGAAGATCCTGAACAGTGATGGCCGAGTCCCTGTCTTCAGCCCTCAGATCCTCGCCGAACTTGTATCGGAGGTTGTGCGTGGCATCCCGCTTGGCAAACACAGTGGCCGGCGAATGACAGTGGATGGACCCGTGATCGCTGGTGAGCAGCACCGGCACCTCGCGACGTTCGGCTTCCCGCAACGCCCGCATCAACGCCGAATCCTCGAACCACGTTCGGGTGAGACTCCTGAGCGCCGCGGCGTCGCGCGCCACCTCGTACAGAATGGCACTCTCCGCGCGCCCGTGCGTCAACTGGTCGATGAAATTGAAGACGAGCGCGGTGACGCCCGGCTGTGCCAGCTGGCTCGGCAACTGGCGCACCATTTCCTCACCATCGTTCAGGGTAGCAAGCTTGGTGTAGCGCACCGGGACCGGCGATCCGGTCAGTTCCGCCAGCTGTTCGCGCAGGAGTTCATGCTCGTGCTGGTTGAGACTCTCGTCATCCCTCTCGCCCCACCAGTCGGGATGCCGTGCAGCTATCTCCACCGGAAACAGACCGCTGAACACGGCGTTACGCGAAAATGGCGTGGCCGTGGGCAGAATGCTGTAGTGGTACGAGACCTCAACATCGAACATCTCGGCCAGAGCGGGCTTCAGAATCTCCCACTGGTCGAGCCGCAGACAGTCCACCACAACGAACAGGACCGAATCGCTGCGTTTGAGCAACGGCACCACGAATTCACTGACCACGTCCACCGACAGCGGAGGCCGGTCTCCCTCCGGTGCGGCCAGCCAACCCGGATATTCGCGCTGTATGAACCGGGCAAAATCCTCGTGCAGGCTGGTCTGCAGGGTGTGCAGGGCATCTCTCAGCCCACCGTGCTCGCCTCCGGTGAGACGAACCTCCCAGGCCGCCAGCTCAGCCACCAGATCAACCCATTCCCGCCAGCCAAGCCGCCCGCCCCGGCGAGCCTCCAATTCCCGAAAGCGCGTGACGAAGTCACGGGCGAGGCGCTGCTGGCGGATACGGTCGCCCTCGATCAGACGGGTCACCACGCTCAACAGCTGCCGGGGGTTTACCGGTTTGACCAGATAGTCGTCCAGCTGCACGCCGATGGCCTCACGCATGGTCTCCGACTCCTCGCTCTTGGTGACCATCACGAGCGGGGCGGCGGGATCTATGCTCCGTATCTCGTCAACCAGATCGAGCCCCCGCCTGCCGGGCATCTGTTCGTCCAGCAGTATCACTCCGTAAGGCTGACGCCTGAGAAGAAGCAGCGCATCGTCTCCGTGGGCGGCCCGCTCAACCTCATAACCCTGTTCCCTGAGGAAGAGCGTATGCGCTTCGAGCGACTCGATCTCGTCGTCGATCCAGAGGATTGATCTGGGGCGGCTCATGAGACTGATAATAGCGGCAGGGGCGCCGGGGGCGGCAGGGGCTGGCAGCCTCGCCACGTTGGCCGGTACATTCCGCAACGAATGATTCGAGTGGATGAACGGGCGAGCCGTCGTCGGACGGCGGCATGACGCAGCATCTGATCGAGACAGAGGATCGGTTGCTGGAACTGCTGGAACGGGAAGCCCGGGGTCCCGGCCGGAACGCCCTGTATGCGCTCTGGTTGTTCACGCGAGTGGCGGATGGAGCACTGGCGCCCGACCAGCTGAGCCCGCGCGCTCACGGCCGCCGGGTGGAGCACCTGGAACGCCGACTGAGCAGCCTTTCGGTGCCAGCGCCCATCCGGAAAGGACTTGCAGCGGGTCTGCGTCAGCTGCGCGAAGGCACCCCGCCCGCGGCGGCCATCGGGCTGCAGCAGATGGTGGCACCAACCCGCGAGACGCTCGGCAACGCCGCGGCAGACGCGCTGGGAGCGGCTGTTCGTACGGCGCGGGAGGCAGCAAAGAGCGGAGGAACATGAGGAGACCGTCGCTCGACAACCTGATTCAGCAGGTCGACAGCCAGCCACCGGGAACGGTCGGACCGGACACCGTCCCCACCGGTTTCCCTTCGCTCGATCGCGTCCTTGGCGGTGGGCTCCGCAGGCGTGACCTGGTGGTTCTGGGCGGAGACATCGGTTCGGGCAAGTCCGCACTGGCACTTGCAATAGCGTTGCGTACGGCGGAGGCCGGCAACCGGGTCACCTTCTTCTCGGGCGAGATGGATGAAGACCGGTTGCTTGAGCGGGCCCTGGCAATCGAGGGTCGCGTACCCGTAGACGACCTTCGATCGGCGAAGCTCCCGGAAGAAGTGCGGTCGTCAGTGGGTGCCGCAGCGGTACGGTTGCGCGATCTGCCGCTCACGTTCCACGCGATGACCGGACGACAGTTCGACGAGGTTCTTGCTCCGGCGTGGATGCACGAACCGGCGCTGGTCGTGGTGGATTACCTGCAGTTGCTGCCGGCTCCAACCACTCGTCCCACCCAGGAAGAAGACACCGCCGCCGCACTCCGGGCCCTCAAGGCACTCGCACTGGACCGCCGGATTGTGTGCCTGGCAATCGCTCAGCTCCAGAGGCGCGACGCTGATCGCGAAGACCCGCGCCCCACGCTCGACGACTACGGCGTTCTAAGCTCCGTGAAGCAGCATGCGGATGTGGTGATGAGCATCTACCGGGAAGAGATGTACAATCCCGGGGGTGGTGTGGAGGGCGCCACGGAACTGCTCGTCAACAAGAACCGGAATGGACCCACGGGATTCATCGATCTCTATTTCTATCAGAGGTGGATGAGATTCGAGGACATGCTGGACCCTGACAGGTAGGACTCACGTAACACGCTGCGCCCGCTTGACCCACACCACCGCCCCCAATACCAGGCTCATGGAGATCACCGTGCGAACGGTGATCGGCTCGCTCAGTACCAGCCACCCGAGCAGAACCGCCACCACGGTGTTCACGTACACGTACGTCCCGGCAATCGTTGGCGGAACGTTGCGCAGCACGTATACGAAGGCGCTGTACCCGATGAGCGAACCGAACACGATGAGGTAGGCGATTGCGCCGATCCCGGACGGAGTGAATCGGATCTCGCTCCACTCTCCGATCACGGTTCCGATGATCAGAAACGCCATCCCGGCCGCCAGCATCTGGATGGCGGAGCTGACGTAGGGACTGGCCTCGATCTGCCGTCGCTTGAAGAAGATCGACCCGACCGCCCAGCACATGGCTGCCGTCGTGAGCGCTATGGGACCCCGCCAGTCGGCGGTAAGCAGCGATTCGAGATCCGCTCCCACCAGAAGCGCCGTTCCCGCAAGGCCCACCAGCAACCCGGCCACTTGCGAAACCGTTGGCTTCGCCTCGCTCCCCGGGACTATCGAATCGAGCAGGGCAAGCCAGAGTGTCACCGTTACAATGAAGATGGCGGCGACACCGGTCTCCACCCACTGCACCGCCCACATTACGAGCCCGTTGCCGCCCACGAGCAGCAGCAGGCCCACCACTATGTTCGTGGTCCAGTCGGCCGCTTTGCGGGGGAGGCCGCGGCCGAGCGCGAGAGCGACCATCAGGAGAATGCCTCCGGCAATCAGGAACCTCACCGCGCCGAAGAGCGCGGGCGTCAGGTCTCGCACGCCGATCTTGATGGCGAGGTAGGTGGATCCCCATACGATGCAGAGGACTACATAGGCAACGAGCACCCATCCGGAGAGGGTCCCGGGCCTCGCCGGCGCTTTCGTGGGCAGTGCGGGAACGTCGGACGTGGAGGTCAGAAAACGGCTTGCCGGGAGCGGCGTGGCATGGGGAAAAAGGCTACTATATTCCAGAGCCCCGGGCAAGGAAGCAGTCATGGCAGGTCACAGCAAGTGGAAACAGATCAAGCACAAGAAGGCCGCGGCCGATGCAAAGCGCGGTGCGAAGTTCACCAGGGCCATCAAGGAGATCACGGTCGCGGCCCGCCAGGGAGGCGGTGACCCCGCGGGCAATCCCCGGCTGAGGGTGGCCATTGACGCCGCCAAGGCCATCAACATGCCGGCCGACAACATCGATCGCGCCATCAGGAAGGGCACCGGCGAGCTGGAGGGGGTAGCCTACGAAGAGGTCACGTACGAAGGCTACGGCCCGGGCGGCGCCGCCATCCTCATTCAGGTTACGACCGACAACGCCAACCGAACGGTGGCGGAACTGCGGCACATGTTCTCGCGGCAAGGGGGCAATCTGGGTAGCGCGGGGTCGGTGGCGTGGATGTTCGAGAAGCAGGGCCAGATCACGCTCGATGCGGCCGGGCTCACGGAAGAAGCGGCCCTCGAGGCCGCGCTCGAAGCAGGTGCAATGGATCTCGCCCGGGAGGGTGACCAGTACCTGATTACCACCGAGCCTGCCGCACTTCACGCGGTATCCGATGCGCTTGCCGCCGCCGGCCACAAACCCCTGGAACCGGAGATCGTCATGTCGCCCTCCACCACGGTCAAGGTTGACGGAGCCGACGCGGAACATCTGATCAAGCTCATGGAAGCCCTCGACGACCACGACGACGTTTCGAAAGTCTTCAGCAACTTCGATATCGACGCGGAGACGCTGGCCGCGGTAGGCGGTTGAGCCACCGGGTGCTGGGCATCGACCCCGGCACCGCGGTGACGGGTTACGGGGTGGTAGAGACGGTTGACCGTCGGCTCGGACGTCTGGTGGAATGCGGAGTCATCCGGACCGGAGCACGAACTGCTCTGCCGGAACGACTTGAAGCCATCTACAACGGGGTTGAGGAATTGATCGCCCGACACCGGCCGGCGATGGTGGCCGTAGAAGGTGTGTTCGTGGCGAAGAACGTGCGCAGCACGATGACGCTGGGCCAGGCCCGTGGAGTGGTTCTGCTGGCCGCAGCGCGGGCAGGACTGGACGTCGTTGAGCTTTCGCCGGCTGCGGTCAAGAAGGCCGTCGTAGGCGCCGGACATGCAACCAAACCGCAGGTGGCATACATGGTTCAACAGCTCCTGCGGCTCAAGGCGGCGCCCACACCGGCTGATGCCGCCGATGGAGTGGCTCTGGCACTGACCTGTCTTCTCACCCGGTCCCGGCGCCGATGATAGCGGCCGTCAAGGGAACGCTCGTTGCGCGACACGCAGACCGCGTGGTGGTGGCCACCTCTTCCGGCGTGAGCTACGAATTGGCGGTGCCCGTGGGAGTGCTCGAACGGCTGCCTGCGGAGGGGGCGCAGGTTGACCTCTTCACCGCGCTGGTGGTGCGGGAAGACGGATGGTTTCTCTACGGGTTTGACACCGAGGCCGAGCGACTGGTGTTTCAGCGACTGTTGCTCGCTTCAGGAGTGGGGCCGCGTCTTGCGCTCGCTCTGCTCTCCGCGCTCAGTGGACAGCGCGTGGTGCGGGCCATCCGCGAAGCCGATCTTGCCGCGTTGTGTACGGTGCCTGGGGTAGGGAAGAAGACGGCAGAGAGGATTGTTCTGGAGCTCAAGGACCGGCTGGGCGACCTGGCGGCAACGGGCGATGTGAGGTCGGCACCCACAGGCGACCAGGCTGTGCAGGCGCTCGTCAATCTGGGTTACTCGCCGGCTGAGGCCGACAAGGCGGTGCGCGCGGTGGTGGCGGAACACGGCACCGCAAAGCCGGCAGAGGTGATACGGCGGGCACTCCAACGTCTCTCGGGGGGGGCATGAGAACGGCAGAATGGCAGTGCACATCCTGCGGAGCCACAAATCGCCGACTGGTGGCCGATAGCGACACCCGCAGTACCGACCGGTGCGTGACGTGCAGAACCCGTCACAACCTGGAGAAGGGAGACCGCCCCGTCTACTGGCGGGCGGCGGCAGCGAAGTGACCCGCACCGAGATCACCACTCCCGACGCACTCCCGGACGAACTTTCCGCGGAGAGCTCGTTACGTCCGTCCCGGCTGGACGAATTCGTTGGTCAGGCGCAGGTGAAGGAGAGCCTCCAGATTGCCATCGATGCAGCGAAGCAGCGCAGCGAACCGCTCGACCATACGCTGTTCTTCGGGCCGCCGGGACTGGGCAAGACAACCCTCGCCATGCTCATTGCCCGCGAGATGGGCGTGAACATCCGGACCACCAGCGGGCCGGTGCTCGAGAAGGCCGGAGATCTCGTGGGGCTCCTCACGACTCTGCAACGCGGCGACATCCTGTTCATAGACGAGATTCACCGCCTGCGGCCCACGCTCGAGGAATTTCTCTACCCCGCCATGGAGGACTACAAGGTCGACGTGCGCATAGCGGACGGGCCGCACGCACAGACCATCCCCATGACGCTCGAACCATTCACGCTGGTGGGCGCGTCCACGCGGTACGGTATGCTGACACCACCCATGCGGGCGCGGTTCGGACTGGTGGAACGCCTGGGCTATTATCCGCCGGAGGACCTCGTCCGGATCGTCACGCGATCCGCCGGAATACTGGGCGTGGGGATAGATGAGGATGGCGCGCTGGAACTGGCCCGACGGAGCCGCGGTACGCCGCGTGTGGCCAATCGCCTGCTGCGGCGGGTACGCGATTTTGCCCAGGTACGGGCCGACGGCGTCATCACGCGCGACGTGGCCGATCAGGCACTGGCTCGTCTCAACGTGGACGAGTACGGCCTGGACGACATGGATGCGCGGATCCTCAAGGTCATCATCGAGAAGTTCAACGGCGGGCCGGTGGGGTTGAACACGGTTGCGGTGGCGGTGGGCGAGGACGCGGGAACCCTGGAAGAGGTTTACGAACCTTTCCTCATCCAGCAGGGATTCCTCATGCGCACGCCGCGGGGCCGCGCCGCGACGCCCACGGCATATCGCCATTTCGGGTTCAGCGAACCGCGAGGCGACCAGGCATCGCTCCTGTAGCGTTGGCTGTTTCTTCTCAATGTTCGATATCAGCGATTTCGATTACGAATACCCTGCCGAGTTGATCGCCCAACGGCCGCTCCCGGACCGGAGTGCAAGTCGGCTGTTGGTGCTCGATCGCGCGACCGGTGCCATCTCCCATCGGTATTTCCACGATTTCCCCGATCTCGTCACTCCGGGCGACGTTCTGGTCGTGAACGCAAGTCGGGTCATCCCCGCCCGGCTCACCGCAACGCGCGACAACGGTCGGCCCGCCGAGGTCCTGCTGGTCTACGAGGAAGAAGACGGCAGCTGGCTCACGATGGTGCATCCGGGAGGGAAGCTCAAGGTGGGACGGCGGGTGTCGCTGGGCGACGCGGCTGAGATCGAGATTGTGGCGGTGCTGACTGGCGGCCTCAGGCGTGTGCGGTTCCACAACATCCAGGCCCGCGAGGCGATGGCGCGCTACGGAGCCACACCGCTGCCGCCGTACATCTCGCGACCAGCGGACAAGGAAGACCATGAGCGGTACCAGACGATCTTTGCCCGGGACGAGGGCAGTGTGGCCGCTCCTACGGCCGGGCTCCATTTCACACCCGAGATCGTTCAGTCCGTCCGCGACCGCGGCGCGCAGGTAGCAGAGATCACGCTGCACGTGGGTCCGGGCACTTTCAAGCCGGTGGAAGTTGAAGATCCCGCAAAGCACGTGATGCACGCCGAGTGGTATGAGATTCCTGAGGCCACGGCGGATGCCGTGAACCGGGCACGAGAGTCGGGTGGACGCGTGTGGGCCATCGGCACCACGGCGGCCCGCACCCTGGAGGCCGCAGCCCTGCGCCACCCCCTACCGCTCTCCGCCGCCACCGGCTGGACCGATCTTTTCATTTATCCACCCTTCCAGTTCCGCGTGGTGGATACCCTGCTCACCAACTTCCACCTGCCGCGATCCACGCTCTTGATGCTGGTTGCCTCCTTCGCCGGACACGAACACACGATGGCGGCGTACCGGGCCGCCGTGGCGGAGCGATACCGGTTGTACAGCTACGGTGACGCGATGTCGGTCGTGTAGTCAGAACAGACGCCACATCGACTCGGCCGGACGCGCGGACTTGAACCGCCACCACCACAGGCACAGTGGATAGAGCAGGACCAGCCCCACCAACCACGCACCGTACAACACCGTCAGACCACCGCCGCTGCGGAACGCGAATCCCATCAGAGCATACAGGTACAGGTGAACGATGTAGAAGAAGAGCGCAGACCGTCCGAAGACCGATACGGGGTTCCGATCTCCCGGCGTCGCTGACCACCGCGCCAGCGCCCACAACACGATCAGGTTCACGCCGAGTGTCATCGCCAGGAACACCACGCTCGGCGGGTACTTGGTGGCGTTCAGCCAGCCGATCACTCCGGCTCCCACCGGATGGTAGTCGCCCGCCCCCAGGAAACGCATCGTCAGGAACAACAGGAGAAGCGCCGCACCTGCGGCGCCTATCACGGGCCATGCCCCGGACGGATCCTCCCGCAGCAGACGCCCGGCCAGAACCCCCAGCCCGGCCACACCCATCCACGGCAGCACAGGGTAGAACACCTGCAGGATTCCGGACTGACCCGGCACCACAAGAAGGCGAATGACTGGATGAAACTGCTCCGCCGCCCATCCCGGACCGGGCATCAGCAGGTGCGTCCCGCCGATAGCAGCGATCGAGATGGCCGCCACCGCCGATGACGGGAGACGATACAGAAATCCCCAGATTACGAGTGCGGCTCCGAGTGCGTACAGCACGCCCAGATGCAGCATCACCCCCTCACCCCCTCCCGGAACACCACCGCCCCTCACGGTCTGCGCTCCCGCCGCCGCCGACAGTTCACCCAGCAGCCACGCCGGATTCTCGAGGAACTGCTGCAGCAGAATGAGCAGCAGTCCCCGCGTAACGAGGAAACGAGTGATGCGCCCTTCGGTCCACCCGTCGGCGCGGCGGGCCGCGGTGAGGAGGGCAACACCCGCTCCCATGGCGAAGAAGAATCCGGGAGCGCAAAGATGGGTGATCCACCTCGTCAGGAACCACCAGGCATCCTGGTACTCGGGCAGCGCCATCCCCCAGAACTCACCCGAATGTACCTTCGCCACGAGCAGGCTCGCATGATCGATCGCCATGGCGATCATGATGAGCCCGCGAAAGGAATCCAGCGGGAAGAGGCGGGCGGAGGAGTTCATTGGGGGCCAAAGGTACGCTGCTCAGGGGTGCCGATCAAAGTGGGGAGCCGACCGTTCCACAATGTGACTATTCTTCACACCGTGTTCGAGTTCCGGATTGACGCCACGGCCGGGCGCGCCCGCGCCGGCACGCTGACACTGCCGCACGGCACGATCGAGACCCCTGCGTTCATGCCCGTGGGGACGCAGGGCACCGTGCGCACGCTGTCGCCGTTCGACCTAAAGGCCGCAAAGGCTCAAATCATTCTCGGTAACACGTACCATCTGCACGTGCGGCCGGGAGAAGATGTAATCGCCACGCTGGGCGGCCTCCACCGCTTCATGGCCTGGGACAGACCGCTCCTCACCGATTCCGGTGGCTTCCAGGTGTTTTCCCTTGAGGGATTCCGCAAGGTCGATGAGGACGGCGTGGAGTTCCAGTCCCACCTGGACGGCTCGCGGCGCCGCCTCACCCCGGAGAAGGCCATGGAAATCCAGTGGGCCCTGGCCCCGGATGTGGCAATGGCGCTGGATCACGTGGTATCCGGGACAGCCGACCGCGGCGTCGCGACCGATGCGCTCGAACGCACCACCCGATGGCTCGCGCGGTGCCGCGACCGCCACACGTTGCTTGCCGCGGAGGCACCTGGCCGCCAGACTCTGTGGCCCATAATCCAGGGCGGCGCACACAGGGATCTTCGCCAGGAAGCAACTTCCCGCATTCTTGATCTGGGCCCGTGGACGGGAATCGCTATTGGCGGGCTTGCTGTGGGCGAACCACGCGAAACGATGTACCGGGTGCTGGAAGATCTCGAACCGTCGCTCCCCACCCCGATCCCCCGTTATCTTATGGGCGTAGGGTTTCCCGAAGACCTGTTGGAGGCGGTGGCGCGCGGATCGGACCTGTTCGACTGTGTCGCCCCCACCCGTAACGGCCGCAACGGTTCGGCCTTCACGGCAAACGGTGTGGTCAACGTACGTAACGCGAAGCTGCGTACCGACGATGGCCCGCTCGATCCGGACTGCGACTGCGAGACGTGCGCCACTTACGCGCGCGGGTACCTCCGGCATCTCTTCATGGCCGAGGAGCTTCTGGGACTGAGGCTTCTCTCGCTTCACAACGTCCGGTTCCTGATTCGTCTGGGCGAAGAGGCCCGCCGCCATCTCGTCGATGGTACCTTCAACGGCTGGCGGCACGAGTGGCTGGCCCGCTATCAAGCACGGAGTAACGAGTGACACCAGACCTGTTTCTGCTTCTGTTCGCGCCGGCCGGCGAAGGCGGGGGCCGCGCCATGACGATCTTCATGTTCCAGATGCTGGCGTTCATTGTCATCATCTACTTCCTGATTTTCCGCCCCAAGGTGCAGGCGGAAAAACGGCACCGTGAACGGCTGACCCAGATCAAGCGGGGTGATGAGATCGTCACCGCGGGAGGGATTGTCGGCGAGGTGTTGCACGTCAAGGAAGACAGGCTGGTGGTGAAAAGCGGCGAGTCCCGTCTCGTCATCCAGCGTGACCGTGTGGCGGAGGTGCGCACACCGGGCACCGAGGAATCCGCAAAGGCGTCCTGATGGTGAGAACTCTGCACCTGCTCGGTTCCCCCGTCCTCCGCGAACGAGCGGCCGAGGTGGCCGTGGTGGACGACGAGGTCAGGAGGCTGGTGAACGACCTCTACGAGACCATGAACGCCGCGCAGGGGATCGGACTTGCCGCCAACCAGGTCGGACTCGCAACACGGGTGGCGGTGGTCGAGGTGGGCGATGGGGAGCCGTTGGCTCTGATCAACCCGGAGATCCTCGAACGCGAGGGACGGGAACGCTCGGAAGAGGGTTGTCTCTCCATTCCGGAGGTATTTGGTGACGTGGACCGCGCAACCCGCGTGGTGGTGGAGACCACGACTACCGAAGGCGAGCGCATCAGGGTGGAGGCGACAGATCTCAAGGCGCGCGCCATTCAGCACGAGATAGACCATCTGGACGGGGTGCTGTTCATCGATCACCTGAGCCCGCTCAAGCGCCGCATGCTGCTCAACAAGTGGCAGAAACTGCGCAAGGGAGAGACCGGTTACCTGAAGGAGCTGCCCGCCACACCGGTCAGGGAGTAAACCTGTGAAGCTGGTGTTCTTCGGCACGCCGGAGTTCGCCGTGCCTGCCCTCCGTGCCCTCATGGGCGAAGCATTCGACGTGGCTGCGGTGGTGACCCAGCCCGACCGACCTCAGGGCCGCTCGCGCTCAACGCTCATACCTCCTCCGGTGAAGGTGACCGCGCTGGAGGAAGACCTCCCGGTGCTGCAACCCGAACGTCCCACGGAGCCGGCATTTCTCGAGGCCATCCGGCGGCTGGCCCCCGATCTCGGCGTAGTGGTCGCCTACGGCCACATTCTCAGGCCCGAGCTGCTGGCCATCCCGCGCCTGGGGTTGGTGAACGTTCACGCATCACTGTTACCCGCGTTTCGCGGAGCGGCGCCCATCCAGCACGCGATAATGGAGGGCGCCACCGAGACCGGAGTATCGATCATGCAACTTGACGAGGGGATGGACACGGGGCCCGTCTTCCTGAGAGTACCCACGCCCATTGCCTCTGATGAAACCGCCGGAGAGCTGACCGCCCGCCTGGCCGAACTGGGCGCGTTCGCGCTGATAGAAGCACTAACGATGCTCTCGGCGGACGCGATCAGACCCGAGCCACAGGATAACGAGCAGGCCACGTACGCCCCCAAGATCACTACGGAGATGGCGCGCATCAGGTGGGAGGAACCGGCGGAACGGATCGGGCGGCTCATCCGCGCCTTGGACCCCAGACCCGGCGCGTGGACCGAACTCAGGGGCCGACGACTCAAGATCTTCGGGCCGCGCACCGCAGGTGACCTTCCAACCGACGCGTTGCCGGGCCAGGTGGTGGCTGTCGAACCCGCCTTCGTAGTGGCAACCGGCGACGGTGCTCTTCAGCTCCTTGAGGTACAGCCGGAAGGCGGGGCACGACTTGGAGCCCGCGCATGGCTGCGCGGCCGCCCCGTGGATGTGGGTGGAACGCTCGGGTGACCCGCATCCCCAGGCTTCACGCCGTAACAGACCGACGCATACTCTCGCTTCCCGATTTCGAAGACCGCGCCCGGCAGGTGGCGGTGGGCCCCGATGTGGCAGTTCACGTCCGTGGTGACCTGCTGGGCAGGCAGCTCACTGAAATCACCGACCGCGTGCTCGAGATCGCGCGCCCGGGCGGCGCCCGCGTGATCGTCAACGATCGGGTGGACGTAGCACTGATTACCGGCGCGCACGGAGCCCACCTTCCCGCTGAGGGACTGCCCACCGATGCCGCTCGGAGGATCCTCGGCGATACGGCCCTGATCGGACGCTCAACGCACTCCGCGGATGAAGCCAGGTGTGCCCTGGCCCACGGCGCTGACTACGTCTTCCTGGGAGCCATCTGGCCGACATCGTCGCACCCGGAACGCAGGCCGCTTGAGCTGGATGAGCTGCGGGCCGCTATCCCCGGAGCCGTAATCGTGATCGGCGGCGTGACACCGCAGCGCGCCCGCGAGGCACTCAGATTGGGCGCCGTGGGCGTTGCCGTCCTGTCGGGCGTATGGGACGCCCCGGACCCGGCGGAAGCCGTCCGTGCATTCCTGCTATCTTTTGACTGATGGAAACGCACACTTCAGGCGATACGATCGCACTCACCGTGAATGGCAGGGAGCGCAGTGTTCCGGCCGGGGTCACGCTACTTGGACTGCTCGAACACCTTGACCTCGACCCCCGCACCGTCGTGGTGGAGCGCAATCGCGGGATTGTGCGGCGCCCTGCGCTCGCGGATGTCCGAGTGGAGGCCGGCGACACGATAGAGATCGTGCACTTCGTGGGAGGTGGTTGATGGCCGATCAGCCGCTTGCGGTGGGTGGCCGCGTTTTCCGGTCGCGGCTGCTGGTGGGCACCGGCAAGTACCCGGACATGGCCACCATGGTGCGGGCGCACGAGGCGTCAGGGGCGGAGGTCGTGACGGTTGCGGTACGCAGGGTGGATCTCGATCGCACGAAGGAAGAAGGCATTCTCTACCATCTGGACCCCGTACGTTACTTCCTGCTGGCCAATACCGCCGGATGCTACTCGGCGGACGATGCCGTACGCTACGCGCGACTCGCCCGCGAGGCGGGATTCAACGAGTTCATCAAGCTTGAAGTGATAGGCGACCGGGAAACGCT
This sequence comes from uncultured Gemmatimonadaceae bacterium, assembly GCA_964613905.1. Taxonomy (GTDB): domain Bacteria; phylum Gemmatimonadota; class Gemmatimonadetes; order Gemmatimonadales; family GWC2-71-9; genus CAZTIV01. Next base: position 47,432 of record CAZTIV010000004.1, on the reverse strand, counting down.
CCTGCCGGACGTGGCCGGGTTGCTTGAAGCCACCCACATGCTGGTGGCCGAAGGTTTCCAGGTCATGGCATATACGAACGACGACCTCGTCACGGCACTCCGGCTCGAGGACGCGGGTTGCGCCGCCGTGATGCCGCTCGCGTCGCCCATCGGCAGCGGCCTCGGGCTCCTGAATCCGCACTCCATCCGGACCATAAAGAGCCGCCTCCGGGTTCCGGTGATCGTGGACGCCGGGGTGGGCACTGCATCAGATGCCTGCGTTACCATGGAGCAAGGGGTCGATGGCGTGCTCATGAACACGGCCATCGCGGAAGCCGGAGATCCGGTGCAGATGGCTACCGCCATGAGACTGGCGGTGGAAGCGGGCCGGCAGGCCTGGCTCGCTGGCCGGATGCCCCGGCGCGAGGTTGCCGTGCCATCGAGTCCCACGTCGGGGATGCTCGACTGAAGGCCGGGAGGCCGCGGGAGGCGGGAGGCGGCAGGAAGCAACGGAGGACAGGACAGTCCGGTGTGGCGGCACGGGGAGCGGCCTTGTCTATTCTTCAGGCCGTGCGGAAAGGTCGCCGGTTCGACGACGCACTGGACGAGTTCCTGACCTCGCTGCCCGACGCCGACCGGCGGCTTGCCCACGAGATCGCAGCCGGTATCCTCCGTACCCGTGATACGCTTGATCAAATCGTCTCCGGGGCCGTGACCGCCTCATTCGGACGCGTCCCGGCCGATACCCGCGACATCCTGCGTATCGGCGCCTACCAACTGCTGCACCTGCAGCGTGTCCCGGACCATGCTGCCGTCGCGACTTCGGTGGAGCTGGCGAGGGAGCTGAACGGCGAGCGGGCGGCGGGTTTCGTGAATGCCGTGCTCAGGAGGGTGGCAGGTGGGAGAACACGCCGGCACGACTCCGAAGAGGGCGGCAAAGTACGGCAGAGTACGGCGGAACGGCTGGCGCGGGAATACTCGCATCCGGAATGGCTGGTAACCAGATGGCTCCGGCATTTTGGACCTGAACGTACGCACGCCCTGCTGGAGCACAATAACCGGCGGCCTTCTGTGGTCATACGGCCCGCCCGCTGGACCGCCGAGCAACTGGGCGAGGCACTCGGGCAGGCCGGGATTCGGTTCGCCGAGGCGCCATGGGCGGCGGGATTCGCGGTGAGCGGTGTTCCCATCAGGAAGCTGCCGGGGTATAACGAGGGCGGATTCGTGGTACAGGACCCGGCCCAGGCACGTGTGCTCGACCTGGTGGAGGCACCGGAAGACGGCCTTATCTGGGACGCTTGTGCCGCTCCCGGTGGCAAGGCGGCCATGCTGGGACAGCGGTTCAGGGTAATCGCCGGCGACCGTTCGAAGGGACGGGTAAGTCGGCTTGCCGAAACGATCGGCCGTGCGGCCCCGGCGGTGCGGGTATTCGCGGCAGATGCCCTGGCGGCTCCGTTGCGTCCGGGCAGCGTGGACGTGGTGTTGCTGGACGCCCCGTGCAGCGCCACCGGCACCTTCGCGCGCCATCCGGACGCCAGATGGCGGATCGAGCCGTCGCACCTGACCCGACTCGGCACTCAACAGGCCGCTCTGCTCGATGCGGTTGCCGATGTTGTCCGGGTGGGGGGGCGCGTAGTATACATCACATGCTCGCTTGAACCAGAGGAGAACGAGACTCAGGTGGACCGCTTTCTCGAACGGCAACCGGCGTTCCGCAGATACGACGGCGACGTGTTTGTCTTTCCGCCCGACGCCGGCACCGATGGCGCTTTTGCGGCTCGATTGGAGCGCACTGGATGAGGGTGCGCCGGCGGTTTGCCACGGGCAGTGGGGAGGGCTGGCGCTTCCCGTCCATCAAGCTGCCACACTGGTTCCCCGCGCCAGGAAGCATTCCCATACCGAGGAAGGCCGCCGTACTGACCGCACTGATCGCGTTCACCGGGGCCTTGCTGCTGGGATATCTGATCGCGGCCCTGTTTCTTTTTCCCGCACCGATCTTCGCAGGCAGCGGAACAGTGCCGCGGGTGGTTGGAATGCAGGGGGAGGCGGCGCGGACGGCGCTGGAGCAGGCCGGTTTCGCGGTCAGGGAGGGAGAAAGAACGGCTCACCCCACGGCTGCAAGCGGCACCGTGGTCTGGCAGGACCCGCCGGCGGAGGTCGTGGCTCCCGAAGGCACGGAGGTCATGGTTGTCCTGAGTGCCGGGCCCGCGCGGGTGCCTATCCCGGATGTCGCTGGATATGAGATAAAGCATGCGCGCGCGCTTCTGGAAGCGACGGGTCTTCAGCTGCGGATCGAGTCCGCCCAGGCACCAGTGCCTCGGGACGTGGTCGTCAACACTCGCCCCACGGCGGGAACCGCCCTGCTGCCCGGCTCTGCAGTGACGGTAGTGGTGAGCGTTGGAGCTCCTACCATCAGGGTGCCCAACCTTGCCGGCCTGACACTCGACGAAGCCCGAATCCGGTTGGAGCAATCGGGGCTGGTGCTGGGACCGTACTACCGGCGCACCCGCAGCGATGTGGAGCCGGGCCGCGTGGTGGAGCAGATACCGGCGTCGGGAACGCTCAGCGCGCCTGGTACCCCGGTGGTCCTGCACCTTGCCAGGGGGGGAACACCTTGAGCCGCGACATTCTGATTGCGCCGAGCATCCTGAGCGCCGACCTGGGGCGACTGACCGAACAGATCCAGATGGTGGCTCGAGGCGGTGCCGACTGGATTCACATTGACGTGATGGACGGCCGGTTCGTGCCTAATCTCACGTTCGGGGCCGGCGTGGTGGCGGCCGCCCGGCGTGCCACCGACCTGCCGCTGGACGTACATTTGATGGTGGAGCAGCCCGAGAATTACATCGCGCCGTTTGCCGATGCGGGGGCAACGATATTCACGTTTCATCCCGAGGCAACCCGACATGTGCAGCGCCAGCTGGACGCGGTGCGTGAACGGGGAATGCGCCCCGGACTGGCGTTGAACCCGGCGGCACCCCTTCCGTGGGTTGAGGATGTGGTACAGGATCTGGATCTTCTGCTCATCATGACGGTGAACCCCGGTTATGCCGCCCAGGAGTACCTGCCGGCGTCGGATGACAAGATCCGTCGAGCGCGTGCCCTGCTTCAGTCCCGCGGCAGCGGGGCGCGCCTCGAAGTGGACGGCGGCATATCACGCTCGACCATATCTCGGGCTCATTCCGCCGGAGCCGACGTGTTTGTGGCGGGTTCCGCCGTGTACGGCTCACCCGACCCCGTCGAGGAGATCCGCGAACTCAGATACCGCCTGGCGGTAACCGTTTAGGATGACAACAAGAGTACAGTGGCTTGCCGTAATCGGAATTCTGGCCGCGCTGACCTTCGCGCTGGCCGCGGCCATGGTGTTCTCGCCCGAGATAGCCCGTGTACAACCGGGCAGCCGGGCGCCGGACGCCCGGTTCGTGGATGTAATGACCGGCGACAGCCTCTCCATGCGAGACTTTGACGGAGAAGTAGTGCTGCTCAACATCTGGGCCACCTGGTGCCTGCCATGCGAAGCCGAGATGCCGTCGATGCAACGACTGCACGAAGAACTCGGGCCACGGGGTTTGAGGGTGCTGGCGGTCAGTATCGATCAGACCGGCAGGGACGTCGTCCGGGAATGGTCGGTTGCGCGCAATCTCGATTTCACGATTGTGCAGGATCGTTCGGGCCGCATTCAGCAGACGTATCAGACCACCGGCGTCCCGGAAAGCTTTGTGATAAGCAGGCGCGGTGAGATTGTGAAGAAGATCATCGGCGCCACCGAGTGGGACCACGCTTCGCACAAGGTTCTGTTCAACCGACTGCTCGAGGAAGAATGAGGACAGCCTTTCGCAGCGCCACGCTCAAGAAGATCCGCACCGCGATCCTCACGCATTGGCCCATCAAGGTTACGGCGCTCGTGCTGGCTACGGTTCTCTGGGGAGCCGTGGCCACCGAAATTCCCACCGAACAGGTTGTGCCCGTGACACTCCAGGTGGACGCACCGGCGGGACGTGCCATCGTGAGCCCTCTGCCGCCCGTCAGGGCACTCTACGCCGGAGCGCCCCGCGAGCTGCTCAAACTCTACGCAGACCCACCGGTAATTCAGAAACAGATTCCCGACACGCTCACCGGCACCGAGTTTCTGGTGGAGCTCTCCCCTGACGATTTGCGTCCCGTGCGCGATGCCAACGTAAAGGCTCAGGGGCTCGAGCCCCGGGTCTTCCCCGTGACGCTCGATGACGTGGTGCGACGTATCGTTCCGGTCGTTTCCAGAGTGACACTGAGTGCCGACTCGGGATTTCTCATCGCCGGCCCCCCGCGCGTGATCCCGGACAGCGTGACCATCCAGGGTCCGGAGGCCGCGGTCCGCGCGGTTTCGGAAGTACGTACTGTAATCCTTGACCTCACCGGGCTGCGGAGCGATGTCCGGCGCAGCGTGGCACTGGATACCACGGGACTCAGCCCGGTGCGCCTGCCGGCTGCATCGGTGGAGCTCGTAGCCACGGTAGTGGCCGTATCCGAGCGGGTGCTCATGGGTGTTCCGGTGGTGGTCAATGCTCCGGTGGCCGCCGGGTGGGTCTCGGAGCCTCCTGCAGTGATAGTGACCGTTCACGGGCCCCGCGACAGAATAGCCCGACTGACCAGAGACAGCGTAGAGGTCAGAGTTACGCCCCCAGGGAACAACACCTCGGAGACTGTACGTGTCGAGGTGATCCCGCCCTCCGGCGTCACCGCCGCGGCAACCCCCGATACCGTCGTTCTCCAGCGGCGGCCTCGTGGCTGAAGCGTTACTCGGCATCGAGACTTCCTGCGACGAAACATCGGCCGCCGTCCTCGTCGGTAACGATACGCGAGCGGAACTCGCCGGGCTGGTGATCCTTTCTCAGGACGTACACGAGGTGTTCGGCGGAATCGTGCCGGAACTCGCCAGCCGTGCGCATCTCAAGGCGCTGGATGCCGTAGTGCAGAAGGCGCTCGCAGAGGCAGGCGTGCCGCTCCCGGCGGTGGACGCGATAGCGGTGACTCAGGGGCCCGGCCTGGCTGGCTCACTGCTCGTGGGCATCTGTTACGCCAAAGCGCTGGCAGCTTCCACCGGGAAGCCTCTGGTCGGCGTGCACCACCTCGAAGGCCATCTCTTCGCACCCACCCTTGAGGACCCGGACCTCGCCCCCCCTCTGGTGGCGCTGATAGTGTCCGGCGGGCACACCGTGCTGCTGGACGTGCCTGAGTGGGGCCGGTACCGGGTGCTCGGTGAAACACGGGACGATGCCGCCGGAGAAGCCTTCGACAAGGTGGCTACTCTGCTCGGACTGCCCTACCCCGGCGGACCCGCCATCGAGAAGCTCGCACTCACCGGGAATGACCGCTTCGAGTTCCCCCGCCCGATGCTGGGACAGGGCCTCGATTTTTCGTTCAGCGGGCTCAAGACCGCGGTCCGGCACGCGGTGCGCGCCTCCACGAACCTCGAACGGGACCGTGCCGACCTCGCCCGATCCTTTCAGGAAGCGGTGCTGGACGTGCTGGTCGAGAAGACGGCGACCGCCGTGGAGGCCACAGGCCACCCCGTTGCGGTACTTGGAGGGGGAGTGGCCTGCAATCGCGCGCTGGTCGAGCGGATGAGCGCACGACTGGCCCCGGGAGCGCGTCTCGCCGTTGCCCGACCACGATTCAACCTGGACAACGCCGCGATGATTGCCCGGGCGGGGTGGTTTCACTTCTCGCGGGGGGAACTGGCCACCCCCTGTCTGGACGCGGACCCGTCGCTCCCGTGGCCGGGTCTCGAACGAACCGCTGCTTCCGCAGCCACGCGAACACGATGACGGTCTATCCCCTCAACATCGATCTGTTCGGGCTGGAGATCACCGGATACGGCATCATGATGATGGTGGGTTTCCTGGCCGCGGGTTGGGTAATGCTCCGCTGGCTCAATTCAAGGGACCTCAACCCCGACTACGCGTCGGACATCGTATTTGCCGCGGTCGTAGGAGGCATCATAGGCGCGAAGCTCTGGTATGTCATACTCACGCAGGAACCCCGTGCCCTCTTCTCGCGCGGTGGCATGGTGTGGTACGGCGGATTCATCGGCGGATCGCTGGCGGTCCTGATGGTCGGTTCATGGCGACGGGTACCCACAGGCTTCACGGCCGATCTCGTGGCCCCCGCACTGGCGGTGGGATATGCGCTGGGGCGTGTGGGATGTTTTCTCGTGGGAGACGACTACGGGGTCCCGACATCGCTTCCGTGGGCAATGAAGTTCCCCGAAGGGCTCCCTGCAACGACCGCCACCAACCTCGCCGGATTCGGCGCTTCTCTCCCAGAGGGAACACAGCCCTGGGAGGTCCTTGCCGTACATCCCACGCAACTGTACGAGGCTGCGCTCATGATGGGCGCGTTCTGGCTGCTGTGGCGATTGCGCTCTCACAACCACGGATCGGGCTGGCTGTTCGGGCTCTACCTGGCCCTTGCGGGCATTGAACGGTTCCTGATTGAGCTGGTGCGCGCCAAGGACGATCGTTTCCTGGGTGCGTTCACCGTAGCTCAGGCCACCAGCGTCGCAATCCTGGCAGTCGGGGTTCTGGTGATGACCAGCCTGTGGAACGGCAAGCAGGCCCAGACGGCAAGGATCGAGTGGCTCAATCCCGCTAACGCAAGAGGGAAGTGATCGGCACGGAGCCGCTCGACGTAACCTCCGCTGCGCGACGCCCCCTTGGCGTCTCACCCCACACCCTGCCAACAAGTCCGTAACGCACCGACCCGCGTGTGAGCAGCGCGCGCGCTCCAGCACCTGCTCCATCCCACGTGAACGCCACGGGTATTGCCACCCAGGTGGTGCTGTTCGACTCCAGGGTGGGTCCCCTTTCCAGCAGTGCATCGCCGAAGCGTATGTCTTCCAGGTCGAGTGAGGCTTCGATACGGGCAGTGCGCAGGGCGTACGAATTGGGATTATGTACGTCGAGCAGAAGGTCGAACGATCCGCCCTGAAGCCCGAGTCCGGTGATGCGGATGCCCACCACGTCCACGGTGGGCGGCTCGAACCTGAACTGCTGCATCAGAGCGCAGGAGCCGGAAGACAGCGCCACCGCAGACACAAGAATCGCCCGGCTCATGCGCCTCATGCTACAAGTACCACCATGGCGGCCGCAGTTTCGTCCGAATGGGTGAGAGACAGCAGGATGGCCGACACGCCGAGTGCTGCCGCCCGCCGTTCCGCCCTGCCCGACAGCTGTACCGCAGGCCTTCCGTCCCAGTCGCGTGCCACCTCGATCTCCTGCCATCCGATCCCCCGGGCTTCCTGGTCTCCCTGCAAGGCCTTGTACACCGCTTCCTTTGCCGCGATGCGCGCCGCTACGTGTCGGGCGGGTACGGCCTGCGTCTCGACGTACGACCGCTCACCCTCAGTGAGCAGGCGTGCCAGCACTCGGCTCCCGTTCCTGCCGAGCATGCGCTCTACCCGGGCCACTGACACAAGGTCGATTCCCACGGCAATGGGCTGCTTCACCGGAACACCGCCTGCCACGCCCCTTCCAGCCACCAGGGCGGTGGAACGTAGCCTCCCAGCACCAGACCCAGCCATCCTGCGGCAACGAGAAGCGGCACGCCGACAGCGGCAACGGGCCAGAGCGGTTTGCGCCACTCAGCCACGCGCGCAGATGCTTCATCCCAGCGATCTGCCTCGGCTGCCGCGAGTTCCTCAAGGGCGATCCACGCGGCTTCGAGCCTGCGACCGGCCGTGGTAAACGCGGCCTGCCAGTCGGCGTGGACGGCCTTGTCCTTGACAGTAGCATCCTCGAGACGGGCCGCGTGCGCGTCGAGTTCATCCAGGGCCGCCACGAGACCGCCGCCTGCAGATCCCAACCTTGCCGCGAGAGCCCGCCGCTCGCCCGTGTCGAGCAAGAGGGCGCGGCGACGCCGCGCCGGCATCCGGACGGCACGAGCCTCCAATTCGAACTTCCTGTTAATGCGTTCCGACAGCTGTTCCGCTACCGCGCCGACGGCGTCTTCCCACGCCGATTGCCATACCGGAGAACTCACGGCAGCCAGAGCGGATCCCCGCGCGCCGTTGGCCGCGAGCCGCCGCGCCTCGCCGGTGGCCTGCAAGAGGCGGGTTACGAGTTGAATACGAGGCGCGGCAAGCCCCAGGCCGGGTGAGGCCGCATCCGGACCGGCGACCAGACGACCGAGTGAAGGTCCGAGTTCAGGTATGCGAAGGGGAACCAGGAGCTGTGGACTGGTCATGCAAGGATCGCCTGAAGCACGAGCGTCGGTTCGCTCAGGTCTTCAAAGGCGACCTCGCCGCCGGCATCGAGCAGATCCTGAACCGTGTACGAGCCGGTGGCGACTCCTATTGCCCGTGCCCCCAGCTCACGGCCGCACGTCATGTCGTTGGGAGTGTCGCCGATTATGACAACGTCATCTCCGGCCGGCCTGCGCCCCATCAACGGCTCCGCCCGTTCCGCCGCTATCGGTGGCAGTGCCGATCGTTCCCAGGCATCGGATCCGAAAGCCCCGACCTGAAACCGGGCGAAGTCTATTCCGGCCGCGCCGAGCTTGAGGCGCGCACCGGACGCGAGGTTACCTGTAAGAAGTCCTACGAGACAATCACCGCGCAATTCCAGCAGGTCGATGAGTTCCATGACTCCGGGGAAGACGCGAGGCTGCTCAGCTCCGTTGGCCAACTCCGATTCGAGGAGCGTCAGGTATCTGCGGCACACGGCATCGACGCGCCCGGCGTGGTCGGGGTCGGGGTGGCCGGCCGCGACCAGCAGCTCCCGAACGATCTGGGGATCGGTCTTGCCATCGAACCGAACGTCGTGTCCGGAGAAGGGGCCTATCTCGGCTGACAGGGCGGCGTGAATGGCTCGGCGACCGGCGCCGTTGGTCCAGAGGATGGTTCCGTCGATATCGAAGAGCACCAGCTTCTTCATGCGACGGAAGATAGTGGATCAGCGACCTAGCTGGCCACGTACTCCACGATGATGCGGCGGGGCTGGCGGGTCGGCTCCGCGTCGTAGCCCGCGACCTTCACCTTCTCGACACCCACCTCCTCCACACGGACTCGAATCATGGAGGCAAGCCTGATCGACGTGGGCGCCTGCGCTTCGGCTGCAGCTTCCACCGCCGCCTCGAGTTCGGCGAAGTTCACGGCCGGCTGGACCACGGTAACCGAAGC
>CAZTIV010000004.1:0-38196 GCA_964613905.1 uncultured Gemmatimonadaceae bacterium | reverse complement strand
GATACAATGCTTGGGGAGCGAGGGTCAGAAATTGTAAAGTATCTTTACACTTTACAGCTCGATCCGGGCGTGATCAGGACGCCGGGCGCGGCGCGTCGTCCTTTTGTTTCCCGGCGCACGCCTTACAGAGCATCACGCCGCGAAAAGAGCAGATCAGGCAGATGAAGGTGCCGCATTCCTGGCAGGGGTACCCTTCAGATGCGCGTTCTTCGTTACCGCACGCACGACAGATCATTGCATCGGTTTCTTCGCTCACATATCCTCCCCCTTCAGCTGTCCAACCCGTACTCCCTGATCTTCTTGAGCAGAGTAACTCGCGATATCCCGAGCTCGCGCGCGGTGTGAGTGCGATTGCCCTGATGGTGCTTGAGGGCCCGCTCAATCTGACGCTGCTCGCTCTCCTTGAGCGTGGTGGGCTGGTGGCGGCGTACCCCTCCCCCACCCCCTCGAATGTCGGCCGGCAGGTGTCGCGGCGCAATGGCGTCAGCCCCTCCTGCCAGGATCAGCGCCCGCTCCAGTGCGTTCCGCATCTCCCGCACGTTGCCGGGCCAGTTGAAGTTGACCAGCCGTTCCAGGGCCTCGGTGGTGATTTCACCCGGGGCGCCCGGGACATCCGCCAGCAGCTCCTGATGGAGGCTCCTGAGCAATTCGAGCCGGTCTTCCCTCGATCGTTCCCGCACCGGAGGCAGGTGAACAATGGAAACCCCGATCCGGTAGTAGAGATCCTCCCGGAACGTGCCGTCGCGCACGGCCTTGACGAGGTCCCGGTTGGTTGCCGTTACCAGTCGCACGTCCACCGAGAGTTCCCGCGAACCGCCCAGGCGACGAAAACGGCGGGTCTCGATGGCCGTAAGCAGCTTGGGCTGGAGATCGAGCCCCAGGTCTCCAATCTCGTCCAGGAACAACGTGCCCCGGTGCGCCAGTTCAAACAGGCCCTGACGGCTTTCCTTGGCATCAGTGAAGGCACCCTTCTCATGACCGAACAACTCTGATGCCAGAAACGTGGATGTGAGCCCCGCGCAGTTGACGTCCACGAACGGTGCCTCCGCCCGCGGCGAGTACTGGTGCACCAGCCGCGCCACGCGTCCCTTGCCGGTCCCGCTCTCACCCGTGATCAGGACCGTGGTCCGCTCGCTCTGCGCCAACAGGGCGACATGTTCCTCAAGCTCTCTCATGCCCGGTGAGACACCCATGGTGCCGGCAATGGATTCGGATCCGGCCCGCGCCCTGAGGTGCTGCACTTCCCGACGCAGGCGCACCTTGTCCAGGACCCGCGAGAGAACGGCAGTCAGATGAGGCATCTCCACAGGCTTGGTAAGAAAGTTCTCCGCGCCCAGTTGCATGGCCCGTACTGCGGTCTCGACGTCTGCATGCCCCGTGAGCAGCACCACCGCGGCGTCCTGTTCCTTGAGCCAGGCCAGTACGTCCAGACCCGAAATATCCGGGAGGCGGAGATCGAGCACCACGACATCCGGACGCTGGCGCTCGAATGCCGTCATCCCGTCTTCGCCCGTGGATTCCTGCATCACCTCGTAGCCGGCCTCTTCGAGGAATGCCGCCACCGCCCTGAGGACGGCCGGATCATCATCAACGAGGAGGACCGATTCGGCCATCGGGTCAGCCCTTCGAAGACACGAGGATGGTGAGCGCGCCCGGGAGAAGTTCGGCGCTGCAGGGAGTCACGCCCGCCTCGTCCCCGTCCAGCTGGACGGGACGTTCGACCGCGGTCTCCACGGTCACGTGTCGCCCACGGCTCCAGCGGATGTTTTCCTGGTCCGCTCCCGTACCACGGAGCAGTTGCCACATGACACCAGCGCCTTCCAGAAGCCCGCGTGCCTTGAGCAGGACGACATCCAGAACCCCGTCGTCCGGGGCAATGCCGGCCCTGAGCGGGAAGAACGGGGGGATGATCTCCGGACAGTTCACGAGCAGCACCGTGGCGGCCTCAGCCTCGATCAACTCCCCGTCTACCGTCACCTTGTGGATTACGTTCTGAAGCTCGGCGAACCTGTTCCATGCCTGGACCACGTACGCGCCCATCTTCCAGCGACGCTTCGCCTCGATGGTGGTTCCCGCCATCACCTCCGCATCGAACCCCGCACCGCCGCATACGGCGAAGTAGCGTTCACCTTCGGGCCGCGGCATGCGACCGACATCGATGCGCCTGGCCTTCCCCCTGACGATGGTTCGTGCCGCCTCTGCCGGATCCTGCGGCAGCCGGAGGTTGCGCGCGAGCAGGTTACCGGTCCCGCCGGGAATCAGCCCGAGCGGTACATCGCAGCCCATGAGTCCGCGCACCGCCTGCATCGTGGTCCCGTCACCCCCGTACACCGCCACTACGTCGACGCCGCTCTCCACGCCTTCGTGTGCCAGTTCGCCGGCGTGTCCGGGTCTCGTAGTGCCCACGACGTCCACGTCCCAGCCCTCACGGGCCAGAACGGTGGACACTTCGCGCACGACCGCCGGATCCGAGCGGGCGGCGACGGGATTGGTGATCAGGAGTACCCGGGCCATATAGTGGTCAGTAGCTCCGCTCCCAGAGCAGATCCACGCCCAACTGGTATTCGGCCCCGCTCGACCCACTCACTCCCACAGCGCCGCCGAACGTCGCGCAACCGCGCAGTGGATCGGCACTGGCCGAAAGGCGCCAGTACCGGCTCATGCGGAACTCCACGCTCGCCCCCAGGTTCCGGTATGTCCACTGTTGCTGCGGACACACCCGGGGACTCAGCGTGAAGAACCACCGATCCCCGATCCTCCTGCCGAGCGCAATCTCGGTTCCTGCGAATCCACCCAGACCGAATTCCGGCCGTATTTCTATGAAGTCCAGGGGTACGCCCAGATCGCTGATCAGCGCGCTGCCCAGCTGGCCGGAAAGAGCACCCGCAAGATAGGAGAACGACTCACGAACGAACCTGTCACCGGCCTGCATACCGAGCGCCTGCGGGCTTGGCGCCCCAAAAAGCAGGTATGAGATGATTTCCGAATCGGATATGGGCGGGCGGACGTCGCTGGACAGCCGTAGTGTCGGTACGTTGATGGTTCCGCCCACGTGTACGAAGATCGTTACCGGGTCTCCCCGGATGCTGCGCACCTGGTGGCGCGCATCGATGTCGAGACCGGCGTTGAGATCCGGAGTACCGAAGTAACGCACCTCTCCCCGCTGCACGATGAACTCCCGTGAGATCGTGGGACCCAATGGCAGGCGGTAGGTCCCGCGCGGCGTCTGAAGGATGCCGTCCACGCGGTACTGCGCTGCGACCTTGGCCACGGTCACCGCGCCGGTGAGCTGGATGTCCGCCTCGGTCGACCGCAGCCACACGTCTCCGCCCATCTGAAGCGCCAGATTGTCGATCCTGAGACTGTCGAGGAATCGTGTCACGAAATCCGCCTGCAGACGCTGTCTTCGAATCATTTCCCGATCGACGATGTCCGCGAAGAGCGTGTCCTCGAGATTGATGATGTCCTTCTGGATGATGTCCGCGAAGTGGAGCACACCATCGTCCACCGTGCCTCGACCGGTGAGCGTCGCCCCGGTCACCGGTCCTCGGAGCCGGACGTCACCCGACATCGTCACGGTCAGGAAGCCGCGGACGTCCAGAGCCCGGAACTCCCGGGCCGTGATCCGCACGTCGAGCAGGGGACGGGCCAGCGCTTCCAGGCGAATGACTCCCGACAGCTCCGCGGTGCCCCGGCCGCTTCCGAAGGAGAATTGCTCTATGCTTATACTGTCGCCGCTCAGCACGAGCCGTCCGCTGACGCGCTCATGCCGAACCCCGATATCGGGATAGGACGCGGCTCCGTCCCTGATCGACAGACTCCCCGTGAGTTGCGGATTATCCCATGTGCCCGCTATCCCGAAGTCGGCCCACAACTGCCCTCCGCTCCGCTGGATGTTGTGGGTCATCGCATCCAGAAACGAGAGATCCACTCCGTCGGCCCGGGCACGGACTGTGAGCGGCTCAGCGAGCAACCGCTCTCCCGCTCCCGTGAACGCCAGGTCAACCGGCAAACGGAGCTCCACGTTCATGATCTGCGTCCCCGCCCGCCACAATCCGAACTCACCATCGATGCGCCGCTGGTCGTACCGGAGCGTACCCTCGAGGTAGGGGGCGCGGAATTCGCCGAACTCCGCGTCCCTCAGCGAGATCGCCAGATCCATCACCGGAGCGCGAGCCGTACCGGTGAGGCTGAACGTCCCACTCAGATCTCCGGCAACCCTGTCGGGGTCGAGCTGAAACAGCGCCCAGATATCCGCGACCTGAAACCCGTGAACACTGCCCGACAGGTTGCCCGGCCCCAGCAATGGAAGCCGTCCGTCCAGCGACAGGCGCGAAGCACCCGAAGCGGTGCCCCACGACATTCCGGTAATCGTGATGGCAGAGTCGGAGAACGCAACTTCCGCGTTCTGATCGAGGTGCCAGATGTTCCGGGCAAGGAGCACGGCGGCTGAATCCAAGGGTATGCGCATTCCGGCTTCGTCACTTATCCAGCGTCCGCCGGCCAGGACCGCGCCATCATCGCCAAGTCGGGCACGGACCCGCCATCCGAGCGAGTCCACTCTGCCGCTCATCCACCCCTCGATCGCCGAGAACCCGAACCGCCCCACGGCAACCGAGTCCACCTCAAGAAAGGCATCAAGTGGCCCCCGAGCACCCATGCTCCCGGTGGCTCGAGCCCTCACTCGCGTGACCAGCAGGCCATCCCATCGGACGTCTTCGGCCATGGCGGTGACGGTTACCGCAAGGTCATCCAGCGATCCTTCAAGCCGTACGTCAGCCCGCACCGCACCCTCAACTGTGTCCGGCAGTTCGCCATTGTCCCACACCCAGCTGGCCAACAGCGGTGCAATCGACGCCAGCCGGTCCACTTCCAGACGTCCTTCGAAGAGGCCCCGGCTGCCGGCCGCGAGGCCCACGGTGCCGCGCCCCGCCGCCCTGACACCCACCGCCCACAGCCCCAGAGAATCCGCAGACACGAGCTCATCCCGCACCCGAACCCGCGCATAGCCACTATCGATCTCCAGACCGCCCCCGCGGGAGGAACCGAGGCGCAGGACCATATCGGCATCAGGCCAGGTGTCATCCCCGAGAATGATCGTCCCGGCAATGTTCCCCGACACACCGCTCGATGGTGTGTACTCCTCGATAGCGGGCAGCACCAGATCGCGGAACTCGAGGTCCAGTTCTTCAACGCCAACCGCCGTCTCCAGCAGGATCAGCCGGCCCGTGCCCGACAGTCGGCCGGCCGGCCCGGAGATATCCACCCGGGTATCGAGCGCGTCGAGATAGCCCGCCAGCACGATGTCTCCTGCGTATGACCCGCCGAGCGGCAGTTCGGGATAGCTGGGCCGGAGACCGTCGGTTGCGAGCGAGTCGAAGGAAAGACTGGCCCAGATCCCCACCGTGTCCCGTCGGCTGTCCACTCGTACCACACCCCGGGCCACAGACTCCGGATGATCGTCGTGTACGTGCCGCATCGTGCCGCTGAACTCGGCCTCGAGCCACGGTCCGTTGAGCACACCAACACCATCGAGCGTTCCCTTGAGCTCGATGGCGGGGATCAGATCCTGTACCGTGGCGAGCGCAGTGCGCGCGCGGCGCACGGCCAGTCGCCGGAAGATGAGTCCTTCAATCGCATCCAGAGCAACGGCGCCATCAGCCGTGACCTCGGTTACCGGGTTTCCCGGTACCCTCGTGTCACGAAACCGCCAGTCCACCCGCACCGAGAGACTGTCGTTCGGACCGTCAGCCCAGGTGCGTCCGCTCAGACGGCCCTCGACGGGAATCGTGTCCAGCAGGGAAATCAGGTGCTGCACGTTGAAGTCGGTGTGCGCGAGATCCGTGTCGATCATCCTGTAGTCGTCGTCGGGACCGCTCACCAGGCCGAGACGGCCGGATACACGGCTGCCATCCCGCGCGTTCAGCACCGCTTCGCGGGCGCGGACCTCCACCACATCCGGTGTGCGCGAGAAGATGCTCAGTTGCGCGCGGCCGGACAGTTCTCCCGGCAGGAACGGAAACAGCGCCGTGAGGTCACCGAACGCGATGGCGTCCGCCGTAACGTCAAGGTCGAACCGCGGGTCCGTGTCAAGAACGACATATCCCCGTATCCGCGCTGTGGACGACGGCAATCTGAGTTCAGCCAGATCGAGGACCAGCGAATCGACGTGAATCTCCACCACCCCCCGTGCCTGGCGCACTTCAAGCGCAGGTTCGGCAAGCCCGCCTCTCAAGCTCGTGATCTCCAGCCGGATGGCGGAATCAGCGGGGAACGGAGATAGAATGCGGGCGTAGGGGAGCCGGGCCTCCTCGAGCGAGATGCGGCGTTCGGGAAGCACCTCTCCCTCTCCGTCACGCAGCCTCATCAACAGGGTGCCGCGGGTCATGCGGACGTCCGCGAATGCCAGCAGCGGGTTGGTTCCTGTGGGCGGCAGCGTATCCAGACCCAGCCCAAGCACATCTTCCATGTTGAGCCTGCCGTCCGGGCCTTCCACAATCGTCACGGTCGGGCCGATCAATGTCAGCTGGCCCAGTACGATGCGTCCGCGGAAGAGGTCACGCACCCTGTAACGCAGCTGAAGTCGCTCCACTTCCAGCAGCGGCGTCCCGTCCATGCCTTCCAGTCGCACTCCTTGCAGGTCGAGCCCGCGAAGAACAGCGCCGCCCACATCATCCACCGTCAGGACCCCATTCAGCGCGCGATTTACCAGGGTGATTCCGGCACCGACAACAACTTCGCGCCCAGCAGCCGTTCCCAGCGCAACCCCGGTCAGTCCCATGGCCGCTCCGGCGAGCGTGGCCACCAGGAGGCCCAGCCAGAACCCGACCTTGCGCATCAGAACGCCTGTCCGACAGAGAAATGGAACCGCAGGCGGCTGAACAGTCCTTCCGGACGAGCAGGTGCGAACGACTCCTCCACCAGCGTAAGCTCGTTCGCGAACTCGCCGTTGACGCCCTGCCAGCAATCTCCCTCGTCGTCCAACCTGCCGCGGCAATAGAGAGCGCCGCTTTTCGGGGCATAGTGGTTCCAGGCAACGTCCATGCGGATGGGGCCGAGTGGGCTGGCGAATCGGAATCCGAACCCGGGAGTCACCCGGAAGTCTGCAAGATTCCCAATCCCGCGCGCCTGCTCGTGCACCTGTCCTCCGTCCACGAACAGCGCGCCTCCCAGGCGCCCGCCGAACACCGGCAGCGGAAAGCGCAGTTCGGCATTCATCACCAGCAGTCGGTTGCCCCCCGTGGGCGCCGTCAGGGTATCGGCGGGCGGCGTCGCCCTGGGAACCACCACGCGGACGATCGGTCCCAACTGATTCTGGCCGAACCCGCGGACCGTGTTCGGGCCACCGGTATAGAACTTCTCATCAGGCGGAATGAACCCCAGAGTGTCGGCTGCAAGGAACCCGGGTGAAACGATGGCGCCGGCCCGTACGCGCCAAGCAAATACGGTTCGCCGCCCCAATGGGTGGTAGCTCGAAAACTCACCCACCGCACGCGCAAACTGCATCAGGGAATCGGAACCGATGATTGGGGACGCCCAGCGGAGGTCCATTGCCACCACCGAGCCCCTCAACGGATCGAGCGGGGAGTCGGTCCGGTCCCGGAGCACGGCAAGCCCCAACATGGACTGAACCCTGCGCGCCCTGAACGGTTCGATGTCCTCCACCCGGCAGACGGCCAGGAAGACGCAGAAAATTGCAGGCTCCGCAACCGTCCGACCGTATGCCAGCGTGTATGACCCAGTGACCCGCGTGTCCCAGGGCGCGCGCTGCACCACCGCCACCTCGCCTCCCACGGCCTCGCGCAGGTACGCCTGGAACTCGCTTCGCCGCTCGGCGGTGAGCGCCACACTGGCGCTGGTGTTGCGCGAGAAGAAGTACGGCTCCCGGAAAGTCGCGCTGACCGCATAATTGAGTTGCAGGCGCGCGCTGTCGGTCTCCGCATTCAGAACCCGACACAGGTTTCTCTCCAGACCCAACTCGACAGGAGATCCGGTACCGATCTTGGACGTGCGCACCGCGAGATCCAGCGAGCGCCCGCCCCCGAAGAAGTCCCTCGCCGTCCAACCCGCGAGTCCCCGGAAACAGTCGATGGTCCCATACCCTGCTCCGAACCGCATGCGATACAGTTGTCCTTCGGTGACGTGCACGCGGAGGTTCACCTGGGAATCCGCGGTAAGGGCCGGGAGTGAGTCCTCGAGACCCACGACCACGTAGGTGAAGAGATCGGTTCGATAGAGGTCCTGCTGAGCCCTGAAAAGATCGTCCTGGCGATAGAGCGCTCCCGTTCTGAGGCCCGAGAGTCGTCGCACAACGCGCTCATCGATGTCCCGGGTTCCCGTCACCACTACGTCACCTACAACGGCCCGGGGACCCGGGTCCACATCGAAACCGACCGTCGCCGTGCGGCTTTCGGCATCGAGATCGAAGCTGCGGTAGACCTCCGCGAACGGATGGCCACGGTTCATGAATATCGAGCGAATCGAGTCGGCTGAAGCCTGAAGCAGGAACCGGTTGAACGGCTCCCCGACCCTGAGCGGGATGCGCCTGGTGATCTGACGCCGATCCACCACGCCGTCCAGTCCCTCCAGCTCGAGCGACGTGACCCGGACCGGCTCGCCTTCGTAGATGAGGAACCTGACGTAGACGTTCTCGTCGTCGCGCCGGACCAGCGTGTCTATCTGGGCGTCGAGATACCCGCTCTGGTTGTAGAGGAGCCTGAGCCGCAGCACGTCCCGACGGAACTCGCGCTCATCGAAGTACTTCCGCTCTCCCAACCCGACCCAGCTCACTAATCCGGTGCGTGCCCACCAGGACGAGACCGACGTCGCTATGGAGATGCGAAGGGTCAGGTCGTCAATGGCGCGGTTGCCCTCAAAGGCAAGGCCCCGAACAGTTCGCGGGCCCATCCCTTCCCGTTGCGCGAAAAGCCCGCCCGGAAGGAACAGGCATTGCGCTGCCAGGGCTGTAAGCCATGCGGCTGCCTTCAAACGTCGTGTCAACTAAAGCCTTGAGGTATCGTGGTTTCGGGAGACAGCGCCGTCAAGACTCTGCTCAATAATTATACACCACGCAAGGCCCGGATGATCTCCTCCGTGGTGACGAACTTGACGCGGGGCCTGCCGGAAGACTTTCCCTGTTCCACCTCCAGTCCGTTCAACCGATGCCAGTCACCATAGGTGATACAGTCAGACCGCCGGCTGCGCACCCATGTTTCCACCGCTTCGTGATCGCCGTCGGGAGTGTCGAGGAGTCCCGCCGTCAGGTCCGAAAGGATCTGCTCCACCGTCTCGGCTGCGTCGGGCTTGTTCGTGCCGATCACTCCCGTCGGACCGCGCTTGATCCATCCGGCCACGTAGACGCCGCTGATCGGTGTACCGGTCCCGGGGTCGAATACCCGTCCCGCATCGTTCGGGACTATTCCCGATCGATCGTCGAATGGCAGGCCGGCAATGGGTACGCCTCTGTACCCCACGGAACGAAACACCAGCTCGGCCGGCAGTTCCTCGTACACGTCGGTGGCAACGGCGCTCACCCCGCCCCTGCCATTATCCTGCAGAGCATTCCGCACGAGCCTGACCGCTCTCACACGACCCTGTTCATCACCCAGAAGCTCCACGGGAGATACGAGAAACCGGATCGTCAGACGGCGCGGCTTCCCGGCAGGTTCGCGACGCGCGAAGTCGCCCAGGATCTCCAGCTTCCTGGCGAGCGAACGGTCGTCTGATGCGTCCACCTGCACGCGGCTCACCGGATCGAGTTCAACCTCATCCGGTTTCACCTCGATGTCCGCACCCGGCATCTCGCCCAGCTCCCGCACTTCCGGGTTCGTGAATGCCGCCTGTGCGGGACCCCTGCGCCCCAACATGCAGACCTCGCGCACGCGGCTCTCGCGCAGGGCTTCCAGGGCATAGTCGGTGATGTCGGTCCTGGCCAGTTCTTCCGGAGTTCTGCAGAGTATGCGGGCTACATCGACCGCCACGTTCCCGACACCTATCACAGCAACACGTTCCGCCGTGAGATCAAACCTGCAGTTGCGATAGTCCGGGTGTCCGTTGAACCAGGCAACGAACTCTGTGGCCGCATGGCTGTTCCCCAGGTCTTCGCCCGGTATGCCGAGTGCCCGGTCGGTCTGCGCTCCCGTGGCGAAACATACGGCGTGGTATCGAGCCTTGAGCTCGTCCAGCGTTACGTGCTTCCCGACTTCTACGTTCCCGAAGAACCGGAAACCGGGTCTCGCAGCCACCTTGTCGAAGGTACGGGTGACGCTCTTGATCTTCTGGTGATCGGGCGCCACCCCAAACCGCACCAGCCCGAAGGGAGCGCACAACCGCTCGTACATGTCCACACGAACGTCCAGGCCTTCACGTCCAAGCAGTTGCTCGGCCACGAAGAAGCCGGCCGGCCCCGAGCCCACGACGGCAATGCGGATGGAGGAGGACATGGGTGGGATGATACTACGGTGAAGGGGTGAGCCGTAAGCCGCTAGCGGTGAGCCGTAATACCATCAAACCCTCCAACGCTGGTACCGCAGCATTGCAGCCTGTGACTACAATGCCGGCTCACGGCTCACGGCCTGCGAGTGTAGTTTCCTCTCGTGAAGATCTATACCAGGTCCGGCGATTCCGGCGACACGTCGCTTTTCGGGGGTGGGCGGGTGCCCAAGCATGACCAGCGCGTGGCGGCCTACGGGGACGTGGACGAGCTGAACTCGGCCATTGGGGTGGCACTCGCCTGTGAGCCCCGGGATCTCGAGGCCGGCCTCCTGTCCGACATTCAACGCGATCTCTTTGCCATTGGCGGGCAGCTGGCGAGCCCCGACCCGGCAAAGGTGGCCAGGGCACTGGCCAAGGCAACACTCGACGAGTCGCGGATTACCGCGCTCGAGAATGCCATTGACGGCTGGGACGTGGAATTGGAACCGCTTTCGGCATTCGTGCTGCCAGGGGGTACGCCCAAAGCGGCTCAGCTCCACGCGGCACGGACCGTGTGCCGGCGCGCGGAACGCAGTGTTGTCGCACTTGCCCGCCAGAGCGAGGTTCCGGGTCACATCCTGGTGTACCTCAATCGACTCTCGGATCTGCTGTTCACTCTGGCTCGGCTCGCCAATCACCGAGCCGGGGTCGCCGACCGCACCTGGTAAGGATGCCGGTCCACCGTTTCTTCCAGCTTGACGTCTTCACGAGGGAGCCCCTGGCGGGCAACCCGCTCGCCGTCTTCCCGGACGCCGATGGCATCGACACGGCGACGATGCAGGCGCTGGCCCGGGAGATGAATCTGTCCGAAACCACCTTCGTGCTCCCCTCCTCGATAGCAACCGCCCGCGTTCGATTCTTCACACCCACGAGTGAGATCCCGCTGGCGGGACATCCCACAATCGGAACCTGGTGGCTGCTGGCCGAGCTCGGACTGACCGGTGACTCCCGGCGGGACGGACTCAGCCGCGTTACGCAGGAAACCGGCAGGGGCGTGCTGCCGGTCGAGATCGGGTTGGTTGGCGGAGCGCCGGCGCGGGTGGTGATGACCCAGGCGCTTCCAACGAACGGCGCCATCGTGAGCGACATCGCAGGACTGGGTGTGGCTCTGGGGGGAGATGAACACACGGTAATGCCGATACCGGCACCCCAGGTGGTCTCCACCGCTCTGCCCCAGTTGATGGTGCCTGTGGCAAGTGAAGACGTGTTGGCGAGCCTGCCGAGCGGCGGAACAGGAATGTCGCTCGCCTCACGCCTGAGGGAGCTGGGTACGGACTGTGCGATGTGCTTCGCACCGCCCGTTTCCGATCACCTCACCCGGCTGACCTGCCGGATGTTCGCCCCGGGCATCGGCGTACCCGAGGATCCCGCAACGGGGAGCGCAGCGGGAGCCCTGGGAGCATACCTGGTCTCACATGGCATGGTCGAAGCCGTGGACGGAACCGTTCACCTTGTTGTGGAGCAGGGCGGCTGCATTGGCCGCCCGAGCGTAATCCACGTTGAAGTTCGGGTGTCCGGCCGGAACGCCATTACCGAGGTACGCGTGGGGGGAGAAGCGATTCGTGTTATCGAGGGCGAGGTACGGGTATGATGGCGAAGAGCGTGCGAGTTGACACGCGCGAGCGGCCGTACGACGTGCTGATCGGTTCCGGACTGCTGGATCGACTGGACGAACTGCTCGCGAAACACTGCCCCGCCGAGCGATACGCCATTATCAGCGATTCCACCGTGGCTTCCCTTTACGGAGAGCAGGCAGCGTCCTGTGTCAGACGCTATCGTCCGGCAGACGTCTTTTCGTTTCCGGCGGGTGAGCAGAACAAGACCCGGGAGCAGTGGCAGGGACTCACCGACCGGCTGGTAGCACGGGGAGTTGGGCGCGACGCGGCTGTCATTGCGCTGGGTGGAGGCGTAACCGGTGACCTGGCGGGCTTCGTGGCGGCCACCTGTTACCGGGGAATCCCCTGCGTACAGGTACCCACCACTCTGCTCGCCATGATCGACAGCTCTGTTGGTGGCAAAACCGGGGTTGACAGCAGGCTGGGGAAGAACCTGGTGGGGGCGTTCCATCAGCCGCGACTGGTGGTTGCAGACACCGATACCCTGAGATCGCTGCCGGCTGTGCACCTGGCCAACGGGGTGGCCGAGGCGCTGAAGCACGGTGCAGTTGCAGACCGGACCTACTTCAGCACGGTGGTCGAGCAGCGTGACGCCGTCCTGGAAGCCAGGTCGGATACAATGGCAGCTCTGATCAGGCGCAGCGTCGAGATCAAGGCCGGCATAGTTGCGGAAGATGAACATGACCACGGTCGCCGGGCGGTGCTGAACTTCGGTCACACCATAGGACATGCCATCGAGAGCGTCCTGGAGTACACGGTGCCGCACGGCGAGGCGGTAGCCGTGGGAATGGCGCTGGAGGCCCGGCTGGGAGTGCGACTGGGCGTGACTGACCCCGAGACTCCGGGTCTGCTGAATCAGGCACTGATGGCTTACGGACTCCCCACAGAACTGCCGGATGCATCGTGGCAGAGTATCCTGGAAGCCATCAAGCGGGACAAGAAGGCTCGCGCAGGGTCTGTCAGGTTTGCACTGGTCGCGGGGATAGGCAGGCCTCATCGGGGACGGGATGGCGAATGGACGGTTCCGGTGGAAGAAAGGAGCCTGATAGAGGCATTTTCCGGCGGCTGAGTCAATACGTTGCACCAGAATGGCTTCCGCGTTTCACCCACATTTCAACAATCATTAAGTGATTTATTAACAACAGTTTGCACGTTCGTAGAAAACTCAGGCCATTCGGCCGTTGATCGGGTCCGTTGATAACCTACGCAACGAATTGTCAAAGCTACATTTGTGATGTTGAAAACTTATTTTTCTTGACGCTTGTCAAGGTTCTTCCTATATTGGCGACCGATGGCGTCGGTCAATTTGGCGGGCTTCGGCGCTTCCTCCCATCCTGTGTTGGCGACCATACATAACCCGGAGTCTCCGGCATGACGAGTGTCCGCGCCAAGCACGTGACCAAGTCAAGGTCTTTTGTCCGCGCTACTGCATCAGCGGCTTTCGACCAGTATCTCCACGACATTCAGAAACTTCCCCTCATAAAGGATCCGTTGGAAGAACGCCGCCTGGCGCGGCGAGCGCGGGAGGGCGACCAGACCGCAGCCGAACGACTGGTGACGGCGAATCTACGCTTCGTCATTTCGTACGTGAAGAAGTATCAGGGACACGGGCTGGATCTCTCGGAGCTCGTGGCCATCGGCAACGAAGGTCTGCTCAAGGCCGTCAAGAAGTTCGACCCCGATCAGGGCGTCAAATTCATCTCCTACGCCGTGTGGTGGGTGCGCCAGGCTGTGCTCAAGGCGCTGGCCGAACAGACCCGGAGTGTGCGGATCCCGCTGAATCAGAACAGTCATCTGATCAGGATGTCGCGGACCGAGACCTATCTCTCCCAGGAACTCGGCCGCGAGCCCACCGATCGGGAGATCGCCAAGGCGCTGCAGGACACCGAGGACAACATCAGGTCAGCGCGCCGCATGACGGCCGCCGAGATCTCGCTGGATGCCCCCATCGACCGCACGGAGCGGGACGCCGCCACCGTGGGAGAACGCTTTGCCGGACAGGAAGGAAGCGAGATAGAGGAGCGAACCGATTGGAACCTCCAGCGCGAATTCATCGATCAGGCGCTGCGCAAGTACCTGACCCCGCGTGAACGCAAGATTCTCTACCTCTACTACGGACTCGAGGAAGGCGCTGAGGGAATGACACTCGAGCGTATCGGCGAACTGATGGGTGTAACCCGGGAACGTATCCGCCAGATTCGCGAACGCGCCTTCGAGAAACTGCGCCAGAGCCCCGACGGACGGGCGCTCAAGGGGTTCTGGGTAGCGGCGTAAGCGGTGAGCCGTGAGCGGTGAGCCGCAAGGCTCACGACAGCCCCGATGTGTCCCCGGATACATCGGGGTCTCTTGCAGGCGCCACGGCTTGCCGCTCACTGCTCACCGCTCACGCCCCGTATATTTCTCCCATGCCCGCGCTCGAACTTCCCATCTTTCCGCTCTCGATTGTCCTTTTTCCCGGAACCCCACAACTGCTGCACGTCTTCGAACCACGGTATCGTCAGATGCTGGCCGATTGCCTGGAGGGGGAGGAACAATTCGGAGTGTCCTTTGTCGAGTCGGGGAAGGATGAGGATCCGGAACCTTCTCCGGGCGACGTGGGTTGCTGCGCTGTGATCCGCGACAGCCGTCTCCTCGCTGACGGACGCTCCAATGTGCTGGCCGTAGGCGCGGACCGGTACGTCCTGTCCAGCTATGTAGACCGCGACGTACCCTACCTTGTGGGCCTGGTCGAGACGTTCGATGACGAGCCCGATACCGGACCGGAACTCGCTGAACTGGCCGCTCGCGTCCGCGCCGGCTTTGCGAAGTTTGCCGAAGCGATCCGCGTTCTGACGGACCAGACACAGGAACAATTCGAGATCGCTTCTGATCCCAGACATCTCTCGTTTCAGGTTGCCGCAGCTCTTGATGTGGATCCCAGGGCAAAGCAGGAACTGCTGGTGCTGCGATCCACCCGCGAGCGCCTCGAGCGCCTCGACCGGCTCCTCAAGCCGCTCAACGCGGAGATCACCGCGCGAGCGGAGGTGCACCAGAGAGCCCGGAGTAACGGCAAAGGCGGTCGCACCCACGACATCGTGAAGGGTCCATGAGCATCCCCCACCAGGCGCTGACCGCAATCGGCGAAATAGTCGGCGCCCGCTGGCTGCGTCGGGAACGAGCGGCGCTGGAGACCTACGCGAGCGATGGCCTGCCCACGCGGCGGGCCGTGCCGGGTGCAGTCGCGCTCCCGGGGACGCGCGACGAGGTTGTAAGGGTAGTGCGGGTGCTCGCGCATTACGGAATTCCGTTCGTGGCCCGGGGCGCGGGTACAGGCCTCTCCGGCGGCGCCCTGGCCGACGAAAACGCCATGATCGTCGGGCTCTCCCGTCTGACCCGGATCATTGCCGTCGATCCGGTGAACCGCACGGCGACCGTTGAACCGGGTGTCGTGAACGTGCATCTCTCGCGCGCGGCGCTGCCCTTCGGGCTGCACTACGCTCCCGATCCGTCCAGCCAGACCGCCTGCACCATCGGCGGCAACGTGGCCGAGAACGCCGGGGGGCCGCATTGCGTCAAGTACGGCGTGACCACCAATCACATTCTGGAACTGGAGGTCGTGCTTCCGGACGGCAGCATCGCTCGGCTTGGCTCCCCGGGTGGCGACGCATGGGGACCTGATCTCGTCGGCCTGTTCGTGGGAAGCGAGGGGATGTTCGGAATTGCCACCCGCGTTACCGTGCGACTGGTGCCGCTGCCTCGCGCCGTGCGCACGCTCCTGGCGGATTTCCCGACATTGCGTGCGGCGGGCGAGGCGGTGTCGGCCATTATCGCTGAAGGCATTGTGCCCGCCGCGCTCGAGATGATGGATCGCAACTGTGTTGCCGCGGTCGAGGCTTCCATCTACGCCGCCGGATATCCCACGGATGCAGCGGCCGTTCTCCTGGTGGAACTTGACGGCAATGCGGAGGCGGCCGTTGAGGACACGGCGAGTTCGGTGGAACAGATCCTGAAGAACCACGGGGCCCGGAGTGTACGAAGAGCCGCCACCCAGGCGGACCGTGAGCGGTTGTGGCTTGGTCGGAAGAAGGCGTTCGGCGCGCTTGGACGGCTGAGTGCTGACCTGGCGGTTCAGGACGCCGTGGTGCCGCGGTCCACACTCCCGGACGTACTGGAGGGGATCGCAGAGATCGCGGCCCGGCATCGTGTGGTAGTGAGCAACGTCTTCCATGCCGGTGACGGCAACCTGCACCCCAACCTGTCGTTCGACTCGGCCGACGCCGCGGAACTCGAAAGGGTGGAGGCCGCCTCCGGTGAGATCATGGACCTGTGCATAGCCGCCGGTGGAACTATCACAGGCGAGCACGGCGTCGGGATAGACAAGCTGCGCCATATGCCCAAGGTTTTCGACGCGACCACCCTGGGCGCGATGCAGGCGTTGCGGCGTGTTTTTGACCCCGCAGGAATCGCCAACCCCGGCAAGGTTATTCCGACTCACACCTGCCGGGAATGGTCGGGCAACGCGAGTTGGCGGGAAGCGGGATGACGGCCGCCAGACTCCGCGCGCTGCTGGGCAAAGAGGCCGAGATCGATCTCGATCCTTCAGGCCTGCCACGTGCAGCTCCGATCAGCACGGATGGAGCGGCTCTGCTCCTTGGAACAGCTGCCCGTGACGGCCGTCGGGTGAGGATTGAGGGTCAGGGATCGTGGATGCCTGCGGATCAACCGGCCGACCTCGTGCTTTCCACCCGTTTACTGAACCGCGTACTGCGCGTCGCACCGCAGGACCTCGTTGCCACGGTTCAGGCCGGAGTCTCGTGGGATGACATGAGGAGCCAGCTCGCCGAGTCCGGTACCTGGCTGGCGATCGATCCTCCGGGATCGGACCGCTCCCTCGGGTCCGTTCTCGCTACCGGTACCGCAGGGCCGCTGTGCGGTGGCTTCGGGCCGGTAAGGGACCATGTTCTGGGCTTGACCCTTGTGACCGGCGACGGGCGGATAGTGCGGGCGGGCGGGCGTGTCGTGAAGAACGTTGCCGGATTCGATCTCACCAGGCTCGCGGTCGGGAGTTACGGCGCTTTCGGCCTGATCGCATCGGCGCATCTGAGACTCCGGGCCGTGCCCCGTGCCGATATCACGCTCAGGGCGGGCGGAAGCCGCGATACTCTGCTCAGAGCCGCACGCGCTATCGTCGCCGCCGGTGCATCACCAGCGGCACTGGAGCTCTGCTCGCCAGCGGCGGCAGGCGCCGATGAATGGGTTCTGGGCGTGCGTCTCACCGGAACGAACGCCGAAATCGACGCCGAGCGTCGCAGCACACAGGCGGTTGCCGGAATTGCGTTGAGCGAACTCTCCGGAGCGAACGCAGGAGCATGGTGGCGTCAGGTCTCGGCGAAGTCGGTGTCCGGAAGCACCACGGTCAGACTGGGTACCCTGCCCGGCTCCCTCGATGCCGCTCTGGACCTGGTGGCACACTACCTTGACGAGCCCGTGGACGACCCGATCACCGTTTCGGTCATCAGAGGAACCGTGCGCTGGAGCGGTCGCGCCGGCGCAGCCCGTATCGGACTGCTTCGAAACGCGGCGACTCAACAGGAGATGCCCGTGACCGTGGAACGGGCCCCCTGGGAGACGAGACGCGCGCTCGGTCATTTCGGGACCTATCGCGAGGGCGTGGCGCGGCTCACCGACGGACTGGTACGCGCATTCGACCCACGGAGTGTACTCGGTATCCCTCTCAAGGCCGCCTCGTGAGCTCCGGTTTCCAGGGCCTGGAGCCTTGTGTCCATTGCGGCTTCTGCCTGCAGAGCTGCCCCACCTTCCTCGAGACCGGTGACGAGGCCGACGGTCCGCGAGGGCGCATTGCCCTCATGCGGGCTCTGGCGCGAGGTGATCTCGGCGCAGACGATCCGGGCCTGACCCTTCATCTCGACCGCTGTCTTGGCTGCCGGGGCTGTGAGCCGGTATGTCCTTCCGGGGTTCAATACGGTTCCGCTCTGGAAGAGGCGCGGCGACTGATCACGCAGCGACGCGGATCGCGGCTGGTCGAGCGCATCGTACTCGCCGTGATGGCGGAGCCTGCGTTGCGCCGTCCGCTCCTCGGCGCGGCCCGGTTGGTCCGACCTGTCGTTCGGCGCTTTGCCGGCTACGGTCGCTTCCGGTTTGCCATGGGGATGCTGGGGGCCACCACGCCGTCCGGTCCGGATAACGGAACGGCTGCGGTGGGACGCGAGCGATCATCTCCCTCGGCCGGCAGCGCTGCAGTCTTCGTCGGCTGCATCCAGGCCGAGTTGCTCGGGCATGTGAACTCCGCCACCCGGAGAGTCCTGTCGGTCAACGGGTATCGCCTGGTCGAGGTGCAGGACCAGGGGTGCTGCGGTGCGTTGCACGCACATGCCGGACGTCACGATGAGGCACTGGAGCTGGCCCGCAGAAACGTCAAGGCATTCGCCGGGGCTGGGGATGCCTGCATCGCAGTGAACAGCGCAGGCTGTGGGGCCATGCTGAAGGGCTACGGAGAACTGTTCGAGGGCGATCCGCTTGGGGATCAGGCCCGTGCTTTCTCGGAGCAGGTGGCAGACGTCTCCGAAGTTCTTGCTCGCAGCGGGCCGCGTCCGGGCGCTGCGCTGCCGCTCAGAGCGGCCTGGGATCCACCATGCCACCTGCTGCATGCACAGCGGGTGTCCGATCCGCCGCTGGCGGTGCTCCGCGCCATCCCCGAGCTGACTATCGTCCAGCATGATGAGGCGGAACTCTGCTGCGGGAGCGCGGGAACCTACACACTGCTTCAACCGGAGCTTTCAAGTGCAGTTCTGAACCGCAAGGTGGCGGCGCTCCGGGCAGCCAATCCCGACGTGGTTGTAACCGGCAATCCCGGCTGTACCATGCAGATCGGTGCCGGTCTGCTGGCGGCCGGACTGCGGGTGCCGGTGGTACACCCGGTGGAACTGCTCGACCGTTCCTACAGAGCCGCGGGCCTCTACCTGAACGCCGCGCTAGATTCTCCATGATGAGCGAACCCGCCACCACGCCACCACCCCTGATCCTTCTGCCGGAGGAACTCGCTCCGGATCAGAGTGACGCGGTTCTCGACGGAGCGGCGGCAGCGGCGGCTCCGACCGCCGTCGTGGAGGTCACCGGTGGCGGTGCGGTTCAGTGTATTCAGGGACTCTTCACCAACGACATCGAGAAGCCGGGCGATGGAGGATTCCTGTACGGCGCCACGCTCACACCCAAGGGAATGATCATCTCGGATTTCTGGGTAGCCAGGAACGGAGGACGGGTGTGGCTCACAGTTCCCTCGGAAGGCGTCGATGGAGTATTTGAAGTCTTCAAGCGCTCCCTTCCACCACGTCTTGCCCGTGCCGTTGACAGGTCGGTGGACCTGGCCACGATCCGCCTGGTCGGGCCGCAGGCGCTCGAGGCCGCGGGCCGCGCCGGTATTGCCGTCCCGCAGCCCGGCCGTGCCGACAACGCTATCGTTGGCTCCACGACCTGCCTGACGTCGCGCCCTTCCGGTATCGCTCCATTCGCCCTGCAGATACAGATAGCCCGCGCCGACGTGGGCGGCGTGATGGATCTCCTGGAACGCGGCGGCGTCGCGCGCGCACCTTCGCAGCTGCTGGAGGTAGCCCGGGTGCTCGCCGGTTGGCCCAGGTTGGGGGCGGAGATAGACGACAAGACGCTGCCTCAGGAAGTGCGGTACGACGATCTGGGCGGAGTATCCTACACGAAAGGTTGCTACACAGGTCAGGAAACCGTGGCCCGTCTGCACTTCCGCGGCCGTGCCAATCGCCATCTGGCCGGTCTGGTCTGGGATGATACGCCAGAGCTGACCGGCTCTGCCGTAACACAGGATGGGCGCGAACGGGGACGGATCACGAGCGTGGTGTGGCTCGGGCCCGTGGAGCGTTACATCGGGTTGACGGTGATACGCCGGGAAGTCCTCGCCGAACACCCGGTGACGGCCGCGGGAGCCACCGCCAGGATCGTCCGGTTGCCGTTCATGCTGGACGAATGACCCGGCGCGGGCTTGGGCCCGGAGTGATCGTGGCCGCGGCGTTTATCGGTCCCGGCACGGTAACTACGGCAACCCTCGCCGGAGCTCAGTTCGGCGCGGCTCTTCTCTGGGCCGTCCTTTTCGCAACGGTAGCCACCATAATCCTCCAGGAAATGAGTGCCCGGCTTGGCCTGGTAACCGGTGCGGGTCTGGGCCGGGCGCTGCGCGAAGCGCCGGGGCCGCGCTGGCTCGGCATGGTCCTCGCGGTGGTGGCGGTCACGGCTGTCATATCGGGAGCGGCGGCTTACGAAGCCGGGAATCTCACAGGGGCCGGACTCGGGCTCGAGCCGGTGACCGGTCTCCCCGCCCGTGCGTGGGTGGCACTGGGCGCCGTACTCGCGGCGCTGCTCTTGTGGACGGGCCGTTTTCACCTCGTCAAGCGTGTGCTCGCCGTCTGTGTTGCCGTCATGGGACTCTCGTTCCTTACCACGGCGTTGATGGTGGCCCCCGCGGTGCCCGGCATAGTGAGGGGCTTCGCAATTCCCACCGTTCCTGAGGGTGTCGGGATACTCACCCTGCTGGGACTCATCGGAACCACAATCGTGCCGTACAACCTTTTTCTGCACGCCGCGGCGGTTCGCGAACGCTGGAACGGTCCCGAAGACCTCGGGGCGGCGCGCCGCGATCTTGTGGTGGCCATCGCCATCGGCGGTATCGTGTCCGCCGCCATTGTGGTGACCGCAGCCGCCGCCCTCGACGGCAAGGCCGTGCGCTCTGCGTCAGACATGGCGCAACAACTCGAACCGCTCCTCGGCGCCTGGGCGGGACGAGCTTTCGCACTGGGCTTTGCGGCTGCCGGGATCTCGTCCGCCATCACCGCTCCCCTGGCCTCCGCCTACGCGCTGCTCGATATCATGGGTCGCGGGCGCGACGTGCGGCAACCCGCCGCGCGCTTTGTGCTGGGCGGCACCCTGCTGATCGGCGCAACGGCGGCCCTGCTCGGCACGCGGCCGGTGCCGCTCATTCTGTTCGCCCAGGCCCTGAACGGGCTCGTGCTGCCGGTAGTGGCCATCGTGCTACTGGTGGCCATGAACGACCGCCGCCGGCTCGGCACTCAGGTAAACGGTTGGCCCATGAACCTGGCCGGCGGCATCGTTGTGGTGCTGTGTACGGCCCTGGGGGTGAGGGCGGTAGCGACACTATATTGAATTCCATGCCCACCGCCCGTCTCACCCGCGTCATTCGGTTCGATGCGGCGCACCGCTATTACCGCCCCGGCTGGTCTCCGGAACGGAACGCTGAGGTGTTCGGCGCCTGCGCGAATGAGCACGGGCATGGGCATTCGTACCAGTGCTTCGTAACCGTGTCAGGTCCCGTATCTGACGATACCGGCATGCTCGTGGACCTGGGCAAGCTGGACCGGATACTCGAGGAAGAGGTCCGCCGTCCGTTCGATCACCGGCACCTCAATCATGATGTGCCGGCGTTTGCGTTTGGCAAGACGATTCCCACCGTTGAAGCGCTCTCCGTGTACGTCTGGGAACGCGTGTCTTTGCGACTCCCCGGCACGGTTAAACTGCACTCTGTCCGGATTCAGGAGGCCCCTGATCTCTACGCCGAATACCAGGGCGAAGCGTGAAGCGCCGGAAAAGCCCGTGAAGCGCGGCGGCGGGATGGACGATCTCGCCGTCGTGGATGAGGTTCCGGTCTGGCTGGAACTGAACGGCGAGCCGGCGGTGACGTGGATGTGTACGCCGGAGCAGCTGGAGGAGCTGGCCGTGGGGTGGTTGCACGGCGAAGGGTACATCGGGTCGCTCGCCGACCTGAAAGGGTTGAGACCGTGTGCCACCGACCTCGGTTTCTGGGCCGAGGTGGTGCCGGAACGGGTGGCGGCCGTGAGGGACGAGAATCGCATGCGCGTTCTGGCGTCCGGCTGTGGAGCGGTTTCCGTGTTTCTGGCCGATGCCTCGCAGGCTCCGCAAACGGCGCCTGCCGGTTCCGTCCCATCTCTTGAGCAGACGCGCGGCCTGTTCAAGGAGCTGTTCGCCCGGGGCGAGCGGTACAAGGCCACCGGCGGGATCCACGCGGCGGCCGTGACCGACGGATCTTCGTTGCTCGAGCACGCCGAGGACATCGGGCGGCATAACGCGGTGGACAAGGTCATTGGCGGGGCGCTGCTCGGCGGCAGATCCGTAGCCGGGCTCGGGCTTCTCGTCACCGGCCGTATTTCGGCGGAGCTCGCGTTCAAGGGGGCGCGGGCAGGCCTTGCTTACATCGCAACGCCGTCGGTCCCGTCCTCGCTGGCGGTGACCATCGCCAGCCGTTCGGGGCTGAGACTGGTGGGCCGCGCGGTGAGCGGCAGCCCTCAGATCCACGAGCCCTGAGCGTGCGGGGGGCGGTGCTGGCCGGCGGCGCCGCCAGCCGGTTCGGGGGGAAGCCAAAAGGTCTGGAGCGCGTAGGCGGTGCAAGGATCCTGGATCGAGTAGTTGAAATGATCCATTGGGCCACCGGTTCAGCGCCGTTACTTGTAGCCAACGCCGAGGACGCATCGGAGTGGCGACCGGATCTCAAGGTGGTACGGGATGTGAGGCCCGGGCTTGGCAGCCTGGGCGGAATCTACACGGCCGTGACGGCAGGCGATGGCCCGGTGCTGGCAGTTGCCTGGGACATGCCCTTCGTACCCCGCGAGCTGCTGGCCGCTCTGGTCAAAGAGGCGCCCGCGTACGATGTTTTTCTTCCTGAGAGCGGTGGACGGCGGGGTGTGGAGCCGTTGTGCGCGGTGTACGGACCCGCCTGCGCCTCAGCTATCGAGGCGCGTCTGGATGAAGGCGACCTTCGGGCCATCGGCTTCCACGACGCCGTACGAGTGGGTACCCTCCCGGGAGACCGGGTGGCCAAATTCGGCAGGCCGGAACTGATGTTCTTCAACGTGAACACGGAAGACGACCTCATACGAGCGGAGCGTTTGTGGCGGGAACCAGAATCGTCTCGGTAATCGGCCGCAAGAACGCGGGCAAGACCACCCTCGTGGTGGCACTGGCGCAGGAGTTCGTGCGCAAGCGCCGGAAGGTGGCCACACTCAAGCACGGTCACCACCCGGCAATTCTGGACACCGACGGCAAGGACACCTGGCGCCACTATCACGAAGGCAAGGCACAAAAGGTGATGATCGAATCGCCGGGCGCCCGCGTGCTTTTCGAACGCACCGAAGCCGAGCAGGACCCTCTGACCCTCGCCCGCAAGTACCTGAACGATGTGGACATCGTGATCGTGGAGGGGTTCAAGCGCTTTCCATTGCCCAAGATCGAGGTCCACCGCAAGAGCGAGCATCCCGCACCGATCTACGACCTGTCACAGACCGATCCCGGCGACTGGATCGCCATGGTCACGGATGACAGAAAACTGAGACTCCCGTTCCCGTGCTTCAATTTTTCCGACACAAGCTGGTTCGTGAGCCTTGCCCACATGGCGTGGGAGAAAGCCAGGCCGCTGGACCAGGACTGATGCTCTCACCCGCCGACGCGGCACGACAGATCCTCAAGGACCTGTCACCGCTTTCCATCGAGACCGTACCGCTCTCTCACGCCATGGACCGCGTGCTCGCTGAGGATGTCACCAGCCCGCTGGACATCCCGGCGTGGGACAACTCGGCCATGGATGGGTGGGCGGTGCGGAGTGTGGATCTGGCAACGGCGGCAGAGGCGGGACCACCCACTCTCCGAATCGTCGAAACCATCCCGGCGGGCGCATTCCCCACAAAGCCCCTCGGGCCCGGAGAGTGCGCGCGTATCTTCACCGGAGCGCCAATCCCCGAGGGGTGTGACGGGGTCATACGCCAGGAGGACACGACCGATCTCGGTGACGGACGTGTGCGCTTCGACAAGACGCGGGACGCCGGCCGGAATCTCAGGCGTCGCGGTGAGGATATTCAGCGCGGCGCCGTCGTGCTCACCGCGGGGACACCGCTCGGACCGGCCCAACTCGGTGTGCTCGCATCGATGGTCCAGGGTGAGGTGGCGGCCTACCGGGTGCCGACGGTGGCGTTCTTCGGCTCCGGCGACGAGATCGCCGAGCTGGACAAACGGGATGAAATCATCGCGGGCAGGAAGATCGCTTCGTCCAACAGCTACACACTCGACGCCATGATCCGGAAAACGGATGCTATACCCATTAACCTCGGCATCGCGCCGGATGATCCGTTGGAGATTCGCGCGCGCTTTGAACGGGCCGCGGCCGAGGCAGATCTGATCGTCACCACCGCGGGGATCAGCGTAGGCGACCACGATTACCTGAGATCCGTGCTGGATGAGCTGGGCGCTCGGCTCGGATTCTGGCGCATACGCATGCGGCCCGGAGCACCGGTGGGATTCGGAACTGTGTCAGGCAAACCGTGGATCGGGTTGCCCGGAAATCCGGTAAGCACGATGGTCACCTTCGAGCTCTTCGTGCGTCCCGCCATCAGGAAACTCCTCGGGCACACCCTGCTGTTTCGCCGCACCGTATCGGTGACGATGAAGGAGCGGGTTACGCTCGGCGCGCCATTGACCCATTTTCTGAGGGTGGTGGTGCGCGAGGCCGGCAACGGGGGACTCGAAGCACGCCTGACCGGCCCGCAGGGGTCCGGGATACTTACCTCGATGGCGCGGGCCAACGCCCTGTTGATTGTGCCCGCGGAGACGAGAGAGGTGGCTCCGGGAACCATGCTCCCGGCCATCCTGCTGGATGAACCCGTTCACGTGGAGGCTCCGCCGTTCTGATGTCACGATTCCTGATGGTTGTACCGATCCTTCTGCTCGCAGCCTGCGGATCCGAAGAAGAGGCCGCTCATCCGCAGGATACATTCTGGGCCAGCATCGCCGCCCACTGCGGCAGCGCGTACGAGGGGACGCTCGCTCAGGCGCCCGAAGGCGACACGACCTTCGCCGACAAACGACTGGTCATGCACGTACGCGAATGCGGCGATTCCGAGATGAAGATTCCCTTCCACGTGGGAGAGGATCGGTCACGGACCTGGGTGATCACCCGCACGTCCGAAGGACTGCGTCTCAAGCACGACCATCGTCATGAAGACGGCACTGAAGACGAAATCACGCAGTACGGCGGGGATACACGAGACGACGGCAGCGATCTGAGGCAGGAGTTTCACGCTGATGACCATACGGCAGATCTGATTCCGGCCGCGATAACCAACATCTGGACGGTCGAGATCCATCCCGGACACCAGTTTGTATACGCGCTGAGGAGGGTGGGTACGGAGCGGCGGTTCCGGATCGAATTCGACATCACGAACCCGGTCGAGGCGCCGCCCGCCCCATGGGGGCACGAGTAGTCTACATGCGCTTGTAAGCGGGCCCCGCTCCACCCTCACGGGGTGTCCAGCGGGGCCCGAGTACGTCCGTAGCCTTGCAGTCCACGCAGTTGGGCGCATTGACGCGAAGCTTCCCGTCCACCCATTCGTACACGCCCGCCGGACACATATGCTCGTACATCAGCGCCGTAGCCCGATCGACTCGATCCCCGGTTACGAGATGTGAGGGGATGTCGTCCCGGGTGGCGTTCCCCGCCTTGAACACCGCGTCCATCTTGCTGAAGGTCAGCTTTCCGTCCGGACTGAACGGTTCGCGTGTCCTTGTTGTCTTCGGTGTGGCGGCATCCGGCTCCATGCCAATCTTCCAGCCGGGAAAACGTCCGCCCGTGAGCGTCATCAGCCCCGCCTTGAACCCTCCCACCCAGAACCCATTCCTGAACGCGAGCCTCATGTTCCGCGTCCGGTACAGATCCTTCATGATGTACGACTGATTCACCAGGCGATCGTACTCGGCCAGCGAACGCTCGGACGTGTCGTTTGCCTTGAGCGCCTGGAAGATCGCGCGCGCGGCAAAGATCCCGCTCTGCATGGCATAGTGGATCCCCTTGAGCGATGGCACGTCCACGAATCCCGCAGCGTCTCCCACCATGAGCAGTCCGTCACCGCTGCGCCGGTTTGGTACCGCGTAGTACCCACCCTCCGGGATCGTCTTCGCGCCCCACTCCACCAACTCGCCGCCCTCGAAAAACGGCCTGAAGAACGGGTGCGTCTTCATCTGCTGGAGCAGCTCGTGCACGTCCAGCGTGGCGTCCCGGTAGTCCAGTCCCACCACCAGGCCGAGTGCTATGAGGTTCGGTTCCAGCGGGTACATGAAACTCCCGCCAAAGGCATCCGACGGGAGCGGCCAGCCCATCGTGTGAATCACGCGGTCGAGCGGCTTCTTCGTCTCCCAGAGTTCCTTCACACCAAGCGCGTAGATCTGCGGGTTCTCAGAGGTGATGCCCTGCCAGTCGATGTACGCCTGGGTCAGCGCGCCACGCGTACCTTCCGCAAGCACGGTAACCCTGGCCGTGATGTCCGCAGCCGGCTCATGACCCGCCTGCGGCTGCCCATCACGGCCCAGACCTGACGGCGTCGTCCGCACACCCAACACCCTGTTGCCTTCTGTCAGGAGAGAGGCAGCCGGGAAACCGGCCAGGACGTTCACCCCCATGGACTCGGCCTTTTCCCCCATCCAGCGCACCAGCTCGCACAGCGAAGCCACGTAGTAGCCCTTGTTGTGCATCGTGGGCGGAGTGGGAATGCGAACGGCCTTGCTGCCGGTCAGGAAATAGACCGCATCCTTCGTAACCGGAGTCTTGAGCGGAAACCCGGACTCGGGCAGATCAGGGAAGAGTTCTTTCAAGGCGCTGGGGTTCACGACCGCACCGGAAAGACAGTGTTCGCCGAGCGCCGCCGCCTTCTCGAGTACGCCGATCTCGACCGACCCCAGACCGCCGCCCTGCTCCTGGTCCTGCTTGACCAGGCGCGCGAGCTCGATCGCTCCCGCAAGTCCGGCCGGCCCACCACCCACGAAGAGCACGTCCAGTTCTACACGCTCGTCCTGCGGCGGCTCCGTGAGGATCAACCGTTCGCGCGGCAGTGCCGGCTGCTTCTCGGCCGGGACGATACGATCGGCCATCAGTTCCCCCGGATCTTCCGGATCTCCTCGGTGAGCCGCGGCACGATCTCGAACAGGTCGCCCACGATGCCGTAATCGGCCACCTTGAAGATGGGCGCGTCCTTGTCCTTGTTGATGGCCACGATCACCTTGGCCGTGCGCATGCCGGCAAGATGCTGTATGGCGCCGGATATGCCGACCGCAATGTAGAGATTGGGACTCACGGTCTTGCCGGTCTGGCCCACCTGATCTCCATGAGGCCTCCATCCGGCATCAACCACGGCGCGTGAAGCGCCGACGGCCGCGGCCCCGAACGCCTGGGCCAGTTCTTCCAGCAATTTGAAGTTGTCCGGTTCCTTGAGTCCGCGGCCGCCGCTCACGACGATTGGGGCCTCGGCCACATCGAGTGCCGCGCCTTCCGGTTCCTTCACCTTGACCGTGCGATAACCATCGTTTCCGCCTGCAGCAGGCACATTCTCTACCGTACCGTCTTTGGCACTCTCCATCGGAGTGAAATTGTTGGGCCGGATCGAAATGACCGAAGTCTTCGCGGTGAGCTCGAGGCGGTACGTGGCCTTCCCCGAGTACACCGGGCGCGTGACGGTGATGGCACCTTCATGCTCGATAGCGGTTACATCGGCAGCGAGCGGGGTGCCGAGGCGTGCGGCGATGCGCGGAGCGAGGTCCCTGCCCTGCGCCGTGGCGCCGAGTATCACCGCGGCGTAGTCGCCCGCCTTGGCCTGGGCTTCCGCGGTCGCGGCATACGCACCCGGCTGATACAGGGCCAGATCATCGTCCGTGGCCATGAACACCTTGTCCGCACCAAAGCCGCCCAATCCGTCGGCGGAAGTGCCCTTGGGCCCGAGCAGGAGTGCGTGCACCTCACCGCCCAACTTGTCGGCCAGGGCGCGCGCGGCGGTCAGCGCTTCGTGCGAAACGCGCTTGACGGTGCCGTCGCGCTGTTCCAGGATCGCGAGAATATTGGGCATCAGAGCACCTTCGCTTCCGTACGAAGGGCCTCGATCAACGCCGGCACCGCATCCGCGCCTTCGCCTACGATCCGTCCCGCCTTCCGTTCGGGCGGAAGCGCCAGCTCGATCACATCCAGGCCACCTTCATCCAGCGCAGCATCCTTCACCTCCAGCGGCTTCTTCTTGGCCGCCATGATGCCTTTGAGCGCGGGATACCGCGGCTCATTGAGACCCTTGTCGGCTGTGACCACTGCAGGGAGCGTGAACTCTACCACCTCGACGCCCCCTTCCACCTCCCGCTCGGCCGTACCCTTGCCTTCGCCGATTTCCAGGTGTGCCACGGCGCTCACCGATGGAATCCCCAGGATCTCTCCAATCATCGTACCGACCGCGTGGCTGTAATCATCGATCGCGAGCTTGCCGCACAGAATGAGATCGTAGCCGCCGTCCTTCATCTCAGCGGCCAGCGCCTTCGCGGCAACGAACGGATCCAGCACGCGGCGGTCGATCTTGAGCAGGATGCCGCGGTCGGCACCCATCGCGAGGGCGGTGCGGATCGTCTCCTGGCTCTGCTCCGTCCCCATGGCTATTGCCACGACCTCACCCTGCCCCGCCTTCTCCTTCAGACGAAGCGCTTCTTCCACCGCATATTCGTCATAGGGATTGAGAACGAACTTGACGCCGGCTTCGTCGATCGACTTGCCGTCGCCGGCAATCCTGATGCGCGTCTCGGTGTCCGGAACGCGTTTTATGCAGACGGCGATCTTCACTATAACCTCATGGTTTTCTTGTGTTTAGGTAGCGTTGCGGTGCTGCGAAAAGCCGGGTGGAAGGTAGCCGCGGATACGGGCAGAGGCAACGTACTCACACCCTCCCGGTCCACCGTTTTCCGGCAAGCAGGGTCCGCACTTCCTCCGCAAGTTCTTCGGCTGGCTCACGCTCTTCGAATTTTCCCAGAACCAGTCTTTCTTCGCCGAGACGAATGTACGTCTCGAAGCGCGGCACCGTGAACCGGATCTTGCGTTGGTCATCCTCTCCCACGCTCGAGAACACGTGGACCTCTCCCACGTCAGCGAACGGGATCAGGCGGTCCTTGATAACCAGATATCGACGGTCCGTGTCGAACGTGATCGCGGGATTGTTGTACCAGCGGAGCAGAAGGACAGCCACGGAACCGAGTCCCCCTACCCCGATCATCACGAACATGGTTGGTAATGACTCGATGCCCGTTGCCACGAAGAGCGCGAGGCCGAAACCGCCACCAAAGAGCTCTGACCTGTTGGGGATCGGCACAAGCACCGGCCGGATGGTGAGACTTCCGTTGGGGTCGCGGTGGTACCGGCGCGTACGGTCGGCATCCATCACGTGATGTTGCAGGGAAATCCGCATGTTCGCCAGGTCGTTTGAGTCGGTCTCACCGCCCCGGGTGCTGTGTCCGGCTGAGCCACGCTCTGACGTCACCAACGTCCAGCCGGCCGTTTCGATTCCCCTCGTTGTCGAGCAACCGGCGCTGCGAGTCCGTGAGACCTGACGCGCGCACCAGTGCGCTCAGCAGGTCCGCGTCGGCAAGCTCGGCAGCGTGCACCACTAACGGCACCACAGTAGTACCGCCGACACCGCGCGCATCGGTGATCTGAACCTGGACGTCGAACGCGCCCATCTCCTCGGGCGTTCCGGACACCGCCAGCCGATCCGCCTCCACCCTGGCTGTGAGGCCTGAAGGGAATGTGCCCCCTGCAAGCGAAGCGCTCCATGGAGCGGCACCTCCACCCACCAGCAGTTCCATCGCGAACGGCTCCGCCGCCACCGCGGGCGGCGCTTCGGTTACGACCACGCCGGGCGTTTCTGCGGTGGAAATGACCACCTCGGCCGCGCCGTTTACGATCGCGACGGCGTGAATGGTCACGGCGGTTGGCGTCCCATCCACCCTGCGGGCAGACGGCACCGTCGTGTTCGACAGCTGGTTCACCGCACCATTGCGGGCAAACAGGTCCCCCGCCACGCCGCGGTTCCCTCCTTCGTTGTGTGTGCGCACAAGCGCCGAGTCACTGTCCGCTTCGATCAGGCCGATCAGATAGCGGCGCGGGCCCGTGGGTTCAGGCCTCAGCGAAGCGTCACGGTTGTACCGGTAGATGAGTACGCCTGAAGCCGGCAGATCGGCGTCGAAGCCAGCGGCGGGGCGGTACTCTATCAGGAAAGATTCGCGGCCGCCCGCGTCCAGCATGATCTCGAGAACGCGGTGGGACGTCTGGACGGGCGGCAGGGTGAAAGTGGCCCGGCGCAGGTTGGAACCCGCGAGCACCTTGTCGATCCAGCCCAACCGTTCGCGCGACCAGGGAGAGAAGAGCGTGGGCCCAAACGGTTGCCGTTCGGTCACTGGACCGCAGCCCCAGGCGCCCGCGGCCATTATATCAAAACAGCCGAGCACCCAGCGCCGGTTCTCGGGCAACACCCCTTGCAAGCCTGCGCCGATCGGATGGTAGATGTCGGGCAGACCGAGCTGATGTCCCAACTCGTGCGCCAAAACCGCGACACGCTCTACCGGTGTACCGTCGCATTCGGCAGCGCCGATGATCATGTAGGCGTTCGCCTTGATCGGCTCCCCGTTCGCAGCGGTGTCGGTGGAGACCCACGGCTCGCCGTTGTTTCGCGGCGCTATGGACGAGAAGTGAGGCCACACGCCGTCGCCGCCGCAGGAGCGGGGCACCTCGCCGAACATGAACACCAGGACGTCCACGAAGCCGTTTCCGGTGCCGTCGAACTCGCGAAAATCGAGGTGCACGTCCGCGCTGTCGAGCGCCTCGACCAGGTATCTGCCGAACTCGGGGCCGATGCCGAGGACATTATCCGGACCGCCTGTGCCGTCCTCATGCGTGACCGAGGTGCGCACCCACGGCGCTGCGGTCCCTTTCACGGTAAAGACACCGCCCGAAGCCGCCTCGTAGAACGCAGCCAGCGTAGCCGGGCCGTCTCCGAAAAAGACCTGGTCCAGGTGAGCCGGATCGGTCTCGGGTTCCGGGGAGTCGGCGAACAGCGCTGGAACGACCACCACGCGCAGTTCACCGCTGGTGGCAACGCCGAGGGCGCGCGCCTGGGCCACCTGCTCCGCCCACGTCCCCGGCATGACCGGCTCCCCGAGCGACGACGCACCGATCCGGACGAGCAGGGAGTCGAGATGCTCGACGTGCTGAGCCGCGGCCGGAGGGACAACCACCCCCAGCATGAGCAGGACCGGCAGCACGGTGCGGGCGACCCTCATCGCGTCCTGAGCCGGTAACGGGGGAGATCCTCGCGTGGCACATCGTCCGGCCCCGAGATCTCGAGCAGTGTGCTCGAAACAAGCCGGCCGGCACCGAGATGAATGGTGAAGCGGAGGTCGCCGGGTGTGGCGAGTCCGATGAAGGCCCAGGTGGTGTCGGCGATTCGGTCGGCAAGCAACCAGCCGGGTGCACTCATTGTGACGCTGTCTACGGGACCGACCAGAGCGATCAGCACGGCGCCTTCCGCGCCATGCGGTGAGACGACATTCCCCTCAACCGCGCGGGGTCCCTCGGGGCCCGCATCCTCGCACGCCGCCGTGAACATCGCGACCATGAGCGCTGCCAGGACGGCGCTCCTGCCCATCAGCTTTCCCGCCATGAGCACCCCTGCCTCCTGCGTTCCGACACGGAAAGCAGCCAATCAAGGACGAAATCCTATAATGGTGACGCGCAGCCAGAGACGCCAGCGCCACCTGACGTCTGCCCTCTGGGGCCACTGCACCCGCCCCTTGCTGACAGCGGGCGAGCCATAGTTATTAGCGCACATGAGTTCACCCATTACTCTCCTCGAACGCCTGGGCCTCCACCGGAAGGAAATCCGTGCATGGGCCTTCTACGAGTGGGCCACCACGGGGATGTGGGCGGTGATCGTGGCCGCCGTCTTCCCGGCCTACTACCGCGCCGTAGCGGCCGCGGATCTGGCCGGCCCCATTGCTCTGCGTAACTACGCTTTTGCCACCACTCTGGGGATTCTGCTGATCGGTGTTACCGCTCCGTTCATGGGCGCAGTCACCGACCGCTTGCCCATCAAGAAACGCATGCTCGGCGCGTTCGCCGCACTCGGCGTGTCGGGCAGCGCGCTGCTGTTCTTCGTCCAGCAGGGAGACTGGCTGCTGGGCCTCGCGTTCTTCGTGCTCGTCA
This sequence comes from uncultured Gemmatimonadaceae bacterium, assembly GCA_964613905.1. Classification (GTDB taxonomy): domain Bacteria; phylum Gemmatimonadota; class Gemmatimonadetes; order Gemmatimonadales; family GWC2-71-9; genus CAZTIV01. The sequence continues at coordinate 6,012 of CAZTIV010000004.1, read as the reverse complement.
ACATCGGAGCCAACGGCAGTATTGTCTTCTACGCCGCACTCCTTCCCCACATCGCCCGGCCGCACGAGGTTGACCGTGTGTCCACCGGCGCCTTCGCACTCGGCTATCTGGGGGCCGGACTGCTGCTCTCCTTCTGCCTGCTCATGATCCAGATGCCGGGACTCTTCGGACTCCCTGAGGGGACGCTCCCGGTGCGGCTGTCGTTTGTCGCCGTCGCCGTGTGGTGGGCGGTTTTCTCGATCCCGCTCTTCCGGCATGTGGCGGAACCTCCACCGGAGATCGAGCCGGGCGAGGTGCCGGACCCCAGCGTATTCCGCTTTGCAATCCGGCGCATCGTCACGACCTTCCGTGAGCTGCGCTCCTACCGTAACGCCTTCATCCTGCTGATCGCATACCTGATATACGGCGACGGGATCGGCACCATCATCCGGATGGCCGTGGTGTACGGCGCGGAGATAGGCATTAGCGACACGCACATGATCGGTGCCATAGTGATGGTGCAATTCGTGGGCGTGCCGTGTTCGTTCCTTTTTGGCGCGCTGGCCGGCCGGATCGGAACCAGAGCGGCGCTGTTCTCCGGGCTCTCGGTGTACATACTCGTCACCCTGCTCGCATTCTTCATGACCGCACCCATTCACTTCTGGGGTCTTGCGTTCCTCGTAGGCATGGTGCAGGGCGGCACGCAGGCGCTCACACGGTCTCTTTACGCGAGCCTGGTCCCGCCCTACAAAGCGGGAGAGTTGTTCGGGTTCTACGGTTCGATGGACAAGTTCGCGGGGATGATGGGGCCCACGTTCATGGGGTTCGTGGCTGCGGCAACCGGATCCACTCGCCTCGGCATTCTGTCAATTCTGATCTTCTTCCTGGTGGGGGCGGCAATCCTAGCGCTGGTGGATGTGGAAGGCGGCCGGAAGATCGCGCGCGAGGCTCAGGCTCGGGCGCGGCCTTACCTGACCGCCTCGCCATAGGCTCGCGCCATGGCCGAATCCGAGGCCACCTCATACATCAGGGAGTCGAGTCCGGCGCGCGTGAGCCGGTGCGCCGCGAGAATGGAGTCTGTCGCCGCCGGGTTCGCGCGGATCGCGTGCGCCACGGCGATGGCGCGATCGAGCGTAGTCACGGCGGAACCTGGTCGGGCGGCATCGTTGGCATAGCCGGCATCAGCTTTCCTGGCACCGGGGCGATCGCAGGCCCCCGCCAGGAGCAGCAACGCCGTGATAAACAGCAGTGGGATGCGTGCGGTCATGGGGTCCTCCCGCGGGTGGCGCTCGCGGCCTGCCCCTGATCCGGATGACCGTCGGGGCGGCGGTCGTCGACGCCGCGGGTGCGGTGTTCGACCCGGATCGCATCCGCCAGCGCCTGGCCGCGGAGCCCCACCTCGAGCTGCCGCTGCACGAACCCGCCGAAGGTGTCGCTGGGTGCACCGGCGTGCAGCGCATCCACTTCCTCGCGGACCACCGCTGCCGCTTCGTGGGCCGGCAGGCGGCGCCGTTGCATGCGGTCGAGCAGATCGCGCACACCAGCCTCGGACGCGCCCGCCTGGCGGGCCTCGACCGCCAGTGTCGGAAGCCGCAGGGCTTCGAGGATCGACGGCATCGAACCACGGCCCTGGAGCATGGGGGCCATCACGACGATGGTCGTGACTATCAAGAAGCCGTACATGCGATCATCCTCCGCTGAAAAAACGTCAACCTAGGTGGAGCGTTTCCTGGCGAGACCGGTACCCGCCAGTGCCACGCCGCCGATCACGGCGGCCCACCCGACCCACGGCGGGACGCCACGGCGTCCTTCGGCAGATACTTCGAGGTCGCCGACGCGCATGACGCTGTGCCCCGAGCGGTAGCTCGGGCTTGTCACCAGGATGAAGGCGCCCAGGGCGATGAGTACGATGCCTGCGATGAGGAACGCTTTCATATCAGTTCGCCTCCACAATCAGCCGCTCGCGCAGCGTGAGCATCAGATGTGATCCCTCGGGCAACACGATGTCCATGTCCTTGATGGCGTAGGAGACAACGGCGCCGGCGGTACCGCCTGCAACGGCGCCAATGATCGTTCCGGTCGCGTTTCCGCCGATGACCCGGCCAAGGATCGCCCCGGCCGCCGCGCCTCCGGCCACACGCACGACGTCCATGGTCTCGATGCCCCGGCCCTCATACACTGTGGTGAGCGAGTCGATGGAGGCATTGATCGGATACGTCTGGCCGCGGACGGTCACCTCCGAGACTGCAATCGTGAGGGTGCCGGTGGAACGGGTGTTGGGAGCCGGACTCACATCGCGGATCGTACCATGCACCAGGGACCCGGCGGGAATTGCCACCCAGCCGGGTCCGTTCCGGACGTCTTCGGCCACACGGGCGGTGAACACGTCACCCACCCTGGCGTCATGCGAGCTGATGGCCGCGGTGAGCACCGCGTCAATGACCGTGCCCGTCGCGACGATGTAGCGTGGCGCTGGAGCGTCAGCGGCTGCGGCTGCGGCTGCCGCCGCTGCCGCGGCACGTTCTGACGAGTCGCCACTGGAGCACGCGGCAGACGCCACCAGGATGGTGGCGAGAGCCGGAACAAGCGATCGTTGGAGCATCATGGGTACGGTTCTCCATCGTAACAGCAGGGTCACGGACGGGCGCTCGTGTAGGTGCCGGGGAGCGGCTGCCCCACGACCCATTTGACGAGCCTACCCGCCTCAAGGGGTGTCTGGACATCGACCTGGTTGATCAGCGCGATCGTGGCAGCGGGCACCGGCGACGCGCGCTCGCGCGCGAGCGCCGCGATGGTGGTGCGGCGGTCGAGCCGGATGATCTCCAGCCGCTGCGGCTGAACATTGAGCGCGGCAGGATCGGTCAGGACCTGGAAACTGCGGAGGGCGCGTTCCGCCGCCGACTGGTGAGAGGACCAGCGCGCGTCCGGCGCATAGCCGATCAGCCCGAGCACCATGCCCCGATGTTCCACAAACAGCACCGTCCCGCTCAAGGGGCCGCCCTCCGTGGTCACACGGAATGGCGCACTGGCGGCCGGAAGCCCGCCCACGCTGACGCGGGACGTGGCGCCGCCGGTGATCCCCTGCTGGGCAAGGAAGGTACGAGCCGCCGCCTCGGCGCTCGCCTCGCTGGCGAGCGACAGTTCGACGACCGCATCCCTGTTCGGGCTGACGGCAACGACCGCCTGCTTCCCGTTGTGTGTTGACCACCCCGCGGGAAACGCGAGGCGGAAGCGCATCTCGGGATGGAAGAACTGACCGTCGATGAAATACCCCTCGCGCGGGTCGTCACCGAACACCTGACGGGCGAGCCGTTGCAGGTAGGCGTCGCGATTCACGACTGTCCGGGACAGATCGCGCGGCTGTGCCGCGATGGCCTGAGCGATGTGCTCACGCCGGTTCTCGGGCCGCGGATGGGTCGCCAGCCATTCGGGCAGCTGGCCGCCGCCCTGTGCCGCGCCCACGCGCTCGAGCATCTGGAACACATCCAGCATCTCCCGGGGATCCCAGCTTGTGCGGTTCAGGTACCGCAGGCCAAGGTCGTCTGCCTGGCGCTCATCGTCGCGCGAATATTTGAGGAAGAGGATGCCCAGCGCCGTGTTGGCCAGGCCCGCGTACCGGCCGACGTCCTTGCTGACGATGGTGCCGAGCGCGAGACCCAGACCGGCCAGTTGCTGGTTACTCATCTGACTCACCGTGTGCCGGGCCGTGACGTGGCCGATCTCATGGCCCAGCACGGACGCCAGTTCCGCCTCGGAGTTCAGATGGGCCAGCAATCCGCGCGTCACATAGATGAATCCGCCGGGGACCGCAAACGCATTCACCGCGGGATCGTCCACCACGCGGAACGTCCACGGGAGATCGGGTCGCTCTCCGACGGCCGCGAGTTGTTCGCCGAGTTGCTGGACGTATCTCTGCCAGGCGGGGTCAGGGTAGAGTCCAATGGAGGCTACGATCTGTGGGTCATACTGCCGACCCATCTCGATCTCCTGGGCCTCGCTGATCAGCATGACCTGGCTCTTGCCGGTGGCGGGGTTCGTGACGCAACCGCTCACACCCAGGCTGGCAACGAGTGCGAGCGCGACGTAGGTGCCGTTGGCCATGAGAGAACGCATAGGGGGGGTCACTCCGTTTGGCGCCACGGCAGCCGCGCGACGGCGACCACCGCGGTCATGAGCAGGAACGCGTACATCAGATCGGTCCCCATGTGCAACAGCGACCCGAGCAACCAGGTTGCCAACACGGCACCGAAGAGAATCAGCACGGGGCGATGTCTCCCTTCCGTCCGGTGAGGTCACCGGGTCGGCGGCGCGAGATTGCCGCAGGCGACGACCGTCTCAGGGTTCGCAACCGACGCATGGACGACGACGAAGTAGCTGCCGTACACGGGCGTCGCCACCGGTATAGTGACGGTCCCGTTCGCGAGACCGTCGGATCCGACCTTGAGCGGCTCGTACGCCTCGCTCAAGCCGAAAACCCCGTCGCCCATGCGGACGCCGCACTGTCCCCGGTGTACCGCCCACGGATGGATGCCGCCCGGCGATGCATTGGCCAGGGCGAGCGTAATGGTGGTGCTGCTCCCATCGCCGTTCGGAGCCATCGACGCCGAGCCGCGCATCTGCACGGCGCCGGCCAGGCTCGCGGGGGAAGCAAGGTTCGCGTGCCAGCGCGTGTTGAGCGTGGCATCCTCGGTCACTTCAACCACGGGGCCCTGACGGACGGAATTACAGGCAACTGTGGACGCGAGCAGGGCAAGCGAGACGATCATCAGCGGACGGGAAGACATACAATCTCCTGACTAAAAAAACCAAGAGGACGAATTATCCTCTTTCCAACACTATCGACCGGGCTGCCTGTGTACCATCGTTCCTCGGGGTGATTTGTGAGCTAGCCCGGACGAGGTACGCGCCGGCCGAGACCCGAACGGAAAGGCTTCGCAGAAAATCGAGTCGTGGCACGCTCCACGGCCGCGGCTTCCGGTCCATGACGGACAGGGTGCCCACGACGCGGCCGTTGGACGTGATGAGCGGCATCCCGACGAACGCCATAACCGTTCCGTCGCGCACCACCGGATTCTGCGCCAGCACCCGGTGTTTGCGGGCGTCCGGCACCACCAGCTGTCGACCAGTGGCAACCACCTGTCTGACGAACGACCAGGAAACCAACATGGCGGTCGGCGTGGGCAGGCCATAGCTGCACGTCCACAGCTGGCGGTTCGCGTCCACCAGGGCGAGGCACACGACCGGAGCGTCGAGCTCGCGACCCACCAGGCGGGTGAAGCGTTTCAAGACCCCCGGATTCACAGAACCTTGCGGCCCTGGAGGACTTGAATCAGGACCACCACAACCGCAATGACCAGCAGCACATGAATGAGGCCGCCCATCGTGTAGGAGGTGATAAAACCCAGCACCCACAGCACGAGCAGGATAAGCGCAATCGTCCACAGCATATATGCCTCCTGAGGCCGGTAAAGCCGGGGGAAAGGCGCCGCGATGCCACGGCGGTCCTCTCCAGCCGGTCATGTGATCGCGAAGATCGCGATTTCTACGCGCCGGTTCTGCCGGCGACCTTCAAACGTCTCGTTGGGAGCGATCGGCTCGGTCTCACCGCGGCCCGCGGTGTTGACGCGCGCGCGGTCCACACCCTCGCCGACGATGTACCCGGCCGCCGCAGCTGCGCGCCGATCCGACAGGTCCATGTTGTACGCGGCGCTGCCATCCGAATCGGTGTGCCCCACGATGAGCGTCCTCGTGTCGGGATACTTGTGCAGGCTGGCGGCGAGCTTGCGCAGATTGTCCCGGGCGGCGGCCGTGACCTGATCGGAGTCCCAGTCGAACAGGAGTCCATCCGGGAAGGTCACCGCGATGCCCTCTCCGATACGCTGCACCGTGGCTCCGGGGATCTCGTAGGCGAGTTCTTCGGCCTGCTTGTCCATCTGGGCCCCGATCAACGCGCCCGCGACGCCGCCCACACCCGCACCGATGATCGCGCCGGCCACGGTCGAGCCGGTGGCGTGGCCGATGGCGGCACCTGCG
>CAZTIV010000003.1:30065-74166 GCA_964613905.1 uncultured Gemmatimonadaceae bacterium | reverse complement strand
GTCATACGGGACGGCATCATCACTACACGACATTCGGCCCGGTGGCGCAGGCGGAGGACAACAGGACCGATACCAGACCGACCGTACTCACCGAGCTCAGGCGGAAACTCATCAACCCGTCAGGTAATCGAGAGGAGGCAGGACAAACGAACCGAGGTGGGGACCCCCGTAATGGGCACACACGCGAAGCAACTGCGACAGAACCTGCCGCGTCTCCTCGGGCAGAACCACCGCATCCACGAAACCTCGGGCTGCGGCGAATTTGGCATCGAGCTGATGCTCGTACTCGGCCCGCATCTTTTCCGCCTGGTCCGAGTAGGCCGGGTCCTGAGCCCTGGGTCCGAGCACAGCCTGTACCGCCGATTCGCCTTCCATAACGGCCATCCGGCCGGTTGGCCAGGAAAGGATGAAGTCAGGATCGAACCCCTGTCCCGCCATCGCGTAGTAGCCGGCACCGGATGCGTGGTTTACCGTGAGGACGAGCTTGGGAACCGGTGCGGTGGCCATGGCCTCCACGAACCGCGCCCCCGCCCGGATAATCCCCGAGTGTTCAGCCTCAGGCCCGACCATGAAACCGCTTACGTCCTGCACAAACAGCAACGGGAATCCTTCACGGCCCGCGTTCTCTATGAAGTACGCCACCTTCTCGGCACTCTCCGTATAGACGATCCCACCGAACCTGGGCCTTTCTCCGGGAGGGCCCTTGATCAGCCCGCGCTGGTTCGCAATCACAGCTACCGGCCAACCCTCTACGGTACCGTGGCCGCAGATCATCTCCTGCGCCATGTCCGGCTGGAACTCCCTGAGTTCGCCATCGTCGAGTACGCAGGCCAGAACGTCGCGCATATCGTACGCCATTCTGTGGTCCTTCGGCAGGATATCGTACAAGGCTGCCGGGGGATTCCCTGGCGGCGCCGGAGCCCCTGAACGCTCCGGGAAAGGTGCCGCTCGAGGCAGGCGTTCCACGTAGTCCCGTATCAGCGCAATACACTCGCGGTCGTCCGAGGCACGATAGTGGGCAACCGCACTCACAGCTGTGTGAGTGCGTGCGCCGCCCAGCTCCTCGGGATCCACAGTCTGACCGGTAGCTCCCTTCACCAGATTCGCTCCACCAAGCCCCATGAACGAGGTGCCTTCGACCATGAAGATGACGTCGGACAGGGCCGGGAGGTACGCACCACCCGCCACACACGGCCCCATTACCGCGGAAACCTGAGGCACCCGCAGGTATCGCCGCATGATCGAGTTGTAGTAGAAGATCCGCGCGGCACCGTACTGGCCGGGGAACACTCCGCCCTGGTACGGCAGGTTGACGCCGGCGGAGTCCACCAGATAGACAATGGGGATCCGCTGTCGCATGGCGATCTCCTGCGCGCGCAGGATCTTCATTATGGTCTCGGGCCACCACGATCCGGCCTTGACCGTGGCGTCGTTAGCCACCACTACCACATCGCGATCCGCGACCACGGCGAGCCCGGTGATCACTCCGGCCGCTGGTGCCTGACCATCGTAGCGGTCGTAAGCCACAAGGAGCCCGACTTCGAACCATGGTGTATCCGGATCCCGCAACAAGTCCACCCGCTCGCGAGCGGTCAGTTTACCCTGGTCGTGCTGACGCTGGATCTTTTCGGGGCCGCCGCCCTGAAGCAGGCGTTCGGCCAGGGCTCGGTAGGTGGCCGAGAGGTCACGCAGCCGGTTCGAAGACCCGGTGGTATCCGGCGTCGCCGTCACGGCTTTCCGCGATCGCCCGAGGCTTGTATGTACTCGATGATATCGGTGGTGGTCGTGCCCGGACCGAAGAGTCTTGCGACGCCGGCGGCCTCCAGTTTCTCGATGTCTTCCTGGGGGATGATCCCGCCGCCTACCAGCAGGATGTCGTTCCTGTCGGCATCATCAAGCAGTTTCCTGACCCGCGGGAAAAGAGTCATGTGAGCGCCCGACAGTATGGAGAGGCCCACCACGTCCACATCCTCCTGTACCGCCGCCGCGGCAATCATCTCGGGAGTCTGGTGGAGACCGGTATAGATGACCTCCATACCCGCGTCTCTCAGCGCGGCGGCAACCACCTTCGCGCCCCTGTCGTGCCCGTCCAGTCCCGGCTTGGCAACCAGAACGCGCACCGGACGCGAACGCTTCTTCGCCTCGGTTTGCATGGTGCGTGAAGCTAACAGGAGGTCATGACAGGCGGAACCTGAGCAGGGCCGCCAGTCCATCCACGTGTCCCTGGCTTTCCTGATCCTCCACCACATCCACATGACACCCCTGACGCAGGGCATCCTCGATGGCCTCATCGATCAGGTCCGCCACCGGCTCCGCCACACTGCCATCACCAGCGCACTCCGCGGCCGTACGCACCAACCTGCCCTGCGGGCCGCAACGGAACCCTGATACCGAGGCATCCGGATTCACCAGCATGGTCCGTACCTGCCCGCGTGCCAGTGCATCGAGTGTCACCCCCACACCGTTCACCGCCCATCGCGAACCGAGTCCCTCATCCAGTTCGCGCACGTGCCCGGCTTCCCAGAACCGCTCGGCATCGTTCCGCACCTCGAGCACCGCTTCGCGTACCTCCGACGGCGTCGCTGACTTGACGTTCAATCTGGCCGTGCCGAGCAGCAGGTCATGCACGTAACGATGCAGATGTGGCTCCACTACACCGGCGTCCGTGCCCGTGCCCGCCAGTACTACACCACGAACCGGCCCGTTCCTGGTGAGTTCGAACATGCGCTGCGCCACGTGCGCGAAGTGACGATGCTTCTCTTCCCTGATGCGCTGGTTGAAGTTGTGCTCCCCCATGGCCGACCAGCCCACCGCTTTCGCAGCCGAAAGTCCCGGACTCTTGTGCGCTCGGGATTCGCTGCTCTGCCCTCGGAACTTTCCGGCCCGCGTCGTCTCACCGGCTGTGAGTCCCGGCAACTCCGCTACATCGTGCGCCGTGACCTCGAAAAAACGAGCACCCGTACGATCGTACACGGCACACAGGACGCGCCCGAACTCATCCTCGAGCGCAGCGAGTTCGCGGACCAACGGTGTCCGGTCCACCGCGAGACGAGAACGGAATACGCGGGGAAGCGGGACAACTTCAAAGAGTTTGGCGGGCGAGGATGCAAACACGGCAATTCCCCGGCCCGCCGGCAGATTACCGGGATGCTCGAAGAAGTCACGCATGCGGGTCAGGTCCTTCACCACAGCTTCCCGCTCGACTCTGGACAGCCCGGCCGACTCGAGCCACACCATCCATTCCCTGACGCGGTTCTTGAGCTTGATGAGATACTTGCCGCGGCTGCGATCCCTGGGTTCAAGCTTGAGATAACAGGAAACCACCCAGTGATCCGTATCGGCAACACGCATCAACCGCTCCACCACACCGGACAGATCGCCCGGTGGTGCATTGCCGGCAGCACGCGACAGTTTCCTAGAAGAAGACCGGTTCGCGGTAGGCACCGTAAACCTCCTCAAGAGCATGACGTATCTCGAAAAGCGTGCAGTAGGCCCGGGCGCAGTCGAGCATGGCCGGTATCACGTTCTCGTCCCGCTCCGCCGCGCCGCGCAGTTCCGCGAGGCGGTTTTCCACCCGTTCGTTATCCCGTCGCGCACGCAGTTCGCCAAGCCGACGGCGCTGCACCGTGTCGGCTTCATCGGAAACCTTCAATATCTCCAGCGGACTCTCTTCCGCATCGACCAGATCATTCACGCCCACTATGATGCGACGACGCTGTTCCACCTCGTGCTGGAACCTGAGGGCGCTTCGGGCGATCTGGCCCTGGAACCACCCGGCCTCGATCCCCCGCACCACTCCACCAACCCTTTCTATCTCCCGGAACAGATCCTCGGCCTCCCGCTCCATCCGGTCCGTCAGGGCCTCCACGAAATACGAACCGCCGAGCGGGTCGATCACGTTGGGCACGCCGGTCTCGTACGCCAGCACCTGCTGGGTCCTGAGAGCCAGCTTGACCGACTGTTCCGTGGGCAGGGCCAGCGTCTCGTCCAGTGAATTGGTGTGCAGCGACTGGGTTCCTCCCAACACGGCAGCTAGCGCCTGATAGGCTACCCGAACGACGTTGTTCATGGGTTGTTGGGCGGTGAGCGATACGCCGGCAGTCTGACAATGGAACCGCATCATCCAGGAGCGCGGATCGCGCGCGCCGTAACGATCGCGCATGTGGCGCGCCCAGATTCTCCGGGCGGCCCGGAGCTTCGCGATCTCCTCAAAGAAGTCGTTGTGAATATCCCAGAAGAACGAGAGCCGGGGCGCAAAGGAGTCCACATCCAGGCCCCGGGCCATCCCGCGTTCCACATACTCGAAACCGTTGGCAAGAGTGAAGGCCAGTTCCTGGACCGCGGTGGCACCCGCCTCCCTGATATGGTAACCGCTGATCGAGATCGTATTCCAGAGCGGGGTATGTTCGCTGGCCCACTCGAACATGTCGACGATGATCTTGAGCGCGGGTTCCACCGGATAGACCCACGCATGCTGGGCCATGTACTCCTTGAGAATGTCGTTCTGTACCGTGCCGCGGAGCTTTCGTATATCCGCACCCTGGCGCTCAGCGGCGGCTACGTAGAAACAGAACAGCATGGCGGCCGGCCCGTTGATGGTCATGGAAGTTGAAACGTCTTCCATGGGTATGCCGTCGAAGAGCGTCTCCATGTCGGCCAGCGACGATATGGCCACGCCGCACTTCCCAACCTCCCCTTCCGAACGAGCGTGGTCCGAATCGTAACCCATGAGTGTGGGGAAATCGAACGCTACCGACAGTCCGGTCTGGCCCCTGTCAAGCAGGAACTTGTACCTGCGATTGGTATCCTCTGCCGTGCCGAATCCGGCGAACTGCCGCATCGTCCATAGCCGTCCCCGGTACATCGTAGGATGAATTCCCCGGGTGTACGGGAAAGCCCCCGGGAATCCCAGATGGGCTTCGTATTCCCGGCCAGCGATATCATCCGGTGTATACAGCGGATCCACGGGGGCCGAACTCTGAGTTACAAATTCGGTGCTCCGCTTCTCCGATTCGTCATACTGCCGGCGCCAGCGTTCCCTGCTATGCTCCGCCATGATGGGCCTCCTCTCGCAGGCCAGCCAGTATTTCCTGCGCCAGTTCATACGGGCTCACCGATCCCTGCACAACCCGGTCAAGACCCGCCTCCAGGATCCTCCCACCGCCGCCCTCCTCCCAGACCAATCGCCGCAAGCTCCGGTCCACCACTTCCCGCGTGTGTCTGGCCAGGCGCTCGCGCCTCCGCCTGGCGAGCTCACCACTGCTTTCCAGTCGTTCCCGATACCGTTCCAGAGCGTCCGCCAGTTCCTCAATTCCGGTCCCGTCGCGCGCCACTGTTGTCAGCACTGGAGGCTCCCAGTCACCATTCGTCCCGCCATCCCGCTGCCCCGCCACACCACCCGGGGTCGGCCGGTGATGAGGCGTTACGTGCCGGTACGCCTGTCCCCTGCGTATCCCCAGCATCACCTCGATCTCCTGGCGCAATCGGTCGGCGCCGGAACGATCGGCCTTGTTCACGACATAGATATCCGCAATCTCCATGACGCCGGCCTTGAGCACCTGGACTCCATCCCCCGACTCGGGCACAAGCACCAGAACGGCCGCATCCGCCGTGGCCGCAATGGCAAGTTCCGACTGACCTACTCCCACCGTCTCGATGACGATCCGGTCGAAACCGAACGCATCGAGCAGGTCACAGACCTCCCGGGTTGTCACGGCCAGACCGCCCAACTCACCCCTAGTGGCCATGGAGCGTATGAAGACACCGCTATCAAGCGAGATTGATTCCATCCGGATTCTGTCTCCCAGGAGCGCCCCGCCCGAGAAAGGACTGGTTGGGTCTGCGGCAACGACCGCTACCGTGAGTCCACGATCCCGGTAGGCGCGGACCAGACGCTCGGTAAGGGTGGACTTCCCCGCACCAGGAGGCCCGGTGACACCGATCCTGTACGCCCGGCCAACGTCGCCATGCACGCTCGACAGTAACCGCTCATACCCGTCCACCCCGTTCTCCACCATCGAGATGGCCCGGGCCAGGGCGGGTACACGCCGCTCTCTGAGTTCGCCGATGATCCTGTCGACCGTCATACCAGTAACTTCGCGAGACATGCGACCCGTTGACAAGCCGGCATCCGTCACGATTCTGAATCGCGAAAGAGCGTATCCATGTCGAGCCCTCGCCTCACGGCAGTCCCTGCATGCTGAACCGGGGACAGCGACCCGGCGGATATCACGAGTTTCATGGCATCCTCAACGGAGATATCGACGTCGCGGCTCCGGCTCCTGGGCACGATCAGCAGGAAGCCCGAAGTGGGGTTGGGCGTGGTTGGCACAAACACGTGTATACACGCTTCGCCGATGATCTGACTCATCAGAGGAGCTTCTTCATGCGTGACGAAAGCGATGGCCCAGAGTCCGTCCGTTGGGTAGGGGATCAGCACCGTGCGCCGGAAGATCCGCCGCTGGTCGCTGACTACGCTTTGAACGATCTGGCTTGCCGCGTTGTACAGGCGGCCGGCCACCGGGAACCTAACCAACGCAAGATTCCAGGCGCTGAGGACCCTGCGTCCTATTGCGTTGTGAACCACCCACCCGACACCAAGCACGAGCAGCGCGAGGAGAATGAATCCCAGGCCCGGCACACTGAACCCGAGCCATGCCCGGAGCGGATCCCCAAGAATCGCGTCAAGCCGCCCGAAGATCCATCCCAGGATCAGGACCGTGACCCCTACCGGGGTGATGACCACCAGACCAACGAAGAAATAACGCTTGAGTCGACTCATGGGATCCGCATGGTGGGGACCGGGGAACGCCGCACTATCACTCGATCCACGCGCGTCGGCCCGGCCTGAAGGACATCGAACTCGAGACCACCCGCTACTACACGTTCTCCGGACGTTGGAATACGTCCGGACGTCTCCGCCAGGTAACCGGCCACCGTTTCCGTCCGTCCCGGCAACCCCACTTCGAACCGCGCCCGCAGGTCATCCAGCGGTGTGTCACCTCCGACCTCCCACAGATCGATTCCCGTGGATTCCTGAGCGGGAGCGCGGTCGTGCTCATCGAAGATCTCTCCCACCAGTTCCTCGAGAAGGTCTTCGAAGGTCACTATTCCCGCCGTGCCGCCAAACTCGTCGAGCACCACCGCGAACTGCCGCCTTTCACGCTGCATCTCCAACAGGAGGTCGGCACAGGGCCGCGACGCCGGCACCACCGTCACGGGCCGCAATGGAAGTACTCCGTTCTCGGGCGCCTTGAGCAGATCGAAGGCGTACGTGAATCCAACGATGTTGTCGAGTGAGCCGGCGTATACCGGGAGCCTCGAATAGCCCGAGTCGGCAAAGATCGTCGCCACGTCGCGCATGTCCGCTCCCTCTTCCAGCGCGACGATCTCGGTTCGTGGGGTCATTACTTCCCGGACGGGCCGCTCCGTGAACGCTATGACACCGGCAATAACGAGCAGTTCGCTCGGCTTGCCGACGCCTTCGTCATCCGATCTGAGCAGGCCGGCCAGTTCACCCCGAAGCGAGCGCTGCCCCTGGGGCACGATCGGAGCAAACCACGCAGCCCCCCGGTCCAGGACAGGCGCAGCAGCTTTCACTACAACCTCGGCCCACCGTCGGCCTCCGGCTCTGGGAAGCACATAGCACAACCCGATGAGCAAAGGAACACCGATCACGACAAAGATGGCTGCGCCCATCATCCAGCCGGCTGCCGGAGGAAGTACCGCCGCGCCGAACGACGCGAGAACTACTCCGAAAACCGCAAGGGCGTTTGCGGTACCGAGCACACGTCCCGGAGCCGAAAGCAGAGCACCCGCAATCTCCGCACCCCGCAACCGCTCCGACACCCAGCGGGCCAGTTCCAGCCTGCTTGCCGCCGAGGCGCCCGCGGCGAGCACTGTGCCTGAGGCGCCAACCACCACGCCAACGGCAAGCAGGATGAGGCCGCTCACGCTCGCTCCTCGCGGTCGACCACCGGGAGCGCTGCGTCCGCCTCCGGCACACGTTCGAAGTACACCCGCCGTATGCGGCGGCCCGCTACCTGCTCCACTACAACCCGGAACCCCTCTACGCGAAGTTCCTCTCCCGGACGGGGCACACGCCCGAGCAAGGAGTAGATCAGGCCGGCCACAGTGCTCACGTCGGCGTGTTCCACCTTCGTGCCGATGTACTGCGTCAGGTCATCAAGCGTCAGCCGCCCGTCCACCCAGAACCGTTCGTTCCCTTCCTGCTCCACCGGCGGTCGCTCGTCCTGATCGTACTCGTCGTGAATCTCACCAACGATTTCCTCGAGTATGTCCTCGAGCGTGATGAGGCCTGAGGTACCGCCGAACTCATCCACCACGATCGCCATGTGCGCGAGCCCGCGTTGGAAGTCCCTGAGCTGGGCTGCGAGGGTCTTGAGTTCGGGGACGAACAGCGCCGGGCGCACCAGCTCCTGCCAACGCTCGGGGGGCGACTTCGCTCCGGCCACCGCAGCCGCAAGGTCCTTGGCATGCAGGATCCCGGCAATGTCATCGAGACTGTCCGCGCAGACCGGGATGCGCGCGTGTTCGCTCCGGCGGAGTTGCTCGACCACGTCGGACCAGGTGGCACCGGATTCGATTGCCACGATGTCCATTCTGGGCGTCATAACTTCGGCTACGGTGGTATCGGCAAGCGAGAAGACCCCCGCGAGCATGTCACGCTGGACCGTACCGAGCCTGCCCGCGGGCGGGCGGCCCGAGGGCAGAAGCCGGTGCGCCAATCGGTCAGCCGAGGCAACGGGCACGAGCAGGACCTGAAATGGGGCAAGGCTCGCACGGGCGAGTGGAACGGAGGCGCGAGCCAGATGGGGCAAGAGCGTACCGAGCGCGCGCGGGAGACCGTCGCCCAGAGCGTAAATGAAGAGGGCCCCAACGGTCACGGCGCCCATGGCTGCCGTCAGGGGCCGTTCCCACCAGCGCAGCGCAGCCGCGGCCGCTCCGGCACTGACGATCAGGAGAGCCAGGTGGACCACGTGAAACGCTCGAGGTGCAGGCAGCCCTTCGCCCGGGGGTGGCGGCGGTTCGCCCGGAACACGAAAAACGTTGGGCGCCTCGTCGGCCAGCGCCAGCGCTCCGGCCCACAGCGCGGCCAGCACCGCAACGATCATCAGAGTCGCCGTCATCGAAGATCCGCCAGGTAATGCTCCTGGCGATGCCACATGCGCGATCGACTACGCTCCTCGAGTCCACCCGGGGGATGGTCATAGCCAAGGACATGCAGGACACCGTGCACTACCAATCGCAGGATTTCCTCTGATGCGGGGATCCCCGCGTCACGCGCGACGCGGCGCGCAACGGGTGGGCAGATGTAGATGTCGCCTACAATCAGGCCGTCATGGGAAAGTCCGAAGGAAATAACGTCGGTTGAGCGATCGCTGCCCAACGTGCGGCGATGCAGCGCACGCATGCGCTGACTCGACAGGAAGGTCACGTTCACAAGCGCCGGCCCGGCTCCCTCGCCATTGAGCACCGCTCGAACAACCCTGCGTATCTTCGATGCGGATACCCCGGCTCCGGCCCCGGCGTCGTCAACCCGAACGTCACGACCGGGAGACCGGTGCCCACTCCGCAGAAATGCCCCCGCTGGATGCCGGGTAATCGATACGCGCGTGCGACATGCTGGACAGCACGCGCAGGAACTCCTCCTTGACGCGATCGAGCTGCGCCAGAGTGAGCGGGGCATCCGAGAGCTGCCCGGACTGCACTCTCTGCGTCACGATGTGGTCTATGGCGTCACGCAGGTGCTCAGGCGTCGGTTCTTCAAGCACTCTCAGGGCCGCTTCCACACCGTCAGCAAGCATCGCCACCGCCGTCTCCACCGAGCGGGGCTTGGGCCCGGGGTACTGATACGCTTCCGGTGGAACCTTGTCGATCGAGCCACTCTTCCGCGCCCGGTCCAGAAAATACGTGATCTCGGCAGTGCCGTGGTGCTCGGGAATGAAGGCCGCAACGGCTTCCGGCAACCGATGTTCCGCCGCCAGCGCCAGGCCTTCCTTGACGTGGTTCCGGATGATCGCCGCCGAGACCTCCGGCTCGAGCCGATCGTGCGGATTACCTCCGAGTCCCTGATTTTCCACGAAGTACTGGGGTTTGGCGAGCTTGCCTACGTCGTGGTAATAGCATCCCACTCGGGCCAGCAGGCCGTTGGCTCCAATCGCATTACAGGCCGCTTCGCAGAGGTTCGCCATCGCTACGCTGTGTGCGTAGGTTCCGGGAGCCTCTGTGGCCAGCCGTCGCAGCAAAGGCCGACTCGGATCCGACAGCTCCAGCAACGTGAGCGCGGTCGTGACTCGCCCGAACGCCTCGAAAATGGGCAGGGTGAAGATGACCAGTGCGGATGAGCCTACCGCGTTCACCGACCCGAGTATCATGCTGGCCATCACGTCGTTCAGGGGCCACCCCGCTTTGAGGCCCGCGGTTACCGCAGCCACCACGAAGGCGCCCGCCACCACGGCCGCCGTTGCAATGATCTGGCTGCGGCGGTGTACTACTCTTACGCTGATGGCGGCGGCCACTCCGCCAATCAGACACAGATAGAGCGCGGTACCCCCTCCATACACCGGCTGTGTACCGAGCAGCATCGCCAGCACCACGGCAGCCATGATCCCGATCCGCCCGGAGAACAGCACGGTGAAGAGCATGGCCGCGAACGGGATTGGAATCAGCTCGGGACTTCCCGGAATTATGAACCGCGAGTTGATGGCGGCCCCGCCGATCACGAGGGCAAACAGCGTGGTCACCAGGAGCATCTGTCGGAGATTGCGATAACTTTCCCGACGATAGAACAACAGGAGCGTCCAGAATATGGCCAGCACGAGCCCGTTTGAAAGCACCTGCCCCACCGCCACCGGGAAACTCATCCCTTCGGCCTCGCCTCGCCGGATCAGTTCCGCCCGGAGCGCCAGCAGCCGATCGCGTGCTTCGGCAGACACGACTTCGTGCGCGGCAACGATTCGCTCGTTCGCCCGCACCACATCCCTCACCGAATCCACGCTGGCTCGGAGTTCGGCTCTGAGCGCTTCCGTCTCCGCCACACTGGGTATCAGCGTCGGGCGGAACAGAACGTTGAGGAGCTTCACATAGACTTGGTCACCCACCGATGAGTGCGGAGCCGGGAGCGCTCCGCTCCGGCGATCGAGGAAACCGGCAAAGCTCAGAATGCTGTCCCTGGGCACTACGCGCTCGATCTGGCCGCGACGCACGACAATCTCGCGGGCGGTCTCGACTCCAATCGTGGAATTCGAGGCCACGCCGCGCTGCAGCTCGGTCTGCAGCATGCGGTCTACGGCCGTGCGGTAGGCGCGTCGTGTGACCCCCGTCAACAGGAACGCAGCTTCATCGGACGAAAGCCTGAGCCCCAGCCCTGCTGCACCATCGACGAGCTCGGCGGGGTCAGTGGCCGCTTCCAGCACCGCGAATATCTGCCCTGTCTGTTCAGAGACCGACTCCAGTACCGCAGGGTCGTACTCGTAGATGGGCCGGACCGTGGCGGCGAGCGCGTTCCCTTCCCGCTGCAGCTCAGCACCCGATTTCCTGACCGCGAACTCGAACGGAGCCACTACGTCACGGTGAGCTACCTCGCCAACTTCCAGCACGGGAGCGTCCACCCCGCCGGCCACCGGAAAGAGCACGTAGGTGAACACCGCCAGCGCCCCCAGCATGAGCCACCGCAGCCCATGGAACCTCACGCTCTCCCATCCACCCCTGGGAGCGGGTGGCAGCGGTACCGGTCCGTCGTTTCCACCGGTCATCCGCCCTGATCCTCGGCATACGCCCGGATGATTTCCCGGACGAGACGATGTCGCACGACGTCCCGCTCTTCCAGATAGCAGAAAGCCACGCCGTCAATACCGGTGAGTATCCGCTCCACCTGGATCAGTCCCGATTCCTCCCGTTGCGGAAGATCAATCTGCGTCTTGTCGCCAATCACGACCGCCCGGGAATTGAGCCCCAGACGCGTGAGGAACATCTTCATCTGCCCGCCGGTGACGTTCTGGGCTTCATCCAGAATCACGAAGGCATCCGACAGGGTACGCCCCCGCATGTATGCGAGCGGCGCGATCTCGATCGTTCTCGTCTCCAGCGCCTTGTGCATACGCTCCGCCGGCATGAGATCCTCCAGCGCATCGTAAAGCGGTCGGAGGTAGGGATCGACCTTGGCCTGCAGATCGCCCGGCAGGAATCCGAGCCGTTCTCCGGCTTCCACAGCGGGCCGGGCAAGAACGATTCTCCGCACCAGCTTGCGGGCCAGCGCATCCACGCCGGCCGCAACAGCCAGGTACGTCTTGCCCGTGCCCGCGGGTCCCACCCCAATGACGATCTCGTTGTCCCGCATAGCGGCCACGTACTCCCGCTGGCCGGGAGTTTTGGGCTGCACCACCCGCCGCATCCCGGGGAGCGCCATTCGAAGGTCGCCGTTCGCCAGCCGCTCAGCAGCGCTCTCCGCGTCGCTGGCGAGCCGGCGGACGTCGTCGGTTGTCAGAGTTTCTCCCATCCGTACCAGGTCTATCATAGTGGACGCGAGTCTGGTGGCCCGCTCAACCTGTTCGAGTGAACCCGCCAGCATGACCTGATCACCACGAAGGGCGACACGCGCTCCGGTAGTGCGCGCCATTTCGTCCAGATTGGCGTCGTTGACCCCGGCAAACGCGAGCGGGTCGGCTCCTTCCGCCGAGAGGCGGTGCGTCACCTCGGAGGCCGTCATGCCGTGGGACGAAGCCCCAGGGCCTTCAGTTCGTCGTCACCGACCGGCGACGGAGCATCTTCGAACAGGGCCCGCGCCGCTGTAGTCTTGGGGAACGCTATCACCTCCCGCAGGTTGTCCGCGCCGGCAAGCAGCATCGCCACACGGTCGAACCCTATGGCGAACCCGCCGTGGGGGGGCGCACCGGTGCTGAGCGCGCGCAGCAGGAACCCGAACCGGGACTCCGCTTCTTCCGTCGAGAGGCCCAGAGCGGAAAAAACCCGGCGTTGCATATCCGGATCCGTGATCCTGATCGATCCGCTGCCCAGTTCGTTGCCATTGTACACCACGTCGTAATGCACCGCCCGTACGTTCTCCACCTCACCTGCCATGAACCGCTCCCGATCGTCCGGATGAGGCGCCGTGAAGGGATGATGGGCAAACACCCAGGCTCCGGTCTCGGGGGCCTTCTCGAAAAGGGGAAAGTCCACAACCCAGCAGAACGCGTGAGTGCTCGACGGCATGGGGGCCAGTCGCTCGATGGCCCTGAGGCGCACACGGTCGAGCGCAGCGGACGTGGTGTGATCCGGCCCGGCCGCTGTCACCAGCAGATCGCCGTCTTCCAGGCCGAAGAGATCAGCACCGGCTCCTTCGAGCTTCGACAACGGGCCGGAAAGTGCATCACCCTTCCGCTTCACCGTAGCCAACCCACCCGCTCCCGCGCTTCTGGCGGCTTCGGCCAATTCGTCCACTTCCCTCCTCGAGAGCCGCGCTCCTCCGGCCAGTCTGATGCCCCGGACCCGTCCACCGTTACCCACCGCATCGTCAAATGCCCGGAATCCGCGCCCCTCCAGTGTTCCCGACAGATCCCTGATCTCGAAACCGAACCGCAGGTCCGGCTTGTCCGTCCCGAACCGCTCGAGCGCTTCCCGGTAACTAAGCCGCGGGAACGGGGTGGCCACCTCCTGCCCGGCCTCGTCCCACAGGGCGCTCAGCACCGCCTCCACGGCGGCGAGGACGTCATCCTGACCGACGAAAGAAGCTTCGAGGTCTATCTGGCTGAACTCCGGCTGCCGGTCCGCGCGCAGGTCCTCGTCCCGGAAACACCGGGCTATCTGGAAATACCGGTCAAAGCCGGCCACCATGAGGAGCTGTTTGTATATCTGCGGTGACTGCGGCAGCGCGTAAAACTGACCACGATGCACGCGCGACGGGACCAGGTAGTCGCGCGCACCTTCCGGTGTGGGGCGAGTGAGAATGGGTGTCTCGATCTCGAGGAATCCGAGCTCACTGAGCACGGTCCGGGCACGCTGCAGGAGGCGGTGACGCAGGAGAAAATGCTGCTGCAGGTCGAGCCTTCGGAGATCCAGGTGACGGTGGAGGAGCCTCAGTTCCTCGGAGGGCAGCGACTCTCCCTTGGCCCTGAATACACCGATCGGCAGCTGCTCGGACGTTGGCCGGGCCAGGACCCGCAGGTCGCTCGCCCTGACCTCGATGTCGCCGGTGGGCATCCCGGGATTGCGCTGGTCGGCCGGACGCACGCTGACCGTGCCGGTCACCAACACCACGGCCTCGGCCCCGACAGTGGCGGCCAGCTCCAGTACGGGAGCGGCAGACCAGTCAGGGCCGAACGCGACCTGGACCAATCCGTCCCGATCTCGCAAGTCGAAGAAGACGAGTCCGCCCAGGTCGCGGCGGCGATGAACCCACCCTCCCAGGCGGACGGACTCGCCATCGTGTTCAAGTCGGAGAGCGCCGCACCGATGCGTGCGCATCGAGGTGGCTGTCACCGTCTTGGAAGTGGCAACATTGTTCTAAACATACAGGTCCCAGAATGGGCCAGCAAGCGCCGGCTTGACACCAGCGCGGGGTGGTCCCAACCTTCGGCCGTGCAAACACTTCCGGCGTTGGCGGTCATGGCAGAAGCGACCACGACATGAATTGGCTGGACCTGGCGCCCGCTGAAGCAGCGCGCGCCATACAGGACTGGGTGTCGGCTCGGGGGGAACCCGCCTACCGCGCGAAACAGATCCTCCCGCGCTTGTGGCAACGCCCCGTGGCACGCTGGAACGATGCTACGGAACTGCCACGCGCGCTCTCGGCCGCTCTCGACGAAGAAGCTCCAATACCCCGCATGGAGCTCGTAACCAGGCAGGTTTCCGGGGACGGAACCGAAAAGTTCCTCTGGAAGATGGCCGACGGGGCCCTGATCGAATCCGTCCTGATCCCCGAAGGCCGGAGACGCACGCTTTGCATCTCGTCGCAGGCCGGCTGCGCCTTCGGGTGCGTGTTCTGCGCCACCGGGAGGATGGGGTTCGGGCGTCACCTCACGCCGGGCGAGATTGCGGGACAGATACGCGAACTCCTGTTCGACCCCGAGGGGACGCGCCCAACCAACATCGTCTTCATGGGGATGGGCGAGCCGTTGCACAACCTGAAGGCCGTGGACACCGCACTAACGATCATCAACGATCCGTCCGGTCTCGGGATCGGAGCGCGCCACATCACGGTCAGCACGGTAGGGATCGTGCCGGGACTCAGGCACCTGGCAGAGCGGCCGGAACAGTTTGGAATGGCCCTCTCGCTCCATTCGCCGTTGAGCGACCGGAGGCGCCGGTTGATGCCGGTCGAGCGGAAGTATCCGCTGGACGAGGTTCTCAAGGCGCTCGAGGCGTTTCCTCGCAGAGTCACGTTCGAGTACGTGATGATCAAGGGAATGAACGACGGCGACGATGACGCCGACGCCCTCGCGGCCCACGCGCGGCGATTGGGCGCGCTCGTTAACCTGCTCCCCCTTCATCCGGGGGGTGCACCCGGTCTTGAGCCCACACCGGGATCCGGTATCAAGCGCTTCGCGGCCCGCGTCCGCGCGGGGGGCGCCGGCGTAACTGTGAGGCGGAGCCGCGGGCTCGACATAAACGCGGCATGCGGCCAGCTACGGGTGGCGCTTGAGGCCGCCGGCGTCGCGCCCGAGAAAGACACTGACGTCGAGCAGTAGCCGGGGGGCCGGTTCCACGGCTACCTGACCCACACCCAGTGCCGTACGCACAGCCATCCCTGCTGCGATATCTCCGCGCCTCACCAGAATACGGGTCGAATCGAGATCAGTGCCTCGCGGAGCGGAGCCCCAGGAGACCACGTCCAGCCCATGGCGCCGCAGGTGGCCGGTGATGCTGCGCGCGAGGCCGTCGATCCCGCTCGCGTTCAGGACTTCGACGGTTATTCTGTCCTCTCCGCCCGGGATGGGCAGTTCCTCCAGCTCGACGTTCCCGACGCCCCGCCACAGCAGCCCGCCAGCAACCAGAGCCGCCGCAAGAAGAACCGCCACCACGATCAGACGAGAGCGTTCCAGAAGGCAACCGTCTCCGGAGCCAGCGGCCAGCCGGACTTCACGACGTTGGCGACGCGTCGCCTGGCCACGTCGCGCAGCACGCCGTCGGGATCTCTGGGAACACGCAGGGCGAGCGCGGCCCGCTCCCGCCTGCGACGCCGGCGTCCCGGCTCGAGATAATCGGCGAGATACAGCATCCGCCCGACACCTTCCCAACCGGCATAGCCCACCGAGTGGTAATGCACCGCGTCAAGCACACCCTGGTCGTCTTCACCGTCACGGCGGGCCAGGATCGCGGCCGCCGGCCCGTGCAGCAGCTCCACGGAACGACCCAGGAAGGCATGGTTTCCCGCAATCTCTTCCAGATATGACTGCTGGGCATCCCTCAGGGCATCGTGAAGCCAGGCAGCCCTGAGCCACCGGGCACGCTCGGAGTCTTCCATGCCCATGGCCTGAGCCCAGGTCGCCAGCAACCGCGCCACGCGCTCTACGTGTGCGCGACGGAGCGAACCCATCCGGGCCCAATCGGGGATCTCGTGACCCGACGGGGCCGCGGTCACGGGGACTCCACGATGTCGTCGCCGGCAAGGCCGTCGCCCAGAACAATGTTGTCGATCAGCCTGGTCTGACCCACCCGGGCCGCCACCGCCAGCAACGTAAGCGGTCCAACCGTGTTGACCGGGGCGAGCGTCCCTGGTGCCACCGCCTCGACATACTCGGTCCGCACGTCGGGCTCGGTTGCGAGGACCGCACGTACCGACTCGACCACTTTGGGCGCCGTTGTGGCGCCGGCGCGGAACGCCTCGTGACCCGCCTCGAGCGATCGCGACAGCGCCGTGGCGGCCGACCGCTCAGCCGGGTTCAGGTACGCGTTTCTCGAGCTCATGGCGAGCCCGTCCGACTCGCGCACGGTCGGGGCAATCTCGATTGTAACCGGCAGATTGAACTCATCTACCATCCTCCGGATCATCCACGCCTGCTGCGCATCTTTCCGCCCGAAGACTGCAAGATCCGGTTCGACCACGTGCAACAGCTTGAGCACGACGAGAAGAACCCCCGCGAAATGCCCAGGCCGTCCCGGACCGCACAGATGATCAGCCATCGGACCGGGGTCAATACCGATCATCGGTGGCTCAGGGTAGACTGTACCTGCGGTCGGCAGAAAAACACAATCAACGCCGCGCCCGCGGGCCAGATCGCGATCCCGGGGCAGGTTGCGCGGGTACCGCTCCAGGTCCTCGCCGGCCCCGAACTGCATCGGGTTCACGAAGATGCTGAGCGCCACGCCGTCGGATGCCGCGCGGGCCCGGTCGATCAGTCGAAGGTGTCCTTCGTGCAGGAACCCCATGGTGGGAACGAACCCCACCCGGCCTCCGTCTTGCTTCACACGGCGCGACCAGGCACGCATGCCCGGGATGTCACTGAATTCGATCACGGATCGAACGAATGGCCGGCATCCGGATACCGACCTGAACGCACATCCTCAGCGTAAGCCGCCACGGCCTCGCGCACGGCGCGACCGAGCTCCGCATAGCGCTTGAGAAAACGGGGATTGAAGCCCTCGTTCAGGCCCAGCATGTCATGAAGCACGAGCACCTGTCCGTCACAGCCCGGCCCGGAGCCAATACCTATTGTGGGGATTGCAATCTCCCGGGTCACGCGTTCCGCCACTGAGCGCGGCACAAGCTCGAGAACCAGGCTGAAGGCACCGGCGTCGGCCAAGGCATGGGCGTCAGACAGGAGGCGTTCGGCGGCCTCCTCTTCCCTGCCCTGCACTCTGGGACCTCCCATGGCATGCACCGACTGGGGCGTGAAACCCAGGTGCCCCATGACAGGCATCCCCGCATCCACAAGCGCGCGCACCGTTGCCGCAACGGCCGCGCCTCCCTCGAGCTTCACCGCATGCGCTCCGGTTCGTTGCATGACGCGTCCCGCGTTGCGCATCGCGTCTTCGGTCGAGACCTGGTAGCTCATGAACGGCATGTCCACCACCAGCAACGCACGCCGCACGCCCGCCCTGACCATGGTGGCGTGATAGATCATCTGACCAAGCGTAGCCGACAGCGTGGTCTCGCGACCGGCAAGCACGGTGTTCACCGAATCGCCCACCAGTACCACGTCCACCCCACCCTGTTCCACGAGAGTGGCGAACAGTGCGTCATACGCCGTAAGCGCCACGATCTTCCGACCGTCACGCTTCATGTCGGCGAGATCGCGAACGGTTACGGTTCTGGGGCTATCCGACATAACCCGCAAGCTCCTCGATTTCCCGCTGCCAGAAGGAGCGGTTCGGCAGTTCGGGGTGGGGTACGGTGAGTTGGGGACTCGCCATCGACCGATCGCCGAACCGGACTATGTCCAGATCAAGAATCCTCGCCGCCCACCGCTCACGCCGTTGGCGGCCGGCATTGCGTTCTATCGCGAGCAGGTGCATCAGCAGTTCGTTCGGGCCCAGTGCGGTGTGCAGCAGCACCATCTGGTTGAGATACGGTCCCTGCGCAGGGCCGCCGAGCGGTTCGGTCTCTTCGATCTCGCTCACCGCCACGAGGTCCGTTCCCGGCAATGCGGCCATGGCCTTGCGGGCCCGCTCAAGTTGAACCGCGCGGTCGCCCAGATTCGATCCCAAGGCCACAAACACCCACTCACGCTGCTTCACCACCACCCCGTTCTATTGTGACCTCTACGTTCTGCACCGGACCGGCGAGGGGAGCGTGCGGCTTCCGGGCCGCTACGCGCACGCGGGCGACTTCGAATTCCTGAAGTACCCGCTCCGCAATCCTTTCGCAGAGCGCCTCCAGCAGACGGTGCGGACTCCGCCCGACTTCGTGCGCCACAAGGTCGTACAGGTCGCGATAGTCAACCAGGCTCCTCGGCGAGTCGGTCTGTCCCACATGCCGGAGCGACAACATGACAGTCAAATCGAGTTCGAGCGGCTGCGGTACGTGTTCCTCGTGCGGCAGCACGCCGACCAGCGTATGAAACCGCATGCCGGTGAGCGAGATCGCGTCGCGCGCAGACACGGGATCAGACAAAGTAATCGCCCGGCACGATGCCCCATCTGGCCGGATCGGTCACCTTGATGATCGAGCGCTTGAAGTTGCCGTCCTCCCCTGTTTCGGCAAGATCGACGACGGGGGCCGGATCGTTGCGGACGCCGACGTCGTTCAAGGCCAGGCGCACAATCGGCCGATGTATCTGGCTCGCGTCAGAGTTTGCCGCGTGCACCACCGCAACCTCATGGGTATCCAGAATAACGCAGGTCCCCACAGGGTAGATACCCACGAGATTGATCAGCGCCTTCACCAGAATGCGATCGTATCCGCGGCGCGGGTTCTCCCACATCTCACGCAGTACTTCGTCGGGCTGGAGCGGCACAGTCTGGTATACGCGACGCGAAGTGGCGGCATCAAAACCATCAGCAACTGCCACGATCTTCGAGTACATCGCGAGCTCGCGAGCCCTGATCGACTTGGGATACCCGCTCAGATCCATCTTCATGTGGTGCTCGTAGGCCACGATCATGCCCCGGTAGGGAATGTCCCCGTAACCCCTGAGACCGAAGAGCGTGAGCACACCGAGCCACGGATGGGCCTGCATGATGCGCCATTCCTCTTCATCCAGAGCACCCTTCTTGGTCAGCACCTCGAGCGGGACACGACTCTTGCCCACATCGTGGAACAGCGCCGCCAGGCCAAGATCGTACAGCTGCAAACGAGTGAGACCGAGTCGCTTGCCTATGGCCACGCTGAAGATGCACACGTTGACCGAATGAGTGAACGTGTACTCGTCGTAATCCCGGATCGTGGTCAGGCCAACCATTGATATCTCGTTGCTCAACACCTGATCCACGATGCTCTGGACCGCCCGCTTCACCTTCTTGACGCTGGCACTCCGTCCCATCCTGACACTGCTTATCAGCTCCTTCGTGACCGTGACGGAGCGCTCGTAGTTGCGTTTGGCCACCTCCTTGGCGCGCTGCGCGTCCTCCATATCTTCGTCGCTCTCGGCCGGCGGCTCCACCTGAATCCGGGTCACCCCGCCCTGAAGCATCTTCTGCTGGAGCTCCGCCAGTTTTCCGGCGGATGCTTCACGCGCGGAGAAGGCAAGCAGCAGCGACGCGAACACCTGCCACTCGCGCCGATCGGCCTGCTCGTCCATGCGCACCACCCCGACACCGCACTGTCTGAAGACGTGCAATACGTGACTGAAGGAGGCGTAGTTGTCCAGATCCAGTCTCAGTCTGGTCGAGTTTACGAAGATGAACTCTCCGGCCAACCGTACTTCCAGCTGATCCTCGATCTTGAGCAGCTCGGATGCCGAGGCCGCGATCTCGTCGAGCGCGCGCTGGACCTGCGCGTTCTCCAGCGGATAGAGCTTCAGGCTGCGAAGCGCCGTGTAGAGAGAAATCAGAAACTCGCGGCCGGCGTGACGGAGGATTCCCTCCGTACTCTGCATCGAATCGGCAATGGACGGGCGGCGCCTGGTGTGATCGATCACCTGGCCCCCTCGCGCAGCGCTTTGTTGACTGCATTCCGTACCAGCGGATCCTTGTCGTTAGCGGCACTCTCGAGTATGGCCCGCGCTTCAGGTGTGGCAATGCGTCCCAGAGCCATGGCCGCGCACGCCCGGATCTCGGGATCCTCCTTCTTCTTCAGAAAGCCGCCTCCGGTCAGCATGGGTTGGAGCGTCTTGATGCCTCCGGCTCCCCCCAGCGCGCCGTACGCCTCGAAGAAGACGGTCTTCTCCGTCAGGTCTGCGTCCCTGATCGCCTTGCCCAGCACCGTGCCCTCGATCCGGGGGAACACGGCCCTGTGCCCCCGCTGGGCAAGGACACGCACGGCGGAAATCCTGACATCACGGTTCTCATCCTCAACGGCCCGTTCCAGCTGCTGCATTGCACCGGGTGTTCCTATCGCAGCCAGGGCCTCCACCACCGCTACCTTGATCTCGGGGCTGCTGTGGCGGATGAACAAACCGCCCAGCGAAGTCACTACCGGCGGAAGCCTGAGCCGCGCCGCCAGCCTGACCGTCTCCATTACCACCGGGTCGTCGTCACTGCCCATGGCTTTGGCCAGCTCATCCGGAAACTGGGCGGCCATCCGTTGAATCGACTGATGGAGCAGCTCACGAACCCGCTCGTTCGTGAGTTTGGGCAGCCAGGCAAGTACCGTCTCGAGCGCCTGTGGCCGCAACTCCCGGAACAGTGATTCGAGCTCTCCCTCAGTGGGATGTACCACCGCTTCGTCCAGCGACTGGAGCAGCTGCGCGATCGCGTCCGGCTCGGAAAGCCGGTCGGGAAGATTCTGCAGGGCCTCACGATGCTCCGGCAGGAGTTCCCGCGCCCGCTCGAGAACGGCGCGAATCTCCTGAAGCACATACGCGACCGACCGGAAATCGCCTACTCCCAGCAGGTAAGGCAGGAAATTCTCCACGATCGAGATGAGTTCGGCCCGTACCGTGCTGAACGTCTGCAGCTCGAGCAGATCGAAGACGATCCCGAGCACGTTGCCTCTGAGATCCTGCTGGTACTCGCGCTCGATCTCGCTGCGCAGATACGCGATGTCCTGCTCGTCCAGGAAGTAGAGCGTGGAGTCGAAGTCCTCGAGATTGACCACCCCTTCGGGACGCTTCGCCGTCTCTTCCTCCACCACCTCCCTCACACTCACAGGCTCGCGTGCCCTGCTCTCGATAGGCTGCTCCGATACTTCGATCGTAGGCGCGTCATCCAGTGCGAGTTCGACGAAGTTGTAAGTGATGGACTGAAACGCCTGCTCCCAGAGCAATGTCAGGAGATCGTCCTCGGCATCCGCCGGCATCGTGCGAGCCTTGTGGATCACGGCCAGCAGTCTGGCGAGCTCCTCATCTTCCGCTCCAGCCGCCAGCGTGATTGAGCGGATCCCGTCCTTGTAGAGGATCCAGGGAAGACTGTCCGAGCGGCTCGTCTGGCTGAGCACGGACCCGCCCTGCCAGGACAAGTCTGCCTCGGAAACATCCAGCACCAATTCAGACGTGACCGGCCAGACGGCGGCACAAGCCTCTTTCATGTTGGCCATCGCCTGCTGGTAAACCGGATTGTTCGGCAGATACAACTGTGTTGCCCTGAGCCCCTTTACCAGCGTCTGCATGAGGACTTCGACGCTGGTCGTGTCGACCTGAACCTGTTCGGCCGGTGTATCGGTCACGCCTCAATCCCCTCCCGGGATATCCCACCAGAATAGCATGACTTACGCACACCGCAACCCAGCGCCGAAGCCCTCAGCTCTTGCAGTTCGGGTCTTATTCGGGTATACTGGCTTCGGCATATATTCGGTCTCCCGTTCCGGAGCTCAACGTCATGCCCCTCACCCGCCGCCAGAAAGAGATTCTGGACTATCTCGACCAGCACATTCGAGTGCAGGGTTACGCACCCTCGTTCGAGGAAATCGCTGAACAATTCAGCTTCCGGTCGCTGGCAACAGTTCATGAGCATCTCAGCAACCTCGAGCGTAAGGGCTACATCCGGCGGGCCCATAACGAGAGCCGAGCCATAGAACTGATTCCGCAGCGCGGACAGGCGGGTGCGGTGGAACTGCCGCTCCTCGGTCAGGTCGCAGCGGGTGAGCCCATCGAAGCTCTGGAAACCGGCGAAACCTTCCCGGTACCTGACTCCCTCATACCTCGTCGCGGATCCTGCTACGTGCTCAAGGTACGTGGAGACTCGATGGTTGACGACCACATCGAGGACGGCGACTTCGTCGTAGTCCACAACCGCAACAGCGCAGACAACGGAGAAATGGTCGTGGCGCTGGTTCAGGGTACGGCGGCCACCGTGAAGCGCCTCTACCGCGAATCCGGCGGGTGGATCCGTCTGCAGCCGGCCAATGATCGGGTCCACCCCATACGGGTCCACGAAGACGACCTGCTGGTGCAGGGGGTGGTGGTGGGAGTGATTCGCAAGTACTGATTGGCCCATGGCGGGCACTCCATGGTACGCGGTACTTCAGTTCGACGGCACTCATTTCTCCGGTTGGCAAAGACAACCGGGCACCCGCACGGTCCAGAGTGAACTGGAAGCGGTATTGAGCCGACTCTCGGGCGGCAGGCGCCTGGTTGCGAACGCCGCCGGACGGACAGATACCGGAGTCCACGCCCTAGCGCAGGTCGTCAGCTTCCGACTTCCCCGCCTCTGGAATCCGCAGGATCTGCACCGTGCACTGAACGCGCTTCTCCCCAATGACATCTGGGTAACGGAGGCCGGAGAGGCACCACCCGGATTTCATGCGCGAAAGCACGCCACCGCGCGCCGTTACCGGTACGTCATCGGATGCGACGGTGCCGCCTTCTCACCGTTCAGACGTCCGTTCGAATGGGCCCTCGGGAAACCCCTCGACCTTTCCCTGCTGGAGCGGGCCGCTCGGGACCTCGCAGGCGAACATGACTTCCGCGGTCTCTCCGCCACAGGACAGAAGAAGCCGCACTATCGCTGCCGAGTGTTTGAGTCACGTTGGCAGGCGCGCGGCAACGCTGAAGGGTTTATCTTTGACATTGAGGCCGATCGGTTCCTGCACAGGATGGTCAGGTTTCTGGTTGGCACGATGGTGGACATAGGCCTCGGTCGCCGCCCGGTCGGAGATATGTCGCGACTGCTCGATCAAACGCACAACGCTGACGCCAGCCCCCCGGCTCCTCCGGAAGGGCTGTATCTGGTGGCCGTACGGTACCCGCAATTCAGCAAGGGGTTCGGCGAATGAAATTCTTCCTCGACACAGCCAATCTGGCTGAAATACGATGGGCGGCCGGCGCGGGCCTGATCGACGGCATCACCACCAACCCCTCACTGCTTGCCCGGGTTGCGGGCGACCTGGACCCCCGCGATATCCTGAAGGAGATCTGTTCGCTGGTGGACGGTCCCATATCGGCGGAAGTGGTGGCCGTGGAAACCGACGCAATGGTAACCGAAGGCCGAGCACTGGCGGCAATTGCGGACAACATTGTAGTGAAGATTCCCATGATCGAGGCTGGCATCACCGCGGTGCGTCAGCTCAGCGGAGAGGGCATCCGGGTCAACGTCACGCTCTGCTTCAGTTCAGTCCAGTGCCTGATCGCGGCGAAGGCCGGAGCGGCCTACGTATCGCCGTTCATCGGACGGCTCGACGACGTGGGTCAGGACGGGATGGACGTCATCCGGGAAACACGCGTCATTTTCGACAACTACGACCTCGGCACCGAGATCCTTGCCGCATCGATCCGCCACCCCCGGCACGTAGCGGAGGCTGCCATGCTGGGCGCGGATGTCGCCACAGTCCCCACGGACGTTCTGAAGAAGCTGCTCAAGCACCCGCTTACCGACCGCGGGCTCGACCAGTTCCTCAGGGACTGGCAGAAGCTCTCGGCCCAGCCCAGGGTTGGCGTTTGAGGGCGCCGGGCGCCCTACTCTTCTGGCTAGCGGCCACTGCCTGTGGCTCACCTTCCCCCGAAGCGCAGCACGCCCCGGGCCAGGCTTTCGCCGCTGAGGTGGTCCCACCTCCCGCGACCGCTCCGGTCACGGCCGCCACGCAGGATCTCTCGGCTGAACGACGCTCGGCCATTGTTACGGCCGCAGCGCGCGTCGCCCCCGCTGTGGTGAGTGTAAACGTGGTGAGACGGCAACGTCCGCCGCGCGACGACCTGTTCGGCTGGTTCTTCCCGCGCGGTTATGAACGACTTGTGGAAGGGCTGGGTTCGGGTTTCGTAATCCCCGGAGAGGGCCTGGTCATCACCAATCAGCACGTGGTAGACGGCGCCGAACAGATCGTCATCACGACGCGGGACGGGACCGACTACCGGGCCCGGTTGCTGGGCGAGGATCCGCTTACCGACATCGCAGTGCTGAAAGTGGATGCCCGGGGGCTCGAGAGCGCTCCCATCGGTCGGAGCACCGATCTGCAGATCGGTGAGTGGGTGGTGGCCATCGGCAATCCATACGGCTACCTGCTGGGCAACACGGAGCCCACGGTCACCGCGGGCGTAGTAAGTGCCATCGGACGCAACCTGCTGCCTACAGGCGACCAGCCCGGCGTCTATGTTGGCATGATTCAGACGGATGCCTCCATCAATCCCGGCAACAGCGGTGGCCCTCTGGCCAACGCCGTCGGAGAGGTAGTGGGTGTGAGCAGCGCGATCTTCACGCGCACCGGAGGCTCGGTGGGAATCGGGTTCGCCATCCCCATAGAACGCGCCCTCCGCGTGGCCCGGGAGCTGACTCAGCACGGAACCGTACGCCGCGCCTGGCTAGGGTTTGACGTTGCCGGCGCCGACCAGTTGCGGGCGTGGAAGCAGGCCGGAGGCCTCCCGGTAACCTCCGTTGCGGAACAGGGTCCCGGCGCCAGGGCTGGTCTCCGATCGGGTGACGTGCTCGTGAGCGGCCTGGGACGTCCCTTGCGCACCTTCCTCGACCTTGAGGCGGTGCGACTCGATATCTCGCCGGGCGACACACTGGTGTTCGAACTCCGGCGAAACGGCCGGCCGCACACGGCCCGAGTGGTGGTGGAGGACCTCCCCACCACCCGGGCAGAGAAGATTGAAGTGCTTGGCGGCCTTCGCCTGATCACGGTGACTCCGGCAATCCGCCAGGAACGGGGGATCAGGAACCCGCACGGCGCGCTGATCTTCGAGATCGGGCAGGAAACCCAGCGCCTCACAGGCCTGCGCCAGGGTGACGTAATCATCCAGGTAAACCGGATGCGCGTGGAACGGGCAGAAGATGTTCAGCGCTCGTTCGAGGCCGCGGCCGGTCGCGGAGCCATACGGGTCTTTTTCGAGCGCGGCGGCCAGTTCGGCTACGCGGACTTCTACGTACGATGACCGACCGTTACGAATCCCCGCTGGCCACCCGCTACGCATCGCCGGCCATGCAGCGCCTCTGGAGCGCGTCGAACCGCGCCAGCCTCTGGAGGCGGCTGTGGATTGCCCTCGCCGAAGAGCAACAGAGACTGGGTCTCGAGATCCCGGAGTCCGCGGTGGCACAGATGCGGGCGCATCTCGACGACGCGGACCTTTCACGCGTAGCCGAGCACGAACGCCGGATCAGGCATGACGTGATGGCGCACATTCATCACTTCGGTGAGCAGGCGCCCGACGCACGCCCATACATTCACCTGGGCGCAACCAGCTGCTTCGTAACCGACAACGCGGACCTTATCGTCCTGCGTGACACGATGCGGCTGCTGTTGGGACGTCTCGTTGCAGTGCTCACGGCACTGCGCCGACAGGCGTTGGCCCATCGTTCCGTTCCCACAGTGGCGTATACGCACTTTCAGCCGGCCCAGTTGACCACCGTGGGGAAGCGTGCCGCTCTGTGGTTGAACGATTTCGCGATGGATGCCGAAGCCGTGGCCGACTGGATTGCACGGATTCCGTTCCGCGGTGTCAAAGGCACGACCGGCACTCAGGCAAGCTTCCTTGAATTGTTCGAAGGTGACCACGGGAAGGTTCGGACTCTGGATGAGGCGGTTGCACGGGCCTTCGGCTTCTCCAGCACCGTGCCGGTCTCCGGGCAGACCTATTCCCGGAAGCTCGACTCGGGCGTGCTGGACACCTGGTCCGGCATGGCCCAGTCAGCCGGCAAGTTCGGCACGGACATCCGCCTGCTCCAGCACGAACGCGAGGTACTGGAGCCCGCGGGACGGGATCAGGTTGGGTCGAGCGCCATGCCATACAAGCGAAACCCCATGCGGGCCGAACGGATTTGCGCACTGGCCCGTTATCTCATTGTTCTGAGGGAGAACACCGCTCACACGGCCGCCACGCAGTGGCTCGAGCGGACGCTGGACGACAGCGCCAACCGCCGTCTGGTGCTCCCCGATGGAGCACTCGCGGCGGACGCAATTCTCATCCTGGCCACGGACGTCGCCGCGGGCATGGAGGTGCAGGCCAGCGTGATCCGTGCGAATGTTGACAGACTGATACCGTTCATGGCCACGGAGCGCTGGCTCATGCTCGGGGTCAAGGCGGGCGGAGACCGGCAGACGCTTCACGAAGTTATCCGGAAGCACGCCTGGGCCGCGGCCGAGGCGCGTGATCGAGGCGAACCGGACGAGCTGCTTGAATCGCTGAGTGCCGACCCTGCCTTCGCCGGAGTGAAAGCCGGCTCGCTGCGCGGCGAACTGGAGCCGGAGCGTTACATTGGTCGGGCGCCGGAGCAGGTCGACGAATTCATCGAGGAACACGTAGACCCGTTGATTGAGCGCCTGCGCCCGTTGATGATTTCCGACGACACGGGAGTACAGGTGTGACCGCTGAACCGAGGGCAATGGACCGGAGCGCCCTGCCGCTGCCAGTTTTGAGACGCGGCAAGGTGCGCGAAGTGTATGAAGTGGATGCGGAAACGCTGCTGCTGGTAGCGAGCGACAGAATGAGTGCCTTCGACGTGGTGCTCCCGGATCCCATTCCCCGCAAGGGCGCCGTGCTGACACAGCTGTCGGCGTACTGGTTCCGGGAACTCGCCGAAGTCATGCCACATCACTGTATTACGGCATCGACCGCGGAGATCGTGGATCGGGTGCCTGCCCTGGCACCGCATCGGGCGGAAATTTCGGGACGCGCCATGCTGTGCCGGCGCACCAGACCGCTGCCGGTTGAATGCGTGGTGCGCGGGTACATCTCGGGCTCCGCGTGGGCCGAGTACCGGGAACACGGTACCCTTGCTGGCGAGCCGCTTCCCGTCGGTCTCGTGGAGAGCGACAGACTGGAGCCGCCCATCTTCTCTCCGGCCACCAAGGCGGACGTCGGCCACGATGAAAACATCACGTTCGATCGTATGCGGGAGATGGTCGGCGGAGAAACAGCCGACCGGTTGCGTGAGGCAAGTCTGGCGCTGTATACGGCGGGCCGCGATCGCGCCGGCGCCCGCGGGATCATCATTGCCGATACCAAGTTCGAGTTCGGGCACGCCTCGGACGGCACGCTGCTGGTGATAGACGAGCTGCTGACACCGGATTCCTCGCGCTTCTGGCCGGAAGACCGGTACAAGCCGGGCGGCGTTCAGCCAAGCTTCGACAAGCAGCCGCTGCGCGATTACCTGGCGGGCTTGAAGCGCGAGGGCAAGTGGGACGGCAACGCGCCCGGACCAGAACTTCCGCCCGACGTGATAGGCGAGACCAGCGCCCGATACAGGGACGCCTGTCAGCGAGTCACCGGTATGCCACTGCCCGAGGACGCATGAGGTTTGCTCCGGAAGGCCTGCCGTTCATCGCGAGCGGCTTCGCCGTTCTTGCGTCGCTGGCCGCAGGGGCCCTATGGATGGGTGGCGGATGGTGGTACGCCGCGCCATCGCTGTGGCTGCCTGTGGCCATCTGGATTCCGGCCTTCTTTCGCGATCCTGAGCGCGCCGGTCCTCGCGGGCCACATCTCGTGCTGGCGCCGGCGGACGGCAAGGTGGTGAGTGTAGCGGAGGTGGATGAACCTGACTTCCTTGGGGGAAGGGCGCTCAGAATCTCAGTATTCATGAACGTTTTCAACGTTCACGTCAACCGACACCCGACTGACGGCACAGTGGCATACCGGCAGTACCGGGAAGGCAAGTTCTTCAACGCCACGCTCGACAAGGCGAGCACCGACAACGAACAGATGTCACTGGGCGTGGAAGGACCGCGCGGACGGGTGCTGGTACGGCAGATAGCGGGTCTCATTGCCCGGCGCATAGTGACCGATCCGTCGGTGGGTAACCCGGTACGCCAGGGCGAACGTCTGGGTCTGATTCGTTTCGGTTCGAGGGTGGACACTTTCCTTCCGCCGGAAGCGACCACCCGCGTCAGGATTGGCGACCACACCCAGGCGGGTGTCAGCGTGATTGCCGAATGGACTCCGTAGACCGTTCGCGTCCCCGCCGAAGAGGTGTCCGCCGCGTCGTGGTGGTGGTTCCCAGTATCTTCACGCTGGCAAACCTCTTCTTCGGGGTGTGGGCGCTGGTGCTGGCAACCCGGGGGGACTTCTACCGGGCGAGTTGGTACATCGTGATAGCCGGCGTGCTCGACATGCTGGACGGACGCATAGCCCGCATGAGCCAGACCGGATCCCGGTTCGGCGCCGAGCTGGACTCGCTCGTGGATCTTGTGAGCTTCGGCGTAGCCCCTGCCATTCTCATCTATTTCGTGGTCTTCCAGGACCAGGGTGCGTTCGCGTGGTTGTTCTCCTACGCCTTCGTGGTCTGCGTGGCGCTCAGGCTGGCCCGCTTCAACACCCAGCAGGACGACAGAGCACCCACCGGGATGTTTGTGGGATTGCCGTCTCCGGCGGCAGGCATGACACTGGCCACGTTCTTCCCGTTCACTCTGACTCCTTTCTTTCAGACCAGGCTGGCGGGACTCCCCTGGTCGCAGATCATGATTTTCCTCATCATCACGCTGAGCCTGGCGATGGTCAGCACGGTGCGTTACGCCAAGCTGCCTCCAGTGGGAGTCACGAGCGGGCGTGGTCTTGGCGGTCTCGCGATCACGCTGACCATTCTGGCGTTCGGCATATGGTCGCGCGACATCTTCTTCTTCCCGCTCGGGATTGCGTACCTTCTTTACGGCTTGCTGCGCGCGCTTGCAGCTGAAACCGATCGGGGTGATGGCAACGGGAACGACCGCAGATTCCAACTCGGACGGCGGCGGCGCCCCCCGCCTCACGGAGACTGAATGCCATCCTTTCTCGTCGACGTACGGGTAATGCCCCGCCCCTCCCTGCTCGACCCGCAGGGTGAGGCGGTTCTGCACGCATTGAAGACACTGGGGTTCGAGAACGTGTCAGGAGTACGTGTCGGGAAATCGGTGGCAATCGAAGTATTCGCCAGGTCTGCGGGTGAGGCGGAAGCGGGCGCGCGGGCCATGTGCGAGAAGCTTCTGGCCAATCCCGTTACCGAAGACTTTACGGTGCACGTGGTGGGGGACACACCTTGATACGTGTGGCGGTAGTGCGATTCCCCGGCTCCAACTGCGACGCCGACACGCTGGGCGCAGCGGAACGCGCGGGTGCGGAAGCATACTACGTCTGGCATCGCGAAGGCGACCTCCGCCGCGCGGATGTGGTGCTGCTGCCTGGAGGCTTTGCCTATGGCGACTATCTCCGCGCCGGCGCCATCGCGCGGTTCAGCCCGGTGATGGCCGCCGTGCATGAGCACGCCCGGGCCGGCGGCCCCGTGCTGGGGATATGCAACGGATTCCAGGTACTCTGCGAGACCGGTCTCCTCCCGGGTGCCCTCATGAGGAACGCCGGGCTCCACTTCGTCTCCCGGCCGGTCCGGGTCCGCGTGGAATCCACGGACACTCCGTTTACCTCGGATTACGAGAAAAATGCTATAATTACAGTACCGGTTGCGCACGGCGAGGGGCGCTACGTGGCCACCGACGACGTGCTGGCCGAACTGGAGGGCGAAGGCCGTGTGGTGCTTCGTTACGTGGACGGGAACCCCAACGGCTCGGTTCGCGACATAGCCGGCATAACGAACGGAGCCCGCAATGTGGTGGGGATGATGCCCCACCCTGAGCGAGCTGCCAGTCCGGCGCTGGGCACGGTGGACGGTCTTGCCGTGTTTACGTCGGTTCTGAAATGTGCAGGCATACCCGAAGGAGGTACCGCATGAGCTGGCGGACTCTGGTGGCTGCGGCCGCCATCGGAACAGTGATCACAGGTTGCGATCGCGACAGGCTTCCATTCTTCGGCCAGAGGGGCGCGCAGGAGCCGGCCCCCGTTGAGGAGGCCCCCGCACCGGTGGTTGAGCCGGAGCCGGCACCCGTGGAGGTTGCACCTCCTCCGGCGCCGCAGCCGGCACCCGTACGCACCCCGCAGCCCATTTCCCGTCCCGTCACAGGCCTGCAGGATGAGCCGTGGACGCCCGCCCATTTTGGCACCGTGGATCCCGGAATGAGTCGCAATCAGGTGCTTGAGCAATGGGGGCCGCCGGTGGCGGAGCGGCAGGCGGGCAACTGGACTTACCTGTTCTTCCGCAACGGCTGCGAGGTGACCTGCGGAACATTCGACGTGGTAATGCTCGAGGGAGGCCAGGTTGTGGACGCCATCGTTCGCGCACAGACGCACCACTATTCAGGTGTGTCGTCGTCGCCGAGGGGCAGCACTCCCCAGCCCCGGCTGCCCGATCAGGGTGGCGTAAACGGCACCTGAACATGGACAGGCAGAGATGACCGACAAGCCCAGCCGGAACGAAGACGAATACTTCGCCAAGCTCGAGGCGGAGCGGCTCAAGAAGCGCCGGGAAGAGACGGCACGAGAGGCCCAACTGGCCGAGCGCCAGAAGCACAGCATGAAGTGCCCCAGGTGCGGTGCGGACCTTGTCACGGAAGATTATCAGGGCATTCAGATTGACCGTTGCCCGGAGTGCAACGGCATGTGGCTCGACGAGGGTGAAGTGAATCAACTGGTGGCCAAGGAAGGCGGCGGTGCCGCCGGGCTCTTCTCGGCCATCGTTGCCGGCGTGCGGCGGCGCGGCACGTCGGGCAAGAAATCCGGATGAGGGGTACCCGGGCGCAATCGTTCCCGGGCGACCCCGTCCTTACCCCTGAGCTCGTTCGCGAGCACGGCGTGAACGACACCGAGATGGCCCGGATTCGGGCCATGCTCGGCCGTGACCCCACCTTTGCCGAACTCGGGATATTCTCGGCCCTGTGGAGCGAACACTGCTCGTACAAACACTCCCGCCCGATATTGAAGCGATTCCCCACCAGCGGCAACCGCGTGATCCAGGGGCCCGGCGAGAACGCCGGAGTCCTGAGGCTCGACGAGGGCTGGGCGGTTGCCTTCAAGATCGAGTCGCACAACCATCCTTCGGCGGTGGAACCGTACCAGGGCGCCGCCACAGGAGCAGGCGGCATCCTGCGCGACGTTTTCACCATGGGTGCGCGCCCGGTGGCGCTGTTGAACAGTCTCCGGTTCGGACCCCTTACCGAGCCCAGGAACCGGTACCTGTTCGCGGGCGTGGTCCGGGGTATCGGTGATTACGGAAACTGCGTGGGCGTTCCCACGGTTGGAGGCGAGGTGAATTTCGCCCCCTCATACAGCGGGAATCCGCTCGTGAACGCCATGTGCGTGGGCGTGCTTCGCGAATCGGACCTGATGCGCGCCGCTGCCACCGGTGTCGGGAACGTGTTGCTTGCCGTGGGCGCGCGCACCGGCAGGGATGGCATACACGGCGCGTCGTTTGCCTCCGAAGAGCTCTCCGAGGAAAGCGAGGCTCGCCGCCCGCAGGTACAGGTGGGAGATCCGTTCACCGAAAAACTGCTGCTTGAAGCGAGCCTTGAGCTGATCGCGTCGGGGCACATCGTGGGAATCCAGGACATGGGCGCTGCCGGTCTCACATCGTCGTCGGCGGAGATGGCCGCACGAGGTGGCGCGGGCGTGGAGATAGACACGTCCCTCGTGCCCACCCGCGAGCCCGGCATGACGCCCTACGAGATCCTGCTGAGCGAGTCGCAGGAACGCATGCTCGTGGTGGCCCGCTACGATCGCGTTTCCGAGGTAACCGAAATAGCTGCCAAGTGGGAACTGGACGCTACGCCCATAGGTCGCGTTACGGACGACGGTCTCTACCGGGTGCGGCACGGAGATATCGTGGTGGCGGAGATTCCCGGCGCGCGTCTGGTGGAGGATTGCCCGGTGTATACGCCCGAGGCAATCGAAGATCCCACCGCCGCAGAACGCAGGTCGCGAGTCCCGATGGCCAGGGGATTCGGGAGCAGCGAGGCTCTGCTGCGCCTCCTCGGAACTCCCTCGATAGCGAGCAAGCGCTGGGTCTATGAGCAATACGATTCGACGGTTCAGGCCGGCACCCGGATTGGCCCCGGCGGCGATGCCGCGGTGATCCTGGTGCCCCACACCCGGATGGCCCTGAGTCTTGCGACCGACTGCAACGCGCGATACGTCCTGCTGGAACCGTATGAGGGTGGCAAGGCGGCTGTCGTAGAGGCGGCGATGAACGTGGCGTGCACCGGTGCCCGGCCCATCGGGATCACCAACTGCCTCAACTTCGGCAGTCCGGAGCGCCCCGCTGTCTATTTCCAGATCACCGAAGCCTGCCGAGGCATGGCGGAGGCCTGTACCGCGCTCGACACACCGGTTACCGGCGGTAACGTTTCGTTCTACAACGAGAGCCCGTCGGGAGCCGTTGACCCCACGCCGGTGATCGGAATGGTTGGCTTACTGGAAGACGCTGAGCAGGCGGTGCCGTCTCACTTTGCTCATCCCGGGGCCGCGGTCCTCCTCTTCGGCCGCACCCGAGGTCATCTTGGCGGGTCGTCGTACTGGGCCCACGTGCTCGGCGAGGTAGCCGGCTCTCCACCCTCGGTGGACCTAACGGCGGCCCGCACACTGGTGGACCTGCTGGTGGAACTGGCCGGCGAAGGATTGCTCCTGAGCGCGCACGACTGCTCGGATGGAGGACTGGGAGTGGCGCTCGCGGAGGCGTGCGCCGGCGGCCCCCGGGAAGCGGGCACCGGAGCCACTGTCGACCTGCGCGCGGTGGCTGACGGTCTGCCCTCCGCCGCGCTTCTGTTTGCGGAGGACCATTGCCGCGTTGTGGCAAGCGCAAGCGAGAGCTCGGTGAAGCGAATCACCGACCTTGCCGGAACCAGTGGCGTACCGGTACTGCAGGTGGGTACCGTGGGAGGCAGTCGGGATCCTCTGGATATCACCTTGCCTGACGGCACCGTGCGCCTCACGATTGGACAGTTGCGGACGGCGTATTACGACGCCATTCCCGGATACATGCAACAGGCACTGGAAGCGACGGGTTGACCTGATGTGCGGCATCTTTGGCGTGAGTGGCGCTGCCGACGCGGCCCAGCTCGTTTATCTCGGACTGTACGCGTTGCAGCATCGAGGCCAGGAATCTGCCGGTATCGTAGCGGTGGATGAAGAGGGTGCGGCGCGCAGCCACCGCGGCATGGGCCTGGTTGCCGACGTGTTCACACCGGATATCCTCAGGGCGTTGCCCGGCGATGTGGCATTGGGCCACACGCGGTACTCCACCACCGGGAGTTCGGTGGTGGCCAACGCGCAGCCCGGCCTCGTGAATTATCACAGCGGTCCGCTTGCGCTCGCGCATAATGGGAACCTGATCAACGCCGCGGAGGTGCGGGCCGACCTGGTGCGTCAGGGATCCATCTTTCAGACATCGTCAGATTCTGAAGTGCTGGTCCATCTGATAGCGAGGTCCGACGCGCGTCGGGTTGAAGACCAGATTCTCGACGCGCTGGAGCGCGTGGAAGGCGCCTATTCACTGCTCCTTTCGGTGGGCCGCACACTTTACGCGATAGTGGACGCTCGGGGCTTCCGTCCTCTCGTACTCGGCCGGCTTGGCGATGCCTGGGTACTCTCTTCCGAGACCTGCGCTCTCGACATTATTGGCGCCACCGTGGTACGCGAGCTTGAACCCGGCGAATGGCTGAAGGTAGAAGAGGGCCGCGTCGTGGAGCTGCCGCCGCTACCCGCCAAGCCACACCGTCGTTGCGTCTTCGAGTTGATTTATTTCTCGCGGCCTGACAGCACGGTCTTTGGCGAGTCGGTCGACCGAGTACGCCGAGCGCTCGGCCGCCAGCTTGCCCGGGAGCATCCCGTGCCGGACGGCGATTGTGTCTTCTCGGTACCGGACTCCTCAAACGCGATGGCCCTGGGGTTCGCCGAACAGAGCGGTCTCAAGCTCGAGCACGGGATTATCCGGAATCATTACGTGGGCCGCACTTTCATCAATCCGGAACAGGCGGTACGTACTGCCAAGGTCCGCATCAAGTTCAACCCCGTCAGAGGGGTAATCGAAGGCCGGAACGTGGTGGTGGTGGACGACTCGCTGGTGCGCGGCACCACATCCCGCGAGCTGGTGCAGATGCTTCGGCAGTCAGGGGCGAAAAGAGTACACTTCCGGATCGCCTCGCCGCCGATTACCGGGCCCTGTTACTACGGGATCGACACTCCAACCAGAGCCGAGCTGATCGCGTCCAGTCATACCGTGGAAGGCATTCGCCGGCACCTCGACGTGGATACGCTGGGCTATCTCTCGGTGGAGGGGATGCTCCGGGCGGTGGGCGGGAATGAAGAACGCTACTGCCACGCGTGCTTCTCCGGCGCATATCCGACCGACGAACCAGACCCGGCCGCAGCGCTGCACGATGTCGTCGGCGCCGGACTTTCCCGGTAGCCAAGTGGCCGACGTCTTCTTCTTCGGAAACGGAGTGGCGGAAGGCGGCGCCGACATGAAGGATCTGCTCGGCGGCAAGGGCGCCAACCTCGCGGAGATGACCGGAATCGGAATACCGGTCCCGCCGGGATTCGTGATCACGACGTCGGTGTGCATCGACTACCTGCGGAGCCGGAGCGTCTCCGAGCCCGTCCGCGGGGCGGTGCGGTCCGCCATGCAGCGCCTCGAGAATGCAGCAGGCCGAAAGTTCGGAGATCCCGACAATCCATTGCTCGTTTCGGTGCGCTCGGGGGCTGCCGCGTCCATGCCGGGTATGATGGACACGATACTGAACCTCGGGCTCAATGACCTTACCGTCCGCGGAATCGCCGCCCAATCAGGTAACCCGCAGTTTGCCTGGGATTCCTACCGGCGCTTTGTCCAGATGTACGGCGACGTTGTCTGCGGGTTGAAGGCCGAACCCGGCGAACAGGATCCCTTTGAGTCCGTGGCGCACGAGATGATGCAGCGGCGGGGAGTCAGTCGGGAAATCGATCTGGACCCGGCCGACCTCGAACAGCTGGTGTCTGGATACAGGAAGATGGTGGCAACCCGGTCAGGGCGGCCCTTCCCTGACGATTGCTGGGAACAGCTCTGGGGGGCGGTCGAGGCCGTCTTCCTGAGCTGGCAGAACAAGCGCGCGGTGGACTACCGCAGGGTGCATCGTATTCCTGACGATCTGGGCACCGCCGTGAGCGTGATGGCCATGGTCTACGGGAACATGGGCGAAGACTCGGGAACAGGCGTTGCCTTCACTCGAGATCCGTCCACCGGCAGCAAGATTCTCTACGGCGAGTTCCTGGTGAACGCCCAGGGCGAAGACGTGGTCGCCGGAACGCGCGACCCGGAGCCCATCTCGGAGATGGCGGCACGACTGCCCGAGGCGTTCCGGGAACTCGAGCGGACATGCAACCTGCTGGAATCGCATTTCAGGGACGCCCAGGACATCGAGTTCACCGTAGAACGTGGCAAGCTCTATCTGCTGCAGACCCGTCGCGCCAAGCGAACGGGGGCGGCGGCTGTGCGCATGGCGGTTGAAATGGTCGACGAGAAGCTCATTGACCGGCGTGAAGCCCTGAAACGGGTCGACCCGGCCCAACTCGATCAGTTGCTCCATCCCACGATCGATCCAGGACAGGAACTCACAGTGCTTGCCCGCGGACTGCCTGCGTCACCCGGGGCGGCGGTCGGGAAGGTGGTTTTCGACGCAGACACCGCGGAACGTCTGGGTCGCAAGGAGCCGGTGATCCTCGTGCGACGCGAGACCAATCCTGACGACTTCCACGGGATGGTGGCGGCGCAGGCCATCCTTACGGCCCGAGGTGGAATGACCAGTCACGCTGCGGTGGTGGCGCGCGGGATGGGGAAGTCGTGCGTGGCCGGGGCCAAGGAACTGGACGTCGATGAGGGCAACCGGCTGTTCCACGTGAACGGCAACACGGTGCGCGAGGGAGACTGGATCACCGTTGACGGCACTGGCGGACGCGTGGCCCTGGGACGCGCGAGGCTGGTGGAACCCACTCCGTCCGAGCACTTCCGGCAGCTCATGGCCTGGGCGGATGAAGTCCGGATGCTCAGAGTACGCACGAATGCAGACACGCCGGCCGACGCAGCGCGCGCCCGGGAGTTTGGAGCCGAGGGTATAGGCCTTTGCCGAACCGAGCACATGTTCTTCGACGGAGACCGGCTCGAGATCATGCGGGAAATGATCGTGGCGTCGGATCTGGAAGGGCGGTGCCGTGCGCTGGACCGGCTGCTCCCCATACAGCGGCAGGACTTCACCGGCATCTTCGAGGCCATGGCCGGCCTGCCGGTCACGATCCGCCTGCTCGATCCGCCGTTGCACGAGTTCCTGCCGCATGAAGACGCCGAGCTTTCGGCGCTGGCAAAGGGGATGGGCGTATCGCCGGAACGCATGCGCCATGTGGTGGAGGTGCTGACGGAGGCCAATCCGATGCTCGGGCACAGGGGCTGCCGCCTGGGAATCACCTATCCGGAGATCACGGAGATGCAGGCCCGGGCCATATTCGAGGCGGCCTGCGATGTGGCCGCCCGTGACATAGAGGTCATCCCCGAAGTGATGGTACCCCTCGTGGCAGACCACGAGGAGTTGAAGCGCCAGGGACTGACGGTACGCGATACCGCGGAACAGGTATTTGGCGAGCGAGCAAGACGGGTGGAGTACCAGTTGGGCACCATGATCGAACTGCCGCGTGCGGCTCTCACGGCAGACCGCATTGCCGAAACCGCGGAGTTCTTCTCGTTCGGCACCAACGATCTCACACAGACCACGTTCGGACTGTCGCGGGATGACGCCGGCCGCTTCCTGCCGTTCTATGTGGAGTCAGGCATTCTGGCCGACGATCCCTTCCAGACGCTGGATCAGGACGGCGTGGGCAGGCTGATGGAACTTGCGGTATCCCTCGGGCGGAAGACATCTCTCTCGCTCAAGGTGGGGATCTGCGGAGAGCACGGCGGAGATCCGCGGTCCATAGCATTCTGCCATCGCCTCGGGTTCAATTACGTCTCGTGCTCGCCCTTCCGCGTGCCCGTCGCCCGTCTGGCCGCGGCACAGGCCGCCATTTCCGGAAGCGCCTGAATGGACCGCATCCGCGTGGCCACGCTCCAGTACTTCATCCGTCCGGTCACAGCGTTCAGTCAGTTTGCCGACCAGGTCGAAGCTCTGGTCGAGACCGCAGCTGACTATCACTGCCGGCTGCTGGTTTTCCCCGAGTACTTCACGGTACAACTTCTTACTCTGGGCAACGTAAAGCGTCCCATGGACGAGCAGGTGCGTGATCTGGCGGGCCAGGTGCCGCGATACATCGAACTGATGCAGCGGCTTTCCCGTAAGCACGGGATGTACATCGCCGGCGGCACGATTCCGGTGCAGGACGACGGCAATGCCGCCGTGTACAATCACGCCTTTTTCTTCGGGCCCTCAGGCGAGTACGGCGAGCAGGGAAAACTCCACATGACGCGGTTCGAGACGGAGGAATGGCACGTCAAGGCGCGTTCCGGCCTCAAGGTGTTCGAGACGGAATTCGGCAGGCTTGCCATCACCGTATGCTATGACGTCGAATTCCCGGAGATCGCCCGAGCCGCGGCGCGGGAGGACGCCCACATCCTGATGGTGCCCAGTTGCACGGACGAGCGCCAGGGATTTCTCAGGGTGAAATACTGCGCTCACGCGCGGGCCATAGAGAACCAGATGTACGTGATCGTCTCGCACACCGTGGGCTCACTGCCAA
Source organism: uncultured Gemmatimonadaceae bacterium (assembly GCA_964613905.1). Lineage (GTDB taxonomy): Bacteria > Gemmatimonadota > Gemmatimonadetes > Gemmatimonadales > GWC2-71-9 > CAZTIV01. The sequence continues at coordinate 35,692 of CAZTIV010000003.1, read as the reverse complement.
TGGTGCCAGCCGTGCATCTGAACTACGGCCAGGCTTCCATACTGACCCCCAGCGATTTCCCGTTTTCCCGGGACGGAATCCTGGCTGAGGGGAATCCCAATCAGGAAATGATGGTAATCGGGGAACTGAACCTCGAGACCATCAAGGACACCCGCTCCAGCGGAACCGTTCTGCCGTTGCTGGACAGCCGCCGTACAGCAGAACTGGTACGTGAACCGCAACTCATAAAGCTGTGACCGCTAAACCGGAGCCGGTCGTGATCCGCAACACCCGGGAAGAAGACATCCCCGGGATCATTGCGCTCTCCGAAGCGGTGTACCGGGAAACTCCGCCGTGGCGTGAGGAACAGCTGCGCTCGCATCTCTCCCTGTTCCCGGAAGGACAGCTGGTGGCCGCGCTGGCCGACACCGGTCGAGTGGTTGGAATGGCGGGCAGTCTCATTATCCGGTGGGACAATTACGAGGAAAAGGGAAGCTGGAAGGCATTCACGGGGAACGGATACTTCACCAACCATGACACTCGGCGTGGGCGTACCCTGTATGGGGCGGAAGTCATGGTACACCCCGAGATGCAGCGGCGGCGCATAGGCAAACGGCTCTACAAGGCCCGACGGGAACTGGCCCTTGGTCTGGGCGTTCGACGCATCCGGGCCGGAGCCAGGCTCAGGGGATACCACCGTTACGCGAAACGGATGACCGCCGCGGATTACGTCAAGCGGGTGATCAGCGGAGAGATCAAGGATCCCACCCTCAGTTTCCAGTTGCGCGAGGGATTCAAGGTGTTCGGCGTGATTCCCGACTACACCCCGGGCGACCCGGAGAGCCTGGGATACGCCGCCCTCATAGAGTGGCTCAACCCCGATGTCTCAAAACCCGGCGACAGTACCAGGGGGAGCAACCGGTTTTACCGGTGATCCCGCTTGAGCGCGGCCATCACCGCACTCCGAAGCGCGCCGTCAGCCTGGAATTGGTCCAGATGATCCACCGGACACCACGTCATTCGCAGCGTCCCTTCCCGGGGCATCGGCGACGTCTGCTCAGCCACCATGACGAACACCAGGTCGTGGTGCTTATGTGCCCGTTCCGCTCCCCTCGCCGGGATGGGATGCACATCGATCCCCACGAGTCGCGGGGGTATCTCTGCCTTGAGGGACACACAGGTTTCTTCCCGAACCTCACGGGAGGCTGCCGCCACGACGTCGGGATCCGAGGGTTCAAGATGGCCACCAGGCTGGAGCCATCGGTTGAGGTGAGGGTGGAGTATCAGCAAAACGCTGGTCCGGTCCGGAGACAGCACAACGGCGCTCGCCGTTACGTGCCCGGGGTCGTACTGGGCGCGATCGAAGGGGCGTGGCGTGTCCCGGAGCAGTGCCAACGTGGCCATCTGGCTGTCCCGGGCACGAATGTCGGATCCGGGGTTGAAACCCGAGACCCAGCGCAGAACCTGAGATACCGTTATCACATCAAGGCTGCAAGATTATCCAAGTGGGCGGCCATGTGCGACGGCCGGGTTTTCCACATCAACAATTGTTCAACAACCCGTCAACATGTAATGTTGTGCATAAGCTGCTGTGGTCACATCGGCAGAGTGCATAACTTATTATATCACAACTTGTTACACAGTTTACATAAACTAACATATATAGTGGATCGCAACGCCGCTGCCTTTACAAGCGTAGATTTGGTGCCGTCATGAACGCCGGTAACCGAGTGCCCAACAACTACCACGCCGCGGAGCGCCGAGTTCGCGAACTGCGCGCCGCCATCCGGCACCATGACTACCTCTATTATGTGAGGGACGCCCCGGAGATAACCGACGAGGCGTACGACGACCTCTTTGGCGAGCTGCGGGCGATCGAGGAGCGGTTCCCTGACCTGGCAACCCCGGACTCCCCCACCCAGCGCGTTTCGGGTATCGCCTTCGACCGTTTCCCCTCGGTCGAACACGCCGCAGCCATGCTTTCGCTCGATTCCGACCGGGAGACGGCGGCCCTCGAGCGTTTTGACGAGCGCCTGCGCAAGTCACTTGGGACGGTTCGGTACTTCCTCGAACCCAAGCTCGACGGCGCTTCGGTCGAACTGGTCTATCTGGACGGCCGGCTGGCCAGGGCCGCCACCCGTGGTGACGGAATCAGGGGCGAAGGGATTACAGACAATATCAGGACCATTGCCTCGGTGCCCCTCACGCTCGCCAAGGGACGCCCTGCCCCGCGGGAACTGTCCATCCGGGCCGAGGTTGTGATGAAGGTGAGTTCGTTCGACCGGCTGAACGAACAATTGCTGCAGAACGACCTCGAACCCTTCGCCAACCCCCGGAACGCCGCAGCGGGCTCACTCCGCCAACTGGATCCCACGATTACGGCCAGGCGACCGCTCGATATAGTAGCATATGACGTACTGGCCGGTGCCGACGGGCTCGGTACCCAGGAGGAGGTCCACAAGGCACTCTCCGCCTGGGGACTTCCTGTGACCGACCCGGTGGCCACGGCCCACACGGTCGATGATATCATCGGCTTCCACAACAGATTGTTCGAGCAGCGAGACGATCTGGACGTGGAGATCGACGGGATCGTGATCAAGCTCGACGATCTCAGCAGCCGAGAGGATGTGGGAATGACTTCTCGTCATCCTCGCTGGGCGTTCGCCTTCAAGTTCCCACCTCGCAAGGAGGTCACCCGCGTCATCGAGATTCTGGCGAGCGTAGGCCGTTCCGGTACCGTGACGCCGGTGGCGATCCTTCACCCGGTTGAGGTGGGTGGTGTCACGGTAAGCCGGGCCACGCTCCACAACCGTGAAGAGGTGAAGCGCAAGGACGTCCGCTCCGGTGATCGGGTGCGGGTGCAACGAGCCGGCGACGTTATCCCCCAGATCGTGGAGGTGCTGCCGGAGGAGGGACGACACCGCGAGCCCCCGTGGCAGATGCCTTCCAGTTGCCCGTCGTGCGACTCAGACCTGGTGGAGCGCGGTCCGTTCAGCGTCTGCCCCAACGGACTCCAGTGCCCTGCACAGCTCGTTGGGCGGCTGGTACACTTCGGATCGCGCGACGCGCTCGATATCGAGGGCCTGGGGGAGGAAACGGCCCGTCTTCTGGTGCGGGAAGGTCTGGTGAAGACATTACCGGACCTCTTCATTGTCACTCCGGAGCAGTTGATCCCGTTCGAGGGGTTCGCCAGGAAGTCAGCCGGGAAACTGGTAGCCAACATTGCCGCTGGGACCAACACCGAGCTCAAGCGTTTCCTGCACGGCCTGGGGATCCCCGAGGTGGGTGTTGCGGTAGCCGGTGACCTGGCCCGCCACTTTGGAAGCTTCGAGGCGATCCGGAATGCAACCATTGAGGAACTGACCGAAATCCCCGGGATAGGACCGCGCATGGCGGAGCAGATCCGGGCTTTCTTCGATGACCCTTCAACCGGCAAGGTGCTGGACCGCTTGTTCCAGGTGATCCGTATCGCTCCTGTCCGGGCGGCTCGTCACGGCTCGTTGGCGGGGCTCACATTCGTCTTCACCGGTGCTCTGGAAGGGCTCTCCCGGAGCCAGGCAAGGGAGTTGGTGGAAGCCCACGGAGGGAAGGTGGCCAGCTCGGTAAGCAGGAAGACCAGTCACGTGGTCGCGGGAGAGTCAACGGGTTCCAAGTACGACGCCGCCGTGGAGCTCGGGATTTCCGTTCTGGACGAGGCCGGTTTCAGAAAGCTGCTCAGGAGCAGAGGCATCCAGACCTCGTGACGAAGCTTTACGTCCTTTTCGTCATAGCCTTCATAGACATGGTGGGGCTCGCCATCATTCTGCCCCTCCTGCCCTACTATGCTACTGACTTTGGCGCCAACGCCGTGGTTGTCGGGCTCCTGGTCTCGGCATTCTCCGTGGCACAGCTCGCGAGCGCTCCGGCATGGGGCCGGCTTTCCGACCGTTACGGCCGGCGGCCGGCGATTCTGGCCGGGCTCGCCATTACCACAGCGGCATATGTGGCGTTCGCCATGGCGCATACCGTCGAGCTGCTGCTTCTGTCGCGTTTGGTGCAGGGGTTGGGCGGGGGGACGATCGGCGTAGTTCAGGCGTACGTGGCCGATGCTTCCGCGCCCGAGCAGCGCACCAGGAGCCTCGGCTGGCTCACGGCGGTAACCAGCCTCGGTGCGGTTGTGGGTCCGGCGTTCGGGTCGGCAATGGTTGCGGTGGGTGGACGCCCGGCTCCGGGGGTCGGTGCGGCCGCTCTCACGGCGCTGGTGGCCGCATTCGCCTGGCGCTACCTGCGCGAGTCGCGGACCGAACGCCGTTCGTCCCAGATATCGGCCGAGCAGATCACCCCCAGGGGAGCGTTGAGCCGTGTTTTGGTACACTGGCGTGATCCCGTAAGCCGCCTCGTGTGGCTGTACGCCGTGGCCATTGGAGCCTTCTACGGCACGGCGCCGATAATGCCGTTGCTCCTGGTGGAGCGCCTCCGTATCACGGAGAGTACCATAGGCTATGTGATCATGTACCTGGGCGCCATCGGCGTGGTGGTACGTGCGGTTTTGCTCGGTCCGGCGGTCGATCGCCTGGGCGAGCCCCGTCTTGCGAGAATCGGCATCGTAGCTCTCGCTCTGGGCTTGAGTGTACTCTCCATGGCCCACTCGTTTCCGATACTGTTTGTCTCGCTGACTCTCATGCCGATCGGGACCGGGCTTCTGTTCCCGTGTGTAACGAGCCTGTTGTCGCGTGCTGTGCCGAGCCGCGACCGCGGGCTCTATATGGGCGTGCAACATACCTTCGGTGGCGTGTCGCGGGTGATGTTCCCTATCGGCGCCGGGCTCATGATGGATCAGATGGGACTCGGAGCTCCATTCGTTACTGCGGGGATCCTGGTCCTGGTGACGCTCCCGCTCACCTACCACCTGCTGGCTGGTCGTGAACCGAAGGATGGACCACCTGCGCGTCCTTCGTGGTCGGATCCCGGCGTGGGCGGCGAGTTCCCGATCCCCGAAGCGACCGCGTCCGGAGATACCGAACCCGGCCGGCCTTCCTGAGCGGCTGAGCTCTCCGGGAGCGGAGAGGGATCACTGCTGGTAACTTACGAAGCAACGACCCGATGGCAGATACGAGAGGAGGACAGTTGCGGGCCAGTTCGATTCTGATTTCAGCGGTCACTCTGTCCGCCATGATCGCTTTTGCCCCGAATGAAACTGAAACACTCCCGGATCCCCATGGTCACCGGGAGTCTGTTCACGCGGAGCCGTGGAGCACGGAGATGGCTCCGCTTGCGAGACTCGTGGCGTTCGCGGACCGGAACGTGGGAGGAAGAGACACCACCGTAACGGATGACGAGCGATGGACGGCGTTTGTGGTCGAACGGTGGGACGAGATTCGCGTGCGCGTTGAGGGAAGATTTGGCCGAAACCACTTCGAAGTGGACGGATTGCCTCTGCCGCACCTTCCCATCGACAATCTGGTCTGGGTTGACGACCGTTACCTGGTGTTTGACCGGTGGGTGCAACCCGCCCGGGGATTCCATTTCGTACTGGACATGCGGGACAGAAGGCTGGTACACGTCTACATGGTCGACGACAAGCTCGAAAGGTGATTATGCCGCTTCCACAGGTCTCAGCCGTGAGAGGACCATGAGCGAACGTGTCCACAAGTCGGACGAGGAATGGC
>CAZTIV010000003.1:0-29965 GCA_964613905.1 uncultured Gemmatimonadaceae bacterium | reverse complement strand
CTCAGCCGTGAGAGGACCATGAGCGAACGTGTCCACAAGTCGGACGAGGAATGGCGCGCCGAGCTTACACCTCAGCAATACGAGGTAGCCCGCCGCGGCGGAACGGAACGCGCCTTTACCGGCGCCTATTGGGACCACAAGGAGTCCGGTGTCTATCGCTGCGTATGCTGCGGCAACCAGCTGTTCCGCTCGCACGAAAAGTTCGACTCCGGCACCGGGTGGCCCAGCTTCCGGGAGGTGGCCGATCAGGGCCGGGTCACCACACACGAAGACGTCTCGCTCGGCATGCGGCGGGTGGAGGTCCGATGCGCCCGTTGCGATGCCCACCTGGGGCACGTGTTTCCAGATGGCCCCGGGCCTGCCGGGATGCGCTACTGCATCAATTCCTGTTCGCTCGATTTCGATCCGGAGGAGCAGGGGTAGAAAATCAGAGGGCGGCCGCGTGTTTGCGGCCGCCCTGCTCTTGATGGAGGCGCGGGGATTCGAACCCCGGTCCGAGCTTCGATCCAGATCCGCTTCTACGTGCGTAGGCCGCGCTTCAGGTCTCCACCGGCGGGAGCACGGCCGCCCCACCAACGGACAATCTTCCGGAAGATTCTCGCGTTACGCGCGGAAGCGACGCGTTACGCCAGCCCGACTTTTCGATACTCCCGGAACCGCCTCAGGCGGGCTGCTTCGGGAGCAGGTGCGTGAAGCGTTAGCTTACGCAGCCAGTGCCAAGTTATGGTTGGCAGTTATGCATTTCCCAGTGGTTTAACCAGGGTACCGGGTACCTGGACACGCAACGAATCGTTCACCAAACCCGTCGAAACCAGTCGCCCCCTTTATCGGGCTGGTCTGGCCAACCTTGAATATAACACCATCACCGCCGAACGTCGGCGTCACAGCCCCGCCATGACCACCCTGTCGCGTCCACCCGACTTCGCGCGGTAAAGGGCAGCGTCCGCGGCAGAGTACAGGTTGGCCGCCGCCCCCACCGTATCGGGTACTGCTGCACCGCCTATCGAGCAGGTGATGGGCACCGGGTGCCCGTTCCAGATGAGCGGCGCACCGGATACCGCCAACCGCACCCGCTCAGCGACCTCAGTGGCCTGAGCGATCGCGGCTCCCGGAAGCCACAACCCGAACTCCTCGCCTCCCAATCTGAGCGCAAGGTCGCCATCCCTGAGCGCCCGTCTGAGTATCCCGGCCACGTGCCTGAGTGCCGCATCGCCCGCCTGATGACCGTGTTCGTCGTTCAGTTTCTTGAAGTGATCCAGATCCAGGATCAGCAGCGCCGATCTCTCCGGGCCTGAGCCGACCGCCTGCTCGAACTGGCGACGGTTACCGAGTCCGGTCAGTTCGTCGGTAAGGGCCCGCCGTCCTGCGGCCTCGCGTGCGAGGAGATGAGCCAGATGCGGACCACGCTCCCGAATCATGCGTGCGAGCTCCGCATGCTGGTTGTCGTCCAGTGTGACGGCCGCACTCAGCACAATGATCGCGCCGAATGTCTCCCGCCCATCCGAAACCGGCAGCGCAATTCCGGAGTCGCTCCGCCGTCTGCGATCGGTTGGCAAGGTGCCAAGCAGATCATCGAGGCCGGCGGCCACTACCGGACTGCCTTCCCTCACGGCTCGCGCAACCGCGGCTCCCGCCGGCAGGATTGTGCCCGCAAGGCGTTGGTCCGCACCATGCGACACTGCCGTCACGCTCAACACACCGTCCGCTGGATCCCGGATGGCAAGCGCCGCGGGAGAGCCGGTTATGGCTCGAACAGTTTCGCACAACGCAAGCGCCGCACCGTCGAAGGTGTCATGGACCGTGGGAAACGCGCCTGTTGACTCCGAGGTTCGCGCCAATCGGCGCTCGCGCGCCCGCTGCTCAATGAGACCGTCGAGCAGGCGTCCCATATCCGCTTCAGCCCGTTCAATCAGTTCCGGCGGAGCTCCGGCGGGAAATGCGATGGCCACGCCGAACGACTCTTCCCCCAGAGCCACAATAGCGGCGGGATCCTGGATCTCGTGGCGCCGGCCATCGTGCAGCGCAAGCCGTGCTACGGCCTCCACCTTCTCCCGCAGGATGGCGTGGGCACGAGGGTGCGAACTGGTGTTAACGACATCTTCACCCACGACCGTGACCACAAGACCTCGATGGGCGCGCCGTAGCAGATCGGCGGCATGGTCAACGGCGGTCGACAGCGATGGAGAAAACGGGGACGGAGCCGCACGCCGGCCAAGGAGGTATCCTCCGATACCGGCACCGACGGCGGCGAGCAGGACAAGGAGGATCTCCAGGTTCAGCCCCGGTTGATTCTCGAAGCGGCCATCGCGGCTCCAAAACCGTTGTCGATGTTCACCACGGTTACTCCGGATGCGCATGAATTGAGCATGGCCAGCAGTGCCGAGAGACCTCCGAACGACGCACCGTACCCGACGCTGGTGGGCACGGCAACCACGGGCACAGGTACCATCCCACCCACCACGCTCGCGAGCGCCCCATCCATGCCGGCCGCGACAATCACCACCGCCGCATCGCGAAGTTCATCGCTCCGCCTGAACAGTCGGTGAATGCCGGCCACGCCCACATCGGTGAGACGGGCAACGCGGTTGCCCAGCGCTTCCGCCACCACTGCTGCTTCTTCCGCAACCGGGAGGTCACTGGTACCCGCCGTGACGACCAGCACCGTTCCCCGTCCCGTGAACAGTGGTGGCGGGTCAGGCGGAAGATGCACAGTCCGTGCAAGCGCATTCTCCCGGGCACTCCGGAACCTGGCGATGAGGCGGGAACGCACCTCGGGACCGGCACGCGTCACCAGAAATGTTCCCGCGGCATCGGCGAGCGCGGCACAGATCCCTTCTATCTGTTCCGGTGTCTTTCCTTCAGCGAGCACAACCTCCTGCTGACCCTGAATCAGTGAACGGGCGTGATCCACAGTGGCGTATTCGAGGTCCTCAACGGGAAATCGGGACAGTGCTTCGATTGCGGATTCGGTCGTGACGCGTCCCGCCGCCACGTCATCGAGCAGGCGTCGAAGTCGCTCGGGTGTCAACCGACCGCGCGATCCGGAGCAAGGTACGAGCTGAATACCCGCTCGATCTCGGCCATCGACTCGATCTGATAGAGCTGCTGACGGAGCTCAGCCGCGCCAGGCAAACCGCGGGTGTACCAGCCCAGATGCTTGCGGAACTCCACCGCCGTCTGCCTGGAATCACCCTGTACTTCGAGCTGAACCCGAGCGTGCCGCAACGCCACTGCGAAACGCTCTGCGGCGTTGGGCGTGGGGCGAGCCTCTCTGCCGTCCATCAGGGCGCGGGTCTGCTGGAAGATCCAGGGATTACCGAAGGAGCCGCGGGCAATCATGACCCCAGCGCAACCGGTCTCCCTGTGCATCCGGATGGCATCGTCAGCCGTCTTGATATCACCGTTACCCACCACCGGTATGTCCAGCGCCTCCACGACTGCGGCGATCTCGTCCCAACGTGCGCTGCCCTGGTACATCTGAGCCCGAGTACGCGGGTGAAGCGTCAGCACCTGTGCCCCCGCTTCCTGCACCTTGAGCGCGATGCTCGCGGGATCGCGCATGGTTTCGTCCCAACCGCTCCGCATCTTCACCGTAACCGGGAGGTCCGTGGCTCCGCGCACGGCCCGCACGATACGCTGCACCAAGCCAACATCCTTGAGGCATCCGGAACCGCCATTCCGCCTGACGACCTTCTTCACGGGGCAGCCGAAGTTGATGTCGATGAAGTCCGGCCGGTAATGCTCCGTCACCAGGCCGGCCGCTTCGGCCATCGCTTCCGGGTCCGCGCCGTATAGCTGAATGCCGATGGGACGTTCCGCCGGCGTGAAGTACGCCCCGTCGTGTACGGTCCTGATACCTCGCCTCAGCCCCTCGCACGAAAGGAACTCCGATACGACGACATCCGCGCCGAACGTCCGGCAAAGCAGCCGGAACGGTGGCTCGGACACACCCGCCATGGGGGCCAGAAAAAGCGGTACGCGGTGCGCTACCGGATACGGGAACTCCATGCGCCAAAACTAGTTAGCCGGAGCCGCACCGGCAACGGACCGTTTGACAGCGCGAGTCCCCAGCCGTTACGTTACGCTCGCCCCCATACTCCAAAGACACTGCATGCACCTGCGCGAGTTCTTCACCGGCACCGACGCCATCAAGCTGACGCTGACCGGCTCCACCAAGGACGACATCCTGAAGGAGCTCGTCACTCTGCTGTCACTGGACGAACGGTCGGATGCAATGCTGTTCAAGCTGCTGAAACGGCGCGAGAACCTGGGCTCCACCGGCATCGGGCGCGGTATAGCCATCCCCCACTGCCGCGCTCAGGCGGTAAGTGAACTGCGCCTCGCGTTCGGGCGGAAGCCTTCGGGGATCGACTTCAAGGCGATCGACGACAGGCCGGTTTACAACTTCTTCCTGATCGTGGCTCCGCCCATCGAAATCTCGAATCAGTATCTGCCGGTGCTGGGAAAGATTGCCCAGCTAGCCAAGGATCCGGAGGTGCCGAACCGGCTGGCTGCGGTGTCTACCGCGGAAGAATTTCTGGCTCTGCTGGAGGAAAAAGGAGTCTGATTGGGCAATTATTCCCACTCGATCGTCGCCGGTGGCTTGGAACTCACGTCATAGACGACGCGGTTTACTCCATCAACCTCATTGATGATCCGGTTTGCGATGTTGCCCAGCACCGGCGGCGGGAACGGAAACCAGTCGGCCGTCATGCCATCAACGCTGGTCACGGCACGCAACGCCACCACGTTCTCATAGGTACGGGCGTCGCCCATGACGCCCACCGCGCGTACCGGGAGCAGGACCGCGAACGCCTGCCAGATCTGATCGTAGAGACCGGCCTCCCGGATCTCTTCCAGGTAGATTGCGTCGGCGCGGCGCAGGACATCGAGTGATTCCGGCGTTACGGCACCCAGTACCCGGATTGCGAGCCCCGGCCCGGGAAACGGATGCCGGCCAACCATCTCTTCCGGCAACCCGAGCTCTCGACCAACCTGCCGCACCTCGTCCTTGAACAGTTCCCGGAGCGGCTCGATCAGCTCAAAGGGGAGATCAGGTCTCAGACCACCCACGTTGTGATGCGTCTTGATCGTCACCGACGGTCCGCCGCGCGGAGAGAACGATTCGATCACGTCCGGATACAGCGTCCCCTGCACCAGATACTCGGCCCCCGAACCCACGCTCCGTGCCGCCTCCTCGAATACATCGATGAAAGCATGACCGATGATCCGGCGCTTCTCTTCGGGTTCCTCCACACCTTCCAGACGCGCAAGAAACTGACGTTGCGCATCCACCACTCGCAGATCAATGCCAAGGTGCGAGCGGAACAGCCGCTCGACCTGTTCGCGTTCGTGCAACCGGAGCAGCCCGTGATCGACGAAGATGCAGGTGAGCTTCTCGCCCAGAGCTCTGTGCACCAGAGCCGCCGCAACCGCCGAATCCACCCCACCTGAGAGCCCGCAGATTGCCCTGGACTCCGGACCAACCAGCCTGCGAATAGTCTCGACCTGCTCCGCAATGAAATGACCAGCCGTCCAGTCTGGTGAACACTTGCAGATCTCGAACAGAAAGTTCCTGAGGATCTCCCCGCCACGGGGCGTGTGAGCCACCTCGGGGTGGAACTGTACCCCGTACAACCTCCGCTGGTTGCTCTCGAACGCAGCTATGGGGCTGTTGGGGCTTGCGGCGCACAGGGTGAACGCTGACGGCAGTTCGGTCACATGATCACCGTGACTCATCCACACAGGTGTCTGCTCGCCGACGGAGAACCCCTGAAAGAGTGTTCCCGGGTCGCGAACGGTGATCTCGGCGCGTCCGTACTCACGTTTCCCGGCCGCCTCAACCTTCCCGCCGCCCGCGAGTGCCACCAGGTACATGCCGTAACACACGCCGAGCATCGGCAACCCGAGCCGCTGAATCTCCGGATCGAGCATCGGCGCGTCGTCGTCGTACACGGAGTTGGGTCCGCCGGAGAGGATGACTCCGCGAGGATTCCGTTCACGCACCCAGCCTGCCGTCACGTCCGGCCGGTGGATCTCACAGTAGACGCGAGCCTCGCGCACACGCCGCGCGATCAGTTGCGTGTACTGAGACCCGAAATCGAGTATGAGGATGCCGTTACGGAGATCGCTCATCTGGATCAGTAGGCGCGCGCCCAGACGGCTTCAGCCACGGACGGCCTGCCGCACCACGCGCAGGTAGTGGGAGCGTCCGCCGATCTGAACACAGGATCCGGCAGCACGCGGATGGTGGCCTTGAGCTGTTCCTTGATTTCCATCTCACACGCTTCGTTGCCGCAGAATCCCCCGTAGGCAAACCCGCCCAAGCCGTTCATCCGCTCGGTGAGCCCGGCGCGATCCACCCCTCTCACCGATTGAGCCTCCCTGCGCTCGCGGGCCGCCTCGAGCAAGCCGTCCTGAATCTCATTCAGGGCGGCTTGCACCGCCGCCGTAATCCCGGCCAGCGGTGTAGGCGCCTTGCCGCCCGCGCGCCGAGCCATCATCGTCTGCTCCTTCTCCACGTCTCTGGGCCCGATCTCCAGCCTCAGCGGCACCCCCTTCCCTTCCCAGTCGTAGTACTTGGCTCCGGGCTTCATCCCGTCCCTCGCGTCCACATCCACCCTGATCCCTTCAGCCGCGAGTGTTCTTTTGATCCCCCCCGCAACTTCCAGAACCCGCGCGCGCTCGTCGTCGGATTTCCATATCGGCACGATGATCACCTGCAAAGGGGCGAGCCGCGGCGGACATATGAGCCCGACGTCGTCACCGTGGGTCATGATGAGCGCCCCAACCAGTCGGGTCGAGACGCCCCACGAAGTGCTCCATACGTAGTCGAGCCCGCCGTCGGCCGTCTGGAACTGGGTGCCGAACGCACGCGCAAAGTTCTGTCCCAGGAAATGCGACGTGCCCGCCTGGAGCGCCTTGTTGTCCTGCATCAGCCCCTCGAGCGCGTAGGTGCGTTCAGCGCCCGCAAACCGCTCGGAGTCCGTCTTTTTGCCGGTGACGACCGGCATTGCCATCCACTCCTCCATGAACGTGCGGTACACGCCCAGCATGCGCCTTGCCTCTTCCTCGGCTTCATCCGCCGTGGCGTGCGCGGTATGACCTTCCTGCCAGAGAAACTCAGCGGTCCTCAGGAACAACCGGGTGCGCAACTCCCAGCGCACCACGTTGGCCCACTGGTTCAGGAGGACTGGAAGGTCCCGATAGCTCTGAATCCACTTGGACAGCATGGCGTAGATGATCGTCTCGGAAGTGGGCCGGATTACCAGCGGTTCCTCCAGCGCCGAGGCGGGATCGACCTCGATGGCCTCGTTACCACTCCGACCCGTGGACCGCAGGCGGGTATGGGTGACTACCGCCGCTTCCTTGGCAAACCCCTCGACATGCTCGGCCTCCCGGGCCAGGAAACTCTGCGGGATGAACAACGGGAAATAGGCGTTCTGGTGTCCCGTATCCTTGAACATGCCATCCAGCGCCTGCTGCATCAGCTCCCAGATACGGTAACCCCATGGCCGGATGACCATGCATCCGCGAACGGGCGAATAGTCCGCCAACTCGGCGCGCATGATGACGTCGTTGTACCACGCGCTGAAGTCTTCCGCGCGTGGCGTGATGCGCTTTGCGTCTGCGCTACTCCCAGGTTTCGTCACTCAGCAACTCCTCGAACGGAACTCTGCTTTCCACACCGTCTGCCAGACGGCGCACCACTGCGGCGCCGGCTTCACGTTCATCGGGACCGACCAGGACCGCCCAGCGCGCATTGCGGGCCGACGCCAGCTTGAGCTGTTTGGCTACGGCGAGCGACCTCAGGGCAAACTCCACCGAGCGGAACCGGTCTCTCAGGGCATGCGCAAGCCTGAGCACTTCAGGCACGTCGGCACCGGTTACCGCCACCAGGAAGATGTCCAGCTCGTGCGACGGCCCCTGAAACATGGGATGATCCTTCACCAACTCTCCCAGCACCACATCTCCCATCCCGAACCCCACCGCCGGCAGATCCACCCCTCCCAACTGAGCCAGCAGGCCGTCGTAGCGGCCGCCGCCACAGATGGCACGCAGCGAGCGCCCGGCATCGAAGAGTTCGAAGACCACGCCGGTGTAGTATGCCAGACCGCGCACGATCGAGAGGTCCACATCCACGTAATCACCGAGCCCCATCGCGTCGAGCGCCCCGGTTGTAGCGAACAGAGCCTCTCCCGCCTCCTCGCCATCCCGTACTGAACCAAGAGCCCTGGAAAGAGCATCCGCACCGCGGATCGCCCCCGCGTCCAGCACCCGCTGAGCCAGTGAAGAGTCGAACCCGGACTTTGTGAGCTTCTCCACGAGTGCATCCCGGGGCTCACGCTCGATCTTGTCGATGGCGGCGTATGCGTGGGCCAGCCCGGTCTCGGGCACACCCGCTCCCTTGAGCAGCGCACCGATGACCCGGCGATCCGAGATCCGCACGCGGACATCTTCGGGCCCGAAATCGAAGTACCGCAACACGTCCAGTGCCGCGGCAATGATCTCGGCGTCGGCCAGCCCCGACGCTTCACCGATCAGATCCATGTTGAGCTGGAAATGCTCACGCAGGCGGCCCTTCTGCTGCCGCTCGTACCGGAACATCTGCGGAATCGAAAACCAGCGGATCGGCTTTTTGAGCGCCTGCGCACGGGCCGCCACCATGCGGGCCAGTGTGGGCGTCATCTCCGGGCGCAGCGCCACGGCACGTCCACCCTTGTCTTCAAAAGCGTAAAGCTGGGCTGTGATCTCGTCACCGCTCTTGCCGGTGTACAGCTCCAGTGGCTCGAGCGGTGGCCCGTCGTACTCCTCGAACCCGTAGGAGCGGGCTACGGTGCGCCATGCTTCGAATATCAGATTGCGGGTGGCGGACTCTTCGGGGTAGAAATCGCGGAAACCGGGGAGCCCCTGTCCTTGCATCGCAAGAATCTACCCGACCGGCCGGAATCCCGGCAAGCGCGCCATGGCATCGCCCACGGTGTGGAAAGAACCGCACACCAGCACCGTGCCGGCTTCCTTCTCCGCAGCTGACAGCGCGGCATCGAAATCGGGCTCGATGGTGACGTCCGGCGCGGCAACCGATGCTACTTCCGCCAGATCCCAGCGTCGTTCGGCTGGCGCCGTGGGCGCCTGTGTGAGCCAGATACGGTCCAGCGCGCCCCGCAGAGAGCCCAGCATATCCGGCCACGCCTTGTCCCTGAGAATCGCCACGAGACCGTGGATGGGGCGCGGCGGCGCCACCTCCGCAAGCGTTGCAAGCAGGGCCGCGATGCCAGGCGGGTTATGCGCAACATCCATGATCCATTTCCCTCGCCGGTCGAATCGACCGGGGATAACCGCGCGCGCGAAACCGACACGGATGGCGGATGCTGACGGCCGATACGCCTCCGGCAGCGCCTCGAGCACGGCCAGAGCCACGACTGCGTTGCGGCGTTGGTGCGCACCCTTGAGAGAAAGCTTTCCGACGTACCGGTCGGTCGAAAGGACCCGTGCCGGCAGCGCACCCGCGGCTGCCGCCACCTGTTCCATCTCGTCGGCCAGCTCCGGCACTGTCTCACCGATCACGAAGGGCCGACCGGGCTTGGCAATTCCTGCCTTTTCACGAGCGATGCCGCGGAGATTGGTGCCCAGATACTCGGTGTGTTCCAGCGATACATTGGTAACCGTGCTCACCAGCGGATCGATCACGTTGGTGCTGTCCAACCTTCCCCCCAACCCCACCTCCACCACGGCGATATCCGCCCCGCGCGCAGCCGCATCCGCGAACGCAATCGCCGTGGTGGCATCGAAGAAGCTCGCCCCGTGCTTCCCGATCGCGTCGCGGAGCCGATTGGTCCATGCAGCGAACGCATCCCGGGAGATGGGACATCCGTCCACCAGCATCCGTTCGCGAACGTCCACGAGGTGAGGGGAGGTATAGAGCCCGACACGCATGCCGGCGGCCCTCAACGCCTCGGCCACGAGGACCGCCACCGATCCCTTGCCGTTGGTCCCGCCTACGTGTACGGCCGCGAAATGACTCTCGGGGTGCCCCAGCTCGGCCAGCAGTGCCCGCGTGGGCTCAAGCGACCATGGCGGCCCACCGGCGGTACGGGGATAGAGAAACCTGACAGCCTCGTCGAACGTGAGGCTCAGGCCGGGCTCTCCGCGGGCGCTCGTTTGAGCATCAGTCTGAGCAGCCGGGCTACGGTGGAGGCGAGTTCCAGGCGAGGTACCACCATGTCCACCATGCCGTGCTCCAGGAGGAACTCGGCGGTCTGAAAGCCATCCGGCAGGTCCTGCCCTATGGTCTGCTTGATGACCCGGGGACCGGCAAACCCGATCACCGCTCCCGGCTCGGCGATGTTCACGTCGCCCTGCATCGCAAATGAAGCCGAGACGCCGCCGGTGGTGGGATTGGTCAGGATTGAGATGAACGGGATTCCCTCAGCCTTGAGCTCGGCAATCATCACGGAGGTCTTGGCCATCTGCATGAGGCTCAACACGCCCTCGTGCATCCGCGCTCCCCCGGAAGTGGAGACGATCACCAACGGCACATGCTCATCGAGCGACCGCCTGGCCAGCCGGACGATCTTCTCTCCTACTACTGAACCCATCGATCCGCCCAGGAACGCGAAGTCCATGACGCCCAGGTTGAGTTCGATGCCGCTCAGCCGGCCGTAGCCGGCCATCAACGCGTCCTGGGGCCCCTCCTTGTTACGCGCCGTGATGAGCCGATCGGCGTATCCCTCGAAACCGATGGCGTCGACCGACTGGAGATCCCCGTAGAGTTCCACGAACGTGCCCGCCTCGGTGAGCAGCTCGATGTATCGGCGTGCCTCAATGCGTCTGTGATGGCCGCAGGCAGGACATACCTGGAAGGTGCGCTCGAACTTCTCGCGAATGTCAGTATGGCCACACTCCTCGCACTTGCCCCATGCGTCCGGCGGTATCTCCAGGCGCTCACGCCGGGTATTGCGGGGTTTGCGTTCTTTGCGGAACCATGCCACGGGGGCGGATCTCCGGGGAAAGAGGGGAATCTGGTGGAAATGACGCCGGGACGCCAGCCCGGGGAGGGTGCACCCTACCCCGTATCCGCATACCCGCCAATTCTGCTCTCCCACGACACCCTCATGGCGATCGCCACGGCAATGCAGCACACCACCAGGAACGATCCCCCGTAGGAGAAGAACGGAAGCGGAATTCCGGTTATGGGCATGATGCCCACCGTCATGCCTGCGTTCTCGAACACGTGGGTGAACATGACACCGGCTATCCCGAAAACCGCAAGACAGGCAAATGGATCATTGGCGCGCATCGCTATGCGGACCAGCACGAACAGAAACGCGCCGAAGAGTATGAGCGTGAGCAGAATACCCACGAATCCGAACTCTTCACCTACCACCGAATAGATGAAATCGGTGGCCTGCTCGGGCAGGAAGGCCAGCCGCTTCTGGGTGCCCTCGGTGAAGCCCTTGCCGAACAGACCGCCCGAACCTATCGCCACTTTCGATTGAATCATATGCCAGCCCGTGGCCCTGGGATCGATCTCGGGGTTCAGAAACGATACCAGGCGATTCTGCTGATATGGCGCAAGCCGGTTCCAGAGGTTGAGCGCCATTATACCCATTCCCACGTTCAGCAGCCATACTCCCACGCCCTCGAGCACATAGGGCCTGATCCAGATCAACAGGATGGTGAGCGCAACGATCCAGATACCCCAGGAGAGCGTCGAGAACGCGGTCATCAGACTGATCACGGGCGAAGCGAGGAGCAGCAACAGCCACGGCTTCACACCCACCCAGAAGAGCATCGCGAAGAGGATGCCCAGGAATACGATGGCGGAACCCAGATCCGGCTGAAGGGCCACCAGTACGAACGGGACTCCAATTATGACGCACGACGGGATCACTTCCACAAGCGTGTTCGGTGGCATGCGACGTCCGGCGAGATGCCGGGCCAGCATCAGGATGGTGGTCAGCTTCACGATCTCCACCGGCTGCCCCAACCGTATGCCGCCGACCGCTATCCATCGCGACGAACCGGATCCGGTTCCGGCGAGCAGCGTCACAACGAGCAGACCGATGCCGGTCAGATAGAGAAACGGCGCCGCCCACTCCATCAGCCGCGGAGATACGCGGAAGACGAACGCCGCCGCAACTACTCCAATACCGAGCATGACCAGCTGGCGGCGCCACAGTTCCGCCGCGGCGCTCGGCACGTCTGTCTGGCCCGCCGAATAGAGCGTCAGCAGTCCGGCAACGAGGAGGGCGAACGTGACCGCCAACAGCGGCCGGTCAAGGCCGCGGGAGTACATCCGGCGGATCTCCCATGATCGTGATTGGCGCAGGAGCGCTGTCCGCGGGAACCACCAGCCGGTACTGGCCGCGTACCGGCACACCCCCGGGCCCGAGCAGATGCCGCGCGATGATGCTGGTCACCATGGGAGCAACAGCCGAGCCGTGCTCGGCAAATTCCACGATGGTGGAAACCAGAATGCGCGGATCATCTGCCGGCGCGAAGGCCACAAACCATGCGTGGTTGGGACCGTGCGGGTTCTGTCCCGTGCCGGTCTTGCCGGCGATGCGCAGGTCGGCCACCCTCGACCGCACGGCAGTGCCTTCCTCCACCACCGACACCAGTGCTGAGCGGAGCCCGGCGAGGTCGCGCGGCGACAGCTCCAGCCCGTGCGGGGGGACATTCCGTGGCTGCACCAGGTAGGGCACCACACCCTTACCCTCCGGGTGAGCCAGCATGGCGAACAAATGCGCTACGCTGAGCGGGGTCTGGACGTTCTCGCCCTGTCCTATCGCAAGGTTCAGTGTTACGGCGCGTGTCCAGCCCCGCGGACCGTAACGGCGGTTGTAGTACTCAACCGATGCCGGGAAGGTGGGCGTGCGTTCGTTTGGAAGATCAATTCCCGCAGGTCGGCTTGCGCCAACTGCAGCTGCGTCCTGCAGGAGTGCCTCAAGAGTGAGTCGCACACCAAGCTGGTAGAAATAGACGTTGCAGGAGTGCTGGATGGCCGCCTCCAGGGTGAGATCACCGTGCCCGTCGAGCTTCCAACACCGGAAGAACCGGTTGCCGTACGGCATTCCGCCCCGGCACGGAATGGGCATGCGCTCGCCCCAGCTCACGACACCGCGCTTGAGCGCGATGGCCGCAACGAGGAGTTTCCAGGGGGAAGCCGGCGCGTACGACGCCTGAATGGTGCGGTTGATGAGCGGGTGCTCTTCGCTGGTCGCAAGTTGACGCCATATCTCCGGGTCTATCCCCCCAATGAACTCGTTGGGATCGTACGCCGGAGACGAATACATCGCGAGGATCTCCCCGTTCCTCGGATCCATGGCCACGACGGCCCCGCCCCTGCCCGCCGGAAACTGGTCGGCCACGAACTGCTGTAGTTCGATGTCCAGGGTGGTACGCAGCGGCACGCCCTGCTCCGGCTCGAGGCGCGCCGCCACTCCCCGGTCACGCACAGTGCGGCCCAGCGCATCCACCTCCACGAATCGCACGCCATCCTGCCCCCGCAAGACGTCGTCGTACTCCCGCTCGAGTCCGTCGCGCCCCACGAGCGCACCCGGCCTTGCTCCTCTCACCGCACGCCGCGCCATTTCCCGTTCCGTGATCTCCGAGACGTACCCAATCGCGTGCGCCGCAATCGGGCCGAACGGATAACGCCGCTTGGGTTCCGACTGGATAACGAGTCCGGGAATGGTGACCCGCCGTTCCTCCAGGGCCGAGATGACCTCGAATGGAGCATCTCGGTGGATAACCACCGGATCGAACGGCGCCCTGCGGTACCGCCGTACAATGCCGTCCCATGCGGACGAGTCGATACCGACGATGGGCCCCACGCGCGCGAGCATGGCGCTCAGAGAATCGACCGACGGAGCAATCAGGGCAACCGAGTAACCGGGAACGTTCTCGGCCAGCACCACGCCGTTGCGGTCCAGGATGGGGCCGCGGGGTGCCGGCACGGTCACGGCGCGCATCCGGTTCTGTTCCGACTGCATACGGTACCGGTCGGACTCCAGCACCTGCACCCGGAAGAACGCAAACAGCAGAGCGCCGGTGAACAGGCTCACGGCCACGCGGGCCACGGTTGCCCGCTGTGCCATTATGTGCGGATGATTCCAGTTCACTCCGCCCACCTCTTCTCTATCCACCGGCGGAAGGTGGCCAGCACCAGAACACCCACGAGTGCGGTCGTGAGCGCCTGGAGCATGGTCCAGACGCCGAGTTGCCACCAGAGCGCCGAGCCGCGGACGTGTCCGCCCCAGAGCAGGACCAGCACGTCACGCAGCACGGTGCCCGCAAAGAAGAACCCGCCGCTCACCGCCAGGTTCTCGGCAAAGAATACAGCCTTTCCCCACGCGGCGAGATAGCCCACCGCGGTATAGGCCAGCATCCCCGAGCCGAACGCCACCGGGTTCAGTGCGTCGCTCAGGAGTCCTACGACGAAACCGGCCACCGCTGCCGGACCCGGCCGGGCGCGAATGGCATACACGAGCAGAGCAAGCAGCAGGAAGTCCGGAGCCGGACGGGGATCGCCGAGCCACGGCCTGAACGCAAAGTGCAGGACCACCAGCATGAGGAACACTGCCGCCGCTCGATAGCGGTGGACCCGCCGGTTCATTGCTCCGCCTCGAACGCTCCGCTCAGGTCCCCTCCGGCCGCGGCAAGGATGATCACATGCGTCACTGAGGCCGGGTGCACAGCGGGCCGCACCAGATATGTGCGGGCCCACCCCTCCTGCTCTTCTGCCACGGCCACCACTTCGCCAATGGGGATGCCGCGCGGATACACGCCACCATAACCGGAGGTGTAAAGCCTCGTTCCGGCCGGCACCCGATCGCGGTAGGGTACTCCCGAGAGCTCGAGCATCATCTCGTTGGGGCCCGAGGCTCCGTGCGGCGCCACCACGCCGAGCACAGATCCATCCAGAGTCATCGCGCTCGCACGGAAGTCAGGGTGAGGAAAGATCACGGCAACCGAACGGTCGGCGTCCACGCTCCGAACAACGCCCAGCAATCCGCCAGGCGCCACGACCGCCGAGAGCGGGCGAACCCCCTGCCGGCTTCCGGCCGCGAGCAGGAGCACCATTCCCCCCGTGGGGGATGCCTGATGGAGTACCTCAGCGGATACATAGGGGGCGGTGAGACGCTCCCCCACCCCGGCGATCTCGCGCAGGCGCTGGTTCTCTTCGATGAGGGCCGGGATGTCCAACGCCGCCCTCGCGGCCGCATCGCGCTCCGCAACCACAACGGCGAAGCGCATCCTCGCGGTCTGCCAGAGTTCGGCCTGATGCTGGAGGAAGAGGAAGGGCGCCAGCACGGTACTGCGCACTCCGCCAGCTATGGCGTCCTGCACGTCCAGAGGAAGGGCACGGGCCACGAGGGCCAGGACCAGACAGATGGCGAACGCGAGTGTATCGCGCCGGGTGGCGAAGCGCTCAGCCCCCGCGGTCATCGCTTACGTGGAGAGCACGGAACGGTACTTCTCCGGATCGTCGAGGATGCGACCGGTTCCGCGCACCACGCACGTGAGCGGGTCTTCATCCACCCGGATCGGCAACGACGTCTCCTGCGAAAGCAGCACGTCGAGCCCGCGGATGAGCGCTCCTCCTCCGGCCATCACGATGCCCCGATCCACTATGTCGCTGGCAAGCTCGGGCGGCGTTATTTCGAGCGCGCGGCGCACCGCATCCACGATCTGCTGAATGGGCTCCTGAATAGCCTCACGGATCTCGCTCGAGTGCACGCGCACTACCTTGGGGATTCCGGAAACCAGGTCACGCCCCTTGGCCTCCATCTCGCGTTCTTCACCCACCGGGGCTGCCGAACCGATCTGGATCTTGATGGCCTCCGCCGTGGGCTCGCCGATGAGGAGGTTGTAGTTCTTCCGCATGAACTGAACGATGGCTTGATCGAGCTCGTCCCCGCCCGTGCGGATGGACGTGTCACTCACAATCCCGGAGAGCGCAATCACCGCTATCTCGGTGGTGCCGCCACCGATGTCAATCACCATGTTGCCCGTGGGCGTCTCCACCGGCAGCCCCACACCGATTGCCGCCGCCATCGGCTCCGCCACCATATACACTTCCTTGGCCCCGGCCGACTGTGCGCTGTCGCGCACGGCGCGCTTCTCCACCTCGGTGATGCCGCTCGGAACGCACACCACCACCTTGGGCTTCACTCGGAACACATGCTTGTTGATGATGGAGGAGAGGAAATACCGCAGCATCTTCTCGGTCACGTCAAAGTCCGCGATCACGCCGTCCTTGAGCGGACGCACCGCGAGGATGCCATCAGGAGTACGACCGAGCATGCGCTTCGCTTCGAGACCAATGCCCTTGACCTTGCCACTCGCCTTCTCAACCGCAACCACCGACGGCTCGTTAAGCACGATCCCTTCACCACGCACGTAGATCAGCGTGTTGGATGTGCCGAGATCCACCGCGATTTCATTGGCGGGCAGAAACGCACCAAGACTGAATGAAGACCAGCGCATGCGTGCTCGGTTTGCAGGAAATGGGCGATGAGGCAGACGAGCCACAACTTAACGCGTGCCGTAAGTCCAGACAAGATGCGGAGTTAAAGCAGGCCGGTTACAGCACCGTCTCCACGGCGGTAAGCGGGAACCCGAAGGCCTCCGCCACCCCGGGATAGACCACCCTCCCCGTAACCACGTTGAGGCCAAGAGCAAGCGGACGGTCGGCCTGACAGGCCTTACGCCAGCCGTGACGCGCGAGCTTGCGCGCATAGGGGAACGTGGCATTGGTCAGGGCCAGTGTGGATGTCCGTGGCACTCCGCCCGGCATGTTGGCCACAGCGTAGTGCACCACGCCGTCCACCACGTAGGTGGGTTGCTCATGGGTCGTAGGCTTGATGGTCTCCACGCACCCCCCCTGGTCCACCGCCACGTCCACGATCACCGAACCCGGCTTCATGAGGCTCAAGTCCTCACGCCGTACCAACTTGGGTGCCTTGGCGCCGGGCACAAGGACCGCCCCGATGAGCACGTCGGCCTTGGCCACCTGTTCGAGCACCGTGTGGCGGTTGGAGTAGACCAGATCCACGTTGGCGGGCATCACGTCCGACAGGTAACGCAGGCGCTCGAGCGACAGATCCAGGATGGTAACGTGGGCACCGAGCCCGGCGGCCATCTTGGCGGCATTGGTGCCTACCACGCCACCGCCTATCACGACAACCTCTGCAGGGAGCACCCCGGGGACACCGCCCAGTAGAACCCCGCTCCCGCCGAAGAACTTCTCCAGATACTTGGCCCCTTCCTGCACGGCCATCCGGCCCGCCACCTCACTCATGGGAGTGAGCAGCGGCAGCTCGCCGGAATCCAGCTGGACGGTCTCATATGCAATGGCAATCGCGCCGGAGTCGATCACCGCACGGGTCAGCGCCTCATCTGCGGCAAAATGGAAGTAGGTGAAGATCACCTGATCGCGCCGCATCCGTGGCCACTCCACGGCGATCGGCTCCTTCACCTTGAGGATCATCTCGGCCCGATTCCAGACATCGTCGGCCGACAGTGCGATCTGCGCACCGGCATCCAGATACTGCTGGTCGGTGAAACCGCTGCCTTCTCCGCCCCCCCGCTCCACCAGCACCGTGTGGCCGTCACCAACCAGCGCTTCGGCGCCGGCCGGAACGAGCGCGATGCGGTTTTCGTTGGCCTTTATCTCGGTCGGCACGCCAATGATCATCGTTCCCTCAATTCCCGAGCCAGACTGTCGTCTGTCGCTCCGGCGCCAGAAACTCCGCAGCCACTTCAGCCACCTGATCCTGCGGCACCGCGTCGATCTCCTGCAGCACTTCATCGATTGCCCGGTAAGGCTCATCGTGTAGCGCTAATCCTGCAAGCCGGTACATCCGGGCTGCCGGATTCTCCAGCGCCAGGGTCACCTGCCCCTTCACCTGCTGCTTGGCCTCGGCCAGAGTTTCCACGTCCAGCCCTTCGCGCGCCACTCGCCCCAGTTCCCCGTTGATGGCTTCGATGGCAAGCGATGCCGTAGACGAATGCGTACCGACGTACACCCCGGTGATACCGGTGTGCCGGTAGAACGACTGGAAGCTGTACACAGCGTAGGCGAGCCCGAGTTCTTCCCTGATTCGCTGGAACAGGCGACTCGACATCCCCGCTCCCATGACCGTTACCAGCAGCATCAGCGCGTACCGGCGTGGATCACTGTAGGGGAAAGTGTCTGTGCCAAGCACGATGTGCGACTGCGCCGACTCGCGGGGGACGCGGATTGACTCACCGCGCACCGCATCCACCACACTCACCTCCGGGAGCGCCGGACTCTGATCCCCTGAAAACCAGCCGAACTCGCCCAGCAACTTGAGCAGCGCATCATGTTCAAGGCTCCCCGCCGCCGCGATCACCGCGTGACTGGGCCGGTAGGCCCGGCTGTGGAGTTCTCTCAGATCGTCTGCCTTGAGGGCCTGTACCGTCTCGCGAGTACCCAGTATGGGAAAACCGTACGAGTGGCTGGGCCAGAGGGCGCGGGCGTGCAGGTCAAAGACGAGATCATCCGGCGTGTCTTCCACCGTGCTGATCTCCTCCAGCACAACCTTGCGTTCGAGTTCCAGATCCGCATCGCGCAGCGCGGGGTTCCGCACGACGTCCGTCAGGACGTCCAGCGCACGCGGGAGGTCTTCGTCAAGCACGCGCGCCTGGAAGGAGGTATGGTCGCGCGACGTGAACGCATCAAGGGCGCCGCCCCGCACTTCAAGCTCGAGCGCAATGTCCCGAGCGCTCCTCCGCCCGGTACCCTTGAACACCATGTGCTCGAGGAGGTGGGAGACACCCATCTTGGCAGGGGGTTCATGGGCAGACGCCGTACGGACCCAGATGCCGGTCGCAACTGAGCGGACACCGGGCAGGACCTCCGAGAGGACCGTGACGCCGTTGTCCGCCCCGGTACGATACAGGCCCTCACCGAGCCTGACCGTCTGCATGAGGAGGGCTATTCCTTCTCGAGCAGCGCCTTGCGGGAGAGGCGCATCTTCCCGCGATCGTCCACCTCGATGAGCTTCACCTTGACCCGGTCGCCCTTCTTGACCACGTCTTCGGTCCGCTCGGTACGGGCGTGCTGCAGCTCGGAGATGTGCAGCAGTCCCTCGGTGCCGGGGAGGATCTCCACAAACGCACCGAAGGCCGTGGTGGACTTGACCACGCCCTCGTAGACCTTGCCGACCTCAGGTTCCTGTACCATGCCCATAATGATATCACGCGCGCGCTCACCGGCGCTACCGTTCACCGCCGAGATGGTGATGAGGCCGGTATCGTCCACATTGATGTTCGCTCCCGTCTCTTCCTGGATGCCTCGGATCACCTTGCCCTTGGGCCCGATGATATCCCCGATCTTGTCGGGACGGATCTTCACCGTGATGATGCGCGGAGCATAGCGTGAGAGTTCGGGCCGTGCCGCATCGAGCGCCTTGCCCATCTCATTGAGAATGTGCAGCCGTGCCAGCTTCGCCTTTGACAGCGCGTCGCGGATGATGTCCAGGGAGAGTCCCCGGATCTTGATGTCCATCTGGATGGAGGTGACACCGTCGGTGGTACCCGCCACCTTGAAGTCCATGTCACCCAGGTGGTCCTCGCTGCCCAGAATGTCCGTCAGCACGGCCACCTTGTCGCCTTCCTTGATCAGCCCCATGGCCACACCGGCGCACGGCGCCTTCATTGGCACACCGGCATCCATCAGCGCGAGGGACCCGCCACACACCGTAGCCATCGAGGATGACCCGTTGGATTCCAGAATCTCGGAAACCAGCCGGATGGTGTACGGGAATGCGTCATAGGGTGGCAGCAGCGCCTGAAGCGCCCGTTCGGCCAGAGCCCCGTGCCCGACCTCCCGCCGCGAGACCCCCCGAATCATCTTCACTTCTCCCGTGGAGAACGGCGGGAAGTTGTAGTGCAGCATGAAGCTCTTGGTGGTTTCGGCGGCAACGTCGATGTTGTCTATGCGCTGCTCATCCGAGACGGAACCCAGAGTGGTGCTCACCAGGGCCTGCGTCTGCCCCCGCGTGAAGAGCGCGGAGCCGTGCGTTCTGGGCAGAATACCCACCTCGCAGTTGATGGGCCGGACGGTATCGGTATCACGACCGTCCACCCGCTCGCCACGCTCCAGCACCTGACGGCGCATGGCGTGGTATTCCAGATCTTCCAGCGTGGTGGCCACAAATTTGAGGTGTTCCGGAAACTCTTCCCCGAGTGCCTCCATCACTGAGACCCTGACGGCTGAGACGGCCTGCGCCCGCTCCGCCTTTTCCGGCCGGTTCAACGCTTCGGCAATACGGTCTCCCGCCAGCTCGTTAACCCTGACAACGATTTCCTCCGGCATTTCCTCCCTGACCCATTCAATCTTGGGCCTGCCGGCCTTCAGGATCTCGCTCTCGATGTCGAGCAACTCGGCAATGCCCTTCTGGGCAAACGCCAGCGCATCGGCCAGCTCCTCTTCCGACAGTTCCAGCGCTCCGCCCTCGACCATCATGATGGAATCGGCCGTGCCGGCCACCACCATGTCAACGTCGCTCTCTTCGAGCTGCACGAAGGTGGGGTTCAGCACCCATTCACCGCTCACGCGACCTACCCTGACGCCCGCAATGGGGCCATCCCAGGGCACGGTGGAGATCGCGAGTGCCAGCGAGGCCGCCGTGAGTCCCAGAACGTCGGCGTCGTTCTCCTGATCCGCCGAGAGAACGTAAACGAAGACCTGGACCTCGTTCCGGAATCCTTCCGGGAAGAGCGGCCGTATGGAGCGGTCGATCAGGCGGCAGGCCAGGATCTCGTCATCCGACGGCCGGCCTTCCCGCTTGATGAACCCGCCGGGGAACTTCCCTGCGGCGTAGGTCTTTTCGCGGAATTCGACTGTGAGGGGGAAAAACGGGAGATGTGTAGGTTTGTCTCCGACGGTAATGGCCGCGAGGACCATCGTATCTCCGTGCTGCATCACCACGCTGCCAGCCGCCTGCCTGGCCAGCCGCCCGGTCTCGAACCGCAACGGGCGCCCGGCGAACTGCCGTTCAATTGTCTTGTACATTTTCTTCCTTGCAGAGCACCAGCACATACGGGAAGGCGCCCAGGGTGCTCGTCCCGGACGCCCTCATCCCGCGCGCCGCTTTAGTGACGGAGGCCCAACTCGTCGATGAGCTTGCGATACCCTTCGAGATCGGCGCGCTTCATGTATACCAGCAAGCGGCGCCGCTTGCTTACCATCATCAGCAGGCCACGCCGGCTGTGATGGTCCTTGGGGTGGTCGCGGAAGTGGTCCGTGAGGGAGTTGATCCGCTCGGTGAGCAGAGCAACCTGTACGCGGGTGGAACCGGTGTCGGTCTCTTCCGCCCGGTACTTCTCGACCACGGCATGCTTGTCAAAGCTCATGAAAAGCTTATCCTCAGGTTGCGCGGGCTGCTTTTTGCGATCGTATCTTGTACAGTCGCTAAACTTAGCCGGCACATGAAACCCTGTAAAGGCCGCTAAATGACCCTGAATCCGGACGATCTGGCAGGCCGGACGGCCGGTCCCTACACCCTGGAACGCCTCATCGGACAGGGGGGATTTGCCTGGGTGTTTGCCGCTCGTGACAGCCGCTCGGATGCGCCGTCGGCTGTGAAGGTGTTGAAGCCCCGCTACGCCGGAGACCGCCAGTTCGAGTCCCGGTTCCGGAACGAGTTCACCATAGCGGCCGAATTCAAGCACCCCAACATCGTGGGGATCCGTGATGTGGGTCAGGATGGCGAGATGACCTTCTTCGCCATGGACCTGTATCCGGATTCTCTGGGGTCCTTGCTGACCCGCGAGAGCACGATTCCGGAACCCCGCCTGCTCCAGATCGCGATCGACATCACGACGGCACTCGTGGCGGCTCACGAAGCGGGGATAGTGCACCGCGACATCAAGGTGGACAACATCCTTCTGACGTCCGAAGGCACCGCGGTTCTGGCCGATTTCGGCATTGCACGCGCGGTCTCGGGGTACGTAACCGCCACCGGGGTGAACATGACGATAGGCACCCCTCACTACGTATCGCCCGAACAGGCCCAGGGCCGGCCCCTGGACGGCCGGAGCGATCTGTATGCGCTGGGGGTCACCATGTACAAGGCGGCCACCGGCGAGCTGCCGTTCCGATCAACCGACTGGTTCGAGCTGGCGCGGATGCACGTGGAAGACCCCCCTGTGGCCCCGCGCGAGCGCCGGCCCGAACTGTCCGGCAGATTGGAGCGCGTGATCCTCCGGTGCCTCGCCAAGCATCCCGACGACCGCTACAGCTCGGCGCGGGAACTGCTCGATGCCCTGGAGAAAATCGCTGGCGGCACGGTGCATACGAGCGAGATCCCCGTACCGCAGCGCCGGGGCTCCCCCCCTGTTCCCACCTCAATTGGCGTGCGCCGTGCCCGCCGAGTGGGATGGCTGTTCGGCGCACTCGCGGTGGTGTTGGTGGTGGCACTTCTGGTGGTGGTCCTTGGCCGACGATAAGCGGTCGTTACCTCACGATGCGCAACACATCGTTGAAGATCACGAAGACCATCAGCGCCAGCAGAAACGCCAGTCCGAGCTGAGTAAGCCGCATCCGTACGTTCACCGGCAGCGGCTTTCCACGGATCCCCTCGGCCATCAGAAATACCAGATGCCCGCCGTCCAGAACCGGGATGGGGAGCAGGTTCAGCACCGCCAGGTTGATTGAGATGAACGCCGTGAACGACAGGAAATAGATCCAGCCCAGCCGGGCCGCCTCGCCTGACATCTGCCCTATGATGATGGGGCCGCCGAGTTCGCGGGGAGAGATGCGCCCCGTCACCAACGACTTCACCGCAAACAACACGTCTCCCAGCCGAGCGAGGGTCTGCCGCGTCCCTTCGGCCACGGCCTCAACCGGATTCAAGCGAATGTGTCTCGTTTCACTCCACCCCTGTGCCCCGATACGCCATACCGAGCGGGTTTCGCGGGTGAGCCTGTCGGTCTCCTCTTCCTCGCGCGGTACCACGGCAATCGGAACCAGTTCTCCGTCCCTCAGCGCCGTGAGCCTTACGGTGTCGCCCCCGCTCGCGGTTATGGCGGCAACCAGCTGGCCCCAGGAACGGGCGGTGTCGCCATCGATCCTCACGATGAGGTCGCCTCCTCTGAGCCCCGCCCGGTCCGCGGGACGCCCGGGAACCACCTGAGCGATACGCGGTGGCCGGTAAGGTTCAAGCGCATTCAACGCCGCCGCCCGTTCCATTGCCTCGAGACCGGGAATCCGCACCATCAACGGCTCGGCCACTCCCGACACCTCGAGCCCGAGCCGCTCGCTTCTGGGATCAAGAAACGCCTGCTGAACGGAGGTCCAGCTGGTTACGGTATCGCCGTTGAGCTTGAGGATCTGCGCGCCGGCAGGAATCCGCGCCAGGTCTTCCGCCCTGGGCGGCAACATGTCGGCGTGAACGCGATCCACGATCGTATTCGGGTCTTCCATGCGGCCGGCACCGGCGGCGATCCCCACATACACCACCCACGCCAGCACGAAGTTCATGATGACGCCGGCTGATATGACCCACATCCGCGCCCAGAGCGGTTTGGTCTCGAACAGTTTCTCTTCGGGGAACTCTTCAGCATCGCCACCTTCGAGCGCGGCTGTCTCTCCGTCGTCCTCGCGGGTGGCCATCTTCACATAGCCGCCAAACGGTATCCACGAGATGACGTACTCAGTCTCGCCGCGGCGGAACCTCAGGGGCGTGGGAGAACCAAGCCCTATGGAGAACCGCGGCACCCCAATTCCCACCGATTTGGCGGCCAGGAAATGCCCCAGCTCGTGAACCAGGATCACGATGCCGAGCAGGATGATGGCGGCGATGATCGTTACGAGCATGTCGCCTCCGCCCGCTCCCTGGCCCAACGGTCGGCCTCGATGACCTGCTCGAGGTTATCCGCCGGCCCCCCCGGATGCTCCGACAATACTTCGCCCACCAGGTCAGCGATCCCTCCGAACTGCGTACGTCCGCTCAAGAAAGCTTCCACCGCCACCTCGTTTGCCGCATTGAACACCGCCGGCATCACGCCGCCGGCCATGCCGGCGTCCACTCCCAGCCGGAAGATGGGAAACAGGTCATAGCGCACCGACTCGAAGGTGAGCGGCCCGGCCGCAACCGGATCGAAGCGGGAAACGCCGGAATCCGGAACCCTTTCCGGGTGCGTGAGCGCGTACAGGATGGGCAGCTCCATGGACGGATAACCCATCTGCGCCAGCACGGACCCATCCACGAATTCAGTGAACGCGTGTACTATGGACTGAGGATGCACCACTACCTCGATTCGATCGTACGGCAACCTGAACAGGTAATGCGCCTCGATTACCTCGAGCGCCTTGTTGGCCAGCGTTGCGCTGTCAACGGTGATCTTGGGTCCCATCTGCCAGGTGGGATGGTTCAGCGCTTCCGCCACAGTGGCCCGCCTCAACCGTTCGGCTGACCAGTCACGGAACGGCCCTCCCGAAGCGGTGAGCACGAGCCTGGCGAGGGCCGAGGAATGCCCGCTGATACACTGCAACGCCGCGCTGTGTTCTGAGTCAATGGGGACGATCTCGCCGCCCCCCTCCCGCGCGGCCCCGAGCACAAGGTCGCCCGCCATCACCAGCGTTTCCTTGTTGGCCAGCGCCACCCGTTTCCCCGCAGAGAGGGCGGCGAGCGTCGCTTCGAGCCCCGCCGCTCCCACCACCGCGTTGACGACAATACGTACGTCGGGATGCGTGGCCGCTTCCACCAGGCACCCGGGACCCACGCCGTTCACCAGCCCCGCGTACGAGGCACCGGTGCTGCGTGCCTGATCCTGAAGCAGGTCCTGCGACCCGTACGCGGTAAGCGCCACCACGTGGAACCGCTCGCGCTGCCGCTCGAGCACGCGCAGGGTGGCCCTGCCTATTGAACCGGTAGAGCCCAGGATGGCTACGCCGGCGCTCATATCACACCGTAGAGGGAAAGCATGAAGGCCGCCATGGGGAGCGCCCAGTAGAGGGAGTCGAGCCGGTCGAGCACGCCGCCGTGGCCCGGGAATACCCCACCCGAATCCTTGACCCCCACCTCCCGCTTGAAGAGCGATTCCGCCAGATCACCCACCTGCCCCACTACCGAAAGCACGAGACCCAGAAGGAGCAGCTGTACCCACCCGATGGACACATCGAGGGGGCCCAGCACCCATACGCCCCACGCAAGCGCCGCGAGCGCCCCGCCAGCGGTTCCAGTGATGGTTCCCGCCCAGGTCTTGTTGGGGCTCACCACCGGGGCGCATTTGGGTCCCCCTATCATCGCACCGCCGGCCATGGCTGCGGTATCGCAGATCCAGATTACGGCCAGCGGGAGGAACACGAGCGCCGTGGCGCCCCATGGCGAATGGCCGCCACTGTGTCTGAGTAACAGCAGGAAGGCGGGAAGCACTCCGGCGTAAAGCACCCCGAATACGGTAACTGCCACGGCCGACAGAGGCTGACGGTTGGGAGCGCGCGCCGCCAGCGCCCAGGTCATCACCAGCAGCACCCAGCCGACCGCCGCGAACGTCACCCAGCGGGGCCCGACAGTACCCCACGCACCGGTCACGGCAAACGCGAGCGCGGGTGCGCCCAGGGCCCCCAGCACACCCGCTCCCCTGAGCGGCTCGATCCCGCGCGCTTCCGCCAGCCGGAACAGTTCCAGCGTTCCCAGCACGGCCAGAACCTGTAGCGCCACCACCAGAGGCCAGCCGCCAAGGCGCACCAGCGCAAAGGCCGCCGGGATACCGACGGCGGCCACCGCTAATCGTCTGGGGAGTGAGCTTGCCATTGGAGGGAAGGCTGCCGCCCTGTGGCGTCAGACCTCCATTATCTCCACTTCCTTGCCCTTGACCAGGCCGTCGATCAGCTGGATGTGCTCATCGTGCAGCTTCTGAACGCTCTTCTCGGCCCGCCGCTTGTCGTCTTCGGAGACGTGCTCCACCTTCTTGATCTTTGCAATGGCGTCGGTCCGGGCGTGGCGTACGGCTATGCGGCCCTCTTCGGCCAGCTTGTGCACCACCCGCACCAACTCCCTGCGGCGCTCTTCGGTGAGCGGCGGGAGCGGCACACGGATGATCGTGCCGTCGTTGGCCGGGTTGAGCCCCAGATCGGCCGACTGTATGGCCTTCTCTATGGCGCCTATCAGCCCCTTGTCCCACGGCTGCACGGTGAGCAGCCGGGGCTCGGGCGCGGAGACGCTCGCCACCTGATTGAGCGGCATAGGCTGGCCGTAGGCGTCCACCCTGACCGTGTCCAGGAGGCTGGTGGTGGCCTTCCCGCTCCGGATGGTGGCCAGTTCCCGTTTGGTGTTCTCCACCGCCTTGTGCATCAGCTCCCGGGTGTGTTTCTCGATCTCCGGTATCGTGTTCATCGGACGAGAGTGCCGACCCGCTCGCCCTGAAGCACCCGGGCTATCGAGCCGGACTGGTTGACGTTCATGACCACAATGGGCAGCGAGTTCTCCTGGCACAACCCGAACGCATTGGCATCCATCACGCGGAGCCCCCGAACCAGTGCTTCCTGAAAGGTGAGCTCCGGCAGGAACTCGGCGGCCGGATCCTGATTCGGGTCGGCCGAGTAGACACCGTCCACCTGAGTTGCCTTGATCAGCACGTCGGCCTCGATCTCGAGCGCCCGGAGCACGGCTGCCGTGTCTGTCGAAAAATACGGATTGCCCGTGCCGGCGGCGAACAGGACCACCCGTCCCTTTTCCAGGTGGCGGATGGCCCGGCGCCGGATGTAGGGCTCGGCCAGCTCCTCCATGTGGATGGCGGTCATCACCCTGGTGTCTATGCCCTTGCGCTCCAGGATGTCCTGGAGCCCCAGTGCGTTGATCACGGTGGCCAGCATTCCCATGTAGTCGGCCGATACGCGGTCCATTCCCTGCTGGCTCGCGGTGGTGCCGCGCATGATGTTGCCGCCACCTATTACCAGGCCGAGCTTTGCGCCAAGCCCGTGTACCGCCTTGACCTCGTCGGTCAGGCGGTCGATGACGCCAAAATCGAGGCCGAAGCCACGGTCGCCGGCCAGCGCCTCACCGGAAAGCTTGAGCAGCACCCGCTCGAAGGCGAGGTCCCCCATTCAGTCTGCTCCCACCTCGAACCGTACGAACCGGCGGACCTGCACGTTCTCTCCCACCTTGCCGGCCACCGACTTGACCAGGTCACCCACGGTCATCTTGTCGTCCTTGACGTACGGCTGGTGCAGCAGCACGCGCTCCTCGTAGAACTTCTTGATCTTGCCCTCGACGATCTTTGGCCAGACCGCCTCGGGCTTCCCCGATTCCTTCACCTGGCTCTCGAAGATGGCCTTCTCGCGCTCGAGCAGCTCGGCCGGGATCTCTTCCGGGGTCACCGCGATGGGGTTGGCCGACGCCACGTGCAGGGCTACGTCGCGGGCCAACTGCTGGAAGTCGTCGGTGCGGGCCACGAAGTCGGTCTCGCTGTTCAACTCCACGAGCACCGCAACCTTCTGGTTGAAGTGCACATAGCTCGCGATCACGCCTTCGCCGGCGCCCCGTCCGGCGCGCTTCTCCGCCCGGGCTACGCCTTTCTTGCGCAAAAGGTCGACCGCCTTTTCAATGTCACCGCCGGTCTCCTCCAGCGCCTTCTTGCAGTCCATCATGCCGGCGCCCGTGCGCCGCCTGAGATCGGCCACCTCTTTGGCCGTTATCGTCTTCGTAGTCATCTCTTTCCCTCTGTGAAAACCGCCGCCTCAACCCCGTGCATGGGGCCGATGAGCGGCGGTTCGGTTGAACTCTGGCCTGCGGCCGGTCAGCCTTCCTCGGCCGTCTCTTCCGCTCCGCCGGCGTCTCCAGCCTCTCCTGCGTCCGCTGGCTCGCCCTTGAGCCGGGCGGCAATGGCTTCCGGCCTGGGCCGCCGCTTGCGCCGCGGCTTCTTCCGCTTGCGCCGGTCGTCGCTCTCGCCTTCGGGCTCGGTTTCGGTGCTGTAGGTGAACTGATCACCCTCGTCCGCCGGTTCCCGGACCGGCACCTGGGTCCGTGCTTCCGCGATCACGTCCACCAGCGCCCGCGTGATCAGTGAAACCGACCGGATCGCGTCATCGTTGCCGGGCACAGGCACGGTGATCAGATCCGGGTCCGCGTTGGTGTCCACAATGGCTATCACCGGGATGCCGAGCTTGTTGGCCTCGGCTATCGCGATGCGCTCCTTCCTTGCATCCACTACGAACATCGCCCCCGGGATGCGCGCCATCTGCTTGATCCCCTCGAGATTGCGGTTCAACTTCTCCCGCTCGCGCTCGAAGAGCAGCTGTTCCTTCTTGGTGAAGAACTCGTAGGCGCCTTCTTCCTGGCTCTGCTCGATCTCCTTGAGCCGCCGGATCTGCTTCTTGATGGTCTGGAAGTTGGTGAGCATTCCGCCCAGCCAGCGTTCCGTCACGTAGAAGGCGCCGCAGCGTTCGGCCTCGGCCTTCACCACCTGTTTCAGCTGCTTCTTGGTGCAGACGAAAAGCACGCCCTCGCCCTTGAGCACCACGTCTCGCAGCAGGTCCTGCGCCGTGTGGAGCTGGCGGAGTGTTTTCTGGAGATCGATGAGATAGATGCCCGACCGTTCCGCGAAGATGAACCTTCGCATCTTCGGGTTCCAGCGCCGGGTCTGATGCCCGAAGTGGACTCCCGCTTCGAGCAGATCCTGGATCAACGGCTGCGTCATGTACCTCGTTCCTCGGGTTGTATCGTCCACCGCCATCTTTCCGCACGCCGATCCGCCGGGCGGACACCCCGGCGCGCGGTCCGGCGGTGTGTGTTTATGTCGATTACCGCTTAGAGAACTGGAACCGCTTGCGTGCTCCCGGCCGGCCGGGCTTCTTGCGCTCGACCGCCCGCGCATCCCGGGTGAGCAGGCCTTGCATGCGCAGTTTCTTGCGGTGCGTGTCGTCTGCCAATACCAGGGCGCGGGCAATCCCCAACCGCATGGCGCCCGCCTGCCCCGTGAGCCCGCCACCAGCCACCCGTGCCTTGACGTCGAATGCGCCCAGCGTGTCAGTGGCGGTGAACGGCTGCTGGATGTGCTGCACCAGCGACTGCCGTGGGAAATAATCTCCCAGGGTGCGCCCGTTCACGATCCACTTGCCGGACCCCGGCACCAGGTAGATGCGGGCAACGCTCGTCTTGCGGCGGCCTATGGCATGCCAGCGAAGTTCCGGAGCGGTCATGCCGAGCCTCCGGCCACGGCAAGGGGCTCGGGCTGCTGTGCCGCGTGCGGGTGTTCCGGACCGGCGTAAACCTTGAGCTTCTTGCGGATCTCCTGGCGTGCCAGGGTGGACTTGGGGAGCATGCCGAAAACCGCCTGCTCGATCACGCGCTCGGGGTGGGTCTTGAGCATATGAGCGACCGGCGTGAACCGTTCATGGCCCATGTAGCCGGAGTGGCGGAAATACTGTTTCTGTTCGAGCTTCCGGCCGGTGAGCCGGACCTTTTCGGCGTTGATGACGACGACGAAGTCGCCGCAGTCCATGTGCGGCGTGAAGGTCGGTTTGTGTTTGCCCCGGAGGATCTGCGCCACCTGACTTGCGAGCCGGCCGAGAACCTGGCCCTCGGCGTCCACGACATGCCAGCGGTGCTCGATCTCCGATTGCTTGAGCGAATAGGTCTTCATAAGCCCTGTTTGGAGACAGACTTGGAAGCTAGCGGGGGTTTTGGGAGCGGTCAACCCCGGCACGCGGCCGTCAGTCCAGCGCTTTACCTCACCGTCCCGACCGTAGTCCTGGGTCTGGCTCCGTCCCGCCGGTCCTTCTCTGCCGTGAGCCAGCCGAGCTTGTTATAGGTGAACTCATACACCTGGGCATCGGTCACGGTTGAGGTACAGGTTGTCATTCCGTAGCGGGTGGTCAAGGTGTCGGTGCCGACCGAGTCGGGCCGGCTCAGGATGCTGTACCAGGTGGTCGTGGCCTGCCCCATGGCCGGTGTCACCGTGGTGGTGCGGCCGTGGCTGTCGT
>CAZTIV010000002.1:53609-93104 GCA_964613905.1 uncultured Gemmatimonadaceae bacterium | reverse complement strand
GACGCGCAGGACTTAGGATCCTGTCCCGCAAGGGGTCCGGGTTCGACTCCCGGCGGTCGCATGGCAGCCGCTCCCCCATTAGCTTTCCTCTGCACATGACAAGTACCGACATCAGCATAACCAAGGCGCGGGAAGAACCCGGTGCGGCCAGTTTCCGGGTGGAGGTACCGACCGAGCGCGTTCAGAGCACCGAGAAGAAGGTCACTGAACGCATCGCAAAACAGGTGCGTTTGCCCGGGTTCCGTAAGGGCAAGGCGCCGCTCGCGGTGGTCCGTCGGCGGTATCACGATGCCATCCGGGAAGAGGTCCTGCGTGAGGTCATAGGCGAGAGCTGGAAGACCACACTCGACCGGGAAGAGCTGAAACCCATCGCCGATCCCCATATTCACGATCTCAGGTTTGAGGATGGTGCGCCCCTCACGTTCGAGCTTCACGTAGAGATCAAGCCGGACCTCAACCTGGAAAGGCTTTCGGGATTCTCAATGACCCGTCAGGTGAAGTCGGTAACTGACGAGGCAGTTGAAGTACAGTTGGACGAGCTGCGGCGACAGAAGGCGGCGTGGGCTCCCGAAACCGAGGGGCGACCCCGGCCGGGCGAACTGGTGGGGGTTACACTCGTCACGGTGGATGAGGGAGAATCGGCCGAACCCAGACAGTACCAACTGGTCCTGGGGGAGGGTCAGGCAATCCCGGGTGTGGAAGAACTGATAATGGGGCTGGCTCCGGGCGAAACTGGAGAAGGAGACGTACGGTATCCGGACGACTTTCCTGACGAAGCCCGGCGCGGACAGTCCCGCAGGGTCAGGGTCACCTTGAACGAACGCAAGCGGCGCGATCTGCCTGACCTGACCGACGATTTCGCGCGCGAGGTGGGCGACTTCGATTCCCTGGGAGACTTGCGCGCTGCCATCCGCAGGGACCTCGAAGCGGAAGCCCGGCGCGAGGCAGACGCCATGGTGCGCCAGCAGTTGATCGATCAGATTGTTCAGGCCAATGGCCTTCAGGCGCCGCGGCCGGTGGTTCAACGGATGCTTTCCGCGTATGCACAAGCGTATGGCATCGCGGAAGACCGGTTCCAGTCCTTCGCCGAGGAGTTCGCCCCGCTTGCCGAAGCGCAGGTGCGCCGCGAGCTGGTGCTGGAAGCTGTCACGGAGAGTGAGGGACTTGCGGCCACGGAAGAGGATCTGGATCAGCGCGTCGCGGAACTGGCCGAGCGCCGCGGTATAACGCCGGGTGAATTTTACGCATCGCTTCAGAAGGCTGGGCGCCTGAAGGAACTTGAGCGGGCGCTCACGGAAGAGAAGGTGTTCGCGTTCCTGCTTTCCAAATCCACCGTTACCGAGAACTGACAGACATGTCCATGGCAACGTTGTATCCTCCATATATCATTGAGCGGTCGAGCCGCGGCGAGCGGACCTACGACATCTTCTCCCGTCTCCTGATGGACCGGATCGTGTTCCTCGGAGCACCCGTCAACGATGACGTGGCGAACATCATCATCGCCCAGCTGCTGTTCCTTGAGGCGGACAATCCCGAGCGAGACATCTATCTCTACATCAATTCGCCGGGCGGAATCGTGTCGTCCGGGATGGCCATCTACGACACCATGCAGTTCCTCAAGGCTCCGGTGAACACGATCTGCATGGGCATGGCGGCCTCGATGGGCTCTTTCCTGCTGGCCGCGGGCACCAAGGGCAAGCGCTCGGCCCTGCCCCACGCCCGGATCATGATGCACCAGCCGTCCGGAGGCACACAGGGTACCGCAGCGGACATAGAAATCCAGGCCCGGGAGATCCTCTATCTCCGGGGCAAGCTGAACGAGCTTTACGCGAAGCATACCGGAAGATCCGTCGAACAGATCGAGCTTGACATGGACCGGGACCGTTTCATGTCGGCCGAGGAATCGGTCACATACGGCCTTATAGACAAGGTCATCCAGCACAAATCAGAGGTGGACGGCAAGAAGTCCGCTTGACGGACGCGCCGGTCATCCCCATACTAGGCTGGACACGGATCGGTACGGAACATGGCCAACGACAAGCACCTGCGCTGTTCCTTCTGCGGGAAGTCCAAGGACTCGGTCCGGAAATTCATTTCCGGGCCCTCAGTCTACATCTGCAACGAGTGCATAGCGCTCTGCAACGAGATTCTGGCCGAGGATGAGGAACGTGAGGTCGCCGAGGCGATAACCCAGGTTCCCACTCCCTCCGAGATCAAGGACATTCTCGATCAGTACGTCATAGGCCAGGAGCGCGCCAAGAAGGTGCTCTCTGTGGCCGTCTATACCCACTACAAGCGCATCAATTCGCAGTCGTCACGGGACGACGAAGTCGAGCTCGAGAAGTCGAACATTCTTCTCCTGGGCCCCACGGGGGTGGGAAAAACGCTGCTGGCCCAGACCCTCGCGCGGATGCTGGACGTTCCCTTCACCATTGCCGACGCCACCACGCTGACCGAAGCGGGCTATGTGGGCGAGGATGTCGAGAACATTCTGGTGCGGCTGCTACAGGCGGGGGATTTCAACGTTAATGAGTGCGAACATGGCATTGTCTACATAGACGAGATCGACAAGATCGCGCGCAAGAGCGAGAACCCCAGTATCACGCGGGATGTATCCGGCGAAGGCGTACAGCAGGCGCTGCTCAAGATTCTCGAGGGTACCGTAGCATCGGTGCCACCGCAGGGCGGCCGGAAGCATCCGCAGCAGGAGTACATCCAGATCAACACCAAGGACATCCTGTTCATCTGCGGTGGAGCGTTCGACGGACTGGAGAAGATCATCGAGGCCCGCACGGGCCGACGCCAGATAGGGTTCTCCAAGGAAGAGATCGAGGCCGGCAAGGCCATGATGCTCGAGCGCAATCCGTACACCGATGTGGAGCCCGACGACCTGCTGCGTTACGGTCTCATCCCTGAACTGGTGGGCCGCCTCCCGGTCATGGTGTCGCTCGATTCGCTCGATGAAGAGGCCCTGATCCGGATCCTGGTTGAGCCCAGGAACGCGCTCACCAAACAGTACAAGAAGCTTTTCGAGCTCGAGAAGGTGGGGCTCACGTTCGACCCGGAGGCCCTGCGGGCGGTTGCGCAGCGCGCCATAAAGCGCGGCACGGGAGCGAGAGGCCTCCGTGCCATCCTCGAAGACCTCATGACCGACCTCATGTTCGACCTTCCCACGCGGAACGATGTGCGTGAGGTGGTGATAACCAGGGAATGCGTGTCGGAGGGGCGGGCTCCCCTGCTGGTCACCGAACGGGCGCGCGCCAAGAAGGAGGCCTGACCGGCACGGTCTTCGTCGGCAGCTTCCCGACGGCCGACTTCGCGGTTCCAGAGCCCCTCCCGGAGATCGCGCTCATCGGGCGCTCCAACGTGGGCAAGTCAACTCTGTTGAACGCCCTTACCGGCCGCCGACGCCTGGCCCGGGTGAGCGCGACTCCCGGTAAGACCCAGACCTGCAACGTCTACAACGTGCCCGGCAGGTATCTTCTGCTGGACCTGCCCGGATACGGGTACGCCCGCGCATCCAAACGGGCACGGGCTGAGTTCCGGCGTCTGATAGAGGCCGTGGCCACCAAACGGGACCGTCTGGCCGGCGCGGTCTGGCTGCTGGACCTGAGAAGGGATCCATCACCCGACGATCTGGCCGTAAGCAACCTCCTGGCCGACCACGGGGTGCCCGTTCTGGTTGCTTTTACCAAGTCCGACAAACTGGCGCGGGGGCAGCGGGCAACGCGGGTCCGGACGCTCGTTCAGAACCTGGGACTCGAGTCCGACCAGTACGTGATCACGAGCTCGGTGACCTGGGATGGGATCGAGGATCTCAGGGAAGCGATCGCTGCCATTGCTGGAGACGTTGCCTGAGGACCCCGGCCCTCAGAATTCCCATTCCACGCCCACCTGGACCAACCTCGGGACCCCGGGCTTGATTCCTTCCGGCCGGCGCGAGGCCATGTAGGTGCTATCCAGCAGGTTCTTGACCGAAGCTATGGCCGTGAATCGCGTGTGTGGTATCCGGTATGTCCCGCTGGCATTCACAACTGTATAGGCGGGGATCACTCCGTTGCGACCGTTGGGCATCCCTTCGCGGGTCTCGAAGTTGTCGGCGTACTGCTCTCCCACCCTGGAACCGTCCACCTTGATGGTCAATTCGTCAGGCAGGGTAAGCGTAGCACCCAGCGCCA
The DNA here is from genome assembly GCA_964613905.1 of uncultured Gemmatimonadaceae bacterium. GTDB lineage: Bacteria > Gemmatimonadota > Gemmatimonadetes > Gemmatimonadales > GWC2-71-9 > CAZTIV01. Next base: position 88,926 of record CAZTIV010000002.1, on the reverse strand, counting down.
CCGTGTGACGAGGGGCGTACGGCAACCGGTTACCTTCCACGTTCACCGTGTCACCGGCGGCATTCCGCACGAAGCGATCCCGGGAGAATTCGGCGTCGGCATAGGTGTATCTGAGGTCGGTCCGGAACGAGGCGCCCGATCGCGCGAGCATGCCCCAGTCCACTCCCAGAGCGGCTTCGAATCCGCGATGCCGGGTGGCTCCCTGGTTGGCGAGCCGCGCCTCGCTCACCGTGCCGGCCGACAGCGATGGTTCCACAATCTGATTGGAGAAATCGAGATAGAACAGGGCGGCATCCAGCGACACTCCGGGCAGAGGCCGCGTGCGTCCGCCAAGTTCCAGGTTCCAGCTCTTCTCGGCATCCAGCTCCAGTGAGACGGGATCACCCGGCTGCTGGTCCGGCGGCATCACAGGATCTGAGTATACCAGGGCGTCCTTGATGCGCGGTGGCGAGAACCCGCGATGTGCTCCCGCGAAAAGAGTCACCCCACCGGACGCGAGCCACGAAACTCCAATTCCGGGTATCACCGCAACAAGATCGTCGCGGCTTCGCAGGTCGACATCCTCGATTACGCGGGTCGTACCCGTAACGTTTCCCTCACCGTCCACGACTTCCCGGCGCACACGTGTCCGCACGATGTGCCGGCTGTACGAGAAGTACTCGAACCGCAGGCCGGGAGTTACGCGCCAGCGGTCGGTCAGATCGAACCGCTGTTGTCCGAAGGCGGCCAGGGCATAGCCGGTGCGCGTCTCGTCGTCGCGTACGACACCGGTCCGTGCCGTGGCGGTCGAGCCGTTCACGTGCCTGTCATTGGCAAGCTCGTAGTGAGCCCTGACCCCCCCCTCGAACTCGCCCCAGTCGTGCTCCAGCCTGAGCCTGGGCTCCAGGCCGGCCACCTCGAAGCTGCGATCCCGGTTCCCGGTGCTGTTCCTGAACTCTATGGCGTTGCCAGAGGGACTGTAGCTGTAATCCTGCCGGCTCCAGTTGCGTGACGTCTGATAGGCGTAGGCGACCGTACGGAGTGCCCGTCCCGGCCGGAAGTTGCGTTCATGGGCCAGCGAGGCGCTGTACCTTCTGATACGAAGCTCGTCGTCCTGGCCCGGGTACAGCGTCGGATCGGCCCGGAAGAGCGAATCGGTGAGTCCCACGTAGGTGGAGTTTGACGACTCGTCATAGACGCCCAGCTTGACTCCGACTGCATCCGCCGGACCGAGTTCGAGGGAGAACTTGCCGGTGACATCGGTCTGCTCGAACCTGAGGCCGCGTAGGTCGCTTGCCTGCCGGCGAAGCGCGCCGATTATGAAGCCAGTCCCATCCCAGGTACCGCCGTACGAGAGCTTGCCCATCCCGAACGAGCCGCTGCCGCCAATCAGCTCCATCCGTCCGGATGGCTGTACGGGGGGATCCGCAGTTACATAGTTAAGCACTCCCCCCACGGTCTGAGGACCGAAGAGAATCGAGCCGCTTCCCTTGACCAGTTCCACCCGCTCCATGCGGTCGATGGGTGGTGTGTAATACATCTCGGGCTCGCCGTAGGGTGCCAGAGCCACGGGGACTCCGTCCTCGAGTACCAGCAGCGTACGGCTGCGATCCGGGTCGAGACCGCGGATCCCGATATTGGCCCGGAAACCCATCCCCTCCTCTTCCTGTACATGTACACCCGGCACGAGTTTCAGGGCTTCGTTACCGGACAAGGGACGCGTGGCCCTGAGCTCTGATGCCGTAACGAGGTTCACCGCTCCGGCAAACCGCAGGGCTGCTGCGCCACCGCCCTCCCCCACTACCCTGATCCCGGCCAGTTCGGTCGTCTTCTCGGCCAGGGCAAGTTCAACGGGGTCGGCGAATTCACGGGAGAGTTCGCGCTCGAGGGTGGCGTAGCCAACACGAACCACGCGCAGGGCGCGGGCGATTCTGGGGATATGGTCGAAGGCGAACGTTCCGTCGGGCCCGGTGAGCGTGGCGTGGCCGGTCGGAACGAGAGTCACTTCGGCAGCGGGAAGCGGGCGACCGGTAGCCGCATCCACTACGCGACCGGAGAGGTTACCTTGGGCTGAGACAGGTGGTGTGGTTACGCAAACGGCAGCTGCCGTGATCAGTAAGCGCGAGAGCGGAGTTGTCACAAGAGCCTCTGATTGGGAGTCAGATTGGAAGCAATTGAGACTCATTCTCAATTATTCTATTTCCGAAAGTTATTGTCGGGTTTATCGGCGTCAATAACGGGCCCCGCGTGATACCCCTTTTCTCCGTATCCGTGGTTGCGGCGTTGGCTGTAGGGGCTGTGGTCGGCGCGCTGCTCGTGCGCCGCCGTCTCACGCCCGCCCTCGAGCGGACACGGACGGAGTTGAGCCGCCGACTGGACGAGTTGTTCTCGCTCCAGGAACTCTCCTATATCCTCTCCGAGTCACTCCAGGTGAAGCGGATCGCCGAGCAGATCACCGGTTATCTGGACCGGTTCTCCGGCGCCTCCGGATCCCTGGTTGCGGTGGTTACTGACATCGGAACGCTCGAGGTCGCCCATGCCCGTGGATCCCTGTCCGGCCTCGCCGACCGCGTGATCGACGAGGCCGAGTCCGGGTTGCTGGGCGCCGCAATGGGCGCAGAACGGATAGAGGTGGTTGAAGGACATGGCCCCCGGGGAAGCACGCAGCTGGTGGCAGGCATACCGGTCTCCCACGCGGCTGTGGTCCCGCTCAAGGCTCACGGCGTCACTTCCGGAGTCATAGCGGTAATGAATCACGAAGGAGAGGGCTTCACGGCTGAGAGCCTTCGTCTCCTGTCGACCGTGGCCACGCACGCCGCGATCGTGCTGTCCAACGCCCGCTATTTCGATCTCATGCGGGCCAGCCGTGACCAGTGGGAGACCACCTTCAACGCTCTGGCGGATGGGGTGGCGGTGGTTGACGATGTCGGCATGATCAGGCGAGCCAACCGCTCGCTGGGGGAACTCATGCGGCGCGCAGAGTCCGAACTTGCAGGCATGAAGGTCGGCGCTGTGTTTGGCGACCCCGCAGGACTCGAGGATCTCCTCAAGGCCGCGCGCACCGGACAGTTACCCAACCCCCTTCTCCACCGCTCGGAGCACCTGGACATGCTGCTCCGGATCGCGGCCACGCCGCTCAGCGGGCCCGGCCAGACCGGGTGGGTGGTCGTGCTCATCGAGGACATCACCGAGCAGAAGGCCATTGAGGCTCAGCTCATTCAGAGCGAGAAGATGGGAGCAGTTGGCCAGCTCGTTTCCGGCGTGGCTCACGAGCTCAACAATCCCCTCACTTCAATAGCCGGGCTGGCCGAGTTTCTGCTCGAACAGCCTCGCCCAAGTGAACGAGACCGCGATCACATCAAGGTCATCCGGGAACAGGCCGACCGGGCCAGCCGCATAGTTCGCAACCTTCTCACGTTTGCCCACCAGGGCCCGGCCGATCCCGGTGACCTGGATCTCAACGATGTCGTCCAGCGAACCGTGGCATTGGTCGGCTACGAGCTCAAGCTGCGCGAGGTGCGTCTGGACATGTCGCTCGCACGCACGCTCCCCCGTCTGTACGCGGACCGCTACCAGATCCAGCAGGTAGTGGTCAACCTCGTCACCAATGCCGTGCAGGCTGTGCAGACCAACCCACCCGACCGTCCACGCTGGATCCGGCTCAGGACGTCGGTGGAAGGCGATCAGGTAATGCTCACCGTGGCGGACTCGGGTCCCGGCGTTCCCGAGGGGGTAGCCCGCCAGATCTTCACGCCGTTCTTCACGACCAAAGACCCCGGCCACGGTACGGGTCTTGGCCTGTCAGTCTCATTCCGCATCGTGGAGGGTCACGGGGGTTCGTTGTCGGCGGGGCGCGACCCGGAGGGGGGGGCGCAGTTCATAATGCGTTTGCCCGTCCGCGGTGCTCCGTCAGGAGCGGGACCACGTGTCGAGGATCCGGCACGGCGGGATCCCGGCATCGCGCGGCGGATCCTCCTGCTGGACGATGATCCGGCGGTACGCCGGATGATAACTGTGCTGCTCTCAAGCGACGGGCACACGGTTCACGCCGCACGGGACGCTGAACACGCGGTTACGCTGCTGGACGAGGGCTCGTATGACCTGGTAATTGCGGATCCGTCGGCCCCGGTTTCACCGGGCGAGAGGTTCGGAGATCATGTGTCCCGCCACCGGCCTGAAATGTCGGGTCGCACAATCCTGATCACGGCCGATGTGCGTCCGGAGACTGTCGCGTGGCTCGTCGAGCTTGGCTGCAGGTTCTTCGTGAAGCCGTTCAGAATGTCGGAGATCAAGACCGCCGCCACCGAGCTGTTGGAGCGCTAGCGGCTAGGCCTTGCGGGAACGCCGGAGCACGGCGTCGAGGCGTGCGGAAAGGGCCCGTGCCCTGAACGGCTTGCTCAGGAAATCGTCGGCCCCGAATTCGAACACGCGCACCTCGTTCTCTTCATCACCCCGCGCGGTCAGCACCACCACGGGTATCTCCGACGTGGCCCGACGGGACCGGAGATGAGACAGTACGCCGTATCCGTCAAGACCGGGGAGATTGAGGTCGAGTACGATGATGTCGGGCGCGTGACGGTCCACCTGATCCAGCGCCTCAATACCATCCCGCGCTTCGAGAACCGTGAACCCATCCCGTTCGAGCAGATCCTTCATCACCCGGCGCAGCTGATCCTCGTCATCAACCAGCAGCACCCGGCCCACCTGCCTCCGGTCGACGCCGCGGCGTTCAGTGGCATCGCCGTCCTCTTCTTCACCCTCCACCTCAGGTTCGATCAACTCGAAGGCACCTTCCAGGGAAGACCGACCGCCGGTGGAAGCTCCGGAGACCCGTGTTCCTCCGCTCTTGCGGTCCTTCGGTCCGGCCACGACCGCCCCCGAACCCGAGCTCCGCCTGCGCGGTTCCTCCGTAGCCTCTTCCTCAGGCGCTTCGGGCTCTGCGGCCTCCTTGACCGGCTCGTCTTCCTGAGGCACGTCTACCACGCGCAACAGCTCGTCTACCGTGGAGTCGCCCTTGAGGACATGCGCCAGCCCGCTGTCCCACAGCATCTTCATCCCGCTCTGGCGCGCAGCATCCGCGATCCGATCCGCCGTTGCGCTGGACGCGATCCTTCGCTCCACTTCCGGCGTCACCTTGAGAATCTCCACAATCGAGAATCTTCCCCGGTAGCCCGTCATGGCGCATTCACTGCATCCGACCGCCCGGTAGAGTGGCGTATCGGAGGGTATCCAGCGCCGGAGTTTACTCGGGATTGCCTCGACCCATACTTCCTTGCAGCTGGTGCACAGACGGCGCATAAGCCGCTGCGCAACGACGCCCCGCAGTGCCGTGGCGATCTTGAAGCCCTCGATGCCGATGTCAATCAACCGCGTGACCGCGTTGGGAGCGTCGTTCGTGTGCAGAGTCGATAGCACCAGGTGTCCGGTGAGCGACGCCTGCACCGCGATCTGCGCGGTCTCCTTGTCGCGGATCTCTCCTACCAGAACGACATCGGGATCCTGCCGCAGAATTGACCGCAGGGCGGCGGCAAACGTGAGACCCGCTTTCTCGTGCACCTGCACCTGCACGATCCCCTGGAGCCGGTACTCCACGGGATCCTCCACCGTCACGATATTTACGTCGCCCGTCTGCACCTTCCTGAGCATCGAGTAGAGCGTGGTCGTCTTGCCCGACCCGGTGGGGCCGGTAACCAGAATCACGCCGTCGCGGAACGACAGCAGCTCCTCGATCTCCGTACTCTCATTCGATGACAGCCCGAGCGCTTCAAGCGACAGCACCGTTCCGGCGGAATCCAGAACGCGGACCACAACCTTCTCTCCGAGCGAAGCCGGCAACGTCGACACCCGGAGATCCACCGGTACTCCATTCACCGCCACCCGTGCCCGGCCGTCCTGCGGGCGGAGGCGATCCGCAATATCCAGCGACGATATGATCTTGATACGTGATATCAGCGGCAGCCCGGCGGCGCGGGGAACCTTCATTACCTGACGGAGCACACCGTCAATACGGTACCGGACGGCTATTCCGCCTTCCTCGGATTCGATGTGGATGTCGCTTGCCCGCGAGAGAATCCCCTCGGAAAGGATGAGGTCAACCAGCCGCACGATCGGCCGTTGCGAGGCTTCTTCAGCCGATACAACGAGCTCGTCCGCCTCCTGTTGTTCCTCGATCTGCGTGATCTGGGCGTCGGAGTGCATTCCCTCCAGAAGCTTGCCGATCACGTTGTCCGGTTTGTAGAGCTCGTCGAGCTTCTCGCGTATCCGGGAAGGGCTGGCCAGCAGCATCCGGACTTCACGGCCCGTGGCAAACGCCAGCGTCTTCTCGCAGTCGATGTCGAACGGCGTGGCAGTGGCGACCTCGAGGAACGAGTCTGTCACGCGCACCGGCGCGATCTGGTAGCGGCGGGCTACCTGGTCGGGAACCAGGTCGCGCGCCGACCGCTCGCTCGACGAAAGGTCGGCAAGCTTGAGCCGGAAGCGCTGCGAAAGCGCCTCCAGAATCTGCTCGTCATTGGCCGCACCGGCAGCGACGGCGGCATCCCAGAGCGAGTCGGGCGCCTTGTCGTCGGCGCGTAACTCCTCCACCTTTTCGCTGCCGATCAACTCCAGGAGCGACGGCGCGAGCCACTCGTCACGAAATTTTCTGGACGTATGGTCCTCCCGGTGCGCAAGTTAACCACTCACGACAACTTGGGGGAGACATCCCTAGAGAATCCCCCACAGATCCCGCCTCACGTCAACTACCAACCGCAGCTGCTTTCGATCAGGGCTCATTCCCGCTTCGACGCGAAGCAGGCGATGGAACCACTCGGCCGCCACCCCGAACACCGGGCGCAGCCCCTCACTCCCCGACCACGGAGCGCCATCGAGAGGTGCGGCTGTTGCTCCGAGTGCCACGAACGGGCCTGCATGAAGCTGGCTTCCCGTGGAGGCGAAGGGACCGAGCGGAACCGCCACAAACGGGATCGGAACCAGCCATTCCGCTCGAGCCAGAACCGCCCGTCGCCCCCCCCAGGCCCGGAACGGCTCGCCCACCAATGTTCCTCTCCCTCCAAGTACGAACTGCCGGTGCGAAGGGAGCGCCTCGGTTCCGGCGCCACCTGAAGCCGAAATGACCATGAGTCCGGGACCGGCACCGAACCCGATCCTCGCAGCGGCGTTCACCCTCACGTACTCGTCGGCTTCACGGAGGCCACCTTCGATACGAACCATGAACTCCTGTCCGCGCCCACTCACACTCCGTCGTTGCCATGCGAACCGCGCAGTGCCAACCGCAGCCCGCCCTCCACCCAGGGCGGGATTGGGTCTCAACGTGCCCGACGCCGGCCCGGCAATCGCATCCAGGCTGTGCGTCCACTCCATTGCCGTTCCCACGCTGACACGCCAGTGGCGACCCAATCCGCTCCGGATCTCGAGGTGAACTCCCTCCCAGCGGTAATAGTCACCGTGATCCAACCCCCGTTCCTGAGCCAGCAGTGAGTTGAGCACGCCCGAGATCACAGGCTCATCCCCGAGGTCACGGACCTCTCTGCCGGCCAACAGAGCCACCTCCAGCCCCCCTCTCCGGTAAACGGCATCGAGCCGCCCCTTTACCTGCTCGTCGGTCAATCCGAAGGAAGTCCGACCTCTGAGCGTGAGCGGACCGGCCCCCGGACGAACCACATACCCCAACCCGAGCGCCAGCCCCTCCACCCGATTCACCCTCACAATGTCGGAGAGCCCTTGAGCCGCCGGGCCGACGGTGGGCAGGGCATCGAGCGCGCGCCCCGCTGCGATCCCGCGCGCACGGTCGCGTACCGCCTCCATTTCAGTCACGACCACCGTGCCCGCGGCCCGGGCAATGTCCTCATCAAGTGAACTGGCCCAGGGGAATGTGTCACGAACCGCTGGATGGGCTTCGATTATCTCCGGACCCAGAAACCATCTGTCGTCCAGACCGACGTTGAACTCGTACCCTGAGATCTCCCACTGCCCGCGAATGATTCCGCGGGCCGGCAGATCGAGCCACGACGTACGGCGGCGTATCTCGATCTCCTGCCGGGACGGGAGCCAGAACCGCTGATCCCAGAGGCCGTTGTCGAGGACGATCGTGATATCCTCCAGGCTCCGATCGATATAGGCGCGACGGGTGAAGCTGAACCTGAGCCGCACGAGGTCGCCCGCATCGGCGTCGAGATACATGCTTCCCACGATCCGTGGGGCGTTGAAGTCACGGGGTCGGAACGCGATCTCGTGCACGCGGACCAGCCGGTCCGGCAGGCGAATCGCAAGCGAATCCCTGAGCGCGAAGTCGTAGAGCGCGGGCCCGGCGGGCGACAGCGGGTGCGGGACATCGCTGACCTCGTCGCCGTCACCGAGCCGGATCATGTCGCCGAACCCGCCCTGAATGATGCCGAGGTGATCCCTGTGGTAGCGGATATCGGTCGGCAGATCCACCCGGTCACGCCATCCGATGATCCGCTGCTTGCTGGCTCCGGGCGCCTTCCAGTACACTTCGAGGACCAGCTGATCGGCCTTGATGAGTTGGGGAGGTTCAGCCAGGCCTTCTTCACCAAACTGGGCCAGGAAGAACACGAACCCCTGTGCCCTGGCCTGGAAGTCGGCCAGGTCCCCCGCCTGCTCGGCGGCGCGCCGTTCGATGCCGCGCTGTACCAGATCCAGCACCGAAGCGCCGTTCCATTGCTGCGCCGATGCGGGACCAACGAGCAGAAGGGCTGCGAAGGGAGAGAGAAACAGGTGCAGAGAACGCATCGACACGGAATATCGAGAGCGGCTCCGGGGGCGGCAAGCACCGTCCTTCTGCTGTTGCTGGCCGGATGTGAGGATATCGTGGCACCGGGCAGTACGGTGTCAACCGCCGACCTGGTAATCCTGGCTCAGCAACCGGGAACTCCGGAGCCCGGAGCGCGCACGTTCTGGGTCTCCAACTCAAGCCTCACGGTCCGGACCCTCGATCATCCGGACGCCTTCAATACGGTTTACGCCGAACTCAGATTCCCTGCGGGTTCCCTCACGAGCCTGGGCGGGCAGCCGCTCGGGCCCACCGACTCCGTCCAGGTTACCGTTCAACCACGCCCCGGTGATTACGGGATAACGCTGTCACCGGCCGGGCTCGCGTTCAGCTCGTCCATACGCCCTACGTTACGGTTCCTCTACGCGCGCTACGGAGATCCTGGCGTGGCTGACGGCGTGCCGCGCTATCCTTCCCCCGCCGCGTACGAGCAGGCGCTGGAGGTGTGGCGCGAGGTGTCGGTGGGGCAGTGGAGCACGGCCCCCGGGTCCACCCGTGGAACAGATCAGGTCCAGGGGGGGCTTGTCGGCGGCGGGATGTACGTAGTCGCCGCCAGGCGATGATGTCGGTGTCGCCGCCGCCGGGGCGCACGAGTATATTCTCCGCGGAGACTCTTCGGTGACCGCCTACAAACTCTTCAATACCTCTGGTGACCAGACCATCACCGTCCCGGCCAGTGGCATGCTGGTCGTCGGCCGCGCGGCCACCAGTGACGTCCCCATCTTCGATCCCACGATTTCCCGCAGGCATGCGGAGGTAACCCTGTCCGACGGCGGTGTCGCCATCCATGACCTGGGGTCCAGCAACGGCACGTTCCTGAACGGTTCACGGGTAACCGATGCGGTGGCGGTGGATGGAGACGTAGTCGCGTTCGGAAAGGTTGCCTTTCACGTCCGATCGGTGACCGCACCGGCGGCCAAACCCGCCGCCCCGGAGCGCGATGCGTTCGCGCAACCTCCCCCCGCCGCCACGATCGTGAGGCGGGTTGACGTTGATGAGGGAATCTCCGAGAAGGTTGCCAAGCGGCCCAGCGGCTCATCCCAGGTCAAGGTCGAGGGTGAATCCGTCAACGAGCGGCAGTCCCGGAAGCTGAGCCTGCTGCTCGGCATCTCCAAGGAACTGTCCAAGCAGCAGGAGGTTGACCAGCTGCTTGAGAAGGTCGTCGACATCACGTTCCAGGTCATGGCGGTGGACCGGGTCTCGGTCCTGATGATCGAGGAAGGATCCGGCGAGTTGATACCCCGGATTTCCCGGAACCGTCTGGCCGACAGTTTTGGCGGAGGGAGCGGATCACGCCACGTACCCAGTTCCATCGCCAAGCGCGCCGTTGAGGAACGCCTGGCCATTCTGACCGACAACGCGGCCGCCGACGAGCGCTTCAAGGGCAAGTCGATCGTGCTCCAGAGTGTGCGGAGCGCGATGTGCGTTCCCCTGATGAGCAGCGACGGCAAGGTACTGGGGATCATCTACGTGGACAATCTCACCGCCACCCACTCGTTCAACGACGAGGATCTCGAGTTCCTGATTGCATTCTCCGGAATCGCAGCGGTGGCCATCGAGAACAGCAATCTCACCACACGGCTCAGACGTGAAGCCGTGGTGCTTTCCAACTTCCAGCGTTATTTCGCGCCCAACCTGGCCCAGCAGATCGCGGGTCAGGAAGGCGCGGTGCAGCTGGGCGGAACGAAGCGGCCAGTGGTCATCTTCTTCTCTGATATCCGCGGCTTCACATCGATGTCGGAGACGATGGTTCCAGATGACATTGCACGCCTGCTCACGGAGTACTTCACCGAGATGGTGGAGATCATCTTCCAGCACGGCGGCACACTGGACAAGTTCATGGGCGACGCCATCATGGCGCTGTGGGGCGCTCCGCTGACCCATGACGATGACGCCGACCGGGCCATGAAGGCGGCCCTTGAGATGGGACAGGTCCTCACGAACCTGAACACCAAGTGGGCTGAAGAGGGTCGCCCGCAGATCGAGATTGGTGTGGGTATCAACTTCGGCGAGGTGTTTGCCGGCAATATCGGCAGTGAACAACGGCTGGAATACACGGTAATCGGCGACGCGGTCAACGTTGCATCGCGGCTCTGCTCCAAGGCCGGCCGGGGAGACGTCCTCATTTCCGAACCTTTCTACAAGGCCCTGAAGCATCCCCCTGCCGTGGAGGCGCTGGAGCCCCTGGCACTCAAGGGGAAGGCTAAGGTCGTTCCCGTCTACCGCGTGAACGTATAGGGCATCCCGGCCTCCTCCAGGAGGTCCGCCACGAGGCGGAGCGGGAGTCCCATTACTGCGAAGAAGTCTCCTTCGAGACGTTCGATCATCACTGCGGCAGGCCCCTGAAGGCCGTAACTCCCCGCCTTGTCCATGGGCTCTCCGGTCGCCACATAAGCCTCGATCAGGTCTGGCGGGATCTTCCGGAACCAGACTCTCGATACATCCATCCGGTCCGAGATCCGACCATCAGAAGCGAGAGCCACCGCCGTGTGGACCTCATGCATCCGGCCACTCAGATGCCCGAGCATTCTGACAGCTTCCTCCGGTGATTCCGGTTTTCCCAGCATCTCGCCGTCAATACATACGATCGTATCGGCGCCCAGCACCGGTCTGTCCGGGTACTGTGACGCGACAGCAGCGGCCTTGGCTCGCGCGAGCCGTCTGACGTGATTATCGGGCCTCTCGCCCGGCAGCGCACGTTCGTCGGCGTGGGCCGGAATCACCTGATGCGGAATCCCGAGCATCCGCAGCAATCCGGAACGTCTGGGCGAAGCGGAAGCCAGGACGATCATCGTTCGAGTATCAGAGTCACAGGACCATCATTGACCAGTTCCACCTGCATCATGGCTCCGAACACCCCCGTCGCAGCAGTGAGGCCCAGACGCTGAAATGCGGATATCATCTCCCGGTAGAGCGGTTCCGCGACCTCGGGCGGCGCCGCATCGATGAACGACGGCCGCCGTCCCTTCCGTGCATCGCCGTAGAGTGTGAACTGGGAAACCACGATGACCTGACCGCCCACATCGTTCAACGAGAGGTTCATCTTTCCTGCTTCATCCGCAAACAATCGCAGGCCGGCGATCTTCTCCGCCATCCACTCGATCTGGGCTGGTCCGTCACTGGCCGCGAAGCCGGCAAGCACCAGATACCCTGGCCCGATGCTTCCCACAACCGAGCCGTCGACGGTTACCGAGGCACGGGAGACGCGCTGGAGGACCACCCTCACTCCACGGTCACCGATTTGGCCAGGTTTCTGGGTTTGTCCACGTCACAGCCCCGTTTGACCGCGATGTAGTACGCCAGCAGCTGGAGTGGAAGAACACTGAGCACTGGTGTCAGAGGATCGATCGTTTCCGGTATGGTAATGGAGTGCTCCACCATACCCGTGATCTCCGTATCACCTTCAGTGACCACGGCTACCACTCTTCCATGCCGGGCTCTGACCTCCTGCACATTCGAGACGATCTTCTGGTACGTACCGTCCTTCGGCGCCACCACTATGACCGGCATCTGCTCGTCGATCAGCGCAATGGGGCCATGTTTCATCTCCGCGGCCGGATAGCCTTCGGCATGGATGTAGGAAATCTCCTTCAGCTTGAGCGCACCTTCCAACCCAACCGGAAAGTTGTAGCCTCGCCCAAGGTACAGAGCATTGGAGGCGTTGCTGAACTCGTCAGCCAGTTTCTCCACGGACTGTGCCCGCGACAATACCTCCTGCACCTGCTCCGGCAATCGTCTGAGTGCCGTCACGATCTCGCGGCCCTGGAGCACCGACAGCGCACGCAACCTGCCCAGGTAGAGCGTGAGTAGCGCCAGTGCCACGACCTGCGCCGTAAACGCCTTGGTACTGGCCACCCCGATCTCGGGGCCGGCATGCAGATACACTCCGCCATCCACCTCGCGGGCAATCGAGCTGCCGACGGTGTTCACGATGCCCAGGGTATGAGCGCCTCGCTGGTTCGCTTCCTTGATGGCCGCAAGCGTATCGGCGGTCTCGCCGCTCTGTGAGATTCCGATCACCAGCGTGCGATCGTTCAGGATGGGATTCCGATACCGGAACTCCGAAGCGTACTCGACCTCGGTTGGTATACGGGCGAGTTCCTCGAGCATGTACTCACCTATCAAGGCCGCATGCCATGAGGTCCCGCAGGCGGTGAGCACCACCCGGTCAAACTCCTTGAGCTGCCGGTCGGAGAGATTGAGGCCTCCGAGGTGCGAGTTTCCCTCTTCGTCGAGCAACCGCCCCCGTAACGTGTTTGCGATGCTCTCCGGCTGCTCCATGATCTCCTTCAACATGAAGTGGGCGTACCCACCCTTCTCCACCGCCTCGATATCCCATTCGATGGTATCCACATCCTTCTCGACCAGCGCGGTCTGCAGGTCCATGATGCGGTAACCGTCAGGCGTGAGCACCGCCACCTCTCCATCGCCCAGATAGACCACCTGACGGGTGTGCTCGATCAGTGCAGCTGCGTCGGAGGCAACGTAATATTCGCCCTCCCCGATGCCTACGAGAATCGGCGATCCGCGCCGGGCCGCAACGAGCTTTCCGGGATCCAGGGTAGAGATCACCGCAATGCCATAGGCGCCCTCCACACGACGCAGTGCGGCAGCAACGGCGTTCTCCAGCGTCTGGTCATCGAACATCTCTTCTATCAGGTGGGCCAGAACTTCAGTGTCCGTCTCCGAGCGGAATGAATGGCCGCGTGCGATGAGCTTCTCGCGCAACGATGCGGCGTTCTCGATGATGCCGTTGTGCACCAGCGCAAGCCGGCCTTTGCAATCCGTGTGAGGGTGGGCGTTTGCCTGATTGGGTGCACCGTGGGTGGCCCATCGCGTGTGCGAGATGGCCACGCTCCCCCTGAGCAGGCCGCCGTCCAGTTCGCGCTCCAGGGCGCCGATGCGCCCGGCCGCCTTCACTATCCTCAGCTCGCGGCCATCGATGGCCGCGATACCGGCGGAGTCGTAGCCCCGGTACTCCAGTCGCTTCAACCCTTCCAGCACCATGGAAGAGCCATCGCGGTTCCCAACGTATCCCACGATTCCGCACATGTCAGTCTCCGGGCAGCGAAAGAACGCTTCGAGCCTCGTCCACAAGCGCCTGCGCGTCTTTTGAGGTGCGGGACTCGGCGATCATGCGGATGATGGGCTCGGTACCGGAGGGCCTGACGTGGAGCCAGCGGTCGGCCCAGGCAAGACGCAACCCGTCCTGGTGGTCGGCCGCGGCGTCCGGGAAGCCGGCCTCGAGCCGTGAGTACGCTTCGGCAACGTCGGCGCCACGCGGTACCCTGGCCTTGACGATCGTGTAGCGCGGGCGCTTTGCCACCAGCTCACTCACCCGCCTGCCGGTGGTCGCCAACAGGTCGAGCACGAGGGCAGCGGCGAGGGGTGCGTCACGCCCCAGATGGAGAGCGGGAAGAATGACACCGCCATTCCCCTCGCCTCCGATGACCGCCCCCGCATCCCTCATGGCCCGCGCCACGTTGGCTTCGCCGACCGGCGCGCGATTCACTTTGACCCCATACTCGGCGGCGGCATCATCGACCACAAGAGACGTTGAGAGGTTCACAACCACCGGACCCTGGGTGCGGCGGAGGACCGCCTCCACGGCAAACGCCAACGTGTAGTCTTCCCCGATAGCCTCACCGGACTCGTTTACCAGGGCGAGCCGGTCCACGTCCGGATCGACAGCCATCCCAACGGCCGCGCCGGAGCGCCTGACAAGCTCTACCAACCCCCCGAGATTCCCGGGCACTGGCTCCGGCGCCCTGGGGAACCGCCCGTCCGGCACCAGATCCATCCCCGCCACCGTGCATCCCAGGGCCTCGAGCAGCCGAGGCATGATGGTGCCGCCGGCTCCGCGGACACAGTCCAGTGCCACCGTGAATCCTGCCCGCCTTATCGCGTCCGCGTCGATCTGTGGAAGGTCGAGCACCCGTTCCACATGCCTGTCTACTGAACGACCGTCCAGGTCCAGACCGCCTATCGCGTCCCAACCGGCACGCTTCATTCCGTCCTCGGCCAGCTTCCTGATCCTGGCGCCGGTTTCGGCGTCCAGGAAAAGACCGTCAGGCCCAACGAACTTGAGCGCGTTCCATTCGATGGGATTGTGGCTGGCCGTGATCACAATTCCGCCACCCGCTCCGTGATGCTCCACGGCCATCTGGGCGGTGGGGGTGGGGACGAGTCCCAGGTCGAGCACGTCGCATCCGACCGACTGGAGCCCTGCCTGTACTGCGGCGGCAAACATGGGTCCGGAGGTCCGGGCATCCCGCGCAAGCACAACGGCAGGACGGCCCTGCTCCACGGCAAGCGATCCGAACGCGGCAGCGTATCTGCTCACCAACTCCGGTGTGAGATCCTTGCCTACTATCCCCCGGATGCCGGAGACGGAGATCATCAGAGTATCGGACATGGGGGGAATCTAACAGACGAGAGATATTATTACTCAGGCTTCACGTACCCCCGCCACTCCCGTCGGAATCGCACGCCGTACGATGTCCGGTGTGGGAATGGGCAGCACGCTCCGGTCGCTGTACGAGTCCACGAAGGCCCCTACTGCACCGGCATCGAACTGCCGGCCAATGTTCCGCTGCAGCTCGTCGATCGCTGCCTCGGTCGACATCCCCGGCCGATAGGAGCGGGCGGTGGTCATGGCATCGAACGCATCCACCACCGAGACGATTCGAGCTTCGAGAGGGATGGCATCGCCCTCGAGACCATCCGGCAATCCACGACCGTTCACCCACTCGTGATGCGACCGCACGATCCCCAGCACTCTGGGCGCGTTCTTCATGAGCGGCGCCAGGATCCGGGCGCCGATCACCGTGTGATCCATGATGTGCTTGTATTCCTCGGGACTGAGTTTCGCGGGCTTGTTCAGCACTTCCTCGCTGACCCCGATCTTGCCCACATCGTGCAACTCGGCCCCGAGTTCGATCAGCTGAACGGTGGTCTCGTCCAGTCCCATCGTCCGGGCGGTAGTGCCGGCGTACCTGCTCACCCGGGCCGAATGGCCCTGCGTGTATGGATCCTTGGCCTCCAGTGCGTGAACCAGCGTCTGTATCCCCTCCAGGAAGAGTTCCTCTATGCGGGCGGCCTGCTGGTTCACCAACTCCGCCAGGTGGTTCTGATACCGGCGGTTCTCCAGCACCAGTTGCCGCTTCTCGGCTGCCTGACCTATCCGGTGATGGACTTCGTCCAACTGAAACGGCTTGTTGATGTAATCGACCGCGCCCATCTTGAGGCAGTCTACCGCGGTGTCCACTTCGGACACACCCGTCGCCATGATCACCGCCGTGTCGGGCGACCGCTCGCGGACGGCCTTGAGCAGGCTCACGCCATTCATCCCGGGCATGCGTATGTCCGAGATCATCACGGCAATCTCCTGCCTCGCCAGAATGTCCAAGGCTTCACCGCCCGACCCGGCCCCAACCGTGGGATACCCCACCATCTCCAGGAACCTCACCACGGCGGATCGGAGGCTTGGCTCATCCTCCACAACCAGACAAGGCGTCTTCTCGGGGTTGCTCATCCCGCTAACGTACCTCCTGAGTGGCCACGGTCAAGGTAATTCGGCTTGCCGCCGGTCGCGTCCGCAGTGTACGTTCCCGCCCATGACTCGCGTTTTCGAGGAGGACCTGGATGCGGCCCTGGCAACCCGCGCGGTCCACGCCGGCCAACGGCCTGACCCTACCAGCGGGGCCATCATGCCCCCGGTGTATCAGACATCAACCTACGTCCAGGACGGGATCGGGAGGCACAAGGGGTTCGAATACGCCCGCACCCGGAACCCAACCCGGGATGCATTCGAACGGAACGTGGCTGCTCTTGAAGGGGCGCTGCACGGATTCGCATGGGCCTCGGGCCTGGCCGCCACCGACGCGGTGCTCAAGCTGCTTTCCTCCGGTGACCACGTGATATGCGGCGAGAACGTGTATGGCGGAACCCATCGCCTCATGTCACAGGTTTTCGAACGGTTGGGGATCGGGTTCACTTTCGTGGACACCAGAGACCCGGAGCTCGTTGAACAGGCCGTAACACCGGCCACGCGAATGGTGTTCGCCGAGACCCCCACCAACCCCATGATGCGGCTGTGCGACCTTTCCGCCGTAGGCCGGATCACCCGGTCCCGCTCCCTCCTGTTCGTCGTCGACAACACCTTTGCCACCCCCGTCTTCCAGCAGCCGCTCTCGCACGGGGCGGACCTGGTGGTGCATTCCACCACGAAGTACCTGAACGGGCACAGCGACATGGTGGGCGGTGTGGTGGTCACCAACCGCGACGACCTGGCCGAACGCCTTGCCTTTCTTCAGAATGCGGCCGGCGCCGTTCCCGGCCCCATGGATTGCTGGCTGGCACTGCGGGGCACCAAGACCCTGGCGCTGCGCATGCGCCAGCACGATGCTTCCGGCCGCCGGATCGCCGCTTGGCTGGCCGAGCATCCGGTGGTGAAGAAGGTCTATTACCCGGGTCTCCCGAGCCATGAGCAGTATGATCTGGCATGCCGCCAGATGACAGGATTCGGCGGAATGATCTCTCTGGAACTGGGCGCTTTCGAGAAGGCTCGTGCCTTCGCTGAAGGCACACGCATCTTCCAGTTGGCCGAATCGCTGGGTGGAGTCGAAAGTCTCGTGGGCCATCCAGCCACGATGACCCATGCCAGCGTCCCGGACACCATGCGCCTGAGCATGGGTCTTACCACCGGGCTGGTCCGCCTTTCGGTGGGTATCGAGGATCCTGACGACCTGATGGCGGATATTGATCAGGCCCTGACCAGGGCGCGCGCGGCATGAACCTGTCTGAAACCGGGGTGTACGGGGTCCGTAGGGAGGTTGGACAGACTTTCACGAGGATTCCATGACTACGCCCACCGGTACTCCGGCACCGCGTCCACGCCTGGTACTATCCCGGATATCCGCGAATGCCTGGGAGCATCCGGCGGACCGTGCCGCACTGAACGCGCTCCGGTCCGTTCCCGGTTTTGACGAGACCGTGAAGAAGATCCTTGGCTTCTTCGGCGAACGCGGCATCCGCCTGCTCTTTCAGGCGAACGCCGTGCGCTGTGGACCCACGCAGTTCCCCCGGCTCCACGGCCTGCTCACCGAGGCCTGCGTAACGTTCGACTGGCCGGAGCAGCCGGAGCTATACGTCTCCCAGACACCGCTCGTGAACGCGGGTGCTGTGGGGTTCGAGCATCCCTTCATCGTGCTCAACTCCGGGGCCGTGAAGCTGCTGGATGAGGACGAGATGCGCGTCCTGATCTCTCACGAACTCGGACACGTAATGAGCGGTCACGCCGTATACCGTACGGTAACGATCCTGCTGCTGGAACTGGGATTCCACAACCTGCCGTTCCTGGCTGGTATTGCACTGCTCCCGGTCAAGCTTGCGCTGCTCGAGTGGTATCGTAAGAGCGAGCTTTCTTCCGACCGTGCGGGCCTCCTGGGGAGCCAGGATCCCGAGGCTGCGGTCCGTATCTTTCTCAAACTCGCCGGCGGTGGTACCATGGGCGAAACGGATCTCGAGTCGTATCGCCAGCAGGTTAAGGAGTACGACGAAGGCGGCGGGCCCCTGGACGCCATCTACAAGGTGCTGAATACACTGGGTGCATCCCATCCGTTCAACACCATACGGGCGGCAGAGGTGCAGAACTGGATCGAATCAGGAGCGTACCAGGATATTCTTGATGGCAAGTACCAGCGGCGTGGCAGTGAGGAACCGAGGCGCTCGTACGCCGACGACCTGGGCGACGCGGCGCACTATTATGGAAAGGAAGTACGTGACGTGGCCGAGAAGGTGGTAGACTCCGCCCGGCGCGCCGCGGATGCGTTCGGCAGGGCATTCAAGGAGCCGCCCCCCAAGTGAGGGTGCTGGTGGTGGGGGGCGGAGGGCGCGAGCACGCCCTCTGCTGGTCGCTCGCGCGCGGGGCACAGGTTTTCTGCGCGCCCGGCAACCCCGGCACCGCCGAAGTCGCAGCCAACCTCCCGATAGCCGCCACTGACCTCGATGGAATTGCAGCAGCGGTAAGAAGCAATCGGATCGAACTCACGGTGGTGGGCCCGGAACAACCGCTGGCACAGGGCCTGGCGGACCGGCTGGCGGCAGCTGGGCACCCCGTCTTCGGGCCTTCTGCCGCCGCGGCTCGCATCGAATCGTCCAAGGCGTTTGCCAAGGACATAATGGCCCGGGCCAACGTGTCCACCGCCAGGTCCAGGACGTTCACCGCGTCAGACCGCGCCCTCGAATACATAGACGGCCACGACGAGCCTCTGGTGGTCAAGGCATCCGGACTGGCTGCGGGCAAGGGCGCGGTGGTGTGCGCGACGCGCGCGGAAGCGGCGCAGGCTGCGCGCGCAATGTTCGAAGGAAAATTCGGCGATGCCGGAAGGACCGTAATCGTCGAGAACTATCTCGAAGGTGAGGAACTGTCGGTCTTCGCTCTTACCAACGGTGAGGACCTGCTGTTGTTACCGGCCTCCCAGGATCACAAGCGATTGCTCGAACGGGATTCCGGACCCAACACCGGAGGTATGGGAGCCTGCACACCGGTGACGGTGGCCACCGCCATGCTGCTGGCCCGGGTGGTCCGCGGAATCTTCCGCCCCACTCTTGCGGCACTCGCGGATGCGGGCGCTCAATATCGCGGGGTACTCTACGCCGGGCTCATGATCTCGCCCGAGGGCGATCCCTCCGTCATCGAGTTCAACTGCCGGCTGGGCGACCCGGAGGCGCAGGTAGTGCTTCCCGTGGTGGACGTGGACCTGCTGGGACACTTCTACCGGATAGCGGCGGGAGAATCATGGTCAGGAGGTGGCGTGCTCCCTGCCCGTCGCGCGGCCGTTACCACCGTATTGGCGGCGCCCGGCTATCCTGACAAGCCGGTCACCGGTGGGACCATCACGCTTCCGCTCGAGTCTCCGCCGGACACGATGCTGTTCCACGCTGGTACCGTCGCTGAGGACGGGGTGCTGAAGGTTGCGGGAGGGCGGGTGCTCTGCGCCACCGGGTTCGGAGCGGACGTTCAGTCCGCCGCGGCTGCCAGCCGCGCGCTGGCCGACGTAATAGACTTCGAAGGCAAGCAGTTCCGCCGCGACATCGCATGGCGGGAGGTAGCCCGTGCCGGAGTTGCCTGAGGTCGAGACCATCGTTCGCGACCTCGCCCCCCGTCTCGCCGGTAGCAGACTCTCAAGTCCCAGAATCCACAAGACCGACGTACTGCGCGGGATCTCCAGGGGAAGGATGCTGCGCCTGCTGGATGGAGCCAGGATCCGTTGCGTCACACGCCGAGCCAAACATGCCGTGCTCGAGCTGGACTCCGGGCATCGGCTGGTATTTCAGCCCGGCATGACCGGATCACTGCTCATCTACCCCGGTCGGCTTACTGCGGAACAGCGGCGCTACGCGGTTCTGGAAACGGGGATCGGAGGGCGGGAGAAGCTCGTCTACCGGGATGTCAGGCGTATCGGAACCATACGGCTGCTGGATGAACGAGGCTGGGCATCCTATACTGATCGCATCGGCCCCGAGCCCGTGGACCCGGATTTCGATCCGGTGGAGCTCGCAGCCCGTATCTCCGGGAGCCGGCAAGCCATCAAGAAGGTGCTCATGGACCAGCGGAGGATTGCCGGAGTGGGAAACATCTACGCCAGCGAAGCCCTTTTCCGGGCCCGGATCGATCCGTCTCGACCGGCTTCGCATCTTGGCACGCCGGAAACGGAGCGACTGCACCGCGCACTCAAGGAGGTGCTGACCGACGCGATTGCCGCGCGGGGCACCACCGTGCGCGATTACCGCACCGGTACCGGCGGATCCGGCAGCTTCCAGTCGCTCCTTCAGGTTTACGGGCGCGCCGGCGAGCCGTGCGTACGCTGCGGCACCCCGCTGGCAGAGACTCACGCCATCGACGCGCGGCAGACTGTGTTCTGCTGGCGCTGCCAGTCATGAAGGTGGCCGTGGTGTTCGACACTCCGTACAAGGGGTGGGAAGATGCCGATTTCAGGCGCGAGGTGGCCAGCGAGGTCGAGGAAGCGGAATATGAAGTCGCCGAAGCGCTGCTTGCACGCGGACACGAGGTCTTCATGGTCGGGGTGCACGACGACCTCGATCATCTGGTAGAACGACTGGCGGAGTTCAAACCGGACATCGTCTTCAACTGCGCTGAAGCCTTCCTGGGGAAGCCCCAGCACGATTATCTCTTCCCCGCCCTGCTCGAAGGCGAGGGCTACCGCTACACCGGATCTTCTCCTTTGGCTCTTCTGGTTACGCGCAACAAGGCGATGTCCAAGAAGGTGCTGGCGTACCACGGCATCAGCGTACCTGGGTTTGCGACGTACCGCCTGGGCGAGCCGATAGCGGCGCCGGATCTCCGGTTCCCGCTGATCGTGAAGCCGCTGGAAGAGGATGCGTCAGTGGGGATTTCGCAGGCTTCGGTAGTGTGGAATGCAGACGCTCTGCTGGAGCGCGTGACCTTCGTTCACCAGAGCTTTTCCCAGTCGGCAATAGCTGAGGAGTTTGTTGAAGGCCGCGAGCTGTACGTGGGGATGCTGGGCAACGGAGACCGGCTTCTGGTGCTGCCCATAATCGAGATGGTCTTCGACAAGCGGAAGACGAAGCCCGAGGAGCGTATTGCCACAAAGTTCGCCAAGTGGGATGACGCCTATCGCGCGCGCAAGGGTATCAGGAACGTGTTCGCACGGCCCATGACGCGTGCCGTCAAACGGCGAATCGAGGAGATCTGCCGGACGGCATTTGTGGCGCTCCGGATGCACGACTATGCGCGACTCGACGTGCGGCTCACGGCGGAGAATGAGGTGTGGGTTATCGAGGCCAATGCCAACCCGTTCATCAGCTTCGGGCACGACATGGCCAACATGGCCGAGAAGGCGGGGATGGACTACTACGACTTCATCGATCACATCGTCCATGAAGCGGTGATGCGGTATGAGCGCCAGGAGTCGTAGCCGTAAACGGACGCCCACGCCGCGGCCCGAGTTGCGGTGTCAGTGCGGTGAGGCGCTGCGCCGCTACTGGCCCTACTGCTGCCGCTGTGGCCGTGCCCGGACATGGGGTGACTGGGCCCACGAGACCGGGGCTGAATGCTACCGCTGCCATTGGGTGGTGTCCGACCTATCGTCGTACTGCCCCTGGTGCGGGGCGGACATCTACGAAGAAGGAGTTTCGAGCGAGGAGCCGCTCAAGGCTCCCCGCGGATTCCGCTTCAGCGCAAAATGCGACGCCGGTTGCGGTGGCGGCGTTGAGTACCCCATGCCGTACTGTCCCTGGTGCGGAGGCGACCAGCAGTGGAACGACGATGACGAGTTCGAGGGCGAGTGCCCTCACTGCGGCCGGGGTGTGGATGACTGGTCGGACTACTGTGTCTGGTGCGGCAACGACGCAACCGGTCAGAGCCTGATTCCACGCGCCCTGACGCGGGTACGGCGGCTCCTTCTCGTTTCGCGCATCAAGCCCTGGAATTACCGTATCCTCCTGAGACCCGGCGTGTCGGGTGTCGATCCGCACTACCCGACCATCGTCGAGATAGATCAGGGCTACGTGGTGGGGGTTCGCAAGCGGGACGAGATCCCGTGGTCGATGCTGGTGGGCCTCATCTGCCACGAGCTGGGACACAGTTTCCTCTTCTATCACTGGCGCTGGACCCGCACGCAGGGGTTTATCCGCACGTTCGGCGAGGTGAACAAGGCGTACCGCGTTCGCGACGATACCTGGGTGGACTTCCAGCGCCGGCGGGTTACCACAACGCACTTGGATCATGTCACCGCCTATGCGGCCACGCATCCGCAGGAGGACTTTGCCGAGACGTTCCGATTCTACGTAACACGTCGCGGGAAGATGCGGGAGCTGCTTGCCGAAATGGGGCAGAAACGCAAGGGCGTGATCGTATACGATAAGTTCCTCGAGCTGCACCGCTATGTGCGCTCGCTCAGAGGGTGGCGGTGAGCGGTCTCGCACTCGCGCTGGCGGATGTGGACCGGCTCAAACGCCGGGTTCAGGCTCTCGCCGAGCAACGACCGGGAGTCTATCGAATGGTAGACCGGGCGGGCCGGGTAGTGTACGTGGGCAAGGCGAGGCGGCTTCGTGCGCGGCTGATGTCATACTTCCGCGCCGGAGCGCGGGCTGAAAAGACGGGACGAATCATCGAAGCTTCGGATGACGTGCAATGGGACTACACACCATCCGATTTTTCCGCCAGCCTGAGGGAGTTGAGAGAGATCCGGCGATATCGTCCTCCCTTCAACGTGCGCATGAACCGGACGCGTCGCGTGGCATTCGTGAAGGTGTCGGCCGGGCCGGCGTCAAGGGTGTACGTGGGCCGCACGATCACGACAGATGATTCCCGCCACTACGGCCCGTATCAGTCGGCGGCCAGGGTGACCGAAGGCGTGCGGGTATTGAATGACATGCTGGGCCTGCGTGATTGTGCACTGGACGCGGGCATTGCCTGGGCCGAACAGGGAGATCTGTTCCAGGGCGCGCGTCGCGCCGGATGCATGCGCCACTCGCTGGGCACCTGCACGGGGCCGTGCGCCGGATTTGTTACGGAGCCGGCATACGCCGAGCGTCTTGAGCAGGCACTGGCGTTCCTGGAGGGGCGTGGGGTGGCACCATTGGACCGCGTGGTCAGCGAGATGACCGCAGCCAGCACGGCATCCGCGTTCGAGATGGCGGCGCGTTGGCGGGATCGTTTCGATGCGCTCGAATGGCTGTTTGCCGCGGGCAATGCGGCCCGCGCCGCCGTAGACGCGCTGAGTTTCGTGTACGTCGATCCCGGCGTGTATGGCGACACCCGGGCCTGGGTGATCAAGCGCGCCACCGTCCGCGGATCCGCGCCCGCGCCCACAACACCCATAGAGCGCGAGGCGTTCAGGGCCCTGGTAGCGGAACATGCCGGTGACGAGCACGGAGCGGGTTCTCTGCCGGTAGAGGCAATCGACGAGATGCTTCTGCTGTTGAGCTGGTTCCGGCGACATCCGGCCGCTCTGCGGCGCACCGTGCCGCTCGACCAGTGGCTGGACGGAAAGAATCCATGCTGATTGCTCTCCTCCAACTCGGCGGCGGCCTCGTGATTCTGTTCGTGGGCGGCCACTATCTGGTGGTGGCCGCAACACGTATCGCGCTGCTGGCCCGGATATCCGCGGCTGTGGTGGGCCTCACCGTAGTTGCCATGGGCACCTCCATGCCGGAGCTGGCGGTATCTCTGGGGGCCGTGCTGCGCAAGGCGCCGGACATTTCCTACAGCAACATCGTTGGCTCCAACATCTTCAATCTTGCAGTGATTCTGGCCCTCACGGCAATCGTGCGCGTGGTGCCGGTGGAACGCCAGACCATCCGGCTCGAGTACCCGTTCATGGTGATCGCCACGTGGGTCACGGTGCTGCTCACGCGTGACGGACTGGTTGACCGTCTGGAAGGCGCGTTCCTGCTGTTTTCGCTCGGCGCATTCACGGTGTACATGGTCCGACTCTCGCGTTCGGAAACATCTTCCGCGGCCGTCACCGGGCTCGCTCAGTCCGTTTCACAGGTGGCGGCGGCGGATGAGCGGCGACGGGCGTGGGGAAAGAACATTCTGCTGGCGTTGGGTGGGATTGCCGCGCTGGCCCTGGGAGCAGACCTCATAGTGCGCGGGGCGGTGACGTTTGCCGAGACCTACGCGGTGAGCCAGCGTGTGATAGGTCTCACGATCATAGCCATGGGCACGAGCCTGCCGGAACTTGCCACATCGATCGTGGCGGCCCGTCGCGGCGAATCGGCCATCGCCGTCGGAAACATTGTGGGCTCCAACATCTTCAACCTGTTGTGCATACTCGGCACCACGAGCGTTGTCATCCCCATCTCCGTGAACCCACAGGCGCTCGCGGTGGACAACTGGGTCATGCTGGGTATCACCATGGCCCTGTTCCCCCTGATACTGTGGGGCAGAAACGTGACCCGGTGGAACGGGGTTCTTCTGCTGGCAATCTTCGGCGTGTACCTGGGATATCTGATCAGGACGGGGTGAGACGAACAAGTCTCGCCCTGGGCGGAATCCCTGTCTCCAGCTCCATGATCCCCACCGACGGTACGCTGTTGAAGCGGACCGGCCCGGCCGCTCCCGGATTCATGACTGTCACCGTCCTGTCCACCAGCTCCAGTCTTGCTTCGTGGGTGTGGCCGTAGACAATGATATCGGCGTCCGGGAACTCTTCGTGCAGAATCTGCGGGTTCGGGCTGCCGAACTGATCACCGTGGGTGACCGTGATGAAGAAGCCATCCAGTTCGATCTGCGCGACTCTGGGACAACGCCTCCGGACCTCATAGCCATCGGTGTTGCCGAATACGGCCGTCACGGGAGCCAGAGCCTCGAGCCTTGCAAGAATCTCCGCCGGCCCCACATCTCCACCGTGCAGGATGTGATCCACCTTTGCGAAGACTTCAAGTACTTCCGGACGAAGAAGGCCGTGGGTATCGGCTATGATGCCGAGGCGCATCTCACCTGCCCGACCATCTGGGCGCGAGGTCGGCCTCCACGCCCATCTGATCAAGCACGCGCTGCACCACGAAGTCCACCATCTGTTCCACACGCTCGGGGCGGTGATAGAACCCCGGAGCCGCCGGTATCACGACGGCGCCCGCCTCAGCCAGCGTAGTAAGGTTGCGAAGGTGTATCAGAGACAGCGGCATCTCGCGTGTGACCACAAGCAGGTTGCGACGTTCCTTGAGGGTGACGTCGGCCGCACGCTCTATCAGTGACCGGCTGCTCCCCTGAGCGATGGCGGACACGGTACCCATGGAACATGGGCAGATGACCATGCCGGCGGAGCGCGCCGAGCCCGATGCCGGCCTGCCGCCACGGTCCTTGTCATCGAACACCTCAATGCTCGACCAGTCACCGCCGGTGGCCTTCTTCAATTCGGCGTCCGACGTGACTCTCGCCTCCATCTCGAGCAACCTCCACCCGTGCGCGGAAATGATCAACTGAAGTGGCGCGCGGAGTTTCGCCAGCACCTCGAGCAGACGTACGGCGTACGGCGCGCCGGACGCGCCGGTGATCGCGAGTACCCACGGAAGCGGAGTGGACATAACGATCGAAACAACGATGAGAGCCGCGGTTTGTCCAGTTCAGACCCTCCTTCCTGTCCTTCACACTGTGTTACCGGAGCGTTACGCAGGCAGGCGGACAGGGGTCTTGTGGAGCGCACTCGCATGCTGCAAGTTCAATTCCCGGTTGAGGCCTCGGAGAGGGGGTCACCATGTCACAGAAAGTAGTTGCACACTTCATCAACCACGATTTCGTCAAGGGCACCAGTTCAGATGTGGACCCGAAGCGGCCAACTTGTCACGTGCAGACGGCTGATCGGGGAGTTGTGGAAGTTGACCTTGCGCAGCTCAAGGCGTTGTTCTTCGTCCGTGACTTCAACGGCCGACCCGAGTACGAGGAGGCGCACCAGCCGCAGCCCGGTGACGGCCGTCTCCGGGGCAGCCGGCTCATCGAGCTGGTCTTCGCCGACGGCGAGAAGCTGGGTTGTCTGGTGAACAGCTACCCACCGCGCGGACAGTTCTTTTACGTCATGCCCATGGACCACCGCAGTAACAACCTGCGTGTCCTGGTCAACCGGGATGCGGTGGTCTCGCTTCGTGAAGTGAAGGCTGAACCAGTGGAAGACGAAGCCGCTCCCCTGCAAAGACCACGGAAGACCGGTTGGGTGTTCGACGGCAAGGAAATCCGGAACGCGGATTCCTAGGGGGTCGCTACCCGTCCCACGATGATCCCGTTCTGGGTGGCGATCCTGCCGATCCGCTCGGCCAGCGTCCGCTCAGAAATCTCGACCACCGTTCCCACCAATGGCGCATGCAGGAGATGAAGTTGGCCGTCGCGCCAGATGGCGAAGCCAGTGTGCGCCACGTCCAGCCCGTCCAACGTCGAGGTGGCGGCAATGATGTCGCCGTCCTGAATACCGCGAGCGGCGGTGGCAATTCCCGCCTGCGGAATCATCCAGCGCTCCCCAACAAGCCCTTGCTCGATGGCGCGAATTGCCTCAACCACACCGGGTTCGGCGAGTTGACGATACGCCCCGTGGTTGCTGGTCATGAAGTGAATCGGCCTCGAATCCGGTACGCCTCCCAACTCCCGTGTGATGATCAGGAGCCGGCCTCGTCGCTCATTGTCAGATAGCCACTCCGAAAAGTAGTGCAGACGGCTGGCATATCCATCCAGCATACCACCGCGGTAGCGCCATCCCCGGAGATACCTCTCGAATTGCGCCTCGGCGCGGGCACGATCCGCGAGCAGTTCGGTGCCGTCACGGCGGATGAACTGCACCAGCGCCAGCACGGTCTCGATCAGCGTCACACAGTCGAACTCACGCAGGTTGATCACGACGCGTTCGGGTCCCTCCACCTCCAGCGTGTGCGGGGTGTACGGTTCACCCACGAACGTTTCGGCCAGGCGGACAATTGCGCGGCCCACGGGCATCGTATCAAGTCCGCGCTCCACGCCCCAGCGCACCTTGTTCTGGAGGACGGTCCAGTCCTGCGGGTGCCAGTCTGAGCGATGGTAGGGCTTCCCTTCCGCCCGGCCGTCACCCGGCTGGCATCCCGCAATGGCCGCTGTCATGAGCGCGACGAGTATCGAGCTGTGCCGCAAATGTCCTGACTCCATATCCTCGGAAAACCGGGCCGTGCGTAACCACCAAGCTATCGGAGCGCTTCCTTCACCGCCAACCACCCCGCCCCACCTGGCACTGCACCGCCCGGATGCGCTCCCGTCCCACACAGATAGAGTCCTGCGACGGACGTTCGATATCGGCTCCAACCCGGCACCGGCCGCATGAACAGGATCTGATCCAGCGCCAACTCACCCTGATACGCGTGCCCCTCGGTGAGCCCGTAACGCTCCTCGAGATCGCAAGGTGTCAGCACCTCTTTCACATCCAGGCGACCACGAAGCACCGGCGCCGCATCCGAGAGCAGTGGGACAACCTTGAGCCCGAGCGCATGGCGACGCTCGTCATTCCACGTGCCATCGCGGAGCGCATATGGCGTATACTGCACGTGTATCTCCAGCTCTCCATTACCTGAGCGCGCTTCCATGTACGGCGCCGCCGAAACGCGTCCATACTTGGCGTCGTCGTACGCCTTCTCCAGATATTCAAGCGATTGGGCCACAGCGAGCACTCCGAACCCGGGATCACCTTGAACACTGCACGTCACCCGCGCGGCCACTCCACGGCACCTGATGTTGACCACGGCTCGAACCATATCCGGATCGAGCCAGCCTGGCTCGATCATCCCGAGCAGTGTTGCCCGGGGGCCAGCGCTGGAAAACACCAGGCGTGCCGCAATCTCCTCGCCATCCGCAGCCGCCACACCTGTAACGCGCCCGCCCTTCACGAGAATGCGAGTCACCTGTGCTCCGTGGCGTACCTCCACACCGCGACGCCGTCCGAGCACGTCCGTCAGATTCGAGCGCCGCGGCCGGAAGACACCGACGGGGCTCCCCACGTGATGATGCAGCAGATTGAAGGCAGTGCCCCCGCCCCTCGGTCCCTGGCAGAGGTGCATGATGCCGCTCGCTCCGAGCACACCCTTGAGCACGTCATTCTCGAACCAGTCATCCAGCAGATCCGCCACCGACATGGGCAGGATGCGCAGTGCGTCCACCACCGCCTGCCTGCCCATCCTCCGTACAGAGAGCCCCAGCCCACCCAGTCGAGTGAGTTCACCAAGTGAGAGGTGCTCGATGTCAGGGGCCGGCTGCTGATAGAGCGACTCGAGCATCCGCGCGAGGCTGTGCATCCGCTCGCAGAACTCCGGCCAACGGTCGGCGTCCCGCGAACTCAGCCGCCGGATGGCATCGGCACTCTTCCGCACGTCCCGCCAAAGGTCGAGTCTCTCGCCGCCGTCGAGCGCCGCGGAGGCCCAGGGATCGTCATCGTACGTCTGCAATCCATCGGCGGCGAGGTCGAGATCGCGGATCACCCCCGGCGGCACCCAACCGGCGTCGACTCCCCGATCCGGTTTCTCCTGCTGCTCAAGGACGAGCACGCTGCGCCCGGCGCGTGCCAGCATGTGTGCCGCTACCAGCCCGTTGGCTCCGGCCCCGATCACCACCGCGTCAGGGCTCACAACCCATCCTCGAGCACGGCCAGCGCCGCGAGCCGCCCTGATGCTCCCATGATTCCCCCGCCCGGATGCGTCCCGGATCCGCACTGGTAGTATCCCCGGACCGGAGTGCGGTACCTGGCCCACGACGGAGCAGGACGCAGGAAGAACAACTGATGCAGTGCCAGTTCGCCCTGAAAGATGTTGCCTTCAGAGAGCCCTGTGATCCGTTCGATGTCGGCCGGAGTCAGAACCTGCCGGTGCCGGATGCAGGATTTGATGTTTGGCGCGAACTGCTCGAGCGTATCGATGACGGCGTCGCCAAAGGCCTCACGCTTGTCGTCCGTCCATCCGCCGTTCAGTCGATACGGCGCGTACTGCACAAAGATGGACATCACGTGCTTTCCGGGCGGTGCCATGCCCGGATCTATCACCGACGGGAAGACAATATCCATGTACGGCCGTCGCGAGAACTCGCCGTACTTGGCATCGTCGTAGGCCCGTTCGACGTAATCTAGACTCGGGCTGATGGAGATGGCTCCGCGGAAATGCGGTCCGTTACCAGGCAGCGCGGTGAAGCTCGGCAACGCATCGAGCGCCAGGTTTACCTTACCGGATGATCCCCTGAACCTGAAACGCCTGATCGTATCGGCGAATTCATCCGGAAGCGTTCCCGGCTCCAGCAGATCAACGAACGTGCGGCGCGGATCCAGGCCGGACACCACCGCTCCCGCGCCAATCTCTTCGCCGTCTTCCAGAGCCACACCCATCGTGCGTCCGTCCTTCACCATGACACGCGCGACGTTCGCGTTGGTCCGGATCTCCGCGCCAAAGCTCCTGGCGGCGGAAGCGATGGCCTCACTTACTGCACCGGTGCCGCCCCTGGCAAAACCCCAGGCGCGGAATACCCCGTCCAGTTCACCCATGTAGTGATGCAGCAGCACGTAGGCCGTGCCCGGTGATCTGGGCCCGAGGAAGGTACCGATGATTCCGCTCGCCGCTTTGGTGGCCTTGAGCACATCGGTCTCGAACCACTCGTCCAGAAAGTCTGCCGAGCTCATCGTCATGAGTTTGAAGAGCGCATGAAACCGCTCGGCGCCAAGCCCGCGGAAGTGCTTACCCAGCCTGAGCAGTCCCGCCAGATCGCGCGGATGCAGTGATGTGGGATCCGGCGGCACCATGCCGAGTATGGGCTTCACTGCATGAGCCATGTGATGCAGCAGGCGGCCGTATTCGTCGTAGGCTTCCGCGTCCCTCGGCGAATGGCGGTACAGTTCCCGGCGGGTCAGGTCGTGGTCCGCCCAGGTGGCCAGGTAGTCGCCGTTCTCCATGGGGGTGACGGTGCTATCGAGCGGCAGGATCTGGAGACCGTGACGCGGCAGCTCGAGGTCGCGGATGATCTCCGGCCGGAGCAGGCTCACCACATACGAGAACATCGAGAACCTGAAGCCGGGGAAGACTTCTTCCGTAACCGCAGCGCCACCCACCAGCGGCCGGCGCTCCAGCACCAGCACCTGTTTTCCCGCCCGCGCAAGGTATGCTCCGTTCACGAGCCCGTTGTGGCCGCCGCCAATGACGATCGCATCGTAGCGCTTTGCCATCAGGCGCGCTTCCGTTCCAGGTTGAGGAACGGCAGCTCCACCACCTGCGCATCCGCCCGTTTGCGCCGGTGTTCGACCGTCACCTCAATCTGTACCCGGTTGCCGGGCCGCCCGTGTCCCGGCTCGAGATGAGCGAGCGCGACATACTTCTTGAGCAGCGGCGACCAGCAGCCGCTCGTGGCGTATCCGACCTGCGCGCCTTCCCGGTAGACGGGTACGCTCACGCGCCACGCAGTCGTGGGAAGCCTCGGCGGGAGTCCCACTTCCGCGAACAACCGTTCGAGCGAATCCCAGTCCACATCAATCCCCACGAGCCGCCACCCGGCTCCGCTGCGGGACTCGGCCTCGAGCGCGGTCTTCCCAACGAACCGCTCCTTTTCGAGCTTGACCGTCCACCCCAGGTTCAGCTCGTACGGCGAAGACTTCTGCATCTCGATCAGCGCACGCGTGGCCGGCACATAGTCCACGTCCAGCAGAATCAGTCCCGCCTCTATGCGCGCCACATCGAGCGCCAGCATGCCGGCGGGCGTGATGCCGAACGGTTGGCCGGCATCGGTCAGGGCGTCCCAGACCGGCAACGCCTGACCCGCATCCATCCAGATCTCGTAACCCAGGTCCCCGGTATAGCCAGTGCGGGAGATCGTGACCGGCACGTTCAGGACCGCGGCCTCGATGACACGGAAGAACCTGAGGTTTGCGAGATCGGTCCCCGTCGCCTCTTCGAGGATCATGCGGGACAGCGGACCTTGCAGCGCCAGCGCCGCGGTCGAGCCGGAAACGTCCGTGATGGAGACCCTGAGCCCTGTGGCATTGAGATGAAGCCACCGCAGGTTGGGTTCGGCAGAGGTGATCCGGAAGGTCTGTTCCCGAAGACGGGAGACAGTGCCGTCGTCGATCACCTTGCCGGCAGGATCGCACCACGGCGTGTAGAGCACCTGGCCTACCTTGCACTCCATGACGTCGCGCGGCACGACCAGGTCGAGCAGGCGTGCCGCATCCGGTCCGGTAATCAGGTACTTCCAGAGCGGTGAGATGTCGAACAGCGCGGCGGTGTTACGGATGGCGTGGTATTCGTGGTCGTGGGTGAGTTCGTAGGAGCTCGCGACCACATGGCCGGCCCACCGGCGCCAGGCCTGGCCTTGCATCAGGGCCGCGGTGCGGGGATGAAAGGGTGTCTCCCGGAGGTGGAGACCGAGGGCCGCGTCAGGCATGAGCAACAATATTACCGTGCGTACAGGCATCCCGCATGCGGGTTCGTAGGCACCGTGCTTGAGGATCCGCCGCGGCGATATACATGCAGATAGTACATTGATAGTTATTCCTACGTACATGTATGTTGCTCACATGTCAGCCCGTCGCCCCGACCGTGTGCGCGAACTCGTACAGGTGTACCTGGACAGACAGGACCTTACCCTGCTTGACCGTCTGGCCGAGCAAACCGGTCTGGCGAAGGCGGAGATCCTGAGGCGAGGCCTGAGGCGCCTGGCCACCACCGATCTGGGCGAGCGGGCGCCCGGGTGGTCTCACAAGGCCATCCTCGGCATCCTCGGTGATGACCCGGATTACCCGCCCGACTACTCTGCGAGGCACGACGAGTATCTGGCCCGGGCAATCGAAGAGAAGAAGCCGCGTGGCCGTCGATGGTGGTCCGGCGCGCCCACGAAGATTGGCTCGAGCGTTTCAGCAATCAGCGCTTCTCGCTCACAGATGCGGTAAGCTTTGCGGTCATGCGGAGCGAGCGGATCCGCGCCGCCTTTGCGTTCGACCAGCACTTTGTCACAGCTGGATACTCGCTCCTCACGTAACAAACAGTTTTCTTTACTCTGCGGTCTCCGCGATCTCCGCGGTTATCAAGCCTGCAATCCAGTGACGAGGACTCAATGACCGGACACTCAGGAAACCTCGTTGTCCAAAACGGCCTGCTCGACATGTACGGCGACATCCTCCACCCGGAGTCGCTGGCGGCACTCGAAGCCCTGAGCCCGCTCGAACAGGATCGCCGCGCCGTGATGGCCTCCCGCATGCGGCGGCGCAAGGAACGGATCGACGCCGGCAGGGGCCTCGCATTCCTCGACGCCAACGGCACCATCCCCGGCACGGACATGAAGGTGCAGGACGCCCGGGATGGGAAGTTCGAGGGGAGCGAGATCCCGCACGACCTCGAACGCCAGTGGATCCAGGGCACCGGCCCGGCCACTCGGCCGCGCACCGCTCCCAAGGAAAGCCTGCGCAATGTGGCCTACGCCCTGCTCTCCGGCGCCGACGGCTGGATGTTCGACGGTGAAGACGCGCTGGGTCAGGTGGACACCATGTCGCTCGACAACCAGCGGAATCTCAAGCTCGCCATCACGAAGCATCCACTGTTCCTGGAGGTGAGCGATCAGGTGGCCGGTGAGATGAACCGCTGGGCCGGAGGGTTCTTCGGCAAGGAAATCATCAGGGACTGGAAACAACAGCTCGACTTCACCACGAAAATCTACCGGGCTCGGGGCCTGCACCTGGACGACCGACACATCCGCATGAAGGACGGCACCGGCTTCTCTGCGTCAATCGTGGACCTCGTGCTCTACGTAGTGAGCAACCATGCGGCGCTGCGTGAGGCCGGTTCATCGGTCGTTCTCTACCTGCCCAAGATCCAGACCGCTGAAGAAGCCGCCGTGTGGAACCGCATGCTCAGCGCGCTGGAAGAACACGTTGGGCTCCCGGTCGGCACCATCAAGGTGTACGTGCTGGTGGAACAGATCGAAGCCTGCTTCCAGCTGATGGAGATCCGCGCCGTACTGAGCCCCCATTTCGTGGGCTTCAACACCGGCCGCTGGGATTACATCAACAGCGTGTCCGATGCCATGGCCGGGGTAAAGGACTTCATCAATCCGAATATCGACGTGATCGGCATGACGTACGGCTACATGCGGATCTATGAAGACCGCGTGCGGCGGGCCGTGAACACCGCCGACCACGCGGGCCGATACGCGCTGTGGCAGGGCGGAATGGAGGCCAATATTCCGGTCGGATCGGAGGCAGGGGTGCAATCCGGGATGGACAAGGCCATTGCGGGGGCAAAGCGTGAGCAGGAGGCGGGAGCCAGCGGCAAATGGGTTTCGCACTGGAAGATGGTGAACATAATCCGGCCGGTCTGGGAGGAGACGGGCGAAGCCAACCAGCTTGGTCGCAAGTTCCCACCGCTCACCTACACGAAGGAAGACGCCGAGGCGCTGAGCCTGCTCGAGCCCGCACCCCGCACGGTGCGCGGGTGCCGGGACCTCGTGAGTGTAGCACTCCAGTACGGCAACGCCTTCGGGCGCGGATTCCAGGCCGCGGCATTGAAGCCGGCGGATTTCTTCGGGAACGACGACGTGCTCTATCTCATGGAAGACGCCGCCACCGGGGAGATCCGGATGAGCATTCTGTGGGAGTGGCTGCACAAGGGAGCCACTTTCACGGATACTGATAAAGAGACGGGAGTCAACGCGGGCGACCGTGTGGCTGCGGACCTGCTCGTCCGGATCGTCGAAGAAGAGCACGCCAAGCTGCTCAAGGCGTCGAACCGGGACGTGCATGATGACTCGAAGCAGACCACGCTGCCCATCTCACGCGCCATTCTCGAGGCGTACGTCAATTCAGAGGTGAAGCCGCCGTGGGCAATTGATCTCTGGAATCTGAATCTGAACAATCACGATCTGGCTGTGGCGCGGGAACGGATTCAGAAGTATCTCGACACCTTACGGGACGACAACGCGCGGATCACCGGGAATGCGGACTTCGATCAAGGCTGAACCGCGGAGAACGCAGAGGTCGCAGAGGAATGACAACTGGTTGTTGTTCTCTGCGATCTCTGCGTACTCTGCGGTTTATCAGGCTGAGGAGTTGGCCCGACGCTGACGCCTGGCCAGGATGGCGTCAAGCGAGTAGGCGCCCGGCCCGGTCAGCGCCAGCGCCACCGCCGCCGCGAAGAGCGTCAGCACGAACTCGATCCCTTCCGGCGCAAAGAAGCCGGCCGGGAGGTGCACGATGGTCATGGCGCCGAACATAACCACGGCGAGAGCTGCGGCCGAAACACGGGTGAACAATCCCAGGATCAGCGCGAGTCCGCCCAGGAACTCGGCAAACGCCACCCCGGGACCGGCAATGCCCGCAAGCGGCACCCCCATTCCCGCAAAGGCGCCGGTGACTCCGTCCAGTCCGAAGACGAACAGCTTCCGTGCACCGTGCGCCAGGAAGACAACACCGATCACCACCCGCAGGGCGGCGAGGGCGGCGTTGATACGCGCGGGCGTGGTGTCGGGGACTGCAACGGTCGTGTTCATACGTTCCTCCTGATCAAGTGTTCAGACATCATATGTGATAACACTTATTCTGCCGAAAAAAATCCTCTCAAACCGCGGCCCGGATCCGTCCGAGCAGGTCGGTCAGCCGGCTCAATTCCGCCTTGTCGAGCGAGCCGAGCAGCCGGCGGTCCATTTCTCTGACCGGGTCGTCCAGCTCAGCCAGAAGTTTGAGCCCGGCCTTTGTGATCCGGGTTGTCACGTATCGTCTGTCCTCACCATCCCTTTCCCGCGTGATGTGTCCGGCGGCTTCCAGCCGATCCAGCAGGCGGGTGACGTCCGGCACTTTGGTCAGCATCCGCTCGATCACTTCCGCTCGGCAAAGCCCGTCCTTCCCCGCTCCGCGCAGGATTCTGAGGACGTTGTACTGAGTGGGCGTAAGTCCATATGGCTTGAGGAATTCAGAGACGGCGTGCTCCAGCACCGCCCAGGTACGGCCGATACCGAGAAAGGCTTCCTGCTCAGGGCTCGCGAAGGGCCGGGTCTGCTTGATTTCGCTCTGGAGTTGAGTAACCATGGAC
>CAZTIV010000002.1:0-53509 GCA_964613905.1 uncultured Gemmatimonadaceae bacterium | reverse complement strand
GCTCGCGAAGGGCCGGGTCTGCTTGATTTCGCTCTGGAGTTGAGTAACCATGGACTGATTATATGTGTGATAACATATAGTGTCAAGAGGGGGGGAGAACACGGCCGGGGCCCGGCGCTCGTTTTGCAGGCACCTTCGATGCATCTTGTCCAGACCGAGAACCCGAGCACCAAACGGAGTCGAGAGATGAACACGTTTGACAAGGAAGTGTCCGAGACCGGAAAATGGATGAATTCACCCCGCTTCACGGGGATTCTCCGGCTCCACACCCCGCGCCAGGTGGTGGAACAGCGGGGCACCATCGAGCAGGACTACACGGTCGCACGCAAGGCCGCGGAAGGTTTTTATGACCGCCTGCGCGAGCTGTTCGAGAAACGTGAAAGCGTCACCACGTTCGGTCCCTACTCTCCCGGCCAGGCCGTGGTGATCAAGCGCCTTGGCATCGAAGCCATCTACCTGGGAGGCTGGGCGACCTCGGCCAAGGGCTCCGTCACGGAAGACCCGGGGCCTGATCTCGCGAGCTATCCGTTGTCGCAGGTGCCGGACGAGGCGGCCACGATCGTGCGGGCGCTCATCACGGCCGACCGCAATCAGGGCTATCAGCGCGCCCGGATGACCGAGACGCAGCGGGCCGAGACGCCGGAGCATGACTTCCGGCCGTTCATCATTGCCGATGCGGACACCGGTCACGGCGGGGATCCGCACGTGCGGAACCTGATCCGGCGCTTCGTCGAGGCGGGGGTGCCTGGTTATCACATCGAGGATCAGCGTCCCGGCACCAAGAAGTGCGGCCATCAGGGGGGCAAGGTACTGGTAGCGAGTGATGAGCAGATCAAGCGGCTGAACGCGGCGCGGTTCCAGCTGGACGTCATGCGGGTGGCGGGGATCATCGTGGCGCGCACCGACGCCGAGGCGGCGAACCTGCTGGACGGCCGGGGGGATGAGCGGGATCACCCGTTCATTCTGGGGGCCACCAACCTGGACGTGCCGTCGTACAAGGCGTGTCTCCTGGGGCTCATGCGGCGGTTCCACACGCTGGGCGTCAAGGAACTGAACGGGCACCTGCTGTATGCATTGTCTGATGAAGCGTATGCCGCGGCCGACCGTTGGCTCGAGCGGGTGGGGTTGGCGTCGGAGGCGGTGGAGGCGGCGCAGAAACTCAAGGGAGCGAATGAGGTCGCCATCGACGCGGCGTTCGGGAAGGCGCAGGCAAACCTTATCGAGGCGTGGGAGGCGGCGGCGGGGTTGAAGACCTGGGGCGAAGCGGTGGCCAAGGCGCTTCAGGTGCACCTGGATGATGGTGAGACGTTCGACATGACGGTGGAGGAGTGGCGCGAGTTTGCGAAGGGTGCGTCGTTCTACGCGGCGCGGGCGAAGGTAAAGGAACTCGGCATTACGGTCGACTGGGATTGTGATCTGGCCACCACGCCGGAGGGCTACTACCAGGTACGTGGGGGGATCGAGTATGCGATTGCCAAGTCACTGGCGGCCGCACCGTTCGCGGACATCCTGTGGATGGAGACCAAGACGGCAGATCTCAAGGATGCGCGGGAGTTCGCCGAGGCCATTCATGCGAAGTATCCCGACAAGATGCTGGCGTACAACCTGTCGCCGTCGTTCAACTGGGACAGCACGGGGATGAATGACGACGAGATGCGCGAGTTCCCGCGGGAGTTGGGGAAGATGGGCTACGTCTTCAACTTCATCACGTACGGCGGGCATCAGATTGACGGGATGGCGGCGGAGGAGTTTGCGACGGCGCTCCGGCAGGACGGGATGCTGGCGCTGGCCAAGTTGCAGCGGAAGATCCGGTTGCTCGAGAGTCCGTACCGCACGCCGCAGACGCTGGTGGGGGGGCCAAGGTTGGATGCGGCCCTCATGTCCACGTCGGGCCGCACGGCCACCACGATGGCCATGGGCAAGGGGTCCACGCAGGTGCAGCATCTGGTACAGACCGAGGTGCCAAAGAAGCTGCTGGAAGAGTGGCTGGCCATGTGGAGCGAGCATTATCAGCTGCCGCACAAGCTCAAAGTGAATCTCAAGCCGCATCGGGCCGGCTCGGAGCTGCTGGAACTCGGCATCGAAGATGAGAAGGGGCAGAAGGTAGCAAATGTGGTCTTCGCGCCCATCAAGGATCGCCGGGGGCGGAGCATTCTGTCAGTCCGGGATCAGAACACCTATGAGGAGGCGCTCCGGAAGAAGCGGCTCATGACGCTGGTGCATCTCTGGCTGGTGCACCGGTACAAGGCGGACTCGGTGCATTATGTCACACCCACGGAGGACAATCAGTACCAGGCGTCCAAGATGCAGGCGCACGGGGTGTTCTCGCGGGTGAACACCGAGGTGGGTGACATCATCGTGGCGGACGTGGATCAAGAGAAGATTGCGGGATTGCTGGCGGCGGATCGGGCGGCGCTGGGCAGGTTGATCAGGAAGGAGGTGGGGGTGGGGGGGTGAAAGCAGCGCTCGGAACCGGACGAATACGTAGCGCCTGAGCGGCATCAGGTTCATTGTTCGCAGCCACGGCGAATCTCACATGAAATCGCGGCCCCGTCTGGCTCATCAGAGAATCGGGATACATTCTCTTCTACATGCCACAAGACTGGTCTCGCGTTGAAGTCGAGGCGACCGTCGCCGACTACTTTGCGATGCTCGCTGCCGAGCTCCGGGGCGAACCGTACGTCAAAGGCCGACCACCGGCGTATCATCCTCAACGGGCTCCTGAACAATCGCTCGGATGCCGCCATCGAGCGTAAGCACATGAACATCAGCGCCATTCTAATTGAACGGGGTGACGGGGCGTCAAGTCTCTCGTGTTATTGTGGGCGCCGGCCACACAGACATGGGCGCTGGAGCAATGATCGACATATACTTGGAGCCTCCGTCACAGACCGAGAAGCCCCACGCCGATTCCTCCGTTGGAGTAGAGCGTGCCTCCAGGCCCACAACGCCCTGGCGCGTTGTGCGCGCAGAGGTGCGGCCAGGCATGTGTCTGCAGGTCACGTTCGCTGACGGCACCTCCGGCGAAGGCCGCCTGCTGCCATTCCTCGAAAGCCGGCGCGCAAACCGCGCATTTGCCCTTCCCCCTCCCCGGGCATAGCTTGCGTCGCTCCGTCTGCCGGACATTCCTCACTCCACAAGGAGACATCATGCGTCGCACCGCACTCGCCGGCTGTACCATCCTCCTGATGGCCTGCGCCCCGGCTGACCGGCAGGACGATCCGGAGCCGGCACTCTCACTCGCCGATTTCGCGGGCACGTGGAATACGACCACCACCCTGGCAGGCGTCGAGAACCCCGTCGAGTCGCAGATGGTGGGCACTGCCGACGGCGCCTGGACTTTGAACCTCGCGGGGCGGGACCCGATGCCCCTGCGGGTATCGATCGCCGGCGACAGCCTGATCGCGGTGTCCCCGGAGTACGAAAGCATCCTGCGCCCCGGGATCATGGTCTCGGTCCGTACGGCTGGCGTCAAGCAGAGAGACATGATGGTCGGGAACATTACGGCCACCTACCGGACAGGTGAGGCCGAGGAGGTCGTAACCGGCACGTTCCAGTCCACGCGGGCGCCGCGGTAGCCATGATTCGGGGCGGCGGTCTGCCGCCCCGGACGCATTCGCATAGCACTCCAGATCAGAACCCGGCGGCAGCTTCCACCAACGCCGAGGGCGCAGGTCGGCCAGCCCGACCGCCATGGCGGGCGGCGTTGGACGTTTCCCCACACCACCCTTGGCGGTGATGAAGACGTAGCGGGTAGTGATCTCGAGCAGGTTCATGAGGAACCAGAGGTCGCCGGTTACCTCTGAAGGCGAGATGAAGGTTGGGTGAGGATCAACGCTTCTTCCCCCTCGTTGCTTTCTTCTTCAACTTCGGCGCCGGCAACGCTCCCTCCGTTACTCGCACCAACTCGCTCAACCACGCCCGGTCCTCGAGTCCGTCCTCGATCAGGAAATACGGCTTGGCGCCGGGATACGGCGGCGCCTGGGCAATCTCCCCGGCGAACGCCCTCCCCGCGTCAGTAGGCTTGATGAACAGTCGATCATCACACACGAGCGCCACGACCTTATCGCCGGCGTAGAGCGCGTACTCGCCGAACATCTTCCGCGCGGTTACCCGTCCGCGCGGCTCGATCTGATCAAGCACGAAGTCAAGGAAGTCCTGGGTCGATGCCATGCGGTATCCGCCCGGCCCGCGTGCAGGTGCTGCGCTAGATCTTCGTCTTCCGGTGACCAACCATTCGGAACAGTCCGTTGATCCCCACGTGCAGAATCATGTATGCCACCAGGGCGATCACGATCGGCAGAACCAGCGTGTATCCCCCCTCGACGGCAGGACTCGGTACGATGCCCCGGAACGGTGCGTAGAATGGGCCGGTGACGGCACCGATGAACTTCACGAACCCGTTCGTCGACTCCGCCGCGATAAGCGCGAGAACGAGACGGATTGCGAGCAGCGTGTAGAGCACGTAAAAAGCGTAGTCGATGAACTGCGATCCGCGTGCCGCCGTGCGCGCGTGGCTGAGCCCGCGCTCGCTTCCTACGGTCTCGTCAATCGCCGTTTCACGAAATTGGTCCGCAACGACGCCGACTCTGTCCCGTCCATCTATCGAAGGAGCTGCGGCCTCGCCGGCAATCTCCGCGTTCACGTGGCGCTCGACGTTCGACTTCACCGCCGCATGCTGCCTGGCCTGTCGGGCATCGTCTGCGGCAACTTTGACTTCTTCCATGGGGTCCTCTGAGGTTGGACGGGCACTAGGCCCGGCGACGCCGCCCTCTCCCGACCGCACCGAGCAGCAGGAGCAACAGGACCGCGCCAACGAATGCAACGAAGATCATACTGGTCACGCCGCTGAACGGCGCCTGAATGTTGAGCACTCCGAAGAGCCAAGTACCCAGGAATGCGCCTCCGATGCCCACGACGATGTCGCCCAGGAGGCCGAAGCCCAAACCACCCACGAAAAAGCTGGCAAGCAACCCGGCAACCAGGCCGACGATGATCAGCGTGAGAATATCCATGATGCGACAAATGTAGAACATCAGCCGGTTCAGGCACCATCCGTCGATCGGATCATCTTCCGGCCTAGTCCCGATGAGCTATGGTTTCTGCGGCGTGCATCGCCTATAATTCACGATATATAATTTACCTGAACTACGAACAGGAGCTCGGTATGGCACATACAATGATCAGAATGGCCGCAGCGTTTGCAGTGGCCGCGGCCCTCGCGGGCAGCGCCGGCAGCGCAGAGGCCCAGACCACTAACCTGCATATCGGTCCGCGCGTTTCCTATCAGTTCGATCTCAAGAAGCCGGGCATCGGCGTGCAGCTCGGCGTCCCGCTCATCAGATACCTCGAGTTCTATCCCTCGTTGGACTACTTCTTTGTGGATGTGGGATCGTTCGCGGTCGTGAACGCCGACCTGAAGTATCGAATCGCTACGGAGTCGATCAATTGGCTCTACGTGGGCGGCGGGCTCAATGTCAGGCGAAGCGGGGCCGGTGGCCTGACTGCCACACGGGCCGGCGTGAATGCGCTCGTGGGAGTGGAGCCGCTCCAGGGCCGGATTCACCCCTTCGGAGAGTTCCGTTTCACCGTCAATAACGGCTCCACCGCGCAGATCTCGGCGGGCCTCAACTTCACGCTGTAACACAACAGGAACTGCACACCAGGGAAATGCCCAGCCACGAAGGACCAATCCGTGGCTGGGCATTCCGCCTGCCCGGAGTACTCGTGGTAGCACCCCTCGTCCTGTGGGCGTGCGGGGACGCTCAGGAAGAGGCGGCCAGGCCCGCACCCGCCGACTCCGTCGTGGTGGTGTTTACACGGGACGAAGCGCCCGCCCCGGTGGGCCGCCCCGTGACCGGCCCCTCACCCGAAGTGCGAACGGCGCTCGTGTGGCTCCTCCGGGGCCCAACCAGTGAGGAGCGGGCGGCGGGAATGCATTCCTGGTTCTCGGAGGCAACCGCGGATGCCTTGAGATCGGTCGAGGTGGCTTCGACGGGCCGCGCCACCATCGATTTTCGGGACCTCCGCCAACTCATTCCCAATGCCTCCAGCTCGGCCGGAAGCACGATGCTGCTCCAGGAATTGAACGGCACGGTCTTCCAGTTCCCGGAGATCCAATCCGTCGAGTATCGCATCGACGGCAGCTGCGATGCGTTCTGGGAATGGCTGCAGTATGCGTGTCGGATCGTAACGCGGCCGCAGCGATAAGATCCTTCGAGAGGGCTGCGGGGCAGTCCCCACATCCGGGAACAGTTACATTGGTTACGCCTACCGGACGAAAGAAACGGAATACTGTCCTGGCCTCTGGAGCGTGAACCATGTCGAATCCCTGCGCCATCCGCGCCCACACCTCGGCACACAACGAGGTCTCGCGCCGGCGTACATTCGCTATCATCAGCCATCCGGACGCCGGCAAGACCACGCTGACCGAGAAGCTGCTGCTCTACGGCGGCGCCATCCACCTCGCGGGATCGGTCAAGGCACGCCGCGCCAAACGCGCGGTCCGCTCCGACTGGATGGCCATCGAACGCGAACGCGGTATCTCTGTGACAGCCAGCGTGCTCCAGTTTGAGCACGACGGCTGCCGCATCAACCTGCTGGATACCCCGGGCCACGCGGATTTCTCCGAAGACACCTACCGCGCGCTCGCGGTCGCCGACAGTGCCGTAATGCTGCTCGACAACCGGCGCGGCGTCGAGGCACGTACCCGGCAACTGTTCACGGTCTGCCGCCGGAGCGGGACCCCCATCGCCACGTTCGTCAACAAGTGTGACCGCTCGGGCGTTGCCCCACTCCAGCTGCTGGATGAGGTCGAGCGCGAACTGGGAGTTGCCTGTGCGCCCGTGACCTGGCCCGTCTATCGTGATGGCCGCCTGGTGGGAATCGCTCACCGTGACAGCCGCCGGGTCACCCTGTACGACCGCGCGGCCGACCATGGTGCGAGCCGGACCGCGGCCGAAATTCTTCCGCTGGACGATCCGGCCCTGGAGGCCCGACTCGGTTCCGCGGAGCTTGACCATGTGCGCGAGGAGCTGGCCCTGCTGGACGCCATGACGCCAGCCGTA
The DNA here is from genome assembly GCA_964613905.1 of uncultured Gemmatimonadaceae bacterium. GTDB lineage: Bacteria > Gemmatimonadota > Gemmatimonadetes > Gemmatimonadales > GWC2-71-9 > CAZTIV01. The sequence continues at coordinate 46,442 of CAZTIV010000002.1, read as the reverse complement.
AACCACGCGGCGTTTCTGGATGGCACTGTATCTCCCACGTTCTTCGGCAGCGCGCTCACCAACGTGGGGGTGGAAACCTTCTTCCACGACTTTCTCGCTCTCGCACCGCCACCTGGCGCCGTTGACATGCACGGCCGGGTCGTGGATCCGGTCACCGCGCCGTTCAGCGCCGTGGTGTTCAAGATCCAGGCGAACATGGACCCCCGACACCGCGACCGGGTCGCGTTTCTGCGCGTACGGTCGGGATGCCTGGAACCCGGCATGACCGTGCAGAACACGCGTACCGGGCAGCCCGTACGCATCCAGGCGCCACGGCAGTTTCTGGCGCGCGAGCGGCAGATGGTGGACAGCGCCTGGGCGGGTGACGTGGTGGGGATCTACGACCGCGGGGACTTCCGGGTGGGCGACACGCTCTCGGTCGACGGCTCAGTGATCTATGCCGGGATTCCGCGTTTCGCCCCGGAGCATTTTGCCGTCGTCACGGCGCCTGACCCGTTGCGCCGGAAGCATCTGGATGCGGGACTCAAGCAGCTTGCCGAGGAAGGACTGGTGCAGCTCCTGCGCGAAGACCCGCGTGCTCCCGACGGACCGCGGCCGGTGGTGGCCGCCGTGGGACCCCTTCAGTTTGACCTGCTGCTGCATCGGCTCGAACACGAGTACGGTGCGGTGGCGCGTCTCGAACGCATGCGATATGCGCACGCGCGGTGGGCCGAGGGACCGTACGACGCGGTGAAGAGACTCGCCCGCTCGAGCGGCCGGCTGCTGCTGTACGACCGGCACGGCCGTCCGGTCATGTTGTTCGAGAACGAGTGGGCGTTGCAGGCGGCGCACGACGCCGAGCCGACGGTGAAGCTGCTGGAGGTGGAACCGTGAGCGACGACACGACACGGGTGCAACTGGGCCAGGCGGTGCTGGAACTCACGTGGGGCGACATCACACGCCAGGACGACTTTGATGCGGTCGTGAACGCCGCTAACGCGGAGTTGCTCCCGGGCGGTGGGGTTGCGGGCGCGATTCATCGGGCGGCTGGGCCTGCGCTCGCCGAGGCAGCCGCCCGGTCTGCGCCGATCAAACCCGGGCAGGCTGTTGCGACCGAGGCTTTCAATCTTCCCAACCGCTACGTGATACACTGCCTGGGGCCGGTGTACGGCGTGGATCAGCCGGCCGAGGAACTGTTGTCTTCGTGCTACCGCAACGCGTTGATGCTGGCCGAACGCCGGAAGCTTGGCTCGGTTGCCTTCCCGGCGATTTCCACCGGCGCCTTCGGCTACCCGCTGCGCGCGGCCGCCGAGGTCGCGCTGCGCACCGTGATCGCGACCCTGCCGTCGCTCTCAGCCGTGACGCGCGTCCGCTTTGTGCTGTACGATCGCGAGGCGCTCGCCGTACACCGGGAGGTTCTGGAAGCGCTGCTCAATCCGCCGGCCGCCTGATGCGGCTCCCCGCCGGCTCTCTCAGCGACTCGACACCACAATGTCCGCGTGACTCGGACCCAGGATCGCGAAGATCTCGCCTTGCTCCTGCTCCGGCACGTTGTGCCTTGTGAGCGTGGCGCTGAAGATCTCCACCATGCGGTCCCACTCGGCCTGTGAGACGTTCAGGCCGTCATGCGCGGTCCTGAGATCGAGCCCGGTGTACCTGCACGGGCCACCGGCCGCCTCGCACAGCAGCGCCGTCACCTGGAACTTGATGTAGGGGAACTTGTCCGGCGTCTTGCGCTCCCGCACGGCGGGGTTCGCGAGGATCAACTCGTCCTTCGCGAAGTCGTCCATGAAGTCGCTGATCAAGAGGGAGATCGCGGGTAGTCCGCCCAACCGTTCGTACAGCGTCTCTTCCGATGCGCTGGACTGGGCGCGCGCGGTGCCGGCGCCGGCCACCGCAAGGAAGAGCATCGTGGCGATGAGCTTTGCCATCGCTGGCCTCCTTTTGGGACATGGTTCCGATCGCGATAAGGCAGTATAGCCCCATGTCACCGCGGGCGGAACCGTTCCGGCGCGCACCAGCAGGGCTCAGCGGACCACCTCGAAATGCCCCATCATCCCTGCCGCATGATGCTCCAGGATGTGGCAGTGATACATCCACAGCCCCGGCCGATCGTCCGGCTTCCACACGATCTTCACACGTCCCTTTGCCGGCACGTTGACCGTGTCCTCCCATGACCGGAACGGCGGAGGCGCACCGTTCACCGCCAGCACCTGGAAGAAGAACCCGTGCAGGTGGAACGGATGGTCGATGGGTGTCGCGTTCACGACCTCCCAGACCTGCAACTCGCCCACCTTCACGGGCCTGTCATGATGATGCGGTTCATCGTTCACCATGAAGTCCACGCCGCGGCGCCAGCTCATCCGGCCGGACAGCTTCACCTCGCGAGTGACCGGGGCCTGAGGGCTCGCGAGCGGTTCGATCACTCGAAGCCGTGCCGGAACGGACGCCACCGATTGCTCTGCCGCTCCCACCCGGACCATACCGAACCGCATCGGCTTCGTGAGCCCGAGTCCACGATTGTACGGCCGCGCCTCGATGGCAAGCTCCTCGTCCGTCGCGAACGGTCCGACGAGCAGCTCGGCGCGGTCACCCGGCGCGAGCAGGATGTCGCTCATCTCCACCGGCGCCTCCAGCAGGCCGCCGTCTGTACCGATCAAGCGGAACGGCCGCCTGCCGACACTGATCTGCATGTACCGGGCGCTGGCCGAGTTGATGAGTCGCCAACGCTCGACGAGCCCTGCGGCCATCTCAACCACGGTGTCCGCGCGGCCGTTCAGAATGGGGATCTTCCCTTCCCTCCCGTTGTGCCGTTCCAGCCAGCCACCGAATCGGGCAATCTGACCGCGCCAGTTGAGCCTGAGATCGTCAAGAACGAGCACGCGCTCACGGTCGGCCTGGGGCTCACCGGGACCGCGGACAATCAGTGCGCCGTACAACCCGCGCTCCAGCTGCTCCGTCTCATTCGTGTGGGGGTGATACCAGAAGGTCCCGGCATCGGGTACGGTGTAGCGATATTCGAAGGTTTCACCCGGCGCCACCGGCCGCTGGGTGAACTCAGTTCCGTCCATGGGCGGCACCAGCCGGATTCCGTGCCAGTGAATCGGCGTGGGCTCGGTCAGCCGGTTCGTGAGCCGCGCCACCACCGTGTCACCCGCGTTGGCCTCGATGGTGGGACCCGGCACCTGCCCATTGAACGTCCAGCCGCGCACCTTCTTCCCCCCAGCGAACTCCCAGTCCGTTTCCAGAGCTTCCAGGGCAACCGCGACTTCACGCGCCATGTCCGACATGTGACCCTCCCCGGGTCCAGCGATTCGGCACCGCTACCAGGATCAGCACTCCCGCACTCAACCACGCCGACCATAAGCAGAGCGATGCGACGGAATGAGTCAGACCGCAACACGAGCACCTCCTGAAGGACGGGAATCATGCGCGGCGGCGATCCGTTCCGCCAGGTATGCCGCGTCCCGCCCCACCCAGCCGATCAGCGCCGACCCGCGGGTATGCTGCCACGGCAGTCCCAGGAAATAGAGGCCCGGCACGGCGGTCACCCCGCGCTGATGCTCCGGCCGGCCGTTTGCGCCCAGCACGGGGACCTTGAGCCACGGGTAGTGGGACCGGAACCCCGTCGCCCAGATCACGACCCTCGCTTCCACCACCTCTCCCCGCGCCGTCGTCACGCCGGAACCGGTCACACCCACCGCGCGCCTCGTGATCCTGACCCCACGCCTGGCAAGCGTAGCGGGACCGGTCCCGATCAGGAATTCCCGCCGGCTCGCGCGCCGCCCCATCCGGGAGTCCACCGTGACGGACATCGCACCAGTCCATTCCAGCCAGTCGAAAAGACTCCTGCCCAGCACACGCGTGGGAAGCCGTGACAGCCGCGATCCGATGGCCAGCGTCACCGGCCGCGACCGGACCAGTTCATCCGCGATCTGCACGCCCGTGTTGCCACCACCCACGACCAGCGCCGGTCCATCCGGCAACTGTCCCGGATTGCGATACGACGTGGCCGGGATCTGGTGCACACTGTCCGGGAGCAACCGGGCAAACGAGGGTATGCGAAGCTCCTGGAACGGGCCGGTCGCGATCACCACCTGCGGCGCGTGATAGTGCGCGTGATCCGTCGTGGCCAGATATCCCACGCCGTCCATCTGCTCGAGCGTGCGCACCGGTTCGTCCAGTCCGACCGGGAGGGAAAAGTAGCGCGCGTACGCGTCGAGATAGTCGGCCACTTCGAGCCGCGTGGGGTACCGCAGCGGATCACCGGGAAAGGGCAGCCCCGGCAGCGCGCTGTGCCCAGCCGGTGTGAACAGGACCAGCGAGTCCCACCGGTCCCGCCACGTCTGCCCCAGCGTTCGGGCACCATCAAGGATCAGGAACCTTCGTCCCTGCCGCGCCAGCTCGCGGCCCATCGCAAGCCCCGCCTGGCCGGCGCCGATCACGAGCACATCGAACATGCGGCGCACGCTCAGCGCACCGGCGGGGCAAGCAGTTCGGGAGGGGTGGCGAGCGGCGCGGACAGCGCTCTCAGAAACGCCACCAGCTGCCGCCGCTCGCGCGCGCTCAATCCCAGCGGCTTGAGCTCGCTCCGGCCGACGGGCGCCGCGGACGCCAGGTCATAATGCCGCACCACGTCTTCCAGTGTTGCCAGCTGGCCCGCGTGCATGTACGGCGGCCTGAGCGCCACGTTCCTGAGCGACGGCGTCTTGAAGGCGCGAACCTGCTCGGCGTCATCCACCACCAGGAACTCAAGCTCATCGCAGGCGTCCGGCGCGTCGCTGTGCCGGCTCCGGCAGTTGAACTCGTCGGTGAGCACCGCCAAGGCACCGGACTCGCGCCCGCGGTCGTTGGGAAAGACAGCCGCCACTGGAACACCGGTGTTGTGAAAGTGCTGATCGCTGAACAGCGGCCCGTTGTGGCAGCTCACGCAGTCCGCCTTGCCGATAAACAGTCTCAACCCCGCCGCCTCATCCGCGGTGAGTACACCCGCCGGCGCCCTCCCTGTGGCCGCCACCTCTTCGAGGTACCGGTCCACCCGGCCCGGGCCGTATTGAATCCGGCGCTCGTAGGCCGCAATCGCCTTGCCGAGCTTGACGAAGATATCAGTCACCTGGTCGCGCTGCCCAGCCGACATCACCTCCCACGCTGCCCGGGCTGCCGGGTCGTCGACCGGCCCGGCGTCGGTCGGCACACGGGAGAGATCGGGCAAGGGACCGAAGAGGGCCTCGTAATCCACCCGGTAGTGCTCCGCCACCACGTGAGCGTACCGCGACCGGGTGCCGCCGTGCTCGACCGGACTCTCGAGCGGTCCCAGCGCCTGCGACCACTGGCTGTCCTTCCGCCCGTCCCAGAACATCCAGTGACTCCAGGCCGTGGAGGCGACCGGCATGGTCCGGCGGTCCGTCGTACCAACACCCTGGGCGAGCGGCGTCCCGTCCTGGAACTCGCGGGCCGGGTCGTGACAGGTGGCGCACGAGACCTTCCCATTGACGCTCAGCCGCTCATCGAAGAAGAGCCGGTGGCCGAGTGCGGCGGCCCGGGGGTCATCCGCGTACCGGTTGGTGGGGTCGGCAGGCATCTCCCCCAGGACCGACAGGGCAAGCGAGGTCAGGATCTCCCGCTCCTCATGGCTCCACCGGTCTTCCGCGGGCGGCAGCCGCACGGCAGCCGTGATCACCGCGGCGACACCCGCCATCACGATCCAGCGCGACATGGTCCTGTTCTCCCCGTCCGTCAGAGAATGACGTTGAAGGCAAGGCTGTCTGTCACACCGGCGGCCTTGACCGACATCCGCACGTTCCACCAGCCGGCGCTGTCGAAGTCCAGTGCCTCGATCCGGTAGCGGCCGTTCCCCAGGGCCACGGCCGGCGGCCGGTGCGACATGACACGCTCGGATTCCGGCATCCAGGCGTCGGCCTCAATGCTCGCCCCTTCGACCGGCGCACCATCTGCCGTGGCCACGGCGATCGTCCACGCACGATCCGCTTCAAGCACGGTCACATGGAACCGCTCGTCGTGGGAAAGCCGCTGACGACGATCCAGCTCCATCTGCCGGGCCGGCACCTCAGCCCGGGTGTTGCCCAGCATCAGGTTGAATGTCACGCTGTCCGTGCCGGCATCCGTGGTCACGTGGAACCTGAGTTCCCACCAGCCGCCCATGTTGAACCGCACCCCTTCCACCAGATAGGCGCCGTTCCCCAGCTCGCGCGTCACCCGGGGACGGGTGGGAAGGCCGTGCCGGTGCTCGGGCATCCCGCCGTCCACCGAGATCGCGGCCCCATTCACCGGTTCATTGCTGCCGTTCGTCAGGCGCAGCCGCACGGACTGCATGCGGCTCACGCGGAGCGGCTGGTCGGCCTCGATGGTGGCAATCCAGGCGTCCGTTGCCGAACGACGGGGCCCCATACCAAACTCTTCCGGAGCCGGACGAGTGACGTCCGGATCCATATGGTGGTGGAGCATGCCGAAGGCGGCGGTCAATCCCGCCACCAGGACAGCTCCAGTGATGATGCGTTGACTGCGTTTCATTGGTTCCTCCCGGTCATGGTTCAGTTGCTCGTGACGGGGACCAAGATGCGACGGGCGGGCAGAACCGGCTTGAAGGAAACGGTCGAGGATTTTGAACGAATCCACCGAAGTCTTTGTACGAACCTGCTACGGGGCGTATTTTGACTGCCGGAGGGGCAAGAATGGCCGGTGAAACCGGACAGGAAGTCCGCTGGAAACCGCTGATCTACTTCTGGGATACGGGCTGGTTCGGCGTGGGGCCGAGTCGGGGGGAGGTCCCGCTCCACTCCCATCACGCCATCCAGATTGCCCTGGGGCTGGACGGCCCGGTCCGGTTCCGGGACGGCGACGGTCCCTGGGTGGAATACGCGGGTGCGGCGGTCAAGGCCAACGCTCCACATGCGTTCGACGGCGCCGGGACCGTAGTGGCCATGGTGTTCCTGGACCCGCGCTGTCACGAGGGGGTCTGGCTCACCGATTCCCTGAGGAGCCCGGTTGCGGCGATTCCGGCGGAGCGGTTCGCGGCCTACCTGCCGCGGCTCAGGAGCTTCCCCCACGACCGGCCCGGGGCTGAAGAAGCGACCGAGCTGATCACCAGCCTGGTTCGTTCACTGTGCAGCGGACCGCCGCCCTTCCGGAGAATGGACGAACGGATCACACGGGCGCTCGCCTGGATCCATGAGCGGGACGCCGGTAGGCTGTCGCTGGAGGAGGTCGCAAAGGCGGTCTTCCTGTCACCCAGCCGGCTTGCCCACCTCTTCTCCGACGAGATGGGGATTCCGTTCCGGCGCTACCTGCTGTGGCGCCGGCTGAGACGCGCCATGGAGGAGTTTGCGAAGGGGAGCACGTTCTCGGCCGCGGCGCACGCCGCCGGTTTCTCGGACTCGGCTCACCTCACGCGGACCTTCTATCAGATGTTCGGCGTGCCGCCTACTGCCATGATCGGGCAGGCGGAGTTCTACGAGATTCCCACGCCGTTCAATCCCTGGGAGGATTCCGGGCAATCGTGAAGGCGGATACCCATGGCCGGACTCTCGTACGCTATCCCCTATGCGGACGGCTCCCCGGACCGCGTGGTATCGAGCCTCTTCGTCCATCATCTCTCCCGTGCAGACAAGGCACGCACCCTGCTGGTGACGCGCGTCCGCTTTGTGCTGTACGATAGCGAGGCGCTCGCCGTGCACCGGGAGGTTCTGGAGATGTTGCTCGATCCACCTGCTGCGTGACTCCACGTCGCGCGGCATTCATCCGTGCATCCCCGTATATTGCATGTGGTTGTGTGTGGCATCTGTGGTGAGATCCGACTGAAAAACCGCGAGCCGTCCGTCGCGGACGTCTCGCGTATGGCCGCCGTTCTATCTCCCCGTGGTCCGGACGGCATTGGTCTCGTGGCCCGAAACGGCGTGACGCTCGCCCAACGCCGCCTGAAGATCATCGACCTGTCCGAACACGCCGAACAGCCCATGGTGGACAGCGCCCTGGGCCTCACCATCGTCTACAATGGCGCGATCTACAACTTCCGCGACCTGCGGAGCGAGCTGGAACAACTCGGCTACCGGTTCTTTTCCACCGGCGACACCGAAGTCCTTCTCAAGGCCTACCACGCCTGGGGTGAGAGTTTCGTCGAACGCCTGAACGGCATGTTCGCCTTTGTGATCCACGAGCGCGACACGGGACGCGTGATCGCGGGACGCGACCGGCTCGGCATCAAGCCACTTTATTACACCGACCTGCCCGACGGCGGATTCCGATTCGCTTCCTCCCTGCCCGCCCTGCTCGCGGGAGGCGGTATCGACACCGATATCGATCCCGTCGCGCTCCACCACTACATGACGTTCCACTCCGTGGTGCCGGCTCCTCAAACCATCCTCAAGGGCGTGCGCAAGCTCCCGCCGGCCACCATAATGGTGCTCGAGCCCGACGGCCGGCGGCATCAGCGCACGTTCTGGGAGGTGCGGTACGGCCCCCAACCCGAGGACGCCGACCGTCCCTTCGAAGAGTGGCAGGACATGGTACTGACTGCGCTCCGCCGCGCGGTTGAGCGGCGGCTCGTCGCCGACGTCGAAGTAGGCGTACTCCTGAGCGGCGGGCTGGACTCGAGCCTCGTCGTGGGACTGCTGGCTGAAGCCGGCGCCTCCGGCCGTTTGCAGACGTTTTCGGTAGGCTTCGAAGCCGTGGGTGACCAGGCCGGTGACGAGTTCCGGTACTCAGACGTTGTGGCGAGTCGCTTCCACACACACCACCACAGGATCTTCGTGGAGTCTTCCCGCCTCTACCCCGCCCTGCTCGATTGCGTGCGCGCCATGGCGGAGCCCATGGTCAGTCACGACGCGGTAGCGTTCTACCTGCTCTCCGAAGAGGTTGCCCGGCACGTCACCGTAGTGCAGAGTGGACAGGGTGCTGACGAGGTATTCGGCGGCTATCACTGGTACCCGCCGCTGCTCGAGAGCCGCGCTCCGGTGGACGACTACTCCCGCGTGTTCTTCGACCGGAGTCATGAGCGGTTCGCGGAGGAAGTCGATGCCCGGTTCGTTAGCGACGACTGGAGCCGCCAGTTCGTGTGCCGGCACTTCGCCAGGTCGGGCGCCGGCACCGCGGCTGACAAGGCGCTGCGGCTGGACACCACCGTCATGCTGGTGGACGATCCGGTCAAGCGCGTGGACAACATGACGATGGCGTGGGGGCTCGAGGCGCGGGTTCCCTTCCTCGATCACGAGGTTGTGGAGCTGGCGGCGCGGATCCCGGCCGACTTCAAGATCGGGAACGGCGGCAAGCACGTACTGAAGGAAGCAGCGCGACGCGTAATCCCACCGGAGGTCATTGACCGGCCGAAGGGCTATTTTCCCGTGCCCGCGCTCACGTACCTGCGTGACGAGTATCTGACGCTGGCCCGCGACGCGCTCACCGGCGATACGGCGCGGCGGCGCGCCCTGTTCAACCCGACCTGGGTGCGCCGGATGCTCGACAACCCCGAGGGCCATCACACGCCCCTCAACGGTTCCGAGTTGTGGCAGGCGGCGTTACTCGAAATCTGGCTGCAGGCCCACGGGCTGTAACACCGGAGGAGGAATCCATGCGGGGTGATCGACGCAATACCGGACGGAGCGAGCGGCGCGAGGCACTCACGATGCGCAGCTGGGGCGACGGGCCGGTCGGACCCGGCGCCGCACAACTGCCCGACGATGTGATTCTGGAGTGCGGTTGGGGGCGGCTCATCTTTGCGCACACGTTCTCCGACCCCAGGCGCCTGGCCGAGGTGCTCCGCGAAGAGGAGAAGGGCCGGCGGGACATCGCCTTCTACGCGCGCGACCCGCACGTGATCGTTGCCCATGCTCCGCAGGAGCTCTTCCTCGATCCGTCACACACCTACCGTCTGTGGCTGTCCGACTACCGCCCTCCGGCGGCGCCGGCCCGTGGATTCCTGCTGCGTCGGCTCCGCACGGAGGCCGACGGGCGGGCGGTGAACCGCCTCTACACGTCGCACAACATGGTGACGGTTGCGTCCCCGAAATTCTTCGTTCAGCACCGCAAGTCCCGGGCGTTGACGTACCTGCTGGCGGTGGACCACGAGACCGACGAGGTGATCGGTACGGTGACCGGCGTGGACCACGTGGAGGCGTTCGGCGACCCGGAGCACGGATGCAGCCTCTGGTGCCTCGCCGTCGATCCGAGGACGCAGCACCCGGGCGTGGGGCAGGCGCTCGTGCAGCAGCTGGCGGAACACTATATCGCGCGCGGTCGCGCGTTCATGGACCTCTCGGTCCTGCACGACAACGACCAGGCGATCGCGCTGTACGAGAAGCTCGGCTTCCAGCGCGTGCCGGGGTACTGTGTCAAGCACAAGAACCCCATTAATGAGGATCTGTTCGTTGGACGCGGGCCGGAGGCCCCTCTGAACCCGTACGCGCGGATCATCGCGGATGAGGCACTCCGCCGAGGGATCGACGTGGAGGTGCTGGACGAGGACTCGGCGATCCTCGCGCTCACGTTCGGTGGCCGGCGGGTCCTGTGTCGGGAGTCGCTCTCCGAGCTGACCACTGCGGTCGCGATGACAGTGTGCGACGACAAGGCGCTCACTCGGACGTGGCTCGAGCGGGCCGGCCTCCGCGTCCCGGCGCAGCTGGAGTACCGCGACAGCGAGGAAGACCTGGACTTTCTCAGGCGGCACGAGCGCATCGTCGTGAAGCCCGCGCGCGGCGAACAGGGAGCTGGAGTGGCGGTCGACATCACCACGCCCGAGGAGCTCGAGGCCGCCGTGGAGGCGGCACGAGCGATCTGCGATCGAGTACTGCTCGAGGAGTTCGTCGAGGGCGAGGACCTCAGATTGATCGTGATCGGCGACGAGTTGGTGGCGGCGGCGGTGCGGCGCCCGCCTCAGGTGACGGGCACTGGTCGCTATACGATACGTGAACTGATCGAGAAGCAGAGTCGGCGGCGTGCCGCCGCGACCGGCGGCGAGAGCCGCATCCCGATTGACGTCGAGACTGAGCGCCGCGTGCGCCGCGCAGGACACGCGCTGGACGACGTGCTTGAAGCCGGTGAGACGGTGGTCGTGCGCCGGGCCGCCAACCTGCACACCGGCGGCACGATCCACGACGTGACCGACCGATTGCACCCGGAACTCCGGAGCGCCGCCGTGGAAGGCGCTCAGGCCCTAGCCATGCCGGTAGTGGGGCTCGACTTCATAGTGCCCGCCGTTGACGGTCCCGAGTACGTCGTCATCGAGGCCAACGAGCGGCCGGGGCTCGCCAACCACGAGCCTCAGCCGACCGCGGAGCGTTTTATCGACCTGCTCTTTCCGCGCACCGTGTCGCGGCGGATGCGCGCATGAGGCCGGCCGGCACCGCCAGGCGCACGGATCCTGTACTCGACATGGACTATGTCCTGGCCACGCTCGAGGCTCTGCTCGACATCCGGAGCCCTTCGGGGTACACCGACGAGATCGTGCGGTGGACCGTCAATGAGCTTCAGCGGTTGGGACTCGGCTGCGAGCTGACCCGGCGCGGGGCCATCCGCGCCGATATCGGAGGCGAGCAGCACTCGCCGGACCGCGCGATCGTGGCGCATCTCGACACGGTGGGAGCGATGGTGAAGGACCTCAAGCCCAACGGCCGACTCGAGATCCTGCCGATCGGCACCTGGTCGGCCCTCTTCGCCCTGGGCGCGCGCGTCACGATCCTCACACGCGATGGGCTCCGACGCGGTACGATCCTCCCGCTCAAGGCGTCCGGTCATACGTTCGGCGACGAAGTGGACACTCAGCCCATCGCATGGAACCATCTCGAGGTACGCGTGGACGAACCGGTGCGGTCGGCCGCCGACCTTGCGCGGATCGGCGTGGGCGTCGGAGACTATGTGGCCGTGGACCCGCAGATGGAGATCAGCGGTGGATTCATCAACGCCCGGCACCTGGATGACAAGGCCGGTGCGGCAGTGCTGCTCGGAGCGGTGAATGCGCTCGCCGCCTCCGGCCACCGACCGCCGGTCGACTGCCACCTGATCTTCACCATCAGCGAGGAAGTCGGCTCGGGCGCCTCACATGCGCTGCACGGCGACGTTGCGGAAATGGTGACTGTGGACAACGGCACGGTGGCTCCCGGACAGCACACCGCCGAGTTCGGAGTCACGATCGCGATGATGGATCAGTCGGGGCCGTTCGACTACCACCTCACGCACGACCTGCTCGGCCTCTGTGCTACCCACGACATCCGTCACGCGCGCGACGTATTCCGGCACTACCGGAGCGACAGCGCATCGGCGGTGGATGCCGGCAATGACGTCCGGACGGCGCTGATCTGTTTCGGGTGTGACGCCTCGCACGGCTGGGAGCGCGTGCACGTGGACTCCCTGCGGGCGCTGGGCGACCTGGTACTACGCTACGTGCTGAGCGCGCCGTTGCCCGCCGACAACGAACGATTCCGCTGAGAGCTTATCGGCGTGCCGCGCGGCCGTTCAGGCCCGGTCCGCCACCTCCGGAACCCTGTCCTCGCTCGCGCAACGGCGGGCGCCGATCTACCTGAGCCCGATTCGTTTCGACAGGTCTTCGAACCGCGGGTCGTCATGCAGCTGTGCGTACCCGGGATCCAGCCTTAGATAGATGAGTCCGGCGGATCGCGTCTGAAACGCCCGCTCCAGACACGCAAAGGCACGGTCAAGCTCTCCCAGCGCGGCGTATCCCATGGCCAGGATGTCCGCCCGGACGTAGTGCTGCCGCGATTCCTCTTCCAGGCGCGCCATGATCTCTTCGCCCTCATCACGGCGATCGAGCGCCGCCAGAGCGCGGACGAGGAATGCGTCGTATGATCGCACGCTGTGCTCCAACGCCTGGCCGCGGCGATACCACTTGAGCGCAGTCTCGGCATCTCCCAGCCCCAGGTGCGCCGAGCCGATATCCAGATACGCGAGAAAGAAATCCTCGCCCAGTTCGATGATCTTCTCGCCCTGCGCGATGGCGCCGGGATAATCTCCGGCATACAAGAGGAAACGCGCCAGCCAGCGGCTGTATCCGGGATCCAGCGGATCGAGCGTGAGCGCCTTCCGGATTTCACCAATGGCCTCGCCCAATGACCCGATGGCTGGTAGTACGCTGCCAAAGGCCCAGTGCGCTTCGGCATCATTGGGGTTCAGCCCCACCGCACGCCGGAGGTGCTGCTCGGATCCCTTGAAATCCCACTCGTACCACCCGAGCACTTTGCCCAGCGAAGTCAGTGCTTCCGCCAGCTCGGGATCGAGCTGCAACGCCCTGCTGGCCGCCGTCTTCGCCCGCGGGTATGCGTCGTCCGGCGCCATCCAGTCGTCCGCCAGCCGGCACCAACAGTCGGCCATGCCGGCGTACGCGCGGGCGTAGCCGGGCTCCAGGAGCAACACGCGCTGATAGAAGTCCAGGCTCTTCTGAAGGCTCGCCTCGGTGAACCGATGATAGAAGAACCTGGCCTTGAGATACAGGTTGTATGCCTCGAGGTTCTTGGCCGGCACCACGAGCTTGTCCGTCTCGCTGCTGAGCCGGAGCTTCAGGGCATCAACGATGGATCGCGAGAGTTCGTCCTGGATCGCGAACACGTCCTCGAGCTGGCGGTCATACGTCTCCGACCAGAGGTGATAGCCGTTATCCACGCTGACCAGCTGTGCGGTCATCCGGATCCGGCTCCCGACCTTGCGGATGCTCCCCTCGAGGACCGAGTTCACGCCCAGCTTGTCACCGACCTGTCGGACGTCCACTTCCTTGCCCTTGAATGCAAAACATGAGCTGCGCGACGCCACCTGCAGTCCCGGAACCTTGGCCAGGGCATTGATGATCTCCTCGGTCATGCCGTCACTGAAGTACTCGTTCTCGGGATCTGCGCTCATGTTGGTGAACGGAAGCACGGCAATCCCCTTCTGCACCTGGGGCTTCTGGGCGTCGGGGGGCGTGCGGTATGTGCCGGGACTTTCCAGACGCTGCATCAGCGCCTCTGCGAACTGCGCCGCGGTGGGATAGCGGTCCACCGGCGTGCGCGCGAGCGCCCGCGTCACGGCGTCGTCAACACTGTCCGGCACATCGCGCATCGCCCGGACTCTGGGGATCGGCGAGACGAATCGCTTGGTGATCACGGCCTGTGCTGTGGGACCAGTGAACGGGGGCTCTCCGGTGAGCATCTCGTACAGCACGCAGCCAAGGCTGTAGAGGTCGCTGCGACCATCTATATCCGGTTCGCCCCCTGCCTGCTCCGGGCTCATGTAGGCCGGGGTCCCGAGCGCGATGCCGGTCTGCGTCACGCTCCCGTTGCCAGACAGCGCCTTCCCGATACCGAAGTCCGCCACCATCGCGGCGCCCTCGTGCAGCAGAATGTTCTCCGGCTTGATATCGCGATGCACTACCTGCTGGCGATGGGCGTAATCCAGCGCGGAGGCGACCTCGCGGGTGATCCGGAGCGCCTCGTCGAGCGGAAGTTGGCGCTCGCGGTCCATCCGCTCCCTGAGAGAGCGGCCCTCCATGTTCGGCATGACATAGAACAGGAGCCCGTCGGCCTCGCCCGAATCGAAGACCGGGAGGATATGCGGATGGGTGAGACCCGCGGCGAGCCGAATCTCGCGCTGGAATCGCTCGGCGCCGATCTCGGCGGAGACGTCGGGCTTCAGGACCTTGAGTGCGACGAGACGGTCGTGGCGGAGGTCCCTGGCCAGATAGACGGCACCCATGCCGCCCTGGCCCAGCTCGCGTTCGATAGTGTAGCGGCCCGCAAGGCCGCGCGCGAGACGCTCCTGCCAGTCGGTCATGAGCCGGGAAAGATGAGGTGGTGCAGCAGATCGCGCCAGAGCCGCGCGATCACAGGTCTTCAGACTTGATAACCTCCACACCGGCCGCTTCGAGATCCCGGCGGACTTCGCCGTCCCGCCCGGGGTCCACGGCCCGAGTGAGATCCCAGATGAACTTCACCCGGAACCCCTCGCGGGCACCGTCTTCCGCGGTCCACTTCACACAGAAGTCCCGGGCAAGGCCACAGACCGTGATTTCCTCTATTCCACGCTCTCGCAGATAACCTGCGAGTCCTGTAGGGGGACGCTCGGCGTCCGGATTCCAGTTGTTACGGAAACCGCTGTAGGAGTCGGAACGGGGATCCGTTCCCTTGCGGACGATCACCGAGACCGTTTCCCAAGGCAGCGCAGGATGCAGCGCCGCGCCCTCGGTGCCCTGAATGCAGTGGTCCGGCCACAGTACCTGCTCGTGCCCGTACAACTCGATCGTGTCCATCGGCTTCCTGCCCTTGTGGTTGCTGGCAAACGAGACGTGATCACGGGGGTGCCAGTCCTGGGTTGCCACATACAGACCGAAGAGGTCGCGCTCGAGCAGCTCGCGCAGGGGGGGAAGAATGGCGTCACCCTCGGCCACGGGGAGGTTACCGCCCGGCATGAAGTCGGGCTGGATGTCTACCAGAATCAATGCAGATGAATTGCCGGCCATACCACAGGAGCTATCCGGAGCCCGCGCACGCCTCAACGCCCGGGCGGACTATTCGCTTCATCGTCCGGGACGCGTGGGCATGAGTCGGGTCACCAGCACCACGGAGACCGCGACTTTGCGGCAGTTGGACTCGGCCGGCGAGAGCTGAGACGCCAGCACACCTTCCCGAATGGCACGAACCAGATCGTGTGCAGACACGCCTATCACCTCGATCGACGCCGGCTCAATCATGCCTTCCTCACTCACGTCGAACTTGATCGTGACGACATCGCCCGCGCGCTCGCCGGCACGCTGCTCCGCGTCACGAACCGGAACCTCGAACCGAAATGGCGTGAGCTGCAGAGCCGGACGCTGATACGCGGCAAAGTGGATCCGTGCATGCGGCGCATCGACCGCCGCAGGACCGAAGAGGAGCCGCAGCCGTACGGACTGGCCCGGGAAGTCGTCCGGTAGCGACGGGAAGTCCGGCGCGCCGGGCATGGGTTGCCTCACGATACTCGGCAGTGATCGATCGAAAGTGGCATCTCCGGACGAAGCAACTACACGCTCCAATGTTGCACGGCCATTGCGACGCACCGACACCAGTAACTCGGCGCGGTGGTGATGGTCCGGACGCCACTCACCAACCCGCTCCCAACCGTCTGCCCAACGCGGCTCCGGTGGCTGCACCAACCGGCGGATGCGGCGCCAGCGGGCGTACTCCCGTTCATAGCTCGGTACCTGCCAACGGTACGCGACCGCCCGGGCGAACTCCTCCAGATACTCCACGTCCGGACCGGTGGTGTCGGCCCAGGCGGCCGTGACAGGATAGCCGGCGGTCGGGTCGAGTCGGGGACACTGGGCTCGCGCGATGCCCGTAACCGACAGCATGCACAGGAGCAGCGTGGCCGAACCGACGGCGTGGGTGGTGGGAGTCATCTGATCCTCCGCGACACAGAGTTCTCCCGAATAATAGAAAGCTCCTCCGAGGCGGACGCAAGGGACGCGCTGCAACAGACGAGCCGCTATCTTGCCTGCATGACGACATGGACCCAGTGGCGCCTGGCGCCCCTGGGCCGCTGAACCGGGAGAGCGTGTGATGCTTCGCCGCCGGACAATTCTCCTCGGACTGATCTGTGGCCTGCTCGGCCTCTCCGTGCAGGCGTGCACGGTCGCCATGCTGTCGCAGTACGACGAGCAGATCGACCGCGGCGCCACCGAGCTGTACCGCCGGATGGATCTGCACCTCACGTGGCTCGAGCACACCACGGGACTCGACGCCGCGTACGACACACACCGGCTGTTCTACGCGGATTATGCCGCGGAGTTGCGCACGCTCAGGCTCCGGGCGTCGACCCATCCGCGGAATGAACCGTCGCTCGCACAGTACGATCTGATGCTCGGGAGTCTGGAGGACCTGCGGGCGACCCACGAGGAACAGGGCACGGTGAGTCCGGCATACGCCGCGCATGTGCGGGAGCTCTTCGCGCAGGCCTGGCTCGCGATCATCAGGCTCGAGGTCGCCAAGAAACGGGAACGCTCGTGAAGCTCGGTGCGCTGTCAGCCGGGATGATCGCTGCCGCGCGCGACTCGCTGGGGGATGACTGGAAGGCGGTACGGCACTACGCGGAGCCCGAGATCAGGCGGCTGGCGCGCTCGCTGGCCGACATCGAGAAGTTGGCGGCGGACGGGAAGATCACGGCCGGTGAGGCTGAGTCGCTGCTCCGCATCCACCGCAGCTCAACGCTGGCCGTGATGCTGACCGTCAAGGGGCTCGGCCTGCTCGCCGCCGAGGCTGCGATCAACGCGGCGCTCAAGGCGGCGGCGGGGTCGGTGAACGCGACGCTGCCGTTCAAGCTGTTGTAGACCTGGAAGGCCCTCCGAGCACCCCCACCCGCCTACCAGCAGGAATCAGACGCCGAGGATTTCGGCCAGACGCTGGGCTAGCCCAGACAACATCCCCCGCTGGCCGGCCAGATCGGCGGCCACCCTGACGTCCAACGCCGCCAGTTCCATCAGGAGGGCGTCGAGCTCCGCGGCGTCGGTCCCGAGAGCCTCCGGGTTCACCCGACCCAAGGCGGCTGTCGCCGCGTCAAGCCGTTCGTTCGCGATCCCGAAGTTCCGGGCGTCCACGTCCAGGAGCGTCCGGTAGAGAAGGGAGAGGGCCTCATGGGCGTGCAGGCGGGCCTCGATCGCCGCCGCCCGGGCTTCCGTCTGTTCCACTCGCTGAGTGAGGTCGCCGACGGGTCGGGCGCCCACCGCGAACCCAACGGCGAAGGAGACGAGGAAGAAGACGAGGACGCTGCCTCCCCAGAACACGAAGCGGGGTAACCCGAAGGGGCCGCGGGGGGAAGGATCTGACGACACGGCGGTATCCTCCTTATTCTCGACCTGAGAAGCGTGGAGACGACGACTCCGATCTTCTCTCCCCGAGGGGACGAAGTCAATCCCGAGGGCCGGGTGGGTCGGGAACCGGACGCAGGGGCCCGGCTGAAAGTTCCCGGCCACGCCGGATGGTGGTAACGTTTGCGTTCACCGATCTGTTAACATGGAGGCCGCACACGGAGGGGCAATGCACTTCGATGTTTTTGTAATCGGCAGCGGCCAGGCAGGTGTCCCGCTCGCGGCCAGGCTGGCCGAGGCGGGGCGCACTACCGCACTGGCGGAAGCCGGGCACCTTGGCGGATCGTGCGTGAACGAAGGATGCACACCCACCAAGACGATGATCGCAAGCGCTCGGGCCGCGCATGTCGCTCGACATGGCGGCCGGCTGGGCATTCAGGCGGGCGAAGTCAGCGTGGATCTCGGCGCGATCGTCGACCGAAAGGACGACATCGTGGCGCAGTGGCGAAGCGGTGTAAGGAAACGACTGGAGCGGACCGGCAGGCAGCTCATACTGATGGAAGGAGAGGCACGGTTTACGGGGCCCCGCGATATCGAAGTGAACGGCGAGCGTCACAGCGCCGACGTCGTGGTCATCAACGTCGGTACCCGCCACAGCGCTCCACCTGTCCCCGGGCTCGACGGCGTGGCCTGGCTGACCAACGCGACCGTGATGCAGCTCCGGGAGGTCCCCGATCATCTGCTGGTGCTGGGAGGCGGCTACATAGGATGCGAGTTCGCTCAGATGTTCCGGCGGTTCGGTGCGGACGTTACCATCGTCGAGATGGCCGATCATCTTCTGGCTACAGAGGATGCGGATGTATCGGGAGCGATCGAGGAGGTGTTCCGCAATGAGGGGATTACGCTGAAGTTGAGCGCCGGAGCCGAGGGGGTCGAACAGACCGGAGACGGCGTGACCATCACTCTGTCCGACGGAAGCAGTGTATCAGGTTCACATCTTCTCGTGGCGACAGGCCGCCGGCCCAACACCGATCGTCTGGACTGCTCCAGAGCGGGGATCGAACTGGATAAACGGGGGTACGTAGTTGCCGACGATCAGTACCGTACCAGCGCGGAGGGAGTGTACGCCGTGGGCGACGTGCTCGGTGCGTTTCCGCAGTTCACACATTCTTCCTGGGACGACGGTCGTATTCTCTTCGATATACTGACGAATTCGGCAACACGGAGCCGGGCCGGCCGGATCGTTCCATTCGCCGTGTTCACCGATCCTCAGGTGGCTCGTGTGGGCCTCACGGAACGTGAGGCGGCGGACCGCGGTCTGGCGGTCGAGGTCGCCACCATGCCGTTTGCCCGGGTGGCCCGCGCCGTGGAAACGGACGAACCGGCCGGGATCATGAAAGTACTGCTTGATCCGGACAGCGAGCGGATCGTTGGCGCGGCGGTAGTGGGTTCCGAGGCCGGAGAGTTGATACATGTGTTCTCGACGGCCATGAACGCCAGGGCCTCCGCCCGGGCCATCGTGGATGCGCAGTTCGTTCATCCGACGTTTTCCGAAGGTCTGCAGACGTTGTTAACCCGTCTCCCCAGGTACGCGCTGTGACGGCGCGGATCGACGGAGCTTTCCCGACCGCATCGGCCCCGCCAGGCGATCAGGGCGTCCCACCAAGCGGATCTGTGCGTACGCCTCACCGACAGGGCGCTGACCTGCTGCCACGGCGGAGCGTCAGACGCGCGTGGCCGACCACCTGGCTGCTAACCGCCTGCACAGTCACGTCCCTGTCCGGCCAGGACCTGGCCTTCCCCACCCTGCCGGCGCATGCGCCGACAGGGTCGGGTGTTGTCGTAACGTGTCACGCGGCGTCTCTCCTCGGGACGGCCCGATGCGGGGTATTCCGGGTTTCCGAGAACAGGACTGACCATAGCGCGGGCGGCCGAACGCTCGATCTGGCATTCGTAATTCTGGAAGCGCTGGACCCGGCCGAGCGTCTCCTCGACGCGGTCGTGCTGCTGCCCGGAGGGCCGGGGCAGGCTTTCACAGGCGCAGCTGTACGGCAGTCGGTGTTGCTGCCCCGCGAGCTCAGGCGCAATCGGGACGTCGTCCTGGTGGACGTGCGCGGCGTGGGACGCTCGGCGGCCCTCTCCTGCGATGTACCATACCCCGGTGGGGTGAAGTCCCGTTTCGGGGCTTTGTTCCCCCTGGATCATGCGATTGCGTGCCGGGATGCATTGAGCCGGAGAGCACAACTCAACCAGTACACCACCGCCGCCGCCGTGGACGACCTGGAGGATCTGCGGCGGTGGCTGGGTTACTCCGCCGTCAACCTGCTCGGTACATCGTACGGCACGCGGGTGGCTCAGGTGTACCTTCGGCGGCATCCGGAAGCCGTGCGGGCCGCCGTACTCAACGGCGTTGCGCCGGTGAACGAGCCGGTTTACGTCCAGCATGCCAGGTTGCTGCAACGAGCCCTGGACAGGCTGCTGGAGGAGTGCGCCGCTGACTACGACTGCCGTTCCGCATACCCCAATCTTCGCGGGGATCTCGACAGCCTGATTGCGCGCGTCCGCCGCGAGCCGGTTCAGGTTGAGGCGGGCGGGACGCGTGTCGCCTTCGGCATGGGCGACCTGTCCTATGCGCTCCGCGGACTGCTGTACGCCCGTGGCCGGGACGTACCGGCCTTCATTCACCGGGCCGCCGGCGGTCAGTTCACGGAACTGGCCGTCTATTACCTTCAGCGCACCCATCAGTTCGGATCACCGGACGGTAACATGGGCTACCACTTTTCAGTGCTGTGCGCCGAGGATATAGCCCCACTGAGTGACGAGGACGTTGCGGCGGCCACCGGGGGCACCTTCATGGGCGATCATCTGATCGAGGGCTATAGGGCGGTCTGCCGCCTTTGGCCCCATGCGGCATTGCCGGCCGCCCACTGGACTCCAGTCCGCAGTGACGTGCCGACGCTGCTGCTCTCCGGCAGCCGGGATCCGGTCACTCCACCTGAGGGAGGTGACGCAGTGGCTGCGCACCTCCGTCAGAGTCTGCACGTCGTCGTTTCGGGCGGCGGTCACGGCGTGGGCGGAGCCTGCATCAACCGCATGATCGTTCAGCTGGTAACGGCGGGCATGATCGAGGCGGTCGACCCGTCCTGCGTCGAGAAAGTGCCGGCGACCCGGTTCGCTACGCCGTGACCCGTGGCGGGCAACCAGCTTCGGAAGGTGCCGTTGGTCAACGACGTGAGCACGAAGCCGGCTCCGGGTGACAGCGATCACATCTGCGAGCCGCGTGGTATCTTCCTTTCCATGCCGAAACTCTCCCGCTTGCTTGCCGCTGCACTCTGGGTGCTGGCGATCCAGCCGCCCCCGACGGCGGCCCAGGAACTCGACCTCCGACCCGACGCTCCGCTGCCGATCGACCCCCGCGTCAGGGTCGGCACTCTCGACAATGGGCTTCGCTACTACATCAGGGTGAACGGCCGGCCGGAGCAGCGTGCCGAGCTCCGGCTGGTGGTGAACGCCGGCTCCGTTCTCGAGGACGACCACGAACGCGGCGTCGCACACTTCGTGGAGCATATGGCGTTCAACGGGACGCGTAACTTCGAGCGGCAGGCGCTGGTGGAGTACCTCGAAGGGATAGGCATGCGGTTCGGGCCGGACGTGAATGCGTACACGAGCTTCGACGAAACGGTCTACATGTTGACGATCCCCACAGACAGTCAGGAGATCGTACAAACCGCGTTTCAGATCCTCGAGGACTGGGCCACCGGCGTGCTGTTCGATCCGGAAGAAGTAGACAAGGAACGCGGCGTGGTGATCGAGGAATGGCGCGGCGGCCGCGGGGCCGATGCACGCATCCAGGATGAGCAGTTCCCGGTGCTGCTCGCGGGCTCCCGCTATGCCGAGCGGTTGCCCATAGGCCTGCCGGAGATCCTTGAGACCGTTTCCAGCGAAACCCTGCGCGGGTTCTACCAACGCTGGTACCGGCCCGACCTGATGGCGGTCGTCGCGGTGGGCGACTTCGATCCCGACGAGATCGATGCATTGATCCGCCGGCACTTCGGCCGTGTCCCGCGCCCGGCGGAGCCGGTAGAGTTGCCGCGTTTCCCGGTGCCCGGCCACTCGGCCACCCGCTTCCACGCCGCAACCGATCCCGAGCTGTCGCTCACGCGCGTCGAGATCCTGACGAAGCTCGGTCCCCGCGAGACCGCCACGGTGAGCGATTTCCATCGTTCACTCATTGAAGGCGCCTTCAACGGCATGCTGAACCAGAGATTCGGCGAGATCACTCAGAAACCCAACGCACCGTTCCTCGGCGCATTCTCGGGACGCATCGGCTTTCTGGCCACGGCTGACGTGTACGTGCTCGGGGCTGTGGTCCCCGAGGGCGGTGTGACCCGCGGCCTGCACGCCGTGCTCACTGAAGCCGCGCGCGTATCTCAGCACGGGTTTACGGAATCAGAATTGGAGCGCCACCGGCTTAATCAGCTGCGCGGGCTCGAACGCGCGTATGCCGAGCGGGAAAGGACCAACTCGGAAGTCTATGCCGACGGCTACGTCAATCACTTCCTGCGCGGCAGCGCCATCCCCGGTATCGAGTGGCGTTACGCCGCAGCGCAACGCCTCATGCCGGAGATCACCGTGTCCGAGGTGGACCGGCTTGCCGGTGACTGGATAACGGAAGAGAACCGGGTAATCCTGGTTTCGGCTCCAGAGGACGAAGAGGCCGAACTGCCGTCGGAGCGCGAACTCAGGCAGGTGCTGACCACTGTTGCCGGAGCTTCCGTGGACCCGTACGACGACGCAACCCCGGATGCCCCGCTGGTGGCCCAACCACCGGCGCCGGCGGCCATCGTGGCCGAGACCGTCCACGAAGAAGTTGATGTGGTGGAATGGCGACTTGCCAACGGTGTGCGTGTGCTGCTCAAGACCACCGACTTCCGGGATGACGAAGTGCTGATGCGGGCATGGGCTCCGGGTGGAACCTCGCTCGCGCCCGATGATTCAGTGCTTGCTGCGACGCTCGCAACCCAGATCGTCACGTCTGGAGGAGCAGGCCAGTTCAGCCTCACCGAGCTTCAGAGGGTTCTGGCCGGCAAGGCCGTGTTCGTGTCACCCTGGATTGGCGGACTCGAACAGGGGTTCAACGGCAGCGCATCGCCCCAGGACCTGGAAACGCTCTTCCAGCTTACCTGGCTCTATTTCACGGCGCCGAGAAAGGACTCCGAGGCTGTGGGGGCCATGCTCGACCGGGTGCGGGCAGTGCTGGTGAATCGCGGTCGCGAGCCCGATGCCGTGTACGGTGATACTGTGAGCGTTACGATGGCGCAGTATCATCCCCGCTCACAGCCGCCTGCCATCGCAGCGGTCGATGCCATGGACATCGACTGGGCCATGAGATTCTACCGGGAGCGCTTCTCCGACGCAGCGGGGTTCACGTTTGTATTTGTGGGCAACCTGGATCGGGCAGCTCTCCGCCCACTGGTACAGACGTACCTGGGCGGGCTCCCCTCAACGGGAACCGTCGAATCCTGGCGCGATACGGGAGTCCGGCCGCCGGATGGTATGGTGGAGAAGGTGGTACGGCAGGGCATCGAGCCCCGCTCGCACACGCAGATCTACTTCACCGGTCCCACCGTCCACAACCGGGAGAACAACTACGCCATGCGGTCGCTGGCCGACGTACTGCGCATACGACTGAGAGAGGTGCTGCGCGAAGACCTGGGCGGCACCTATGGGGTTCAGGTATCCGGCAACATCGAATGGCGTCCCGAGGAGCGCTACACGTTCCGTATAGCCTTCGGAGCGGCACCCGAACGGCTTGATGAACTCGTAGCGGTAGCCTTCGAAGAGATCGCCAGGCTCAGGGAAGAAGGCCCGCGCGAGCAGGATCTGTCACGGGTTCGGGAAATTCAGCGGCGCGAGCGTGAAACGAGCCTGCGGGAGAACGGTTGGTGGCTGAACCAGATTGCCAGTTACGACCGGCTGGGGTGGATCCTGGGCGAGATTGTCACGTACGAACGACTGATCGAGGGACTCACCGCTGATCTCGTACGTGAAGCCGCGCGGGAGTGGCTGCGGGCGGAGAGCTACGTAAGAGTATCGCTGTTCCCGCGGGAGAATTAGGGGTCTCGGCAAACCCGCATCAGGCTCACGCGACCCCGGTCCCGCGGCCAGGACGCAGATCGCAAGGTCTCCTACCGCCCGCCGTCGGAGAGTTGCCTCAGCTCCCGCAGCAGTTCACCCACCCGCCGCATCGCTTCACCGTACGTTGTCCAGTCGCCCGAGCGCTGAGCTGACGTTGCGCGCTCGTACTCCTGACCCGCGCTTCGGATCAGCTCAGCCACCCGCGCCGAAGCGGGCGGCGGCCCGTCTACCGGATCCGCGGCGACTCGTGCCGGTGGCGCACGGCGCTCAAGTTCCGTCGCATCACCGAACAACCGGGCCATGGCACGCTCGAAGGTCTCCTCCATCACCACGCGGTTCTCGTACGCCACCACCACGCGTCGGAGTTCCGGAATCCTTCCGCCTTCCGCACGCAAGTAGATGGGTTGCACGTAGATCAACGACTCCTCGATGGGAATCACCAGGAGGTTCCCGCGGATCACCTGCGAGCCCCGCTGATCCCAGAGCGTCAGCTGCTGCGCGATCTCGGTATCCTGATTGATCCGGTTCATGATCTGCCTCGGCCCGAACACAAGACTCTGCCGAGGGAACCGGTATACCACCAGCTCTCCGTAATGGTCGCCGTCCATGCGCGCCACCATCCACGCCCGGAGATTGTCACGCTGCCTGGGTGTGAACGGCGTCATCATGATGAACTCCTCACGCTCCTCACCCGGCAGCCTCATCACAGTGTGCCGGAGGAACGGATCGCGCGTGGCTCCGGCACCGGTCACCGCGCGCGGAATCTGCCACTGGTCTTCCCGATGATAGAGGACGTCCGCCTCCTGCATGTGGTAGATGGCGTAGAGCGACGTCTGGATCCGGAAAAGGTCTTCCGGATACCGGATGTGCGCCCGTAGGTCGGCCGGCATCTCGTCGAGCGGCCGGAATATGCCGTCAAACGCCTTCTGCCAGGTCTGTACGATCGGGTCCGACGGATCCGCCACATACGGCGTTACGGTTCCGTGGTATGCGTCGATCACCACCTTGACGCTGTTGCGCATGTAGTTGATGCCGCCGGCTATGGACTGAGAGTACGGATACCGGCTGGTTGTGGTATACGCATCCAGAATCCACATGAGCCGGCCGTCATCGGTGACGATCAGATACGGATCGCCATCCCATCTCAGGAACGGGAGCGCGGTGCGTACCCGCGCGCGGATATTCCGGTGGAAGAGCACCCGGCTCCCCGGCAGCACGTCGTCCGAAAGCAGGACCTTCATCGATCTGAACCGGATGCTGAAAAGCGCCTTCCGGAACAGTGACTGCACGGCGACACCGCCGGTGCCCTCATATGTGGTGTAGACGTTCTCGTCGGCCGCAGGGTGGTTGAACTCGCGCTGGCGCGATGCCGCTATCACCCAGTCGCTGGATACCTCACCGTAGTAGATCTCCGGCCGGGTTATCTGAACATTTATGTCCGAACGGGGCGGGAGATCGCGGATGAACAGAACGGGGAGGCCCTGCTCAGCCACTTCGTTGACCGGCGTGAGGGTTGCCCCCATGCCGTGCGTGAATACCAGACGTTCGTTGATGAACGAACGCGCCGGCAGCATCTGCGAATTGAGTTCCCGGCCCGACAGCATGACCTGCCGGTACGCACCATTGATCCAGTACCGGTCGTCGGTGACGCTCACGAAGTCGTAGTAGGTCCGGATGGCCTGGAGCTGACCAAAGGTCTGGAGCAGCAGGTCACGGTCCCAGAGTCTCACGTTACGGAGCGTGCCCTCGTTGGCCCTGATATGCGCCAGGGTAAGAGGGCTCTCGCCGCTCAGGTCGCGCTCCACGACTTGCTCGAGCCCCCACGCCTTCCGCGTGGCTGCGATGTGATGCTCGAGCTGCGGCGCTTCACGGGAAAGTTCGTTGGGATCCACCTGGAATCGCTGCACCGCCACAGCCGCCAGCGACCCCATCACGGACACCGCGAGCGCAAGCCCCACGGAAATCACCGTGCTGCGCGCGAGCCGGCGCTGCTGCGCGCCCCAGATCACGAGTCCTGCGCCCAGCAGCATGACGAATGCTCCAACCCGGAGGACTGGCGCAGTGACCGCGAGATCGGTGTAGCTCGCGCCATACATGGGCCCGCGGTCGGAATGAAGCAGAGCCGGCAGATCCACAAACCAGCGGTGCGCGCCCAGCGTCGCAAACACGATCGCCACGAGAATTGCCACGTGCCACTGAGCCGAGGGCTCGATTCTGAGCTGTTTCCCCAGCATCACGATGTCCCGCCGGATCACATACAGTGGCACCACCAGCAGGAGACTCAGCAGCGCGAGCCCCAGAAGGAGGCTCAGGAACGTGGAGATGAGCGGCAGCGTGAAGACGTAATAACTCACGTCACGCCCGAAAACGGGATCCACAACCTCGAAGGGCGTGCGGTTGAGCCAGCTCACCAGTATCAGCCAGCCGCCGGCAGCCGCGAGACCCATCGGAAGCGCCAGCACCAGCGCTATGGGGATGCTGAGACGCTGGAGCATACGACTCACGTCCGCTCCCTGCGCGGCGTCCGCCAGCTTGAGCACGATCGGATCGGGAACGATGCCACGCTGAGCCATCTTGAGGTTCGTGTACAGGAACAGGAAGGCAACTATTCCAACACCGAAACCGAGCCCGAGCCTGGCGAAGAGCCTGCCGGTAAAGACGCTCTCGAACCCCAATTGCCGGAACCAGTACCAGTCCGTGAGAAACTCGGCCAGCCACGGTACCCCGGTGAACGAGAGGAACAGCAGGGCAAGGAGAATCAGCGGGATCAGAATCACACGCTTCATGGGCTAACGGCTCCTGCGGCAGTCAGTCATATTGGTGGGCGAAAGATACCCAAATGCCGCCTCCCGTCACGGCCGCAGTGTTCACCGGCGTCTGGCTTGCCGCGTTCCTCGTTCTCATTCGCTGGTGGGAACTGACCGCGCGAGTTCCCGGGCTGATGCTCTGGACCCTGATTTTCCTGGTCATCTTCGTGGCCCTAGCGCGTGCGGTCCACGGCCCCGCGGTACGCGAGCGACAAGGCGACGTATGGCGTCCGGCTGCCGCATGGGTTGGACTGATCATGGCCGCCCTGCTGATCCATGCCCTGGTGCCGACGCTCCGCATTGGCCGTGCGCACCTGCAAATGGGAACCATGATTGGAGTGCTGGACCTCGCCGTGCCCGTCTGGATCATGCTGCGAGGTCTCTTGCAACTCTGGCGCGGCATCCCGCGCGTTGCGGTCGTGGCGGCGCTGCCAATCCTGCTCTTTCTGGGGACCTGGATGTTCGTAGTCCGGATGCCGGGACAGAGCTGGCAGGGCGACCTCCCTCCGCTCACCGAATCTGAACGGTCTGTGCGCGACGAGATCGAGCGCCACGTGAACGTACTTGCTCTCCAGATAGGCGAACGCAACGCCAATCGGTATGACGGATTGCTTGCCGCGGAACGCTATCTCGACAGCACGCTCACAGCCCTGGGGTACGCAGTTGCCCGTCAGGAGTTCTCGGTCGTCGGTCTCTCGTTCCGGAACCTTGAAGTAACCATCGCCGGAGGCCGCGATTCACACGAGATCGTAGTGGTTGGAGCGCACTACGACACGGCCTGGGACACACCCGGTGCGGACGACAACGCCAGCGGCGTGGCGGTGCTGCTCACCCTGGCCGGGCTGATGGCGGGCGACCGTCCGGAAAGGACCGTCCGGCTCGTGTGGTTCGCGAACGAGGAACCGCCGTTCTTCGATACTGACCGCATGGGGAGCCGCCACTACGCGGCCCGCTCGCGCGAACGGGGCGAGCAGATCGTGGCGATGATATCGCTCGAGACGATCGGCTACTACACGACCGAGCCCGGCAGCCAGCGATATCCATTTCCGTTTTCCCTGTTCTATCCGGATCGCGGGGATTTCATCGGTTTCGTTGGGAACCTGCGGTCTGCCGACCTCGTGCGCCGCGCCATCGCCATCTTCCGGGAAACCATGCCGTTTCCGTCGGAAGGGGTCGCCTCACCGGGCTGGATCCCGGGGATCACCTGGTCCGATCACGCGTCGTTCTGGCTGTCCGGTTATCCGGCCATCATGATCACCAACACCGCGCCGTTCCGGAATCCTCACTATCACCTGCCAGGCGATATTCCGGAGACGCTGGACTATGACCGGACCGCGCGGGTGGCGGGGGGAATCGCTGCAGTAGTGAGAGCGCTCGCCGGTTCATCTCCGCCTCATGAATCCGCCCCACGTACCACGCTCCACAATCGGTAAATCGAAAACCCTGCCACCAGTGCAACGACTGTGTGGACGGCCGCAAGCAGGGGCCGACCAACGATGAACGATCCGGTGGCGAAGAGCGATGAGTAGACTGCTGCCGTACCCGCCACCATCGCGAGAATCCCCTGAGGCACGCCCCATGGACGATCCGCACCTTCCAGCACGCGCCCCTCTACCCGGGCGCGTTCAACCACGCCTCGCCATCCCGGTCCACCAGGCTGAGTAACCTTCACGAACCGCTCGAGGACGGCGGAATCGGTGGGCGTAGTGGCGAGGGTGACGCCCACCCACGCTGCAGTCGTAACGGAAACTCCGAACAACAGCTTGATCCAGGGAACCAGTATCAGGTCCGGCATGACGGCCGGGTGTATCAGTTCCACGTACAGTGCAATCACGAACGAGACCACCATTGCCGTGATCTCGCTCCACGCGTTGATCCGCCACCAGAACCAGCGCAGGATGAAGATCAGCCCGGTGCCCGCACCTATCTGCAGCAGGATCTGGAACGCCTGCAGGGCGTTCTGCATCCAGAGTGCGACCGCTGCCGCAAGCACCATTATGATGACCGTAGTTGCGCGACCCATCAACACGAGCCGCCGTTCATCCGCCTCCGGTTGCACGAAACGGTGCCAGAAATCGTGCACCACGTACGACGCACCCCAGTTGAGATGCGTCGAGATGGTGGACATGTATGCCGCCGCCAGAGATGCCACGGCAAGTCCCAGCAGTCCGGCCGGCAGGAAGGTCAGCATCGCGGGATAGGCCAGGTCGTGCCCCAGAAACCCTGCAGGAACTCCGGGGAAAGCCTCACTCAGCGACTCGACGGTGGGAAACACCACCAGCGATGCAAGGCCCACGATAATCCACGGCCAGGGCCGGAGCGCGTAATGCGCCGCGTTGAACAGGAGTGTTGCCGCGGTGGCGTGAGATTCGTTCCGGGCGGCCAGCATCCGCTGCGCCACGTATCCGCCGCCGCCCGGCTCGGCACCGGGATACCATACACTCCACCACTGCACCGCCAGCGGGATGATGAGCACCGGAATCAGTTGCGCAGGATCACCGAAATCAGGCAGGAACGCGATCCTGCCGCTCACGTCGGGATGGGCCAGGAGGCCGGACAGACCTCCCACCGCCGGCTGCCGCACGGCAACCACCGCCGCCGCAATCGAGCCAACCATGGCCGTCACGAACAGGAGCAGATCCGTGAACAGGACGCCCCGGAGTCCTCCGAGCGCGCTGAACACCACCGTCACAAGGGCAGCCAGTGCAATCGTCTCGAGCGGCGAGAGACCCAGCAGCACTCCTCCGATCTTGATCGCCGCCAGCGTCACCGTGGCCATGATCAGGACGTTGAAGAACACGCCCAGATACAACGCCCGGAATCCGCGCAGGAACGCCGCCGCCCTGCCGCCGTAGCGCAGTTCGTAGAACTCGAGGTCGGTCACGAGCCCGGCTCGGCGCCACAGCTTGGCGTACACGAACACCGTCAGCATCCCGGTAAGCAGGAACGCCCACCACACCCAGTTACCCGCAACACCGTGCTGGCGCACGATGTCGGTCACGAGGTTGGGAGTGTCGGTGGAAAACGTGGTGGCCACCATGGAGACGCCCAGCAGCCACCACGGCATGTTGCGCCCTGAGAGGAAGAACTCGGTGGTGCTGCGACCGGCCCGTCGCGCCACCGCGAGCCCGATGGCCAGCGTGACCGCGAAGTACAGTGCCACGATTGTCCAGTCGAGCGACGTGAGATGCATGGATCCGCCGGATGGTGTCGCGCCTATTTGGCGCCTGAGCCTTTCCTCGTCAAGTGGGTACCTCTTGACTCCTCGACAGCCTCCCAGCGCCGCCCCTGGGAGCGACGCTGCTACCCGGCAAGCAGCCGGTCAACCCTGTCGCCAATCCGGCGAGCCTGGTCGAGGTGATGCGTCAGATCCTGAACGGATCCCTCACCCAGATTGAGGCGCATCAGAGCCAGGCGCAGGTTCTCGAGCACCGTCACCGTATCCTGCAGAGCCCGGCCCGTCTCCCGGCGTTCCCTGAGTAGCTCCGCTCGATCCGCGAGCAGCCGGATCGCGTCGGGAGCCCCGTCGAGCGCGGCACGCTCTGCCGCGGACAGGCTTTCCCAGGCACTGATCGCCGCCCGACGCAGGACCAGTTCCGTGGCCTCCGTGGTCGGCAGGGCGGGTCGATCCGGCGGCCTGAGGCCCGTCCCCGCAATCCTGAAGAACCAGCGGCCGACGCGGCCGGCCCAGAGACGATGCCACAGGCCTTCCAGTCGCCGCAGCCAGCGCCGGCGACGCGCCACCTCGGCTTCCTCTTCCTGAATGTGGGCCTCCGCGAGCAGGGCGGCGCGAATGTCGGCGAAGCTGTACCCTTCGCCGAGCAGGCGGCGCGCCACCACCACGAGCTGGATGAGCAGGATCGTGCCCAGGATGCTCGGCCCCACG
Source organism: uncultured Gemmatimonadaceae bacterium (assembly GCA_964613905.1). Lineage (GTDB taxonomy): Bacteria > Gemmatimonadota > Gemmatimonadetes > Gemmatimonadales > GWC2-71-9 > CAZTIV01. Next base: position 15,859 of record CAZTIV010000002.1, on the reverse strand, counting down.
CTGACCGCCGTCACGCCCGACTCTCCCACACTGAAGCTGACACCGGTGAAGCCGGTGGCCAGCAACACCATGGTCGTGATCTCGGCGTTGCGGACGAAGCTCCGGATGAGCGGCGGGGCACGCAACTCACGGCCCCGCGCCTCACCAATGGCCGCGACCACGTCCTGACCGGACTCTGGGCGGTCGGCCGGCCGCTTGGCGAGACAGCGATCCACGATCTCCGCCAGACGCGCGGGAACGTCCGGTCGGACTACGGCCAGTCCCGGAGCCGGCTCCGACACCTGCCGGGCCAGAATCGCCGGCACGCTCGCGCCGTCGAAGGGAGCGCGGCCGGTCAGGCCATAGAAGAATGTCGCCCCCAGCGAATACAGGTCGCTCCGGCCGTCCACCGCCTCGCCCAACGCCTGCTCCGGACTCATGTAGCGGGCCGTCCCGATCACCTCACCCGATCCGGGACCCGGTTCACTGCGGGCGACCGCCGCAATGCCGAAATCGGTCACCAGTGCCCGGTCTGACGCGGTCTCGATCATGATGTTGTCCGGCTTTACGTCCCGATGCACGACGCCGTGCTCGTGGGCGTAGGCGAGGGCCCAGGCCACTTCCTGGAGAACCTTCATGGTCAGGCGGGGAGAGAGCGGCCCCGTACGCTCGACCCGTTGGCGCAGGGTCTCACCATCCACGTACCCCATGACGAAGAAGACCAGGTCCCCGTGTTCTTCGACGGCATGAATCGGCACGATGTTGGGATGGGACAGACCGGCCGCCGTGCGGGCCTCGCGCAGGAATCGTTCACGATGCCGCGGCTCCAGGGCGAGCGCCGGCGGGAGCAGTTTGATGGCCACCAGCCGGTCCAGAGCGACATCCCGGGCCAGGAAGACGACGCCCATGCCGCCCCGCCCCAGTTCGCGCTCGATCGAGTACCGTCCGGCGATCACTTCCTGGAGCGCGATCATCTCCCGACCTGGCACAGAAGTCATTGCTGTCAAGGTACTGGCGCTGCTCCCAATGCGCTCATACGTTTGCCCCGGCCGGCCGAGTTTCAACGCGTGTGCATCGCCCTGGAAGGGGACGCGAACAGACGACGATGAGAACGATCTCCTTCGCATTACCGTACACCGTGTCGCCGGCCCGGACCCGCAAATTAGCGGCTGGCGCGTTCACCGGCCGACATTGCGAGGCTCGCCTCGCGGCGGCGGATGCGGTCAATGTCGCACTGCCCCTCGGGCTCCTATGACTCGTCGAGCGACACTGCTTGCACTCGGGCTGGCGAGCGTGCCCGCGACAGGGCCGGAGGCGCAGGAGGCCGGCGGCGTGTGTGTCTGGCCCCGACCTGCTCCCCGCTGCACCACCGTGCTACTCAGCGAGATGAAAGTGGGCGCCTACCTCTCGGGCCCAGGGACGAACGTTCCAGACTTTCGAGGAGGGCTGGAACTGGGAGTGCTCAGAAACGTGAGTTCTCGAGTCGGATTGGGCGGTACCGTGGAGGTGGGCTTCTGGGCCTACAACGGTACGTGGCTCTACGGCGTCGGACCACGCCTCAACTGGTGGCTCACGCCGCGGACGGCTCTGGATGGATCGGTCGCCATCCGACATACGGTCGAATCTGGCAACATGGACGGGACCTCGGTGGCGGGCCGGGCAGGGATCAATTCCGGTATTGTCGGCCTCTGGTCGGAGGTTGCCTATTGGACTGGGGGCCGATTCGGGACCGGTGTGGAAACGGTCGTCGGAGGTCGTCTCGGAGGTCCCCCCGGGCTCATCGTGAGTGGCGTGGGTGGCTTGACCGCCCTCATCGCGGCCGCGATCATACTCAGTCGTATATGATGGTCCTGGCCGTGCCAACGGCCTAGCGACCACGCCGGTTCGGCGTGGGAGACTTGAGTGGATGCCTGGGTGGCGCCTTCGGCGGCGGCTTGCGGCGGAGCGATGACGGGCCCGCCTTCCGTTTCCCTTTTCCCTTTTCCCTTTTCCCTCTCACAACAACCGATCCCCAAGTGCGCCCAGGAACACTATCACACTCATGACACCGTTCATCGTGAAGAACGCTGCGTCGAGACGCGAAAGGTCGTCCGGTTTCACAAGTTGGTGCTCCCATGCAAGGATGGCCGCCGCCACCGCAACTCCCGCGAAATAGACAGCCCCGAAGCCGGCACCGAGTCCGAACACCACGAGCCCCGCGATGGTTGCACCGTGGAGCAGCTTGGCCACCATTATGCTACGGGACCGCCCGAGCCTCACCACCGCGCTCCTCAACCCCTGTGCCCGGTCGAATCCCTCATCCGGCAGCGCGTAGAAGATATCGAACCCAGCGACCCACGTAGCCACCGCGGCGGCTATTACAGGCAAGGTCCACCAGGGCTGAGCCCACACACCCGTGACCGCCAGGAAACCCGCCACCGGGGCTATCCCGAGGGAAATGCCGAGCCAGAGGTGCGGCCAGTGGGTAAACCGCTTGGTGTAACTGTAGATGAGGATCCAGACCAGAGCTACGGGACTCAGCGCCAGACACAGCGGATTGAGCAGTGCGGCAGACGCCAGGAACACAAGCGACGCCAGCGTCACCGCCAGGCGGGCCTGCATGATGGTCAACCTGCCGGAGGGCAGTTCCCGGGATGCGGTGCGTGGATTCAACGCGTCATAAGGCAGGTCCACAATCCGGTTGAAGCCCATGGCCGCGAACCGGGCCGCGGTGAACGCTACCACGACCAGTGCGAGCGTCGTCACTGTTACCGCCGAATGCATGGAGGCGTACACCACGCCCACCAGCGCAAACGGAAGGGCAAACAGCGTGTGCGGAAGCTTCACGAAGTTCACATAACGGACGAACAGGGATTCGCCCGCGAACGTCTGGCCCTCAGACATCTATCCCGAGTTCCCCCCACATCGCATCCACCCGCCGTTTCGTCCCGGCGTCCATTTCAATCTTCTCCGGCCAGTCGCGAGTGAAGCCCTCTTCAGGCCACTTCCTCGTAGCATCGATGCCCATCTTGGATCCGTAGGTGAACGCGCGGGACGAGTGATCAAGTACGTCTATGGGACCCATGGTGAACCGCGTGTCGCGCTCGGGGTCGATGTTGTTGAGCGCCACCCACCAGGCCTCATCCGGATCCCGCACGTTCACGTCCTTGTCCACGATCACCAGCAGCTTGGCAAGCGACATCAGGCCCATGCCCCAGAGCGCGTTCATGACCTTCCACGCCTGACCGGGGAACTGCTTGTCAATGCTCACGAACACCAGATTGTGGAAGATGCCATACGCCGGCATGTGATAGTCCACGATCTCCGGCACCGTGAGCTTGAGTAGCGGCAGGAAGATCCGTTCAGTAGCATGCCCCAGGTAGAAATCCTCCATGGGCGGACGACCCACAATGGTGCTGGGCAGGATGGGATCCTTACGCATGGTTATGGCGGTGACGTGGACGGCGGGATAGTGGTCAGCCAGCGAATAGAACCCCGTGTGGTCGCCGAACGGACCTTCCATCACCAGTGGTTCCGACGGGTCGATGTATCCTTCAATGACTATATCCGACTCGGCCGGCACCATCAGGTCGCTGGTCACCGCCTTCGCCAGCCTCACCGACTCGCGCCGCAGGAACCCGGCGAACAGATACTCGTCGATGTTGGGCGGGAGTGGGGCGGATGCGCAGTACAGCGACGCCGGGTCCGCTCCAAGCGCTATGGCTACCGGCATCGTCTCCTTGCGCTCGGCCATGTCACGCCAGTGGGCCGCCCCCACCTTGTGGCGCTGCCAGTGCATGGCCATGAGCTGCTTTTCAAGTACCTGTATCCGGTACATGCCCACGTTGCGGACCCCGCTCTTCGGGTCGCGCGTGACCACCTGCGGCAGCGTGATGTACGGACCACCGTCGCCGGGCCAGCACTTGATGATGGGGAGCACGCTGAGATCGGCATCGCTTCCGCGCAGCACTGTTTCCTGACATGGTGGCGTACCGCCAACGGTCCGCGGCGGGAACTTCGCGATCTCCGCCAGCTTCGGCAGCATCCTGAGCTTCTCGCGCCAGCCTTCCGGGACCTTGAGATGCACGAGTTCAGTGATGCGTTTCCCGATCTCGTCGAGGTTATCGACGCCCAGCGAGATGCACATCCGCCGCATCGAGCCGTACAGGTTGATCCCTACGGGAACGTCGCTGATCCGCCCGTCGGCCAGCTGCGGCCGCTCGAACAGGAGGGCCGGCCCCCCGCCGGGGGACTTCATGCAACGGTCGGCTATCTCGGTTATCTCCCGGTCCACCGATACGGGCCGGGTGATACGCACCAGTTCGCCGGCTTCTTCAACGGCGCGCACGAAATCCCCCATGGTATTGAGGCTCATGCCGCCGTACCCCTGTGAATGGCTGCAATTCCAAACGTCATAAGCTGAAACCCCACGTCAATGAACCCCCCCTGGGCAATCGTCAGGGCAAGCGCGGGAGGCTCCGGAAACTGCCGCACGGAATCTGGCAGATAGGCATACGCATCCCTATGTTTCGACACGATTCGACCCATCAGCGGCAGGAGGCGGCGGAAATAGAACAGATAGAGGGTGCGGATCGGACGGCTCGTGGGAATCGAGAACTCGAGCACCACGAGGCGTGCCCCGGGCTTGAGTACCCGTCTCAGTTCGGAGAACGCCCGCGGCAGATCGATCAGGTTACGGATGCCGAAGCCCACGGTGGCGCCATCGAAGGTGTTATCGGGAAATGGCAGTTCCAGCGCGTCGGCTCCAACAGGGTCCACGCGATCCGCCTTGCCGCGCCCCTGCTTCAACATGGGCACCACGAAGTCCGCGCCTGCTACTCTCCCCCGGAACTGCTTGCGTCGCGCAAGTTCGGCGGCAAGGTCGAGCGTGCCGGCGCAACTGTCCAGGTAGGTGCCTTCCGGCGCGCGTTCCCAGTCCAGCAGATCCACGGCTCGCCTGCGCCACCGGCGGTCCACATTCAGGCTGAGGAGATGATTCAGCAGATCGTACCGCGGCGCGATGGCGGTGAACATGCCGCGGACGTACGACCGCTTCGCATCGCCGGTCGGGATTTCGGTGCTGATTGGCGCCGGCGTCATAGGCTCCCAAGATACCGGTCCGCGTAAACGTGTCGCAACTCGTGCCGTGGGACTGGGGCGGCCTGTCCGATCAGGAACTGGTCGCTGCCGCAAGGGACGGACGGGAGACCGCATTCCGTGAGCTCGTGCGCCGTTACCAGCGCCCGGTCTTTTCGCTCATCTATCGTATGGTGCGCGACCGCGAACTGGCCGAGGACCTGGCCCAGGAGACGTTCGTCAAGGTACTGAACGCGCTCGATTCGTACCGCCCCGAACACAAGTTCTCGTCGTGGATCTTCAAGATCGCGAACAACGCGGCCATCGATCAGTTGCGCAGGAAGGAGCTGGACACGCTGTCGCTTGAAGGCGCTCCGGACGCACTTACGGCCGACCGACAGGAAGCCACCGCGCTGCAGATAGGGAGCGGGGGTGAGACCCCCCTCGAGGAGCTGGAGGCCAGGGAGTTGGGGTCGCATATCGAACAGGCCATAGCGGCCTTAAGGCCCGAGTACCGGTCCTGCATACTGCTCCGGCATGTGGAGGGCCGCCCATATGAAGAGATAGCCGAGATCCTGGGGCTCCCACTGGGAACCGTGAAGACGTACATCCACAGGGCAAGGGCCGAACTCAGGGACCTGCTGGAGCCCTTGCGTGAATGAATGTCTCAGGAGGAAACACACCGTGACAACTGAAACCGGTTCAGAGCCTGTACGTAGGGGGTGGCAGACATGAAGGATGACCTTAACACCGATCCCGAGCTTGACCGACTCCTGGCCTCGCTCCCCCGCTTCGACCTCTCGCGGGACTTCGAAGACCGGGTGATGGAGCGGGTCAGGATTCCGCTGCCGGCATGGGCGGTGGCCATCAGGGACGGCTTCAGGGGTATGGTGACCGGCCCGCGGGGCTGGGTGACCCTGGGCACGTTCTCAGCGGCCACGGCGGTGACGTGGTTCCTGGCTATCGGGGCCATGGTATCCCAGCCACAGCTGCTGGGAGCGGTGGTGGCCGCGTTCGCCAGTGAATTGCTTCTCCCGGCCTGGTCCTGGTTGATGGCAGACGTGGCGGCCAACGCAGGTGCCTTCTGGTTTGCCATGACCGGGTGGCTCGCGGCGGCAGGACTGAGCGTTACGGCGTTTGCAGTGCTGTACTCGATGGTGGCAGGTATCAGCTTGATTGGACTGAGGCGGGCCACAATGGCACCCGCCAGAACGGGGATGAGATCTCATGCGGCGCACTAGCTGCCGGGCCAACGCGGCCCTGGCCATTATCGGAACACTTGCCGGTGGGTCCCTCTGGGCACAGGACACGGCCGAGGAGACGCAGACTGAACAGGTCGTGGAGGTGGAGGTTGTTGGTTTCTCCACTCAGACCTCCAGCCGGGACGCAAGCCTCCAGTTCCAGTTCTCCGACGGCAGATCGACAAGGATCCAGCTCGCACGGGGTGAGGTCCTTATCGACGGCCGGCGCGTTGGCCGGTACACCACGGGCGGTGCTCTGGAACGTGCATTCCGGGCCCTCCTGGCCGAAGGTGGCCAGGGGAGCGCAGCGGAGATGCTGGTTGCCGCCGGGACGTTTGATGTTGCGGGTCTCTCAGGCCGCGACGCCGAGGTCTGGCCGGCAATAGCGGCCCGGCTTCAGAATCCCACTGTGGCACCATCGGCCATCGCAGCGGTACAGGTCGCGGGCCAGGAAGCGGCCGCCGCGGCCAGGGAGGCCGCACAGTCACTCAGAGACGAGATCCGACAGGGGCTCAGGGAGGGCCTCCGCGAGGCCGTCAGGGAACGGGAATCGACACCGGTCTCCGTTCGGTTGACTAACCCGGTTGAGTCCGTAGGCAGCGGCCTGCTCGGGCTGCTGGGCGTGTTCGGCGCTCTTCTGGGTATCGGTTTTGGTGCCACCTTCCTTGCAGGCCGGCAGTTGGACGTCGTGGCAGATACGGTCCGCACCTCTCCGGTACGGTCTTTCTTTGTTGGACTGTTTGCACAGCCGCTGTTGATCCCGGCATTCGGTATGATCATGGCCGGTCTGATACTCACGGTCGTGGGCATAATCGTCATTCCGTTTGCCATTCTGGGATTCCTCTCAGTACTCCTCTTCGCGCTGGCCGGAGGCTATCTGGCTGTGGCCCGGGTGGCCGGCGAGCGTTATGCGCAGCGTGAAGGCAAGGCCATCGAGCCGACAGCCCTCGGAACACTCAGGATCCTGGCATACGGCGCGGGGATACTCCTGCTGGTATGGATGCCCGCCATAGCGCTTTCCTGGATACCGGTGGCTTCGAGCATTCTGTGGGCGGCGGCTGTGGTGTTCTCATGGGCGGTGATGACGACGGGCTTTGGCGCGGTGATTCTCACGCGCGGTGGGCTCAAGGGAACGTTCGGACGCAGGTATGCGCCCGCAGGCGAGTTGCCGGAAGCCGAGTGGGAAGAAACGGAAGAATCGATGTCCACCGGCGAATGGCTGAAGCAGGGGAGGTGATGGTGTCGTTCCGATTGGCAACCGCACTCGCCACAGCCGGGGTCCTTGCCGCATCCTCCGCGGAGGCACAGAGCTATCAGCGGCTGAGTCAGACCAGAGCCCTGCACGGTGAATTAGATGTTGCGGTCAAGGTCCGCTTCGGCATGGGCAATTTCCGGCTGGTCCCGGCCCGGGATGGTGAGCTGTACCGAATAAATCTGGTCTACGACGATGAACGGTTCGACGCCGTAGCAAACTATGATCCTGGTACCCGGATGCTCGAAGCCGGAGTATCCACCCGGCGCCGAGCCACCCGTTACCGCCGCAACACACAGCAGAGGCTCGATCTGGAGGTGGCGACGGGCGTTCCAACAGCCTTGGCACTCGAGTTCGGCGCTGGTGCAGCACAGATGGAACTTGGAGGGCTCTCGATCGTCGAAGCTTCCATACAGACCGGTGCGAGCGAAACACGAATCAGCTTTGATCAAGCCAACCCGGCAGATTGCCGCACGCTCAACATCGAGGTGGGTGCTTCGGAGTTCCACGCCACCGGCTTGGGCAACGCCAGGTGCCGTGAAGTAAGCATCAAGGCCGGTGCGGGCGATGTCCATCTCGATTTCAGCGGCGAATGGCAGGGAGGATTCCAGAGCAACGTACGCGCAACCGTGGGCGTTGGTGCCATGCGTCTTCGGATACCGGATGGCGTGGGTGTGCAGCTCCGGGTTACCCGGTTTCTCGCCAGTGTGGATCGGCCCGGATTCGTACGCCGCGGAGACAACTTCTATTCGCTCAACTGGGACGCCTCTGAGGCACGCATGATTGTGGATGTTTCTGCCGCGCTGGGCGCGTTCGAAATCGAGTGGGCAGGAAGGTAGAAGAGGCAGAGCGCCTTTCAGGGCGAGTGCTTCAGCACGCGAACAGTAACCGGTTCACCGACGCCCAAGCCCAGGAATTCCCGCGCAGATCCGTCCCGCACAGCTATCTCGACGGATCCCCCTGAACCCACAAACGCCACCAGTCCACCGGACTCCACGTCGCCGAATGTGCGGGCCAGTGGTATGGTGCGGTCCGCTATCGATACGGCCTTACCTTTCGGAAGGCCTTCCCCTTCGATGTTGCTGATAAGCGTCCCGAACCGGTCCACATATACCACAACACCGCTGACACCGTCCTTCTCCCTTCGCGCTGCGGGAAGGGGCAGGCGATGGGGGGCGGTGAAGACGGGTCCCAGGCTCTTGAGGGGTTCGCGATGAGCCAGGCGCGCGGCTGCGGGTGCAAAAACGTCGCGGCCATGAAAGGTGGGCGCGGCATCCGCAGGAATGGGCACCTCCACCAGTTGAGCTCCATCCAGGGCGGGAGTGAACAGTCCGTTGTCCGGACCCACGAAGTAACGTCCGGAATTGGCCCCCGCCAGCGCCTTCCGCGCCGTGCCTACCCCCGGATCCACCACCGCAAGATGGACCGTACCCTTCGGAAAACGCATCCAGAGACGGCCGAAGACGTACTGTGCGGCCGCCACGTTCCCGAGCGGAATCTCGTGGGTAACGTCCACCAGCGTGGCTTTGGGAGCTATGCTGAGGATGGCCGCCTTCATCTCGGCCACGTACCCGTCCCGGGTACCGAAGTCGGTAAGGAGAGTGAGGATCACCCGGTCAGGATGGGCAGAGAAACCTTGCGCTTGCCCGCCTTCGTCCTGATCTCCTTTGCCGTCTGGATGAGAGCCTGTCCCGCTGGAGACGAAGGGTCCGCTATCACCACCGGCTTGCCCTCGTCCGCCAGGTTGGGCAGGCGCGCCTGAAGCGGTATCTGGCCGAGTAGCGGCACTTCGAGTTCGTCGGCGAGCTTCTGACCGCCGCCGCTCAGGAAGATCTCTGTGTGCTCGCCGCAGTGGGGGCACGCAAAGAAGCTCATGTTCTCGACTATTCCCATCACCGGTACGCCTACACGCTCGAACATCCGGGCACTTCGCAGGGCATCACCCGTGGCAACTTCCTGCGGAGTCGTAACGATCACCGCGCCGGCAATCTGGATGTTCTGGGCCAGCGAAAGCTGGGCGTCACCGGTACCGGGGGGCATATCGACGATCAGGTAATCAAGCTTGCCCCAATCCACGTCGCGGAGGAACTGCTGGATCACCTTGGTGATGATGGGTCCACGCCATATGGCGGGAGCATCACGTTCGATCAGGAGACCGAGCGAGATGAGCTTCAATCCGTGCGCCTCGAGCGGGACGATCTTGTTGCCGCGCACTTCGGGCCGGTCGAAGACGCCGAACATCCGCGGGATGTTGGGGCCGTACACGTCGGCATCCATGAGACCCACCGTGTGCCCCATGGCCGCAAGCGCCGCGGCCACATTGCCGGCCACCGTGGACTTCCCCACCCCGCCCTTCCCGCTCGAGACCGCGATGACCTGACCCAGGTTGCCCGGATCGGGTGACGGCGGCGGAGCGTGCGGGGCCTGCGGACGCCGTGCCGGTTCCGTGCCCGCAGGCGGGCCACCCTGTCCCAGCTCGCCCTTCGGTTCCACCACGCTGATCCGGACCTGCCTGACTCCGTCTACCTCGTTGACCACCTGCCGTGCCTCGCGCACAAGCGACGCGGGATCGTCACGGCCCAGGATGAACGTGAATTGGACTTCGCCGTCATCCGAGATGGCAAGGTCCTGGATCATCCCCGCCGAAATCACGTCGTTCTCGACCCGGGGGTTACGGACGTTGGTCAGGGCGCCGGCTACGAGGGCCTGAAGGCGGTTGGACATGATGGTTGAAATCTACAGTTCCAGCACTTTCCTCGCTGCCGCAAGCACCGTCTCCTGCACGTCCGCGATGCTCCCTTCAATCGACGCCCCCGCGGCCTTCCGGTGCCCACCCCCCCCGAAACGTTCGGCGAGCGCGGCAGAATCCACGTCGCCCAGAGAACGGAATGACACCTTTACACGACTGTTCGCCAGAGGGCGGAAGAGCAGAGCCAGCTGTACGCCTCTGATGGAGCGCGGGTATTCGACCACGCCTTCGAGATCGTCCGGGGTGACGTTGTGCCGCTCAAGTGCCCCAGGTGGTACGGTGATCCAGGCAAGACCGGGAGGAATTTCCACTACGAGCGTGTCCAGCACCTCAGCCAGAAGACGCACCCGGCCTTCCGGTTCACTCGAATAGACCCGGCTGTATATCTCCTCCGGGTCAAGCCCGTGTTCGAGCAGATGGGCGGCGACCTGAAGTGCCCTGGGAGTGGTGTTACTGAACCGGAAACCACCGGTATCAGTGAGCAGCGCCACGTAGATCGCGCGCGCAGCCTCGCGGTTCAGCGGCCAACCGGCCACGCGGGCCAGGTCGTGGATCAGCTCGCCCGTGGCGCTCGCCGCCGAGTCGGTGAGCCGGGGGCCCGGCGGCAGGTGCCCGTTGCTGGTATGGTGGTCCACGCAGGCCACGGGGACCTTCAGCGCCGCCACTCGCTCCCCCAAGTGGCCCAGACGGCCGACGTCGGCGATGTCCAGCACGACCACGAGGTCGGCCCGCTGGAGCTCCTTCACCGCCTGCGGCGAGCGGTCCGCCCCCTCCGCCCCTTCGAGAAGGAACTCGAACCGCTCCGGAAAACCCGTGGGATTGGCGATCACGGGCAGGGCACCATGATCCTTGAGCAGGTGCCACATGGCCACCTGGCTGCCGCAGCCGTCGCCGTCGGCGTTCACGTGCGTGGTGAGCAGCACGCGCATGCCGGGTAGGACCGCGCGGGCAACCTCACGGGCCCCTTTCCGGCGGTGCGCGGGCACCCCGGGACCTCGGCGGGCCAGGCTGTTGGCATTGGCTTTTGGCATGGCGTAGAACTTACCGTACGATCTGGCATCTTGCTTGGTGCTGGTCTTTGCGCCCATTTTGTCACCTTCCGCCAACCGGGCCCGGGAGCCTTAATGGAACTCTTCGTACAGATCGTCACCACACTCAATGACTTCGTCTGGTCGGCCGGCGTAACGGTCAAGGACGAAAAAGTTCCGTTCGTCGTCATCGCCCTGCTGGGGACCGGCGTCTTCCTGACACTGAGGCTCGCGTTCATTCAGCTGAGACGGCTCGGCCACGGCTTTGCGGTCACATCGGGCAAGTATGACGACCCCGACGAACCGGGCGACGTCCCCCACTTCCAGGCCCTGACCACCGCGCTCTCAGCCACGGTAGGCATCGGCAACATCGCCGGGGTGGCGATAGCCATCCATTGGGGCGGCCCGGGGGCGCTCTTCTGGATGTGGGTCACCGCGGTGCTCGGCATGGCGGTGAAATACACCGAGGTGACGCTCGCCCAGCACTACCGGCAGACCGAGACTGCTGGCGACCGGCTCACCGGTACGGTATCCGGCGGGCCCATGTACTACATCGAGCACGGGCTCGGCAAGCACTGGCGTCCGCTCGCGATCTTCTTCGCGCTTATGCTGGGATTCACGGCGTTCCTCACCGGCAACGCGGTGCAGGCCAACACCGTAGCCGATACCATGCATACCGAGTTCCGGATCCCGGTATGGATCACCGGAATCGTGACCTCCACCATCGTAGCTCTGGTCATCATCGGCGGCATCAAGCGGATCGGACGAGTTACCGCGGTGCTCGCGCCGCTCATGGCAACCGTTTACATCCTGGGTGCCATGTTCATCATCCTCACGAACGTCGGCCAGGTATTCCCCACCTTCGGACTCATCTTTTCCGAGGCTCTGAACCCGACCGCCGGTGTAGCCGGCGGCGGGATAGGCGCGATCCTCATGACAATGATGTGGGGCGTGCGGCGCGGATTGTTCTCCAACGAGGCCGGCCAGGGTTCGGCTCCCATCGCGCACGCCGCTGCAAAGACCGACGAGCCTGTATCAGAAGGCGCGGTGGCGCTGCTCGAGCCGTTCATCGACACGATCGTGATCTGCACGATGACCGGGCTCGTGATCATCATGACGGGAGCGTGGAACGACAGGGTACCCACGGAGCTTTCGATGACCAGCGGGAATATCTCATACATGGACTATGACGAGCGGGGCCGCTGGGCGAGAGGCGGCGTTCCGCCCGAGTTCCGGGTGATTGACGGTGTCCCGGCCGATCCCGTTCCCGGCATGGGACGGTTCGCGTGGCACGATGCCCCGGTGGAGCAGTTTTACACCGACCGCTCGCAGACCATGCCGTTCACAGGCTCGGTGCGCACCGGGGCTCAGGGCGCCGCGTTTGCGGATGACGGAACCCGCTACACGGTACTTTACGGCAACGCCGCCCTGAACGGCGCGCCACTCACGATGTTCGCGTTCGGGCAGGGCCTGCCGGGCGAATGGGGCAGATTCATCGTGCTTATAGCCGTTCTGCTGTTCGCGGTTTCCACCGCCATTGCCTGGAGTTACTACGGCGACCGTTGCGCCAACTATCTGTTTGGCGCTGGCGCCATCCTGCCCTACAAGATGGTGTTCGTGGGAATGCATTTCTTCGGATCCCTGGTCTCGCTCAGCGTGATCTGGGACATGGGCGACATCGCGCTGGGCATCGTGATCCTGCCCAACCTGCTGGCCCTGTTGCTGCTTTCGGGCAAGGTCAAGCAACTGACCGACAGCTACTTCGAGCGGCGTCCGTGGGAGCAGAACCTCGAGGCGCACCGGCGGGCGGTGGAGGAAAAGAAGCAGGGATTGAGGAAGAGCTCGCACTAGAGGCAGGGAAAGGGGAAAAGGGAAAAGGGAAAAGTACGGCGAGGTCGTACTTTTCCCTTTTCCCTTTTCCCCTTTCCCTTTTCCCTGCTATCTTCGCTCCATCCCCAACCCGAGTCTCGCCTGTGCGCCGCACCGGATCCATCCAGGCCCCCGATTTATCCGACAAGCAACCGTGGGAACGGCTCAGCGAACTGATTGACGCGGGCGGGAGCGATGAGGTGCTCCAGTTCCTGGCATCTCTGCCTCCCGGCGAGCCCGGCCGTGCCCTGTCGCGTCTTGGCGAAAGAGAGCGCCGGCAGTTGCTGGCCATGCTGCCGCCGGGTGACGCGGCATATGTGCTTGACGCGCTGCCGGATGCCCAGGCGGTCGAGATGCTGGAGGAGCTGACCACGACCGAGGCGGCTGCCATTGTCGACAAGCTGCCGAGCAGCCAGCGAGCGGATCTCCTGGGCGAACTCGAAACCAGCGACGCCGAGGCGATCCTGGAACGGATGGAACCGCGCCGGGCCACCGAGGCGCGGAAGCTCCTGTCGTACGATTCGCATACGGCGGGCGGCATCATGCTCACGGAATACCTCGTCTATCGCGAGAACATGACCGTGGGCGAAGTGCTTCAGGACCTGCGCGATAACGGCGACCGATACTCGGATTACAGCATCCAGTATGCGTATGTCGTGGACGGAGACGGCCGTCTGCTCGGAGTGCTCAGGCTGCGTGACCTGCTGCTGCGCCCCGCCCCGGACCGCGTAGGCGATATCATGCTGCGGGATCCCCTCCGGGTGGGTGACAGCACGCAACTGGAGGATCTCAAGCGATTCTTCGACGAACATGCATTTGTGGGCGTGCCCGTCGTGGACTCCGACGAACGGCTCGTGGGAGTGGTACGGCGCGCCCTGGTGGAGGAAGCGATCGGACAGCGCGCCACCCGCACCTTCCTGCAGATGGCCGGCCTTGTTGGAGAGGACGAGATCCGGACCATGCCGATCAAGCAACGGGCATCACGACGGCTGGGATGGCTCTCGACCAACATAGGCCTCAACGTGGTAGCGGCCAGCGTGATCGCTCTGTATCAGGACACCATTGCCGCCGTTATCGTGCTGGCCGTATTCCTGCCGATCATCTCCGACATGGCCGGCAACTCCGGCCACCAAGCAGTGGCCGTGAGCATTCGGGAGCTTACTCTCGGATTGATCCGTCCATACGAGTACCTCCGTGTGCTGCGCAAGGAGATCTCGGTCGGCGTGATCAACGGTCTGGTCCTGGGACTGCTGCTCGGTGCCACCGCATTTCTGTGGAAGGGGAATGTCTGGCTGGGGATCGTGGTGGGCGGAGCTCTGTTCCTCAACACGATTCTCTCGGGACTGCTCGGCGGCGTGATCCCCCTGGCTCTCAAGGGAATGAAGATGGACCCGGCGCTCGCCTCCGGCCCCATTCTCACCACAATTACCGACATGGCAGGATTCCTCATGGTTTTGAGCTTCGCTTCGATGATGCTGCCGCGGCTTGTCATGTGAATCATGGAGGTGGATCTTGAAACGTCGGAGGTTCCTCAGAACCGGTCTGTTGCTCTCAGCCGCTGGCGTCGCGGGGCCACTTGCCATCTTCGGTCCGGCAACACGCGGACCGTTGCGTAATCGGCAAGCGAAACCGCTCAGACTCAACTCGAACGAGAATCCGCTGGGCCTGTCACCGGCCGCGCGCCGCGCAGTATCCGAGAGCCTCGACAACGCCAACCGCTATCCGCGCGAGGGTCGCGAACGCCTGATAGACGCCATTGCGGCGCATCACCGTGTCCCGCGGGAGAGCGTGGTGCTGGGACACGGCTCAACCGAGGTGCTGCAGATGGCGGTACAGGCGTCGGGTGGCCCGCGGACCAGCGTGCTTACCGCTGAGCCTACCTTCGAGGACGTTCCCCGCTACTCCCGGCCTCTGGGCTCCAGGGTGGAGACCGTGCCGCTCGACCACGCATGGGCGCACGATATCGGGCGGATGCGAGAACGCGCGAGGGACCTCGCGGCCAGAGGACCGGTGCTCGTATTCATCTGCAACCCCAACAACCCAACGGGCACGCTCACCCCGTCCGCTGATGTCGAAGTCTGGATCCGTGAAGCGCCGGCAGGCGTGACGTTCCTGGTGGACGAGGCGTACGTCGAGTACGCGGAAGATCCTGCCTATCGATCTGCAGATCGCATGGTCCTGGATCATCCGAACCTGGTCGTGACGCGCACTTTTTCCAAGATCTACGGGATGGCAGGGATGAGGCTGGGATACGCTCTCGCCCACCCGGAGACTGCGGCACTGCTGCGGTCATGGGCGGCGCAGAACAACGCCAACCACCTCGCGCTTGCCGCTGGCCTGGCGTCTTTCGGCGATCAGGAATGGATTGACCGCAGCCTGGCCGTCAACCGGCGCGGCCGTGAGATCCTCACGGTAGCGCTCAACGAACTGGGCCTGGAGCACCTGCCGAGCCACGCCAACTTCATGATGCATCATGTTCCCGGCCGGCTCGACACCTGGATTCGGCGCATGCGGGAGCGTGGCGTGCTCGTGGGCCGGCCCTTCCCTCCGATGCTCAACTACAACCGTGTGTCGATAGGACTGCCGGAAGAGATGGAACGGTTTGCGGACATCCTGAGGAACATGGTCTAGAGCGAATAATTCGGCGCTTCTCGCGTAATCACCACATCGTGCGGGTGCGATTCGC
>CAZTIV010000001.1:152754-162382 GCA_964613905.1 uncultured Gemmatimonadaceae bacterium | reverse complement strand
CGGCATCGGGGCCGGCGTTGGCTTCCACGGTCTGAGCTGCGGCTCGGGCCGCGGCGCGGGCGAGCAGCGCCGCCACCGCGGCGTCGCTCCTGGCCGGCTCATATCCCTCTCGAACCATCCGCTCGGCAAGGGCCGCTATCCGGCCTGCGGCGCGGGCAACGCTTGAGGGTACCTCGATAGCGCGTGCGCGCGTCTTGTCACCGGGACGCCGGATGGAATCCCGTACAGCTTCGGCATCCGCGTCCGCGAGGTTCCTGAGAACCGTGCGGATCGCGTCCGCCTCCCGGACCAGAGGTTGCAGGCGGGCGGCCTGATCCGGCTTTCTCTCAGCC
This sequence comes from uncultured Gemmatimonadaceae bacterium, assembly GCA_964613905.1. GTDB lineage: Bacteria > Gemmatimonadota > Gemmatimonadetes > Gemmatimonadales > GWC2-71-9 > CAZTIV01. Next base: position 162,050 of record CAZTIV010000001.1, on the reverse strand, counting down.
GTAATGCGTGCCACCATGCCGGTCAGGGCCGCGGCTATGGCGCCGGTCATTGCCGCCGCCGCACCGCCACCGGGGGCGGGTGTGGACTCAGCTACCTTGGCCAGCCAGGCGTCAGGCCCCAGGGCGGCAAGCCGTGGTTCCAGAGCACACGTATCCAGCGGACGGTTGAGCTTCATGACCGCCTGATCCGCTTCGGCGAGGGCTCGGGCCGGTGATAGTCCTACCAGCTCGCTCCGGTGTATCCCGATGCCGCGCTGTTGTGCCAGCCCCTCGATTGCCTGAAAGAGCAGGGGCACGGTCATGGCATCCACGTCAAATATGTTGGCGGAGACCTGGGCGCGGCCGTTCGCCTCGAACGCGAGCGCCTGCACGCCCGGGAGTCCGCCGTTCGTAGCGCGGATGGTACGGGCAATCTCCCGAGCGGCCGTCAGGTCGGTCGTTTCCAGTTCGACGTTGAAGGCTACCAGAAAAGACCGTGCGCCAACGCAGGTCACGCCCGCCGTCGGGTGACCGGATGGACGGCGCCGGCGAATTTCCGCAAGACGGCGGTCTTCGGGGCGCTCTGCAGACTCTCCGTAGAGAACAGTGGCAAGCGAGAGTTCGTCGATGAGACGCCGGGCCACCTTCCGTGCCAGTCGCACGCAATCGTCCATCGTGGCGCCGGAAAGCGGCGTGAACGGTATCACGTCGGCCGCGCCAAGGCGTGGGTGGACTCCTTCGTGGATGGAGAGATCTATTCGTTCCACCGCTACTCGTGCCGCGCGGAAAGCGGCCTCGCCCACCGCCTCCGCATTGCCTGCGAATGTGAAGACCGAGCGGTGATGCGAGCGATCGGCGTGGATGTCCAGCAGGGCCACGCCGGGCACCGAAGTGACCGCCGATGCGAGGGCCGCGATCACGGTGGCATCGCGGCCCTCACTGAAGTTCGGTACGCACTCAATGAGGGTCATCGGCGCGTCATCCAGGAGGCGTCAGGGATGAACGTGCAGGTCCTCACGGATGCCGAGCTCCTCCACCAACCGTGCCGCGTGGGTGACGAGGATAGTCAGAACGAATCGTGGCTGCATTGGGGTGCTCTCCGGGTGTGGTACTACTCTACCTTACGGTGAACGTCACAGTATCGTTGGCCTGCGGCTTCAGGGGTATGTGATCCCAGTCGGCCACAAGGGCGATGAGTGTGTAGTCGCCGGGCGCGAGGTCCGTATAGCGGAATTCGGTCTGTCCCTGTCCCAGATGTACGATACCGGTTACACCGGCGGGGATAGTGTCAGTCATGGGCGTGAGTTCGCGGTTCAGGAACAGATGGTGATGGCCGGTGCCAGGCCGCTGGTCCACTGCCGGTACGATTTCCACGTTGGCAGCTTCGAGCCTCACGAGTACATCGGGGCCATCCAGGACGGCGCCGTCGGCGGGCTCGGCGATGCGCACCGTGGGGACGGGGGCGTCGCCTCGGCCGCAGGCATAGGCTGCGAGCAGCAGGACGAGAATAACAGGACGAAGCGTCACGGTGTGGTCTCCGAGTGGCGTTGGCTTCCTGCAAATTTAACTGCCGGACCGACTCTTCATTTTACAACACTGACGGTCTCCAGCAACCAGGCGTGGATGGAAGGATTCCCCGCCACCACCGGTCCCGGCGCCACCGAGGCCGGGTTGCCGTGCAGATCCGTGGCCACGCCGCCTGCCTCCCGCACGAACAACAGACCTGCCGCCACGTCCCACGCCTGCAGCCCGTACTCCCAGAACCCGTCGAACCGCCCGCTTGCGGTGTCCACGAGGTCCAGCGCGGCCGAACCCGCGCGCCGTATCCCCGCGGTTCTCGAGAGCACGGTCATGAACTGCTTTACATAGACGTCCAGGTGATCGAGCGCGGGCCGTTTGAACGGAAATCCGGTACCGATCAGCGCGACCGAAGGGTCGGTAACGCTCGATACTCGCAGTCGTTCCTTGTCCAGGAAGAACCCGCCGCCTCGTACGGCCGAATAGAGGAGGTCGCGGCTGACGTCCAGGACCACGCCGGCCACTGGTTCACCGTCCGCCACAGCTGCGATGCTCACCGCGTACATGGGATAACCGTGCAGGTAGTTGGTGGTGCCGTCAAGCGGATCCACCACCCACGCAAGGCCGCGAGACACGTCCCCGTCAGGGGTGAACTCCTCACCGATGATCATCGATTCCGGCTCGGCCGAGAGCAGAGCATCGGCGATCAGTTGCTCCGCCCGGCGGTCGATCTCGGTCACGAAATCCACGGCACTCTTCCGGCCCCATGCCGCGGATTCCGGCCTTCGGGCCTCCCTGATGTGGGCCGCGGCGAGCCTCGCCGCGGACTCGGCAAGAGCGACTAAGTCGTGATTCTGCGCCACCTTGCGGCCCCTCCATGGCGGCCATAGCTTGTGACCATGGCGCGCATCTTCTCAGGCATTCAACCCTCCGGCGAACTACACATAGGCAACTATCTGGGCGCGGTCAGAAACTGGGTGGAACTTCAGCGTGTCCACGAGTGCTTCATCTGTATTGTGGACTATCACGCCATCACGCAGGAGTTCGATCCGGCGGCGATGAAGGCGCGGACCATCGCGATGGCCACCGGCCTGCTCGCCGCGGGGATTGACCCGGAAAAGACCATCCTGTTCGTGCAGTCGCACGTTCAGGAACACACCGAGCTGGCCTGGATTCTCACCACGGTAACGCCGCTCGGCGAACTCGAGCGGATGACGCAGTTCAAAGATAAGTCGCAGCGACAGGAAAGCGTGCCGGCGGGACTGCTCAACTACCCCGTGCTCCAGGCGGCGGACATTCTGACGTACCGCGCGGATCTGGTGCCCGTGGGGGAAGATCAGCTCCAGCATCTCGAGCTCGCGCGCGAGATCGCCCGCAAGTGGAATTCCCGGTTCAGTGACGGATTCTTTCCCGAACCCCGGGCGCACATGGCCAAACCGGTGCGTATCCTGGGCCTCGACGGCGAAGCCAAGATGTCCAAGAGCCTGAACAACACGATTGGGATTCTCGATCCCCCCGAGCGGATCTGGGAGCAGCTCAAACCCGCCAAGACTGATCCAGCCCGGAAGACGCGAAAGGATCCCGGCGATCCGGCCAAGTGCAACGTGTTCACGCTGCACACGTTCTTCTCGCCGCCGGACACGCAGGAGGAAGTCGCTCACAAGTGCCGCACTGCCGGATGGGGCTGTCTGGACTGCAAGCGCGTACTGGCGGACAACATCAGCGCTGCATTCGAACCCATGCGGGAGCGCGCGGCCGGGCTCAAGGCTGAGCCGGATCGGGTGAGCGGGATTCTGGCCGACGGTGCCGAGCGAGCGCGCCGAGTGGCGGCCGAGACGCTGCGCGAGGTGCGGGAACGGATGGGCTTCCTGCCCGCCACGTCTGCGGCGCTGTCCCGGTGATGGAGTTCCTCCCTGATCTGGTCGAGTTGCTCAGGCTCGATCTGCTGGGGGCGGTGCTGCTGGCCATTCTCCTGGGCGGCGCGGTGGGGCTGGAGCGCGAGCTTCACGGCAAGCCGGCTGGGCTCAGAACCAACATCCTGATCTGCGTGGGCGCGACGCTGTTTACGCAGTTGTCGATGTATGTAGCGGGCGATAACGGCGACCCCGGGCGCATCGCGGCGCAGATTGTGACTGGCGTGGGGTTCATCGGCGCAGGGACGATCCTGCACGCGCGCGGCAGTGTCACTGGTTTGACCACCGCGGCCACGATCTGGGTGGTGGCGGCAATCGGTGTGGCTGTGGGGGCGGGTGCCATTTTCGAGGCGGCGGGGGTGACGCTGCTGATGATACTGGTACTCTCGGGGCTGCGCCGGCTGGAGACGTACGTGCAGGCGCGCTCCGAGGTGAGTCATGTGAGCGTGGAGGCGAGGGACGAAGACGATGTCGAGCGGATCGAGCGGGCGGTCAGGCAGGCGGGGCTCGAGGTGGACGAGATCCGCACAGAGCAGATTGAGGGGCGCGGGATCGTGGTGCATGTGGCCATGCGGGGCCCGCACCGGCTGCACGACGAAGCGCGCCTGGCACTGCTGCGCGCGTCCGGGGCGTACAAGGTTTCGCTGACAGAGTGAGGCGAGCTGTGATTGACCTCCGGGCGGCGCGGCCGGTATGGCGTGCTCCGGAGGCGCTGCACGACGCGGTGCGGGGTGCGTTCGGCAAGGGCTGGGAGGTTGTCATCGTCGAGGCGGAGACTTCGAGCGATGGCGACGGCGGCTCCAGCGCCGCGGAAGTGGTACGCGCGGCCGCCGGTGCCGAGGTGTACATGGGGTGGGGCGTGCCGCGCGCCGTGGTCGACGCGGCTGGCGAAACGCTTCGCTGGGCGCACACTGCATCTGCCGGTGCGGGGGGAGCGATCCGTGCGTTGAAGGGCACGCGCGTGGTGCTCACCAACTCTCGCGGTGTTCACGCGGAGCCGATGGCCGACTGGACGGTCGCCGCCATCGGATTCTGCCTGAGAGGGTTTCACCGGGCGGTGGCTGCACAGCGCGAAGGGCGGTGGGCCAAGGACGAATTCACCGACGGGTCGATTGCTGTGCGGGAGTTCGCCGGGTCCCGCGTAGGCATAGTGGGGCTTGGCGGGATCGGTCGGGCGGTGGCCAGGCGCTGTGCACTTCTGGGTATGGAGGTGCGCGGGGTTCGCCGACACGCAGACAAGCCCAAGCCGCGCGGAGTGCGGTGGGTGGGTGGGCCGGGAGATCTGGCAAAGCTGGCGGAACAGAGTAACGTGTTCGTAATTGCGGTACCTCACACTGGGAATGCAGACCGCATGGTGGATGGAGTCGTGCTGGACGCGTTGCCGGCGGGAGCGTTCGTGCTGAACGTGGCGCGCGGAGCGCTGCTGGACGAGGGCGCGCTGCTCGAGCGGTTGAACAGCGGGCAGATTGCGGGGGCGGTGCTGGACGTGTTTGGCGAAGAACCGCTCCCGGCGGGACATCCGTTCTGGACGCACCCGGGCGTACTGGTGTTCCCGCACGTGAGTGCAGTGAGCGACCGGTTCTGGGAGCGCGAAACCGAGTTGATCATGGACAACGTGAGCCGCTATCTGAGAGGTCGCAGGCTCAAGAACCTGGTGGACTTTTCACTCGGGTACTGATGCATGGAAAACATCATCAAGGTGGCGGTTGAACGAGGCGCATCGGACCTGCACATCAAGGCGGGCGACGTGTTCCGGGCGCGGATTGACGGCTCGCTCAAACCGCTCACCAAGCAGCGTCTCACGCCTGAGCAGACCAAGGCGATTGCCATCAGGCTGATCCCGGTCGAAGAAGACCGCAAGCGGATCGACGAGATCAAGGACTACGACTGTTCGTGGGGCGCCCCGGGGATCGGCCGGTTCCGGGTGAACATCCTGCGCCAGCGGTCGTCGTTCATGATCGTGATGCGGGTGATTCCGTTCGACGTACCGTCACTCGAGAAGCTGTCCCTCCCGCCGGTGCTCGGGACCATTGCGGACGCCGAGCGCGGGATGATCCTGGTGACGGGTGTTACGGGGAGCGGCAAGAGCTCCACGATGGCGGCCATGATCAACCACATCAACGCCACGAAGAACAAGCATATCGTGACCCTTGAAAACCCGATCGAGTTTCTGCACCGGGACCTTACGGCTTCTGTGACCCAGCGGGAAGTGGGAGTGGACACCGACAATTTTTCAGCCGGGCTCCGGGCCGCGTTGCGCCAGGATCCGGATGTTGTGCTCATTGGCGAGATGCGCGATGCCGAGACGATCGACATTGCGATGAAAGCGGCCGAGACCGGCCACCTGCTGGTCTCTACGCTCCACACTCCCGATGCGGCAACGACGGTGGCACGCATAGTGGCCATGTTCCCGGCCGAAGAGCAGGACATAGCGCGGGTGCGGCTGGCCGACACCCTGCACGCGGTCATATCGCAGCGGCTGTTGCCCAGGGCAGACGGTAAGGGGCGGGTGGCTGCTCTGGAGATCATGATCGCCACTGCAGCCATACGGGATCTGATACGTGATCCGGCCCGGACCGCCGAGATCAAGGACTACATTGAGGAAGGTCGCGATCAGTACGGGATGCAGTCCTTCGATCAGCATCTCATGGAGCTCGTGGACGCCGGGTCTGTGACGTTCGAGACGGCGCGCGCTGCGGCAAGTAACCCGGCTGACTTCGAGCTCAAGCTCACGACGCTTCGGAGCAAGTCGCGGGCGATCAAGAAGCCGGCTGAGCCGCAGCAGGCGCCCCCGGCGGATGACGGTCCGCAGCTCGAGGGCATGACCGGCGGGTTCGATATGGGCGGTTCGTGAGCGACGGGCCGGCCGGAGTTCTTGTACCCGTAACCACGCCGTTCGATCTGGGAACCGGAGACGTGGCACCCGTTGGGTTGAGGGAAAACGCTCGCGCGCTGCTCGGGATGGGGGTTGCCGGTATCGTGGCCGCGGGATCCACCGGAGAGGCCGCGCTTCTCGCTGAAGACGAGTACGCCCGTGTGGTGGGTTGGCTCAGAGGGGTGGTGCCGGACGACCGGTGGCTGATTGCCGGAGCGGGCCGAGAATCCACCCGGGGCACGGTGCTGGCATGCCGCACGGCGGCCGAGCAGGGCGCGGACGCGGTGCTGGTACGGCCGCCCGCGTACTACGGCCCTTCGCTCGATACGGCCGCACTGATCGATCACTACCGGCGGATTGCCGACGAGTCGCCGTTGCCGGTATTGCTGTACAACATCCCCAAATACACGCACGTCACCTTGCATGAGGCGCTTGTCGTGGCGCTGGCTGGGCATCCCAACGTGCTGGGCGCCAAGGACTCGTCGGGTGACCTGAAGAACTTCGCGGCGTATCGCGGAGCGGCACCTGGCTGGGCGATGTTCATGGGATCCGGATCGCACCTGTACGCTGCGCTGGAGCTGGGTGCGGCCGGTGGGGTCCTGGCGGTGGCATGCTTTGCGGCCCCGCTCGCGGTAGAGGTGTTCGACCTGTTTCTGGCGGGTGGCCGGGCCGGATCTGGCGCTGCTCAGGAACAGCTCACGCCGCTCAACAAGGCAATCGTCCAGGGGCTGGGCGTGCCCGGGATCAAGGCTGCGGTGGATGCGGTGGGTCTGTACGGAGGGCCGGTGCGGGCACCGCTCAGGGATCTGAGTGAGGCCGAGCGGGCCAGGGTGGTGGAGACGGTCAGGAGCATCCATGTTCGGTCCTAAGCGCCATTGCATCGTCGTCGTGGGGGCTCAGTGGGGGGATGAAGGGAAGGGGAAGATCGTGGACGTGCTGGCGGAGCAGGCCGATCTGGTGGTGCGCTATCAGGGCGGGGCCAACGCCGGGCACACGGTCGTGAATGAAAGCGACCAGTTCATCCTGCATCAGATTCCGTCGGGGATTCTGCATCCGGGCACGCGGTGCGTAATCGGCAATGGCGTCGTGCTGGATCCGGAGACGCTGCTGAACGAGATGGACGGGCTCATAGAGCGCGGAATCGATCTCTCCGGCCGTCTGCTGGTTTCCGATCGAGCGCATCTGGTGCTGCCGTTCCACAAGATGATCGACCGGGCCATGGAGCGGCGGCAGAAGATCGGCACCACGGGGCGGGGAATCGGGCCCGCTTACGAAGACAAGTACGGGCGCCGGGGCATCCGGGTGGGAGATCTCCGTGACCTCGAGCGGGCGTGCGCAATCCTGGCGGAACGGGTTGAGCGGGCCAACCAGATTGCGACAATGCTCGGCAGCGATGAACAGGCTTCGATTGAGGAGCACAAGGCACAAATCGAGCGTTTGGCGCCCCGGATCGTGCCGCTCGCCACCGACACCGGGCTGCTCACCTGGTCGGCGCTGCGTGAGGGTCGCCGAGTGCTGCTGGAAGGGGCGCAGGGCGCACTGCTGGACGTGGATCATGGGACGTATCCGTTCGTCACATCGTCCAACACTACGGCCGGGGGTGCAGCGGTCGGCGCGGGTATTGGACCTACCATGATCGACGCGGTGCTCGGCGTGGTGAAGGCGTACACGACGCGGGTGGGGAACGGTCCTCTTCCCACCGAGGTGAGCGGGGAAGAGAGCGACCGTCTGCGGGAGCTGGGGGACGAGTTCGGCGCCACCACGGGAAGGCCCCGGCGGTGCGGCTGGTTCGACGCGGTGGTGGTGCGTTACGCGGTGCGGGTGAACGGACTCACCGATCTCGCGGTCACCAAGCTGGACGTACTGGATACATTCGAGCAGGTACCGCTCTGCACCGGCTACCGGGTTGACGGCGAGGTGGTTGAGCAGATGCCGTCAGATACGGCCACGCTCGGCCGAGCAGAGCCGATCTACGAGATGATGGACGGGTGGCGCCGGCCAACGACGGGGGCACGGCGGATGGCCGACCTTCCCTCCAAGGCGCGGGTCTATCTCGACCGGATCCAGGATCTGGTGGGGACGCCGATTGCGTATGTGAGCGTCGGGACTAGGCGGGATCAGATTATCGGGGTGTAGGGCTCGGGGGACTGGCCCGTGGCAAGACTGCCCCGACGCACCACGGAACTTGCGCAGCACTGAACCGTACTTCAGCTTCAAGTTGACCTGAATGACCCTGTTTTGATAGGAGGTTGCCGATGCGTTACATCGGTGCAATGGTCGCCGCGATGGTGCTCGCGACGTCCGCCGATGCACAGACCAGACCGCTCACCCCTCAGGACAGCGCTCTGCTGCGTGCGTTGCGGTTGCCGACCATTATACAGGAGGCCCGGCGTGCCGGCGTTCCCGATAGTGCAGTGCGCGTGGTGATCGAGGATTTCCGCCGCCGCGGTGTGCCGGCCGGCGATGCCGAGCCCGCCGTGCGCGAAGAGCTCGAGGCGGTACGTGCGGGCGCACCGCGCGAGGGATTTGGAGAATTCGTCCGGGCGCAGCTTGACCGGGGGGTGCGGGGACGTGAGTTGGCCGAGGAGATCCGGGCCGAGAGGGCACGGCGAGGAATTGGCAGGCCGGAGGCCCGACCCCAGCCAGGTGCCCAGCGGCGCGATACCATCGATAGAGGGAGGCGCCCATGAACCCCGCGGCCAGAGCTGGAGCGCTCGTAATCGCTGCAGTGATGCTCGGCTGCGGCGGAGAGCGCGAGCCTGACACGGCATCGGAAGGAGCGGCGGCGCCGGCGTCGGATGTCGCTCAGGCGGTGGCAGTGGCGCGTGCCGTGGAAGCAAATCCGGGGGCAGCCGACTCGATACTGGCTGCGCATGGGCTTACCCGCGCCGCGTTCGACTCGTTGCTCTATGTAATTGCGGCCGACCCGGCGAAAGCGGCGGCGTACGAGGACGCGCTGCGGTAGGGTTCCCGACGGCAGGGTCAGAATGCGGCGCTGACCCTGCCTCGGA
>CAZTIV010000001.1:114357-152654 GCA_964613905.1 uncultured Gemmatimonadaceae bacterium | reverse complement strand
CTGCGGTAGGGTTCCCGACGGCAGGGTCAGAATGCGGCGCTGACCCTGCCTCGGAGTTCGACGCTGCCGCGTTCCCGCATGATCCCCTCAATGGCAATCAACGTGCGATCCACGCGGAACTGAACACTGGGTCCCGCTCCCACACGCAGCGGTTTTTCTTCGGTTGCCTGAATCACGGTGGCAACACCGGTACGCACTGTTCCAGCTACCTTGACCGATGCGGTGATGGGATTGGCGGAGACCTGGTGAGCCCCCGCGCTATTCAGCGGCAGCACGAAGTTCGCCGTTCCTGACACGGACATTGAGCCCCGGGCGAAGTGCGGCACGGCGTAAAGCCGGATCGACCAACCGTCCGACCCTGCCGCCCCCCCCAGCATGACTACCAGACTGCTGGACGTGCCGAACCGGACCCGTGTTCCTGCAGCAACCACGGCTGTGCGGTTGCCCGTTCGAGGGTTCTCCGACGCACCCGCCACTGCCATCATGGTCCCCACGCGACGAGCCGCAAAGGCCGAAATCGATCCGCCCAGCTGGTATTGAGCCGTGACGAAGCTCACGCCCTGTATCCGCGGGGTGGGCCGCGCGGCCGGTGACTGAGCCTCGGCCGAGGGCGCAGCCATGGCAGACAGCGCAAGACAGAGATGAATGGTTAACGACAGTCTCTTGGTCACGGCGACGCTCCTCCTTACGTTGGTGATGCGTGGAACAGGAGGATTGGCAGACATTCATGACCCGGTCCGTTGTGCTCGCCGTCGCCCAGGCATTCAAGGGATCCCTGACACTCGGTGAAGTCCGCCGCGCCCTTGAGGAGGGCATTGCCCGCGCCGGAGGCGATCCGGTGGTCCTGCCTGGCAGCGACGGAGGCGACGGGCTGCTGGAGGCTCTGGATCGCGAGATCGTCCGGAGGGACACCTTCCGCGTCACCGGTCCGCTCGGCGATCCCGTAGAGGCGGAGATCGCATGGCTCGACGACACGACCGCCGTGATAGAGTCCCGGCAGGCCTGCGGGCTCTCGTTGCTTGAGCCGGCGCAGCGGGATCCAACGCGCACCACGACACGTGGAGTGGGAGATCTGATCAGTCAAGCGTGCGAGCGAGGTGCAGAGACCGTTTACGTGGGGCTCGGCGGGAGCGCTACCATGGACGGCGGGCTGGGGATGGCCACGGCATGGGGCTGGACCCTGAACGAAGGAACACTCTCGGCGGGCCGTACACCCGTCGCCCGCATTGTGGGTCTGTGCGATGTGCAAAGCCCGCTGCTCGGACCCCACGGCGCCGCACGCTTTGCCCGCCAGAAAGGGGCCACCGACGCCCAGTCTGGCGAACTGGTCGCAAGACTCGAACATCTGGTTGCGTTCACGGCGGGTCATGCGCTGGCCGGGCGACCCGGTGCCGGGGCGGCCGGTGGGCTGGGGTTCGGTATCCTCTGCTTTGCAGATGGTGAGCTTGTGGAAGGAGCGGCGTGGGTGCTCGATCGCGTGGGGTTCGATGAGGCGCTGGGCCGCGCTGCACTGGTGCTGACTGGGGAAGGAGCGTTCGATGCCACGTCCCTGGCGGGGAAGCTCACTGGTGAAGTGTTGCGACGGGCTGCAGAGAGGCACGTCCCGGCCGCGCTGGTAGCGCCATCTGCCGCGGACGTGCCGGCGAACGTCGTTGTGGAAACCGGCACGGGAAGGTGGAGTGCAGAGGACCTCATGCGCCACACCGAACTCGCCGTACGCCGCGCACTTCGCTTGCCCGAGCCCTGACCCCCCTCTATCTTCTCCGCTTCGCCCTGCATCTCACTGTCAAATCCTGACTTAGAGCCGATGGCCGACACCAAGCTGATGGACAAGCTCGTCTCCCTCGCCAAGCGGCGCGGGTTCGTTTTCCAGTCGTCCGAGCTCTACGGCGGCCTGGGCTCCGTGTGGGACTACGGTCCGCTTGGAGTGGAGCTGAAACGCAACCTGAAGGACCGCTGGTGGCGGTCGATGGTCTACGAGCGCGACGACATCGAGGGCGTTGATGCGGCCATCCTGATGCACCCGAAGGTGTGGGAAGCATCCGGCCACATTTCCGGATTCACCGATCCCCTGGTGGACTGCAAGCAGTGCAAGAACCGCTTCCGCGCCGATGACGAGCGGCTGAAAGGTCCGCCGGGAGATCCGGCAACGAAATGCCCGGTGTGCGGCAACAAGGGGACGCTCACCGAACCCCGCATGTTCAATCTCATGTTCAAGACTTTCATGGGGCCGGTGGAGGAGGACGCGGCGGTGGTGTACCTGCGGCCGGAGACGGCGCAGGGGATCTATGTGAATTACCTCAACGTGCTGCAGGGCTCCCGCCAGAAGGTGCCATTCGGCATCGCGCAGATTGGCAAGGCGTTCCGCAACGAGATCACGCCGGGGAACTTCATCTTCCGCACCCGTGAGTTCGAGCAGATGGAGATGCAGTTCTTTGTGAAGCCCGGCGAGGACGAGCGCTGGTTCGAGTACTGGCGCGATGCGCGGATGCAGTGGCTCACTGAGCTAGGGATCCGGCGCGAGAGGCTTCGGTTCCACTCGCACGGACCGGAGGAACTTGCTCACTATGCCAAGGCTGCGTTCGACATCGAGTATGAGTTCCCGTTCGGATGGAAGGAGTTCGAAGGGATTCACAACCGCACGGATTTCGATCTGAGCCGTCACCAGGAGTATTCGGGCAAGAAGCTGGACTACCTGGACACTGCTACGAACGATCGGTTCGTACCGTACGTGGTCGAAACGTCCATCGGAGCGGACCGACTCGCGCTGGTGACAATGATTGACGCATACCGCGAAGAGGAAGTGGAAGGCGAGAAGCGCGTCGTACTGGCATTGCACCCTGCCATTGCCCCCATCAAGGCCGGGATCTTCCCGCTGGTCAGGAAGGACGGTATGCCGGAGGTGGCTGAGAAGCTGGCAGCAGATCTCCGCGGCCGACGGATCCCCGTATTCTACGACGATGGCGGGTCGATAGGTCGCCGGTACCGCCGGCAGGACGAGGCCGGCACGCCCTTCGGTATCACCGTGGACGGTCAGACCCTGGAAGATCAGACGGTCACCATCCGTGACCGCGATACGCTGGCTCAGGATCGCGTGGCGCTCGAGCGTGTTCCGGAGTATCTGCGGGAACGGATCGGGTCGTGACGGCGGACGACCTGGTCGGTGATGGCGAGGAGATGCACGAGGCGCTCTCCCGCGAAGAGTATCTTACCGGGGCCGGTCTCAAGTCCGATCCACAGTTTCAGGAGATATACGAGCGGTTCGCTCATCTGGCCGGTGCCGAAGCGCTGGACGCGGCTCGTGCGACGGGTGACCCCGCGTTGATAGAGTGGCTCGTCAACCTTCGTGTCGGGCGTGAGACCGCCGAAGGCTACGAGCGGCAGCTCAAGTGGGAGCAGCAGGCGATTCTCCACGTGGACGGCCGGGCCGTTCCCTATCTGCGTGCGCCCATAGAACTGCAGAATTCCCCCGACCGTGCATTCCGGCTGGCGCTTGACCGCGCCCGCGCCACAGCCGGCGCGGATGGGCTCAACTCAATCGTTCGGGACAGGCTCCTCAAGGAACACGACCTGATCGCGGCCCTGGGCTTCGGCGACTACGTTGAGGCTCGTCGGCGACTGTCGGGAGTGGATTATGAGGGACTCGCCGCCCAGACCGGGGCGTTTCTCGCCGCCACCGAAGCGATGTACACCGACAGCCTTGCCCGTCTCGTGAAACACCGGCTCGGTTCTGGGCTGGAGGGGCTGGACCGTTCCGATGTAGCATGGACGTTCCGCGCGGATAGGTTCGACGCGTCGTTCCAGCCGGGTCCTCTGATGGAAACGGCGATTCGGCAGATGGGCGAGATGGGATTGGATGCCACGGAGGAAGGCCGAGTCAGGATCGATATCGAAGAACGGCCCGGCAAGCAGCCCCGGGCATTCTGCGCTCCGGTCCGCGTACCGCACGAGGTATATCTCGTGGTGCGGCTCCGGGGCGGACATACCGACTACCGCACTTTCTGGCACGAGCTGGGCCACGCGATGCACTTCGCGGCCGTAGATGCCGACCGGCCGTTCGCTCACCGGTGGCTGGGCGACAACTCGGTCACGGAAGGGTTCGCGATGCTGTGGGATCATCTCACCATCGAGCGCGGCTGGCTCGAGCGTTACGCCCCGATTGCCGCGTCCCAGATACGCGAACTGCTGTTCGAGCTGGCCGTTAACGAGCTGTACATGCTCAGGCGGTACGCCGCCAAGATCCAGTATGAGCTGGTGCTGCACCGGCAGGGGCCCGACAACGCGGCACCGGCGTATGCGGAGCTGTTGAGCAACGCCACGCGGTTCCGGTTCCGCGACGAAGACTATCTCCTGGACGTGGATCCCGCCTTCTACGCCGCCCGGTATCTGCGCGCCTGGCAGCTCGAAGCGGCGCTCGACGCCCATCTCACAGCCACTTTTGACGACGACTGGTTCCGTAACCCGCGCGCTGGAGCATTTGTAAGAGATCTCATGCGGCGCGGGCAGGCCGATCCCGCCGATGTGTTGGCGCAGGAGATCGGGCGGCCACTCGGATTCGATGAGATTATCAAGCGACTTGAATCGGTCCTGAACTAGGGCGCCTGGAGGCACGCATGTCACAACCCCGCGAGCGCTTCTCCTCCCGCTGGCTGATGATGCTCGCCATGCTGGGCATGGCGGTCGGTACCGGCAACATCTGGCGGTTCCCGCGCATCGCGGCACAGAACGGCGGTGGCGAGTTTCTGGTGGCGTGGGTGGCGTTCCTGCTGCTGTGGTCCATCCCGCTCATCCTCGTGGAGTTCGGGATGGGGCGAAAAACCCGATCCGGGCCGGTAAAGGCGTTTGTGCAGATGATGGGGCCGCGCTGGGCGTGGATGGGTGCCTTCGTGGCCTTCGTGGCCACCGCCATCATGTTCTACTACTCGGTGGTGGCCGGCTGGACCCTCCGCTACGTGTGGGGATCGGTTACGGGCGAATTGCCCGGAAGCGATCCGGGGGGACTCTGGACGACATATACCGAGTCCTACTGGCCGGTGCTCACCCATGGGATCGCGATCGGGCTCGGTGTGCTCGTGGTGGCGCGCGGCGTGCGCGCCATCGAAAAGGTGGCGCGGATCCTCATGCCCACGCTGCTCGTGCTGGTGGTGGTGCTGGCGATCCGCGCCGTAACGCTTCCCGGGGCAGAAGCCGGCCTGAGTTACCTGTTTGGTGTGGACTGGAGCCGGCTCGCCAACGCCAATCTCTGGGTGCATGCGCTCACTCAAAACGCGTGGGATACCGGAGCGGGGTGGGGACTGGTGCTGGTATACGCCGCGTACCTCAGGGCCAATGAGGATACCGCGCTCAACGCGTTCCTTCTTCCCGCGGCGAACAACGTTGTTTCGTTGCTGGCGGGGATCATGGTGCTGTGTACGGTGTTCGCCGTTACACCCATGCTCGTTTCCGCCATGGCTACCGATCCGGATGCACTGAGTTCCTATCCGGCCCTGGCCGATGCCGTCCGCGCCGGTGAAGAACTGAGCCCCGAACTCATGCGACAGACCATCTTCGGTGCGGGGAACGAGGGACTCACGTTCATCTGGATGCCGCAGCTCTTCGCGACAATGCCGTTCGGCGGTCTCTTCATGATCCTGTTCTTTGTGGCGCTGTCATTTGCCGCGTTCACGAGCCTTGTTGCCATGATCGAGCTGGCCACGCGTGTGCTCTGGGACGCCGGTGTCAGTCGAGAGAGGGCGGTGCGGATTGTAGGAGTCGCCGGTTTCCTACTGGGGATGCCGTCTGCTCTTTCTCTCAGGGTACTCGGCAACCAGGACTGGGTCTGGGGTGTTGCCCTCATGCTCTCGGGACTCTTCTTCGCAGTCGCGGTGGTGGTCTCCGGAGTGCGGCGGTTCCGCGAAGAGCAGCTCAACCACCAGGATTCGGACATCAGGATCGGCAGGTGGTGGGATATCGTGGTGGGAGGCCTGGTACCCCTGCAGGCGCTCATCCTGCTCGGCTGGTGGCTGTACCAGTCACGCACCTGGGACCCGGCCGGCTGGCTCAACCCCCTCGGTACGGAGACGGTGGGGACGATCCTCGTGCAGTGGGGAGTGGTCCTCGCGCTCCTGATTCTGGCAAACAGGTGGTTGGCGAGGGATGTACGGAGCGTGAGCGGTGCGCCGTAAGCCGTGCGCGGTGGTGGGAACTTGCGGCCCGTTTACCGGGCACCAGAACCCCTGACTGCTCCGGTCCACGGCTTACCGCTTACGGCTCACCGCTCACGGTCATGGACTATCCCGGTTTCGAACGCCTCATCTCCCGCCTCGCCCGCGAGATTCCCGATGAGTACATGGAGGGGATCGTGTCGATCGAGGTGAGCCCCAAGGCGGTGCCGCATCCGCTGCGGACCGACGTGTACACCATGGGCGAGTGCATACCGGTACACTCCGAGGGCAACACGATCACGTCTCGGGTGGTGTTGTATCACGGATCGTTCCGCGCGCTGGCCGACATGAGGCCGGAATTCGAGTGGCGGGAAGAAGCGTGGGAGACGCTCACGCACGAGTTGAGACACCACCTGGAGTGGCTGGCGGACGCACAGGCTCTGGAGGAATACGACTGGGCCGCCGAGCACAACTTTGCCCGACACGAAGGGCAGCCGTTTGATCCACTTTTCTTCCAGGCCGGCGAAGAGCAGGCCCCCGGTTACTACAAGGTGGAGGACGACATCTTCGTGGACCGGCCGGTGCGAAAGCGGCCGGATACGGCAACTCTTGAATGGCGGGGGGACAGGTACGATATCCCGGTACCCGCGGCCGAACTGCCGCTGTACCTGTTGGTGGAAGGAGTCCGCCAGCCGCCCCCGGGCGACCTGATACTGGTGCTTCGTCGGAAGCCGCGCCTCCGGGATATCCTGCTTCGGCAAGCCAGCCCGACCCAGCATGTCGCCCGGGCGAAACGGCGTTAGATTGAAGCCGTCTCACGGCCGGAGGCCACGGTGGTTCACGAATTCCTGACAACTCTGAATGGCGACGAAGTCCTCCGCAGGGCGAAGTCGTTCTTTGCCGACCGCGTGCCGCACTTCGCGGCGTTCCCGGAGAAGGAAGGCCCGACGTTCACGACGTTCCGCGGGCAGGGAGGCGAAGAGATCGCCGTAGCGGTGCTGCCGGCCGGCGAGGCCACCCGGGTCCGTGCATCCTCATTGCTGTTCAATCAGGCGATCGACCGGTTCTTCTCCACGCTGCCGCGCGCGGGCGAAGACGCCGCATGAGCACCGCCACCGGAACCGCGCTGAGATTGCGCGTGATGGTGACGGATGCCTGGGATACGGTGCATCTTGAGGTCCAGTCGGATACCACCGTGACCGACCTCAAGATCGAGGCGCTCACGCGGACGCTCGGCCGCACGGTAGACCCTTCGGTTTACGAGGTGAAGTTCCGTGGTGGGGTGGTGCTCGACGAGACCGCCACGCTGGCCGACCTTGGCGTTCCTGATCACGCGGCCCTGATTGTGCTTTCGGCCCGGCGCCGGCCAGTACGCTGACCCGGCAATGAGCGACCGCCCCCGCGGTCGCACACTCACCTTCCTGGCGGCGGGGTTCCTTGCTCTGGATGCCATACTGTTGGTGATGCTGGGAGTCTGGCTCGAGCGCCCGTTGCTCTTCGTGCTGGGAGCGGGATTTGCCGTAGCGGCACTTGCCGTGGTGTGGCTCTGGCGTCGTTATGTCGTTGCACTCGGCGAACTGGACCTTGCCCGCGAAGCGTTCAAGGATGAGGTAGAGCGTATGCGCGGTGTGATTCCCCGCCAACCATCCTGAACGCCGTGCAGGTTTTCTGGCATCCGGCCTGTCTGGATCACGACCCCGGTCCCGGCCACCCCGAGTCGCCGGAGCGGTTGCGCGCAATCATGACAGCCCTCGAGCCTCAGGTGGCAGCCGGTCGCATAGGGCTCGTGGAGGCCCCGGCGGCCGAGCGCGAGGCCCTTGCGCGGGCCCATACCGAATCGCATCTCGACCGTATCTACAGCGTAGCTCAGCAAGGTGGTGGCAGGTTGGATGAGGACACAGTAATGGGTCCCGGCAGTCTGGAGGCCGCGTTGCGTGGCGCAGGCGCTACGATGGAGGCCGCACGATCGGCATTGAGCGGAACACCTGCATTCGCCGCGGTGCGCCCGCCCGGCCATCACGCCACGCCCGATAGCGCAATGGGATTCTGCCTCTTCAACAACGTGGTAGTAGCCGCCCGGGCCGCCATGAAGGAAATGGAGCTCGCCCGCGTGCTCATTGTGGACTGGGATGTGCACCACGGAAACGGCACCCAGGACCTGGTTGAACAGGATGCACGTATCCGATATGTGTCGCTCCATCAGTGGCCATTGTATCCGGGAACGGGTCGAGAGGATGAGCGGGGAGTGGGGAACGTGTTCAATGTCCCGCGTCCGCCGGGATTGCCTCGTGCCGCCTATGTGCGGGACCTCACCGAAGCGGTCGAACGCGCCACCGACGGGTGGAGTCCGGAGTTGGTTCTGTTATCGGCTGGTTTCGACGCGATGGCGGGAGACCCATTGGGCGGCTTCACCCTCGAGCCCGAGGACTACGCACAGTTGGTAACAACGTTCCGGACTCTGGGGGCGCCGATGGCTTCGACTCTCGAGGGAGGTTACGCTCCGGCGCGGGTTGCCAGCGCCGTCGTGGCTCACCTTGATGCCCTCCGCGCCTCGTAGCTGCGCCGTAGCATTGCCGCTCCCGGCCGCGGAGCCATACAGCTACGCCATCCCGCCGGGTCTTGCAGACAGGATCGTCCCGGGCTCCCGCGTAGTGGTACCGGTGCGGGCCCGGGAGATGATCGGCGTGGTGGTGGCTCTCGAAGATGCAACCCGGGAAGACCTCAAACCTGTCCTGCTGGCGCCCGATCCCCATCCGCTGGTGCCGGAGTCACTGGTCAGGTTGGCGAGATGGGTCTCACGACGGTATGCCGCGCCGCTGGGGCTGGCCCTGCGCGGTATGTTGCCGGGAGCACTGTGGGGGCAGTCGCGGTTGGTGGCGGTGCTCGAGAATGCCTCTGCCGGCTCGGGCGGGGCAAGCCGACCCGTAGTCCAGGCTCTGGAGCGCGCCGGGGGGCGGGCTGCCGCTTCGTCCCTGGCCCGGGCGCTCAAGCGACCGGTGTGGGATCAGCTTCAACGTCTCAGTCGAGCAGGTGCAGTCAGCCTCACAACCGAGCCTCCTGACCTCGGGCCCCGCGCCGGCGTCGAACGCATTATTGCGCTCACCGAGGTGTTGTCTTCTCTCACTGAGCGCGACCGCACATTTGGCAGGGCGGCGAAGCAGCGGGCCGCATACGATGCGTTGGATGCCATGGGTGGTGAGGGGTCGGCAGCGAAGCTCAGGGAAATGGGTTTCTCGCCGGCCGTCCTCAACGCGCTGGTGAAGCGTGGCCTCGCGGCGTACGAAGAGCGTGAGCGATACCGTGACCCGTTTCACGATGCGGGTTCAGCACCACCGGATGCTGTCACTGCAGACCAGAAGAGGGTTCTCGGGCTGCTGGATGGCCTGCCCGAAGGGGGTGTGGCTTTGCTCTTCGGTGTCACGGGAAGTGGAAAGACGCTGGTCTATCTGGAGGCCCTCCGGCGGGCCGTCGAGAGCGGACGCGGCGCGATCATACTCGTCCCGGAGATTGCGTTGACAACTCAGACGGTAGCTCGTGTGCGCGGTGTATTCGGTGACGCGGTCGCAGTGCTTCACAGCGGGCTCTCCGACGCCGAACGGGCGGACGCATGGCGCGCGGTGGCGCGCGGTGACCGTCGGCTTGTGGTGGGGGCGCGGTCAGCCGTGTTTGCTCCGGTGGCTGACCTTGCCTGGCTGGTTGTGGACGAGGAGCACGAGCCGAGTTACAAGCACGGCGGCATTCCCAGATATCACGCGCGCGACGCTGCGCTGGCCCGTGCCCGGATCGAGGGAGCGCGTGTGATTCTCGCGAGTGCAACTCCATCATTGGAAACATGGGCGGCGCGTGACCGAATTACGGTTGTCGAGCTGCCCGAGCGGGTCGGCGCTCACCCATTGCCCGCGGTGAGGCTTGTGGATCTGCGGACGGCACAGCAGATCGAGGGGAGTGGAGCGGTCCCGTGGTCGGCGGAACTCGATTCCGCCATACGCGCGCGCCTCGACGTGGGTGACCAGGTGCTGTTGCTGCTCAATCGTCGGGGATTCGCGCACTATCTCCAGTGTCCCTCCTGTGGCGGCGCGGCGCAGTGTCCGTCATGCAGCATCGCCCTCACAATTCATGAATCGCCGGCGCGCCTGCGATGCCATTATTGCGGACATTCGGAAGCGGTCCCGTCGGTTTGTCCGGAGTGCGGAGGGGCCACGCAGCGCGCCCGTGGCGTTGGAACCCAGCAGCTCGAGCGGTGGCTGTCCCACCGGTATCGGCAGGCGCGGCTTGCGCGGATGGACGCGGATACCACGGCCACCAAATGGTCACACAGGAAGATCCTTGGCGCAGTCGAGCGGCGCGAGGTGGACATCCTCTTCGGCACCCAGATGATTGCCAAGGGTCTGGACTTTCCCGGTGTGACTCTCGTGGGCGTGGTAGACGCCGATACCGGGCTTCATCTGCCCGACTTCCGGGCGGCCGAGCGTACGTTTCAGCTGATTGCGCAGGTGGCCGGGAGAGCAGGACGGGGTCCCAGAGGGGGAGAGGTGCTGGTTCAGACGAGACGGCCGGATCATCCGGCGCTCGTCGCGGCGGCCAGGCATGATCTGCCCGGTTTTGCCGCGCAGGAGGTCGAGGCTCGCCGTTCGCCTCCGTATCCGCCGCATGCGGGTCTGGCGAACGTGCTGGTGAGTGGCTTTGACGAGGCTTCAGTTGCGGACGCGGCGGTAGAGGTAGCCCAGTGGATCAGGGGGCTGATACGCGAGCGCGCGGAGGGACGGGTGGAGGTGGTCGGTCCCGCGCCCGCGCCGCTCGCACGCATCAAGGGTCGGTGGCGGTGGCACCTCCTGTTGAGGTCGCAAGACCGCGAGTGGCTCGGTCGGTTGGTGAGGTATACGGCGCGACGGGCGCCGCATGCCGGCAAGGGTCCCATCCGACTGGTAGTAGATCGAGATCCGGTCTCGCTGTTGTGATGGCCGTCCGGGGTCGATATTTTGCTCCGCCGTGCCTGCGCGACAGCCAGCCCCCGCCGTGAACGTTACCCGCCGTCCTGACGGGGCACCGGGCCTGGGTCTGGGCTGGACCCGCGTTGCCGCACAGCTCGCGCAGATGGTCCCTCGCGAGGAGATCGAGCGGATATGGCTCTTTCCCCCGGTGCGCCGCGAGGATCGTGAATGGGGAACGGCGGTGGTGGCTCGCAGCATGGAAGGTGGGCGGCTCCGCGTCTACACGGCGCAGTACCTGCTGGTGGTTCGCGGGCGCGAGCGGGGACAGGGCAAGGTCACGGTGAGCGAGGTTGGCGAAACCTCGGAGGAGGTACTCGCCGAAGTGATCAGCGGTGTGCAGGAACGGACCGGGGAGGCGGTGCCGCCGGTGGAGATCGCTTCAGAACTGTGGTTCCAGGAAGATGACGAGTCCTCCGCCTCGGGTTGACGGCAAGGCCCTGCTGGAGGGGTTTCGCCGGTACCTGCGCGATCACAGTCTGCCGATCACGCATCAGCGCGATGCGGTGGCCCGCACGATCTTCTTCTCGGGCGAGCACCTTTCAGTGGCCGACGTTGAAAGGGCTCTGAGGGAAGCGGGGCAGCACGCAGGGAAGGCGACGATCTACCGGACGCTGGATCTGCTGACCAGAGCCGGGCTGATCCAGGAGCACGACTTCGGCGAGGGGTTCAAGCGGTACGAGCCACTCGCCGCCCAGGGCCACCACGAGCACCTGATCTGTCTCGGGTGCGGCGGGGTGGTGGAGTTCTCCAGTGAACGGCTGGATCGCATGAATGCGTTGATAGCAGAGGAGCACGGGTTCCGGCACCATCATCACCGGTTGGAGATCTATGGTCTCTGCCGCGCATGCCAGCGGCGGGATGCGGCGACACTCCAGTCTCCCCAACCCCTCACTGAAAGGTCACGAAGGTGATCGATCCGAAGATGTTCCTGCCCACCAAGGCGTTTTTGACGAAGGGTGTCGGGCGGCACAAGGAGAAGCTTACCAGTTTCGAGCTGGCATTGCGTGAGGCGCGCATTGCGCAGTACAACCTCGTCCGGGTGAGTTCCATCTTTCCTCCGCACTGCCAGCTCATGTCGTGGGAGCAGGGCATCAAGCTGCTCCAGCCTGGTCAGGTGGTGTTTGCGGTCGTGGCCGAGGCCCAGACCAACGAACCATCACGGCTTGCCGCATCCGCCATAGGGCTCGCCATACCGGCGGATGCCAACCATCACGGCTACATATCCGAGCATCACGCGTTCGGCCAGCGGCAGCAGTCGGCCGGCGACTACGCCGAAGATCTCGCCGCAAGCATGCTTGCCACGGTACTGGGTGTGCCGTTCGATCCCGAGCAGGCCTGGGACCAGCGCAAGGAACAGTGGCTGCTCTCGGGAGAGATCGTGCGCACCACCCACATCAGCAGCACGGCTGAAGCGCAGGATGATGGCAGGTGGGTCACGACGGTCTGCGCCGTGGTGTTCTGCGGATGAACGAGTTTCGTACGGGAGGGGAGTCTCCGGGAGGCAAGCTCGGCGCTCTGCCCTGGGCGCCGGCGGAGAACTTCCTGGGTCTGCCACACGATCAGTCCAGGTTTGACGATGCGAGAGTGGTGTTTCTGCCCGTGCCTTACGAGGCCACGGTGTCGTACATGGGCGGGACGCGCTTCGGACCCCGGGCTCTGCTGCACGCATCTCGGTTCGTGGAGCTTTACGACCACGAGTTGAATGCCGAGCCCTGGAACGTTGGAGTGCACACCCTTCCCGAGCTGATGCTCACCGGCGCCGGTCCGGAAGCTGCACTCGCTGAACTCCGGCTCGCCATGGATGCGTTGCTCGAGCTGGACAAGTTCGTCATCCTGCTGGGTGGGGAGCACAGTGTTTCCGGGCCGCCCATCCTCGCGCACGCCGACCGGCTGGGTGAACGTCGGCTCTCAGTCCTGCAGCTGGACGCACACGCCGATCTGCGAAGTGAGTACGAGGGCACCCCGTTCTCCCACGCCTGCGTGATGCATCAGGTTCACAGGCGCGTGCGGATCGTACCGGCGGGTATCCGTTCCCTCACGGCGGCGGAGCGGAAGCTCATGGAGACCGAGCGGATACCTGTGGTGTTCGGTCACGAGCTGTCAGACTCGACCTGGATTGACCGGGTGATCGGTGCACTGGGGCCCGACGTTTACATCACCATAGACGTCGATTTCTTCGATCCGTCGATCATGCCGTCCACCGGCACTCCGGAGCCGGGTGGCGGTACCTGGGACCCCACGATCCGTCTCCTGGAACGGGTTTTCCGTGAAAAGCGGGTCGTGGGCTGTGACATAGTGGAGCTGGCCCCGATTCCCGGTCTCGTCGCACCCGATTTCCTTGCGGCCAGGCTGGCGTACAAGCTGGTGGGTTTCTTCGCGCGAGAGGTTGCCGATTAGCTGTTACCTTTAATCATGCCTCCCGAATCGATTGGAATCACGCTGGCGTTCACCGCAGGGATACTGAGTTTCCTTTCGCCCTGCGTACTGCCGCTCATTCCCAGTTACATCGGTTTCATCACGGGGCTCTCGCTCGAGGAAGCCAGCTCCAAACGCTGGCTGGCCACAGGGCACGCGCTGATGTTCGTGGCTGGTTTCACGGTCATCTTCGTTGCCCTGGGAGCATCCGCCACGACGATCGGATGGTTGCTCAATTACCACAGAGTCTGGATCGAGCGTATCGGCGGGTTGCTCATAATCGTGTTCGGCCTCTATCTGCTGGGCGTGTTCCGATTCCGGGCCCTGGAGCAGGAGCGCAGGTTGCACCTTACCGCGAAGCCCCTTGGATTCCTGGGTAGCGGGTTTGTGGGGGTCGCGTTCGGTGCCGGGTGGACGCCCTGCATCGGCCCCATTCTTGGAGGTGTCCTGGCGTACGCCAGTGCCACGGCCACGGTCGGGCAGGGAATGATGTTGCTGCTGGTCTATTCACTGGGCCTCGGATTACCGTTCATCGTGGCCGCCCTGGCCATCGAGCGGTTCATTGACTGGTTCCAGCGTTACCGCCGCTTCATTCCGGTGGTCACCAGGGCATCGGGCGTGTTGCTGGTTCTCGTTGGCCTGCTGCTCGCTACCGGCTATTTCAGCATGCTGGCGGCCTGGCTCCAGGGGCTCACACCGGCGTTCCTGCGTGAACGGTTGTGAGACTTGCCATACCGGTACGAACGTTAGACCTTTAGAAATGAGCAGAAAGTCATTTATTCGGAGGTTGTTCCGATGTTAAAGAGATCAGTAGCTCCAATGGCAATGGTTGGGATGCTTGTGGTCCTGGCCTGTGGTGAGCGTCCGCCGGAGGATCCGGCGGATCGCGATCTGAGCCTGGCACCGGCGGAAGCGGGGGCGGCCATAGACGACCAGCCGGCGACGCCGCCTGATGCGCCGGCCGCGCAGACCCCGGCTCCGGCCGCACGCCAGCCAGCGCCACGCCCCGCGCCTCCTCCTCAGCCGCGCGTTGTTTCACTGGTAGTCCCGACTGGTACAGACATCACCCTGTTTGCGCGCGACACGCTGACGTCACGGCATAACCGGAAGGGTGAGGAGGTCATCGCCACCAACGCTGAGCCTATCATGGATGCACAGGGTCGTGTTGTGATCCCTCCCGCGGCGGTATTCATCGGCACGATTTCGGATATCGCACCGGCCGACAACCCCGGTGGTGAGGGACGGATGATTCTCACCTTCAGTCGAGTGCAGTTCGGCGGTGACGTCTTCTCGGTACAGGCGCGGACGGACAGCATGGGCTCGTACATGAAGGGTCGTGGCGTGACCACGGGTGACGTGGTTACGGTGGGCGCGGGTGCCGTGGTTGGCGGAGTGGCCGGCCGGATAATCGGCGGCAACCGTACAGGCACCATCGTGGGCGCGGCCGCCGGTGCCGCGGCGGGTGCGGGAATCGCGCATGCCACGCGGGATATTGATATCATCCTGCCGGCCGGTGCACCGATCTCGATCGTGCTTACGGCGCCGTTCGAGATTCAGATAGAAATCACGTAGGCGCTGGAGAGGCCGCAGGCGGGGGTGCACGGTCGTGCGCCCCCGCCGCCGCCTCAAAATCCCGCCGCCCCTCCTCTCCACCGCGGGTCAGCCACCCCAACCCAGATATTACCCATGCGCTGGATCGCGGAAATCTCGCCCATGTAGCCGTGTAATTCCTCCACTTCATGTCCCATATCGCGCAACCGTTCCAGCGCTACCCCAGCAAGGCCCCCTCGCTCATATCTCAATCGATCTGGCAGCGCCTGATGGTGGATGCGGGGTGCGGCAACCGCGCTGGCGAGGGACATACCGTGGTCGATCACGTTCGAAATGACCTGAGCCACCGTCGATATGATCGCTGGCCCTCCCGGCGATCCAAGCAGCAGGAAGGGATCACCATATGGGTCGAGTACGATGGTCGGCGTCATGGCCGACAGCATTCGCTTGCCGGGCTCTATCGCGTTGGCCTGTCCCTGAACCAGGCCGTACACGTTGGGCTGCCCGGTTGCCGCCGTGAAGTCGTCCATCTCGTTGTTCAGCAGGAATCCCGCGCCTCGCACGGTCACGGTACTTCCGAACCCAGTGTTGATGGTCGTGGTGACACTCACCGCATTGCCTTCCGCATCTACCACCGAGTAGTGCGTGGTATGATCGCCCTCCGCGATGCCCGGTACGACTCCCGGACTTGGCGTCGCCATGGCCGGATCAATGTCATCTGCCCGGGCTCGCGCGTACTCCTTCGATAACAACTGCCCGAGCGGCATGTCGACAAATGCCGGATCGCCAAGGTAGTGATTGCGGTCCACGAAAGCCCGCCGCATCACCTCTGCCAGCAGGTGCGCGTGCTCCGGGGTGCCGAACGCGGGGATCGGATCGACACCTTCCAGCATGTTGAGGATCAACGCGAGCGTCGTTCCACCCGAGCTTGCGGGAGGCATCGAATATCCGGTGTAGCCCCGGTAGCTGAAGACAACGGGGTCTCTCCAGACTGGGCGGTACGCCGCAAGGTCATCGCGGGTCATAAGACCACCACCGCGCCGCATCTCGGCAGCGATCGAGTCGGCTATCCAGCCTTCGTAGAAAGCCCGCGGGCCATCACGCGCGATCGCCTCGAGTGTGCGGGCAAGGTCGGTTTGCACCAGTAGGTAGCCCGATGGCGGCGCCTCGCCGTCCACCAGGAATTGCGCGGCCGATGTCGGGAACCGGATAAGCCGGTCACGCGCATTTTCGATGGATCGAGCAGTCCGATCGTCCAGCACGAATCCGTCTCTCGCAAGCCCGATGGCCGGCGCCAGCAGATCGGCCAGCGGCAGGCGGCCGAATCTGCGATGCGCCTCCGCAAGACCGGCCACGCTTCCCGGTACGCCGGCGGCAAGGTGGCCCGTCAGACTGGTCTCGGTGAGGTTGCCCTCATCATCAAGGTACATGTCGGGAGTGGCCGCGGCGGGCGCAGTCTCTCGATAGTCCAGGCTGAAGGATTCTCCGGAGTCCGTGCGGATCACCATAAATCCGCCGCCCCCGATGTTACCGGCCGAAGGATGCACCACCGCAAGCGCAAAACCAACGGCTACCGCCGCATCCACGGCGTTTCCTCCACGCATCAGGATCCGCGCGCCGACCTCGCTCGCTACGGGACTGGCGGTGACCACCAGGGCGTGATCCACAGAGATCTGGCGCACCGAGCCCATGAGGGCCCATTCGTCCGGCAGATAGGCGATTACGCCCGCGGGGGTGGGGAGCGGTTCGGGGTACGACGACGGCGCGGTGGAGCACGAGGCCAGAAGCCATATCAGCACGCTCCCGCAGCCGACAAGTATCAGGTGTTTCGGCGGTATGACAGCTCCTTCGTTGACCAGAAGTGGACTCACTGCACAATTTACGACCGCAGCGGAGCGCCAGTCCAGCGCCGGGGTCTCCCCCCGGCACCCAACTGCGCCAACGATCGGGAGCCCGATGTCCCAGCAGGACTTTCACGACCCTCGTCTCACGGAACAGCGGAATCCGCGGACCGTGGGCATCGACATTGCATCGCCGCTCGAGATCGTGGACATCTTGAGCGCCGAGGACAGACTGGTGCCGGAGGCCGTAGGCCGAGCCCGGGAGCACATCGCCGGTGCCATTGATCTCGTGGCTGATGCTTTTGCCGCGGGTGGCCGGCTCATATACGTAGGGGCCGGAACGAGCGGTCGGCTTGGTGTGCTGGACGCGGCTGAATGTCCCCCCACCTTCGGCACGCCGCCGGAGATGGTTGTGGGTGTGATCGCCGGCGGGCCGGCGGCGCTGGTGAGAAGTCAGGAAGGTGCGGAAGACGATGCCCGGGCCGGTGCGGCGGCCATTGACGCGAACGGAGTGGGCGCAAAGGACGTTGTGTTCGGCATAGCCGCGAGCGGTACCACTCCGTACGTACGTTCCGCCCTGAAACGGTCTCGTGAGCTCGGAGCCCGCACGGTCTTCTTCTCATGCTCCGAGCCTCCCGAGCCCCTCACAAGCACCTGCGATGTCGTGATCCATGTTCCCGTCGGGCCAGAAGCCCTGACGGGCTCGACTCGCCTCAAGGCGGGTACGGCCACCAAACTGGTACTCAACACTGTGACCACCGGAGCGATGCTGCGGCTGGGCAAGGCATACGGTAATCTGATGGTCGACTTGAGGGCTCTGAGCGACAAGCTCCATGACCGGGGCGAACGGATTGTCATGGAGACGTGTGGAGTGGACCGGGCGGCAGCACGTGGAGCCATCCGGGCTGCCGAAGGAAACGTACGGACAGCCATCGTAATGGTGAAACGGGGTGTGAACAGGGCAGAGGCCGCGCGGTTGCTGGAAGAGGCGGGGGGGGTGATTCGTCGAGTGGTGGGTGATCCGCCACCGGTGGGCCGGTGAGTTCGCTGGGCGTTGGCCTCATGTCCGGCACGTCGCTCGACGGTATCGATGCCGCATTGGTACGCTTCACCGGCGACGAACCGCAGGTTGAACTGGTCGCTTTCCACTTCGTGCCGTATGCGACTGCCGATCGGGAGCGCCTGCTCCAGATGATCGTACGCGGATCCACACGCGATCTGGCCCTGCTCCATGTGGATCTCGGAGCACGGTTCGCCGATGCTGTTGCCGGCCTGATTGAGAAGGCCGCTCCAGGCAAAGGGATTGACTTCGTTGCCATGCATGGTCAGACCGTCTGGCATGAGCCTTCGGTGGTCAGTTTCCAGCTTGGCGATCCCGCCCTACTGGCCGAGAGACTTGGTGTACAGGTGATAAGCGACTTCCGGGCGCGTGACGTGGCGGCTGGCGGCCAGGGTGCGCCGCTTGTACCGATCGCAGATGCGCTGCTCTTCGGCCGGAAGGATGGGCCGCGGGCACTATTGAACATCGGTGGCATGGCTAACGTGACCTGGGTGCCGCAGCATGGCGCTACGGACGGTGTCATAGCGTTCGACACCGGTCCCGGGATGGCGTTGATCGACGGGGTAGTACGGTGCGTGGAACCTGGAGTGGACTTCGACGAGGGAGGATGTCTGGCGGCGCTGGGACAGCCGGTGGAGAGTGTTGTGGAGGGCGTGCTGACCGATCCATGGTTCGATCAGCCTCCACCCAAGAGCACCGGTCGTGAGCGGTTCGGTGAGGCGCTGGCGCTCGATGTGGTTGATGCCGTGCGGTCGGTAAGGCAGAATGCTTCAGCCAATGATTGCATAGCTACGGCCGTGGCGATCACCGCGCGATCGATAGTGGAGCAGACCGGCCGCTGGTTGCCGGG
The DNA here is from genome assembly GCA_964613905.1 of uncultured Gemmatimonadaceae bacterium. Lineage (GTDB taxonomy): Bacteria > Gemmatimonadota > Gemmatimonadetes > Gemmatimonadales > GWC2-71-9 > CAZTIV01. Next base: position 133,803 of record CAZTIV010000001.1, on the reverse strand, counting down.
TGGATGGGAAGGCGACGTGCTGGTATCCGGAGGTGGGGTGCGGAACGAAGCTCTGGTTCGGGCGCTGCGCGTTGGGATGCCGGATCGGTCACTGCAGCCGTTCGGTTCAGTGTTCTTTGATGGCGATGCCAAGGAAGCGGTGGCCTTCGCGCTACTGGGCTGGCTCACTCTTCACGGTCACGCAGGCAACGTGCCGTCAGCCACGGGTGCTGCGGGACCGAGGGTGCTGGGGCGGATTACACCGGTGTGAATGCCCTGTTGATCATGGGTCATTCAAGCAGCCGCAACATCTGACTTACGTAGGAAATCGGGACGGCATAGACCACCCTTCCGGCCGTTCCCGCCTGACCGCCGTAAAGCACTGCGATGACGGTTCCCTCGCGATCAAAGATGGGGCTGCCGCTCGCTCCCTGCGCACCGTAACCGTCGATCTGCACCAGATCCGGCAGGATCTTGCTTACGGTGCCCGCCGTGAACGTAGTACGAATCACGGCGCGTTCGCCGGTCGCTCGCATGGGGAGCTGATCGCCCAGCGGGAAACCTATCGATGCCACGGGATCGCCGGGCCTTGGCGAGTCCGCAGTACCGCCCAGCCGCCGTACTGTCGGGACGTTGCCAGCGATGCCCTGAACTCGAACCACCGCCAGATCTACCTCGTTGTGGGTGGCCAGCAACTGAGCGCGCCATACCTGATCGGAATTGGCGAACTGGATCGCCAGATCGGTCGGACGCCGTGCACCGTCAGGCCCGGTCACAACGTGTCGGTTTGTCACCATCTTGCCGTCTGGTGTGACAGCGAAAGCGGTGCCGGTATTGACCTCATCCGGTGAGAACCTGGCCCATATCATGGCCACGGCCCGCTGGTTGGCATCGTCGATGGCCGCGTAATCGATACGGGCCGCTGCGTGCTGATTTCGGAGGGTTGTAGTGGCCTCATTGAGCTGGCGTTGGAGCCGTTCCACCTGCGGCGCGTCGCCGGCGCGTTGCGCCTGCTGCAGGTTTCTGGTGAGTCGCTGGACCTCTGACTGCGAGTGCTCCAGGGAGGTGGCCAGCCCCTCGACCTGGCCTTCGAGCGCCCGCACCGCTCGCCCGCTCTCGCCCAGGATACTGTCGATGCGTGCCTGGACCGTGTGTGCTTCCTGCTCCCTGCGTTCACGTTCCTGATGTTGCAGGAACACGAATCCGGCCACCACAACCACCAGTATGGCCACCAGAGCCAGGATCAACGTTCTCAGGCGGCGAGTCTGGCGTCCCACTTCCACCCGGATGCGCTGTGTCGTACTGCCGCGCGACCTGGCCTCCTGCGGCTGGCTGGATGGCTGCGTGGCACGGGCGGGACGCGGCGCCGGCCCGGCGGCTCTGACCGGCTTTACCGGGGCTCGATCTGGAGTGTGGTCCGGAACAAGCCGGAACTCGAAGTGTGGTCCGTTGGCGCCCAACCGAACCTGATCGGTGTTGTCGAGATGCGTGTCGGAGGCGATGCGGTGTCCGTTGACCAGTGTCCCGTTGCTGCTGTCCAGATCGCGGATGTACCACCGTCCGTCCTTGTGGAAAAGAACGGCGTGGCGGGTGGACACGTCGAGGTCGTGTTCGGGATCGAACTGAATGGTACTCTGCGGATGGCGGCCGAGCGTAACTTCAGCCGGTGAGAATACGGCCTCGGTGCCGGATCGTGCACCGCTCAGTACCTTGATAGCAGCCTTCACACACGCATCTCCGCGTCAGACCGGTGCACAGACGAAAACCGCCGCGGCGGCTAGCATCGCGGCGGCAGCGACGGTGGCAAGGCCCCTGGGGACGCCCTGGGGCGTTGGTGGTGGGCTCCCCTTGTAGACCGGTACCGGCTCAGTGGTGGATTCGGTGTCGAGCAGAGGGTAAATCTGATGTCCTACCTCCTCGCCGTCCTCCGGTAACCTGAGTGACCCGCCGCTCACACGGGCCACCACGACGGTAATGTTGTCGGGGCCGCCCCGCTGGTTGGCAAGGTCTATCAGCTCACTGCATACCGTAACGAGGTCCTTGTCGGACTGACTTACGAGCGAAGCGATCTCCTCCTTCTTCACCTGGCCGGAAAGACCGTCCGAACATACCACTATCGCGTCACCAATCCGGAGCTGCTGGTGGGTCAGATCCACCCGTACCTTCGCCTCGGGTCCAAGCGCCTGCAGAATGATGTTGCGGCGCTCGCTGCGCTCAGCTTCTTCTTCAGTCAGTTCTCCGGCATCGACGAGCCGCTGCATCAGGGACTGATCCTTGGTCAGCTGAATAGCGGTGCCGTCGCGGACCAGGTAGGCGCGCGAGTCGCCTACCTGAGTCAGGTAGAGGTGGTCCTCCAGAATCCCCACGGCGGTGGTGGTGGTGCCCATGCCGCGGCGCTCCTGATTCTCCCTCGCGTGCTGGTGAATCCTCGTGTTGGCTATTTCCACCGACTCCCTCAGACGGTAAGCGAACTGTTGGGGAGTGTTCTCGGCATCCTCGTGCCATGCATTCGTGAGGTGCTCGAAGATGGTCTCGGTGGCCATGGCGCTCGCCACTTCTCCCGCTGCCGCTCCGCCCATACCGTCGGCCACCATGAGCAGTGATCCCTTGGGACCCACTTCGTGCTCGCGCACCTCGGGCTGCAGGGATGCGATGCGCGCGGTGAGGTCCGCCACGAGGAACGCGTCCTCGTTGTGGTCCCGATTCCTGCCTACGTCGGTCTTGCCGAAGACCGAAATGTGGATCTTCCTGTCCATGGATTCTGGCAGACTCACTGGGAGCAACCCAATCTGCTGAAGGTACGTGTATAGGTCTCGTTGGCCGGAGCCAGACGGCTGGCCTGACCGATCCAACGGCAGGCGTCGTCGATCCGTCCCTCGACCAGGTATGCTTCGCCCACAACCGAGGCGCCGATGGCTCTGAGCGACATGGGAATGTTCGCCATTTCGCTGAGCGTTTGTGCCCGGGTCCGCGCGCGGTCACGCGTGGCATCTTCGTCGACCAGCCGACCCAGTTCGATCAACTCCGCATGTACGGCCGCGCTGTCCACCGCCGGCGGTTGAGATGGTGGCGCGGTTACCGGTCCGGGCCCGGTTTCCCGTACCGGTTCGGCGGGCCTGCTCTGTCCCGAACGTGCGGTCGCCACGGTAGTTGGTGCGGTGTCGTGCGTCACAGGCGCGGCCGTCTCAACCGTGTCCGACGGAACGACCTGCGGGGGAGGGTTCCTGTCCCCGGTCATGAACACGACCGCGATCCCACCCACGGTCAGCACGCCCACCACGCCGGCTATCATCGCTACGGGTGCCTTCTTCCCGGAAGGGCCTACCGATGGGCGTGGGGCCGGGGTCGTTGGAGTGGGTGATCCCGCGGGCGCTCGTCCGGCCACCCGGGTCCTCGCAATCGCAGTCGCCTCGGCAGCATCGATCAGCTGGGTGGCACCTTCGGTGTCTACCGCTCTCCCGCCGCCCGCGATTCCACGCACCGCATCCTCTACCTCAGTGGCGAATCGCGCGGCAGAATCGTGTCGTTCCGATGGCATGCGTGCCAGGGCCCGGTCCATCGCAGATTGAAGGGCGGTTGGAAAGCCGGCTCCGGGAAGCGCCTCATCGAGCGGCAGGGGGTGGTCCGTAAGCCGCTTGATCATCGTTTCCTGAGCGCTGTCCGCCTGGAAGGGAAGGACGCCGGTGAGCATCCGGTAGAACACCAGCGCCAGCGAGTAGACGTCGCTCCGTCCGTCCAGCTTGTCTCCCGAGAGCTGTTCCGGGCTCATGTACTCAGGCGTGCCAACGACCAGGCCGGTCTTGGTAACGTTCTGACCTTCCTCCCCGCCGATTGCCTTGGCAATGCCGAAATCCACCACCTTCACCACGTCTGCATCGTCCCGGCCGCGCGTGATCATTATGTTGTCAGGTTTGAGATCCCGGTGCACGATCCCGAGATCATGCGCGGCCTGCAGCGCATCCGCCGTCTGCCTGAGGATTCGCGCGGCCCGCGCCGGAGGGAGCGCCCCCTCCCTGTTCAGCAGATCCGTAAGCGCCTCGCCCTCGATGAATTCCATCGCCAGGTAGATCGTTCCGTCCGGTGTTTCACCAAAGTCGTAAATGGCGCAGACGTTGGGGTGATTGATGCGGGCTGCGTTGGCGGCTTCGCGATTGAACCGGGCTATCGCGTCGGGATCGCCGGACATCGAGGTGGACATCACCTTGATGGCGCTCTTCCTCCCCATCTTGACATGCTCGCCCAGATAGACGGCACCCATTCCACCCTCACCGAGTTTCTTCACGATGTGGTAGCGGTCGGCCACAACGTTACCGATCAGGCTGCCCTGAGCGGTAGATCGCAGTGTGGACCCGTCGTTGGGGCAGAACTTGGTCTCGTCAGGCCACTCGCGGCCGCAGGTGGCGCAGACCTTCATGTAGCCGCCACCTTGAGCAGTTTGTCGCCAATCAGAACGCGCGATCCCTCTCTGATCTTCTGTTCTCCTCGCACTGCCATCGCTATTCCGTTCCTGCTACCGGCATCCACGATCACGAAATCAGCATCTTCGGAGCGGACGCTGGCGTGCTGTCCGCTCATCGACGGATCATACGGAAAGATCCAGTCGCCACGTTCACGGCCGATGGAGACTTCCCGCCCGGGGGACAGATGAAGCACATCGCGCACGCTGCCATCGCTCCGGAGCTGCGACATGGTTGCTATGTCGGCGCTTGGCGTGAGGCTGCCGAGTCGGCGCGTGGCATCACGCTCCGGGGGGTTGGGGCCGGGGTACCCGAGGCGCCGGAACCTGATGATCTGGGATCCGATCAGGAGCATGTCGCCATCCTGCAACTTGTGGGGCTCTTCCAGAAAGAACCACGTCCCGTTGCGACTTCCCAGATCCCGCACGTAGAGCGAACCGTTTCGCAGACTGAGCTGTGCGTGAAGAGGCGATAGAAACGGGTCATCGGGAAACGAGATGTCCGCTTCCACCCTTCCGAGTGTGGTTTCGTCCTGCGTTATCGAGAAGCGGTCAAGCTCCTGGCCGGATTCGTCGAGCTGGACCAGTTCCAGCGTGCCACCGGTGCCTCCGGCAGAGAACGCCCTCTTCTGGGCCGGCGCCCGGGCTGTATCGCCAACCCGGCTGCCGCATGAAGGGCAGAACGGCAGATCCGCCGCGAGAGGACGGTATCCGCAGGATGGACAGGCACTGCCCGACCTGGCCTGATCAGCGGCCATCATCGATCCGGATGACCCGTGACCGCGGACAGGCTTGCCGCAGTCTCGGCAGTACACAGAAGTATCATCATTTTCGCGGCCGCAATGATTGCACGGGGTCACCCGATCATCCACTCCCGAGGAGGCAGGACAGGCGTGGCCAATCTACACCCCGAAAAAAACCGGGTCAACCACCGGAATTGGCGTAGACTCTTGTCACAACTTAGCTTCCGCAACCATGACGCGCTCGGTCAACCGGTGGCTGGTGGCATTGGCGGCTGTGGTTGCGGCGTCGCCTGCGGCCGGTCAGGGGGATCCATCCGGGCACTGGCGCACCTGGACCACCGAACACTTCCGGGTCCACGCATCGGCTGAACTCGGTGTGTATGCGCGTCGCCTGGCCGCCGAAGCTGAACGTGCCTACGCGCTACTGGCCCGTGAATTCCCCAGGCCAGGAGGGCGAATCGACATCGCCCTGCATGACAACGTCGATTTTGCCGCAGGATTCGCCCGCGTCTCTCCCACCAATCGAATGGTTCTCTTCCTGTCGGCACCCGCGGGTGACGCAGAACTGGGATTCTACGACGAATGGCTCAGAATACTGGTGAGCCACGAATTGTTTCACGTGTTTCATCTGGACAGAGCAGAAGGCGTATGGAAGGGGCTGCGAGCAGTGTTCGGCCGTGCGCCGGCACTCTTCCCCAACGCGTATCAGCCCTCCTGGGTGCTGGAAGGGCTGGCGGTGCATTACGAATCCCGGCTGAGCACTGCCGGCCGGGGACGGGGCGCCTATCACAGGCAGCTTCTGGCGGCAGCGGCCCGAGGCCCCGAATGGCCCGCATCGGGCGACGCGACACTGGTCAATCCCAGGTGGCCGGGCGCGGTACGGCCGTATGCCTGGGGAGGGGTATTCTTCGGAGCGCAGGCCGCCGCGCACGGCGACAGCCTTGCGCCGAGGTTCGTTGAGAAGACATCGCGACGAATATGGCCGTTTGCCGTCTCTACCCCGCTCATTCGTGCAGGCGGAACCGGAGTAGACGAGATGTGGGGCGCCATGCGTTCCTCAGCTGATCCTGCAGGGAGCGTTCCGTACGGAGAAGTGCTGGTGCGAGGCCTGCGCCAGCCACCCGAACCTTCGATCTCGGCGGACGGCCGACTGGCCTACGTGCATGCAGAGGGACGGAGTCCCCCCTACCTGTCACTGCTGGACTGGTGGACCGGTCAGGAACTCGGACGGCAGCGGCTGAACGCCCGAGCCCGGCTCGGCTGGGTCGGTCAGGATCTGTTGGTGAGCCAGCTCGACCTGACCTCACCCATCGAAATACGGTCCGACCTCTATCGGTGGAGCATGAATGGGCCGTGGGAACGCCTGAGTCGGGGCGCGCGTGTTGCTGCGCCGTTCCGCCTCCCCTCCGGGGGGATTGGTGTTCTGTCGATGACTGGCGGCGCGAACCGGGCAGTGATCTGGAGCGATGGTCCATACGCTCTGGACTCGCCGCCGGCCGAAGACTGGAACGGTGTCTCCAGTTCGGTGGATGGTGTGATGGCTGGGGCCAGGCTGCGCGATGGCGGTTGGTGGATCACGGTCTGGCCCCACGACGATCCGGGTGCTGCGGTTGACGTAGCGGGCGGAGTTGGGCTGGTGGAAGCACCCAGCTGGTCACCCTCCGGTGACTTGCTCGTGTTCAACTGGGAACGCGAAGGGATGCCGCAGATCTACGGCTGGCACAGAGTCACCGGTGCGGTGCTCCAACTGACCGCGGAGCCTACCGGGGCGAGAAGTCCGGCAGCAGGGCCGGATGGCAGCCTCGTGTACGTGACGCCTTTGGAAGATGGATACGCGGTGCTCCGGATACCGATCGAACCGCTGATTGCGGTGGACGTGCCGGAAGGCAGGGTAAGCGACGAGTTCGACTCTGCGGCATCCGTAACGGCCCTTGAGGGGCCCTTCAATCCGTGGCCAACCCTGCGCCCGCGTCACTGGCTTCCCGCTCTTCGACGCGCGGGAACCGTGGGAACGTACGTGGGTGGGGAGACGCGGGCCGACGATGCGATCGGCCGTACGGCATATGTCGCCCGGGCTCTCTACGCGCCCGACGCGGCTCGTTGGGATCTCTCGTTCTCGGCGGTTCACACGCGATGGCGGGAAGCAGCGGTTGACGTGAGAGCCGATTATTGGTGGGAACATGCGGGCCGGGGCATCGTGGTCGAAACCGGCGACACGGTGCCGTTGGCACGGCGGACCCGGATGGTGTCGGCCGGCTTCTCGGTAGTGCCCTGGCGCCGATGGCGGACCTTCACGAGTGTGCGCCTGGGAAGCGACCTCGAATGGGAACTCATCCGGGTTGACGGGGATCTTTTTGGTGGCACCGTGGTGCGGAGCCGGAAGGTGGCGAGTGGTGTGTTGGGGCTGAGTGGCGGTCACCTGAGCAGCGGTCCCCTGGCGATCTCCCCCGAGAATGGTGTTACGGCGACAGCTTCATACCGACGCCGCACGGAAATTGCGGATGATGGTCGGGGACATGAGTGGCGCGGGGCGGTTTCGGGATACGTTGCGTTGCCTCTGCCGGGCTTCGCGCGCTGGGTATTGGCAGCCAACGTGCGGGTTGGTCATGCCAGCGGAACGTTGGCTCCGCAGTTCGCGCTTGGGGGCGAGTCCGGAGGGTCAAGTACCGTGCTCCCCGGAGTGGCACTGAGCACTCCGCGGCGGGCTTTTCCCCTGCGTGGATATCCGGTCAACGTGGAACGCTTTACCCGGGTGGCGGTGAGCACGGTGGAGCTGCGGGTGCCTCTGGCGCTCGTGGGTCGTGGGTTGGGCGGTCTTCCGATGGGGGCCGACCGCATCTCGGCAACTGTTTTTGCAGAGGGTGGGGGCGGTTGGATCGGCGCGGATCCGGGCGGCTCCTTTCTGAGTCGCGCTCTGCGATATCGCGCCGTGGGACTGGAAGGAGTGTTCGACATGGCGTCGAGTTACGATTACCCGGTGCGTGTGCGTCTGGGCGGAGCGGTCCCGCTCACCAGCGGTCTCGGGGCCGCCAGGGGTGCCCCCAGAGCTTGGGTAGCACTCGGATCGGCCTTCTGAGCGGTTGCTTGACACCATCCGTGTTTGAGGGGCAAGTTCGGGTCACGAAAGGGGTTTGCTGAGTGTATTGTTCTCGCTGCGGAACCGAGCTTCCGGACAACAGCAAGTTCTGTGGATCCTGCGGGCTTGATCTCTCGTCGGTGACGCCACTGAGTACGACACAGAAGCCCATGATGGGGGAGGCCAACGAGATCGATCTCGTCAAGGAAGCTCTGGCAGAAGAGTACGAGATCCTGAAGGAGCTTGGCCGCGGCGGAATGGCCATAGTCTTCAAGGCGCGCGACAAGCAGCTGGAACGCGAGGTGGCCATCAAGGTTCTGCCATTCTCGCTAGCGTTCGACGCTGAATTCGTGGAGCGCTTCCAGCGTGAGGCGCGTACCGCCGCGCGGCTCGAGCATCCCCACATCATCTCCATATACCGGGTCGGCCGTTCCGGGCGCGTCATCTACTTCGTCATGAAGTTCCTGCGAGGGCGCTCGCTGTCGGATGTCATCCAGGAGAAGGTCGCAATTCCGCCTCGTGATATCCGCCGATTGCTGATTCAGACAGCGGGCGCGTTGGGATATGCTCACAGGAACGGCATCGTTCACCGTGACATAAAGCCTGACAACATCATGTTCGACGAGATGGGTCATGCGATCGTCACGGATTTCGGGATCGCGAAGGCGGCGTCAGGCACCAAGCTTACCGGCACCGGGATGTCGATCGGTACGCCTCATTACATGAGTCCGGAGCAGGCACGGGCACAGCCCCTGGATGGCCGGAGCGACATCTATTCACTCGGTGTAGTGGCATTTCAGTGCCTCACGGGACACGTGCCATACGATGCGGATGACGCTTTCTCGATCGGCTACAAGCACATCATGGAACCGGTGCCGACACCCGCGTTGCCAACCGGCGAACATCGGCAGCTGTTCGAGATAATCGGAAGAATGATGGCCAAGACGGCAGACGAGCGGTTCCAGACGGCGGAGGATTTGGTAGCTGTTCTGGAGGGCCGTTCGTCCAGATCGGAAGCCGTGCCTGCCGATCCGGCGGACGCCGCGACGGTAGTGTTGTCTCCGGTGGAGGCCGAATCGGTGGCGCGGGTAACGGTGGGCCGCCCCACGACCCCAACCACGCCCATGCCCAGCCGCCAGCCGCGGCCCAGGCCACAGTCACCCAGGAAGAAACGGACGGGTGTACTGGTTGGAGCGCTGGTAGTGTTGCTGGGGGGTGGCGGAGCAGGAGGATACATCTATTACGCGCGGATGATGGAGTCGGGTGGAGGGACACCCGGCGGTCCTGCCGCAACACAGCAGGAGCCGCGAGAACCGGAAATCATGGCAGACGCAAGTGCGGCCGTCGCCGACCCGGTGGTTCCGGTACCGGAACCCACTTCGGTGCTGCCCGACAGCGGGGTGCTGATCGTTACCGGCATGCCACCTGGTGCGCGTCTGTTCATTGACACCTTGCCAAGGTTGGGCAACGAGCAGGTTCTGCCCATCGGGACGCACCGGATCGAGGTCAGGGCCACCGGCTATCAGAACTTCAACCGCAACGTTCCGATCGGCCGCGGCGACACGGCTCAGGTTGAAGTGGCGATGGAGCGTATCCCCAGACCGGAGCCGCCGCGGCCCGTGGGGCAGTGTACCGATCCTCAGAACACGGCAACATACAACCTCAACAGTCTCTGCTTCGACGCGGCGCCTCGCAGTACGTCGCCGTTTGTTGCGACACCGCCGGGAGTTGAGGGTACTCCGGCACCCGTGATTCTTCTTGTTCGCGTAACTGCGCAGGGCCGGGCGGCGGAGGCGCACATCACGGAGGCAGCGCGAGCGCGGGAACCGTTTGCCCTGGCGGCCGTTCAGCATGCGCGGAGCATTGAGTACCTGCCGGCCCGGAAAGGTGGGCGGCCGGTCGAGGCCTGGTTCCGGTTCCAGTTCGTTCCACAGCGATAGCTCCGATTGATCCATCCTGCTTCGTTCATCGCTCCCGGTGCCATGGTACTGGGAGACGTGTCTCTGGGCCGCGATGCCAGCATCTGGTATCACTGCGTGGTGCGGGGCGACATGGCGCCAATAATCATCGGGGACGAGTCGGACATCCAGGATCTTTCGATGATGCATGTGGACGAGGGACTTCCGTGCACTGTCGGGAAGCGTGTGGGAGTGGGGCACCGGGCCATCCTGCACGGCTGTACCGTGGAAGACGAGTGTCTTGTAGGCATGGGGGCCATTCTCCTCAACCGTGTGGTGGTTGGAACGGGCTCGGTTATCGGGGCGGGAGCGGTGGTGCCGGAAGGGATGGTGATACCGCCGGGCTCGCTGGTGCTGGGAGTGCCGGCCCGGGTAGTGCGGCCCGTGGACGCGGCTCTGTCGGCCCGTATTCAGAGTACCTGGCAACATTATGTAAAGGAGGCGAGGCGGCATGCGACCGGATCCATCCCGCGTATCAGCCACTGATATTTTCGATACCAATTTTGTGATGTTGATACCGACAAACCGCTGAATTCCGAGTGATGGAACGCAGACTTGCGTCGTTTACATGACGTTCCTACCTTGTCCCCCCGCGTCGCGAAATCGCCGGTGAGCAGGATCCACCACCGCGACTATCTTTAATCACATACCAGAATTCAGAACTGACGGACGAGGTCAGGGGGGACGACCGCTATGGGCTTTTCGGGAGAAGCGATGAAGCACGTGCCACTGGAGTTGGGCGGGAACGCGCTTACGGTGCTTAAGCGCCGGTATCTGGTGAAGGACGACCAGGGCAAGCCGGCCGAAACACCGGAAGACCTGTTCTGGCGGGTGGCACGGACCATTGCTGAACCCGACGCCCGTTACGGAGCGAGCCCCGGAGCTGTGGAAGCGGTGGCTGAGACCTTTTATGAACTCATGGCCACGCGCGTGTGGATGCCCAACAGCCCGACCCTGATGAACGCGGGCCGGCCGCTGGGCCAGCTCTCGGCCTGTTTTGTTCTGCCCGTGGAAGACGCCCTCTCGAACGGCAGGAGCGGTATCTACGATACGCTGCGCAACATGGCGCTGGTTCACCAGTCGGGCGGCGGCACGGGCTTCGGTTTTTCGCGTCTGCGTCCCAGGAACGACGTGGTCCGTTCCACCATGGGAGTGGCTTCCGGACCGGTGTCTTTCATGTCCCTGTACGACGCTTCAACCGATGTCGTGAAGCAGGGGGGCACCCGGCGCGGCGCCAACATGGGGATCCTCCGGGTGGATCATCCGGACATACTGGATTTCATCACCTGTAAGGACGACATCACGAAGATCACCAACTTCAATATCTCGGTGGCGGTGACCGACGCGTTCATGCAGGCGGTGAAGGAGAACACGGAGTACGATCTCATTCACCCACGTTCCGGTCAGGTGGTGGGACGGCTCAAGGCGCGAGAAGTGTTCGACATGGTAATTCATGGCGCCTGGAAGACCGGTGAGCCGGGTGTGTTCTTCATCGACCGGGCCAACCAGTACAACCCGGTGCCGCGGCTCGGAAGTTATGAAGCGACAAACCCTTGCGGGGAGCAGCCGCTTTTACCGTACGACGTCTGCAACCTGGGCTCCATCAACGTGGGCCTGTTCGTCAAGGGCGGCGAGGTGGACTGGGATGGCCTGCGCAAGGCGGTGCATCTCTGCACGCACTTCCTGGACAACGTGATCGACGCCAACAGGTACCCGCTGCCGGAGATCACCGAACTGGCGCAGAAGATCCGGCGGATCGGGCTCGGGATCATGGGGTGGGCGGACCTGCTGGTGCGGCTCGGCATCCCCTATAACTCGAAGGAAGCGGTGGATCTCGGGCGCGAGTTGATGCGGTTCGTGGACGAGGAGTCAAAGGTGGAAAGCGAACGCCTGGCGCGTGAGCGCGGCGTGTTCCCGGCCTGGGAGGAGAGCATCTGGGGTCCGGACGAAAGCTGCGCGCGCGATGCTCAAGGAAACCGTATCCGTCCCATGCGCCGTCTCAGGAACTGCAATCTCACCACCGTGGCGCCCACCGGCACGATCTCGATCATCGCCAGCTGTTCGTCCGGTATCGAGCCGTTGTTTGCAGTGGCGTTCATGCGGAATCAGGCGGGCGTGCTGATGCCCGACGTGAACGAAGATTTCGTGGCCATCGCGAAGCGCGAGGACTGGTATTCGGAAGAGCTGATGCAGCGGATCGCTGAGCAGGGGCACATTCACTTTGACGAGGTGCCTGAGAAGTGGCAGCGAGTGTTCGTCGCGGCGCACGATGTGACGCCTGAGTGGCATATCCGGACCCAGGCGGCTTTCCAGGACTACACTGACAGTGCCATTTCCAAGACCTGCAACTTTCCCAACTCGGCCACGGAAGGCAACGTGCGGCAGATCTATGAGCTGGCGTACGAACTGGGATGCAAGGGCGTCACCGTGTACCGGGACGGCAGTCGGGAGATGCAGGTTCTGTCCACCGGGAGCACAGCGAAGAAGGTGCAGGGGCAGGGGGTTGCAGGGGCAGCGGAGGCGGCAGAGGAGCGCGGCGCTGTGGCGGAACTCAAGGCCACGATCGCCGAGCTCGAGGCCGAGCTTGCGCGCACGAAGAAACATCTGCACGAGGTGGAGTCGGAAAACCTGCAGCGGCGGAAGAAACGGTCGCGACCGGAGCTGCTCAGGGGCACCACTCGCCGAGTCGAGACGCCACTTGGCACCCTGTACGTGACCGTCACGGAAGATGACCGCGGCCAACCATTCGAGGTGTTCATGAGTCTGGGCAAGGCGGGCGGGGCGCTTATGGCTGACGTGGAGGCCATTGGGCGGCTCATCTCGCTTGCGCTCCGATCAGGGATTCCCATCACCGAGGTCCACCGGCAGTTGCGCGGAATTTCCTCCGACCGTGTCGTGGGGCTCGGGCCCAACAAGGTGCTCTCGGTGCCGGACGCCATCGGTATCGCGATCGAGCGTTGGGTTCAGGAAAAGAATGGCGTTCAGCAGGATCTGCTCGAGCAGGAGAGGGAGGAGGCGCCCGCGCTGCGCGCCGCGGGGCCGCAGGGACAGATGTTCGAGTTGACGCAATCCAACGCAGAACAGCATGCCGGCGCGTGTCCGGACTGCGGGTCGCAGCTCGAGTTTGCCGAAGGTTGCGTGAAGTGTCACGTTTGCGGGTTCAGTGAGTGCGGGTGATCAGCTGACTTTTCATCAGGTCAATGATTGAAACGTGAACGCCCGCCCGCGATGGCGGGCGTCCGTGTCTTGTGGAGGAATGAAACGACAATCAGGTCATCATGGGGATATCCGGGACGAGAGGAACAGGGAGGCGATGCGACGGCTCGGATTCCGTTCCGCACCGCACTTCTTCGTTCTCGCGGCCGACGGCAGCGTTCTGGCGGATACGATCGGCAGAGTCGCGGCACCATTGTTTAGAAGCGTGGGTCGAGAGGGTGCTCGGAGATTCTTGATGACCGATCATTCAGGAGGATGGATCTTGCAGAACAGACTGTGGATTGTCATGCTGTCGCTGGTGATCCCGATCCCGGGCATGGCCCAGGACCATGCCGGTCACTCCGAGCATGCCGGCAAGCAGGACCGCGAGATCAAGGCGCTTCCGGCGGAAGAGGTGCGGGCACTGCTGGACGGGGAAGGCGCCGGCTACGCGCTCGCCGCGGAACTGAACCGGTACCCGGGGCCCCGGCATGTCCTGGACCTCAAGGACGAACTCGCGCTGTCGTCCGCGCAGGAGCGGGAGGTGCTCCGGATCTTCGAGGGCATGAACGCAAGCGCCCGGACGTTGGGTGCCCGTCTGGTGGAGGTCGAGCGGGAGCTGGATCGAGCCTTCCGGGACCGGGCCGTCACCCCCGAGGGTGTTCGGATGCTCACGCGTTCGGCAGGTGAGATCGAAGCGGAGATTCGCTACGTACACCTGCGCGCTCATCTGGAGACGACGGCCCTGCTCACACACGAGCAGATCCGTCGGTACGATCAGGAGCGCGGATACGGTCAGGCGGGCGGGCAGGCGCATCAGCACGAGCATCCCTGATCCGTGGCGGGATACTCGGGAACGCCGCTTGCGAAGAAACTTGGCGTCAAGGCCGGTGCGGAAGTGCTGGTTGTCAACGCACCGAGCAGTTACCTCAAGCTGCTCGCACCTCTGCCGGTTGGAGTCAGCTTTGTCAGCCGCCTCACACAGTCAACCGATCTGATCCACGTCTTCACAGACCGCAAGGCGGCGCTGGCGAGCGCCCTCACGGCGTATCGCGCCCGCATGAGCCCGTCCGCTGTACTGTGGGTCTCGTGGCCCAAGAAGGCATCCGGAGTACCGACGGACGTCACCGAAGATGTGGTCCGCGAGTTGGCACTTCCGCTCGGGCTGGTGGATGTGAAGGTGTGCGCGGTGGACCACACCTGGTCGGGTCTCAAGCTCGTGATCCGCCTGGAACTTCGTGGGGGGTAGAGGGCGTCTCGCGACACGTACGCCCGCCGGGTTATCTTGTGAGCACATGAAGCAAGTGCGAGATTTCATCCGCACCCTGAAGGAGGAACGCCGTACCCTGGGGTGGAAGGGCCTGTTCAGGAAACGGGGCTGGAAACTCGTGGCGTTGATCGTAGCTTTCTACCTGGTGAGGGACACCATCATCTATATCATCATTCCGCTTGTAATTGCATCAAGGATTGCGCGATGACCCCCAAACGCTGGGCGCGCGTTCGCCGCTCCGGTGCCCACGGCTTGCGCCGGGGTGCCTGGTATGCGGTGGTCAACGACTCCAAGCCATCGCTCGTGTTCCTCGACGTCAACAAAAAGAACGTCGCGGTGGATCGCTCGCTCCTGGAGTTCTCCGAGGTAAAGCCATGGCGATGGAGCGTGGTGAACCGGGAGGACAACGATGACGCATCAAAGCGGGCGAGTGATGCCAGCCTGAACCCTACGTACGGCGTCTGTCCAGGCTGTAGGGGCCGTGGCAACATCGTGCCCGAGGCCGAGCGGGCAACGTGTGATAACTGCCGGGGAGACTTCCTGGTTGACTGGGATAATCCCTGCTAGGAAACGGGGCTCGGTTGGACGGCCAGCAGATCCCCGCGCCTGATCTCAACCACGTCGTCTCCTTCTACCACGCAGTAGAACCCCCGCATCCCGTCGTCCAGGAACCGCAGGCTCTCCTTCAGGATTTCTGGTTCCACCGTCTGGTAGCTGTGGAGGAAGCCGGCAAAGGGACGGCACGGGTGGGCGACGCGCACAGGGTGCAGCCGCAGTCTGGGAATCTCATCCGCGCCCAGGATCACGAAGCCGCCAGCCGCTTCCACTGCCGTCACGCGGCGCCGGACATCCACAATCAGGTTCTCCCCGCCGCATCCGATGCTGACCTGATTACCGAATCGCTCTCGCATCAGGTCGTAATGCCCAACGAATCCCACTGAGAGTCCGTTACCCCCCTCCCGGTTATGGGTCTCGGCGTGGCCCGCGTGGTGGATGTCCATGGTCTCGACGCCATCCTTGATGCCGAGCACCCCGGTTGAGGAAACGCGGACCACGTCGACAACCTCGATGGGACCGGGGTCGTATCGCCGATTGGGCTTCTCGCCCACCTTGAGGCGGGAGCGCTGAATCTGGAGTCGGATGATGGGGCCGAGTATGACCATTTGAATGTCCAATATCCAATGTCCAATATCCAATGTCCAATGCCCACCTTCCCTGGGAGTTGGACTTTGGACATTTGCCTTATATTCACGTGATGCGAAGGCCCACCGTAACGACCTGGATCGGACACGTCCCGGTAGGCTCCAACCATCCGGTTGTGGTCCAGTCCATGACCAATACCGATACCGCCGATATCGACGGTACGGTCGCCCAGGTTGCGGCTCTGGCCGAAGCAGGCAGTGAGATCGTGCGCGTTACGGTGAACAACAATGAAGCCGCCGCCGCCGTGCCCGGTATCGTGGAGCGGCTGGAAGCGCGGGGTACCTCCGTCCCCATCGTGGGAGATTTCCACTACAACGGGCACCTGCTGCTCGCGAAGTACCCTGACTGCGCGCAGGCCCTCGCCAAGTACCGGATCAACCCCGGTAACGTGGGTGCCAAACGGCGGGACGAAAACTTCCGGTCTATCATCGAGATTGCAATCACCAACGGGAAACCCGTCCGCATCGGGGTGAACTGGGGTTCGCTCGACAAACAGCTCCTCACCGACATGATGGACGAGAACGGTCGTCTGGCAGAGCCTCTCGATGCCAGCGACGTGATGCTGAACGCCATGGTGGAGAGCGCCATGCGGTCCGCACGCCTGGCGGAAGAAACAGGTCTCCCGCACGACCACATAATCCTTTCGGCCAAGATGTCGCGCGTAGCGGACTTGGTGGACGTCTATGGCCGGCTGGCGCCGATTTCGGACTATCCGTTGCATCTGGGGCTCACAGAGGCGGGGATGGGGACCAAGGGCGTTGTAGCGTCCGCAGCGGGGCTTGCGATTCTGCTGACTGAGGGGATAGGCGATACCATTCGCGTGTCGCTCACTCCGCGGCCCGGGGGAGACCGTACCGAAGAAGTTCGCGTGGCCCAGCAGATTCTCCAGTCACTGGACATCCGCAGCTTCTCACCGCAGGTGACTGCCTGCCCGGGGTGCGGTCGCACCACCAGCACGTTCTTCCAGGAAATGGCCGAAGAGATTCAACAGTATCTCCAGCGCCAGATGCCGGTATGGCGCGAGCTCCATCCGGGGGTGGAGACGCTCCGAGTGGCCGTCATGGGATGCGTTGTAAACGGTCCCGGCGAGTCCAAGCACGCCGACATCGGCATCTCGCTTCCCGGTACGGCAGAGGAGCCCAAGGCGCCGGTCTATGTGGATGGACGGCTCTTCGTCACGTTGAAAGGCGACCGCATCGTCCAGGAATTCATCGCGATTCTGGACGAATACGTAGCCCGCCGGTACGCTTCGGAGGCTCAGCCGGCTTCGTGATGGCAGGTTTCCACATCTCCCCATCATTGTGGATGGATAACTCAAGGGTTTCCACAGGACCGTGCGCCTCGTAATTCTCGGTTCAGGTACGTCTTTCGGGGTCCCGCAGGTGGGGTGTCGGTGCGCCGTCTGCCGGTCACAGGATCCCAGGGATCGCCGTTCCCGGGTTTCGATACTGGTAGAGGGGGATTCAGGCTCGCGCATCCTGATCGATACGGCACCGGAGCTGCGCATCCAGCTGCTCGCCGCCCAAGTGGACATGCTGGACGCGGTCCTGTACACGCACGATCACGCCGACCACGTACACGGCATAGACGATCTGCGGGCCGTATCGGTGCGTCACGGCCGTCTCCCCGTCTACGGTCCGCCCGATACCCTCGAACGCATCACGGCCCGATTTCCGTACATCTTCGACGAATCGGTGCAGCCGCTGCCGGGCACGTCCAAACCCGAGTTGATAGCGGTGCCCCTCGCTCCGGGCGTGGAGGTAACGATTGCGGGCATGCCGGTTCTGCCGCTCGAGTTCCAGCATGGGCCGACGCTGGTGTACGGTTACCGTCTGGGCCAGCTGGCCTACGTAACGGACGTAAAGGCCGTCCCGGCGGAAGCGGTGGAGCGGTTGCGTGGTGTCAGCGTCCTCGTGCTGAACGCGCTCTTCGAGGAGCCGCACCCCACCCATCTGTCCATTCCGGAGGCCGTTGAGGCGGCGCGCTCCATTGGGGCCGAACGCACACTGCTCACCCATCTCCCACACCGGTTGAGCCATACCGACCTGGTATCCCGGCTTCCGAGCGGCGTGGAACCGGCGTACGACGGCCTGACGATCGATCTGTAGGTGAACTCTGTGAAGGGATTCCGGAGACGGCTCACGAGGGGTAGAATACTCGTTGGGAGTTCCGTGCGATCTGCGAGGACCTGATCATGACCAATCCGGTAAAAGCGGCGGTTGGACTGCTTGATGGGGCGGTGACGTATGACCAGGGAGAAGTACGTCTGCGCCAGGCCTCCGCCCTGCGCACCGAGGCCATGGACCGGCTGGTCCGCATGGCTGTGTTCGGCCAGACAGATGAAGAGCGGGACGCAGCGCGCTGGCTGATCTGGGAGCTGGCCCAGGAGGCGGGATGCCGGCCGGCGTCCATCCACGACCTCTACATGGCATGCGGCCGAGGCGATTGCGGTGGCTTCACGGTACCCGCCATGAACGTGCGCGTCATGGCGTACGATACGGCCCGGTGCATCTTCCGCGCAGCTAGGGCCCGCGAGGTGGGCGCTCTCATCTGTGAAATAGCCCGCAGCGAGATGGCATATACCGAACAGCGCCCCGCCGAGTACGCCTCTGTGATACTGGCCGGAGCCCTTCGCGAGGGATTCGAAGGGCCGGTGTTCATTCAGGGCGACCACTTCCAGGTGAATGCGAAGAAGTACCAGGGAGATCCGGAGAAGGAACTGGATGCCATCCGCACGCTGATCGAGGAAGCCCTGCCAGCCGGCTTCTACAACATCGACGTGGACACTTCGACGCTGGTGGATCTCTCGCACGACACCCTCGACGCCCAGCAGCGCGTTAACTACGAGCGCGCCGCCGAACTGACGGCATACATCCGGGAGCGCGAGCCGAATGGCGTGACGGTGTCCGTGGGTGGAGAGATCGGCGAAGTTGGCGGAAAGAACAGCACGGTGGAAGAGCTCGAAGCCTTCATGGACGGTTACAACCGTACGCTGGCCGGCATCGGCAAGGGGCTGGCCGGACTCAGCAAGATCTCGGTTCAGACGGGCACTTCGCACGGTGGCATGGTTCTGCCTGACGGGTCCATTGCCGACGTGAAACTCGACCTGAAGGCACTCAAGGCACTCTCGGAGGCGGCGAGGAAGCGTTACGGCATGGCCGGGGCGGTGCAGCACGGGGCCTCGACCCTGCCGGAAAGCGCCTTCGGCAACTTCCCGAAGTTCGGGGCCTGCGAGATCCACCTGGCCACCAACTTCCAGAACATCGTGTTCGATAATCCGGCCTTGCCGGAGAATGTGCGCGAACGGCTCAGGTCCTGGGTATTTGCCAATTGCGTGGATGAACGGAAGGCCACCGATACTGAAGAACAGTTCTATTACAAGAGTCGCAAGAAGGCGATCGGGCCTCACAAGCGTCTGCTGTGGGATCTGCCCGAGTCGATACGCGGGCAGATCCTGGCAGACCTCGAACAACGGTTCGCCTTTCTGTTCGAGCAATTGAATGTGACCGGCACGGCCGAGGTTGTAGCGCGGCATGTCCGGCCGCCGGAAGCGCGCCACGCGGCGC
>CAZTIV010000001.1:33222-114257 GCA_964613905.1 uncultured Gemmatimonadaceae bacterium | reverse complement strand
ACGGCCGAGGTTGTAGCGCGGCATGTCCGGCCGCCGGAAGCGCGCCACGCGGCGCCCAGGCCGGCCGGGATTGCGGCGCCCGATGACGCCGAGGCCGGCGAGTAGTAATCAGATAGGAGATTGAATCATGAGACACGACGGTGACGGACAGCCTGTAATTGTTGTTGAGCGTTCATCTGGAGTTGGAGCATTTCTGGCGGGTGCTGCGCTGGGTGCTCTCGCGGCGCTGTTACTGGCCCCGCAGAGCGGAGAGGAAACCAGACGCCAGATAGGAGAGCGCGCGCGTCGCCTGCGCGACGCAGCGGAGGAGAAGTTCGACGATCTCCAGGAGGCGATCGAGGGCGGGTACGAGCACGCGAAGGCGAGCGTGGAGGAGGGGATCGAGACCGCCCGCCAGCACCTGGATGAGAAGCGTGATCGCGCTCGTGATGCGGTCGACGCCGGTCGCGCCGCGGTACGCTCCGCCCGGGACGAACTGGACCGTCGCCTTGCCGAGACACGGGCCGCCCGTCGTGGCGAGCCCGAGCTGGACGACGCACAGTAGACTACGTCAGACGGCGACTCCGTACCTGGGCCTCGACGCCCTGGGGATTCGTGCGCCGTGTGTTGACATCGGCGTATGAAGACAATATCGCGTTTCTCGCGAGTGCCCTCACCTTCGACGCTCTGCTGTGGATCCTGCCGCTCATGCTGGTTACGCTGGCAGGCCTTGCGTATCTGGTGCCCACCGGAGGCGACGTCATCGCCGACGTACACCTTCTGTTCGACCAGTTCCTTCCGGCTCGCACAGATCGTCTGGATGACCCCTTCCTCCGGATAGAAGAGCGCGTTGCCGCGGTAGTGGAGAGCAGGGCGCAGATGTCATTGTACGGAATTCCCCTGTTTCTGTGGTTTTCCATGCGCCTCTTCGGATCGGTGCGTGCGGCCCTGAACGAAGTATTTGACACTGAGGAAAGCCGCAGCTGGGCCGTGGGCAAGGCCCTCGATCTGAGTCTGGCGTTGATGGCTGCTTCCCTCATCGTGGCGGGCACTGCGGTCTCATTGCTCGTGGTTGATGCGCCCTTTGTGGGGCGATTCGGCGCGACCACCACTGCGTTCGCGTTCTCGCTGCTGACCTTCTACGTGATCTACCGGGCCGCGCCAAGCCGCAGGGTGCGCTGGGACACGGCGATCGTGGCCGCACTGGTCGCGTCGCTGGCTTTCGAAGTCGCAAAGCGCCTGTACGGTTTCTATCTGTCGGAATTCGCCACGTTCGACAGGATGATATCGAATGAGAACGCCATAGCGCTGTTGCTGTTCGTGCTCTGGGTGTACTACACGGCCTGGGTGTTTCTCGCGGGCGGGGAGGTGGCCGACGCGTACGATCTGGCGCGGCGACAGCGCCAGCAGAGGGCATTGCTGGCGTGACGGCGCCGCCGGTAGATCTTCGCAGCGACACCGTGACTCGCCCGTCGACGGGAATGCGTCGTGCCATTGCGGAAGCCGACGTCGGCGATGATGTATTGGACGGCGACCCCACCACGCGGCGGCTGGAGGCGCGGACAGCGGAGCTGCTTGGTCATGAAGCGGCGCTGTTCTTCCCCTCGGGAACGCAGGCCAACCAGACGGCGATGGGCCTGTTGGCTCAGCGCGGGGGCGAGCTGATCCTCGAGGCGGGTGCGCACCTGCTTCACTACGAACAGGGAGCGCTGGCAGCCCTCTGGGGAGTGCAGCCCCGGGTGGTGGCAGCTCCTGACGGCCGTCTGTCGGCGGATCTGGTGAAGTCCGCCATCCGTCCACGCTCTCCTCACCTCCCCACTACCGCGGCTGTGGCGGTTGAGAACACGCACAACTCCGCGGGCGGTACGGTGCTCCCTCTGGAGTCGATGCGTGACATCCGCCGCACGGTCGTCGAGCATGGTCTTCTGCTTCACCTGGACGGCGCCCGCCTCTGGAACGCCTCTGCAGCCGCTGGGGTTACGTTGGACGCCTTCGGTGGCGAAGCCCACACTGTGATGGTGAGCTTCAGCAAGGGGCTGGGCTGCCCGGTGGGTTCGTGTCTGGCGGGTTCCCGTGACCTCATGGACCGGGCACGTACCATAAGGCGGCGTCTGGGTGGAGGGATGCGACAATCGGGCATCCTCGCGGCGGCCGGCCTGTATGCGCTTGACCATAACCTCAGCCGCATTACCGATGACCATGCTCGGGCCGCTCGGCTGGCGGACGGAATCGCCGCACTGGATTCGGTGCACGTGGTTCCGCCAGAGACAAACATTGTAATGATCGATCTCCTGCGGGACTCGGCGGACGATGCGGCGCGGCGCCTGGCCGAGGCCGGTCTGCTGGTCGTTCCTTTCGGGTTCGCACGAATCCGGGCGGTGACGCACCTGGATGTGGGAGATCGGGAGATCGAGAGGGCGGTGAATGCGATGAAGCACGTGCTTGGGTAGCACAAACGCCGCCGCAGTATATTGTCCCGCGCGGGGGTAAACGATCCATGCGAATCATCATCGTCGGTGCCGGCGAGGTGGGCTATCACGTTGCCGAGCGACTGTCGAAGGAGCAGCACGACGTTGTGGTCGTGGATCTGCTCCCGGAACGGCTCGACTACGTCCAGAATCACATAGACGTTGCGATCATTGAGGGGAGTGGTGCCAGCCCCACGGTCCTGAAGCGCGCCGGAATCGACAAGGCAGGGATGCTGATTGCCGTCACCAGCGTGGACGAGGTGAACCTCGTATGCTGCATGGCGGCCCGCGGCCGTCCGGACCTGATAAAGATTGCCCGCGTATCCAACCCCGAGTTCCAGAGCGAAGCCGACGAGCTCAAGCCCGAGCAGTTCGGTGTGAACCTCATGATCAACCCGGAGCGGGAGCTGGCGCTGGAGACGTTCCGGTTGCTTCAGTCCACGGCGGCCACCGACATAGCGGTTTTCGCGGGCGGAGCGGTACAGCTGCTGGGGCTGGTCGTGACGGACGACGCGCCCATCGTGGGGCGCAGGTTGGGCGACGTTGGAGCCGAAGAGGTGGACCGTCAGCTGCTGACGGTAGGAATCGAGCGTGAGGGACAGACGACGGTTCCCAGCGCCGATACGGTGGTGGGAGCCGGTGATCATCTGTACGTGGTTGCTGCCACGAGAGACATCCCGCGCGCCCTCGAGCTGTGCGGGCACAAGCACTCCGAGGTGCGCCGTGTGATGATAGCCGGCGGCAGCGTTGAGGCATACTACCTGGCTCAACTGCTTGAACAGCACGGGGTAAACGCGGTCGTGCTGGTGGAGGAGAGGAAACGGGCCCAGGAACTGGCGGAGCACCTGGACCGGACGCTGATACTTAACGGCGACGCTACGGACGTGGAGCTGCTGGAGCTTGAAGGGGTGGGTGGAATGGACGCGTTCGTGGCGCTTACGGAATACGACGAGACCAACATCCTGTCGGCGCTGGTTGCGAAGCATGCGGGTGCCAAGCAGGTGATCACGTTGGTCAACAAGAGCGACTACATACCACTGGCCCGCAGGATCGGGCTGGATGCCGCCGTGAGCCCGAGGCTGAGTGCGGCTGACGCCATCCTGAGGTATGCCAGGCGTGGTGCAGTGCAACGTGTGGCCACGCTCAAGGACAGCGACGCCGAGGTGATGTCTGTGGTGGTCCGGCAGGGGAGCCTCGTGGTGGGACGGCCGCTGGCGGACCTGGATCTTCCGGACGGAGCCATTGTGGCGGCCATCGCGCGCAGAGACGGTATTCTGGTGCCGAGGGGCAGACATTCACTCGAAGCGGGCGACAGCGCCGTGATCTTTGCCCTGCCTGAAGCCGTCAAGGGCGTCACCGCACTCTTCGCCAAGTGAACCTTCGTGAAGTAATACGAGTGGTCGCGCTCGCGATCATGGGTGTGGCCCTGGCCATGCTGCCATCCCTTGCCATGGCGGTGAAGGATGGTCTGATCGGGGCATGGCTGGCCGCAGTTGGAATCACGGCGGCAGTCGGCGCGGGGCTGGTTGCGGTGACCCCGAAAAAGGTGGACCTGAATCTTCGTGAAGGCCTGGCATCTGTGGGACTCGGTTGGCTGGCGATCTGTCTGCTCGGCAGTCTGCCGTTTCTCCTCACCGGCGTTACCCACTCCGTTCCCAGGGCACTCTTCGAGTCTGTTTCCGGTTTCACAACCACCGGGGCATCTGTCTTTCAGGATGTGGATGGTCTGCCCGCGAGCATCAAGTTATGGCGCAGCACATCGCAGTGGCTCGGGGGTATGGGCGTCATCGTGCTCGGAGTTGCGATCCTGCCTCTCGTGGGGGTTGGTGGGGCGCAATTGTTCCAGGCGGAAGCCTCCGGCATTGCGACAGAGCGCCTGCAGCCGCGGATTGCGCACACGGCACGCATCCTTTGGAGCATATATGCGGCGCTGACGGCGGCCGTAGCGATGGCGTATGTCGCAACCGGAATATCGGTGTTCGACGCGGTGAATCATGCGCTTACGACGCTGGCTACGGGCGGATTCTCTACCCGGACGGAGTCGATGGGAGCCTTCCCCCCCGGCGCTCAATGGATTGCGATCGTGGGCATGCTGCTGGGTGCCATGAACTTCACGCTGCATGCGCGGCTACTGAGGGGACGCCTTGGTGCGTGGACCGAGAGCACGGAGTGGCGATGGTTCGCCTGGATGATCGCCGCAGCTGTAGTGGGCGTTGTGATGGTGCTGAACTGGGAGCGTACATTCAGTGGAGAAACTCTGCGGGAGGTCACCTTCAACGTCGTATCGGTCGCCACTACCACGGGCTACGGAACTACTGACTGGACGCTCTGGCCGGTGTTCGGTCAGGTTGTCCTGCTAGGGTTAATGTTCCTTGGCGGAATGGCGGGGTCCACGGCCGGCGGATTCAAGGTGGTGCGGCTGGTGGTGGTCGCTCGTCACGCAGCCGCGGAAATTCGGCGGGTCGTGCACCCTCGCGCCGTTTTCGTCACGAAGCTGGGTCGCGTGCCGCTGCGCGACGAGCAGGTGGCGCGCGTGCTCGCATTCCTGGCGCTCTACATGGCCACGCATGCAGCTGGCACGCTGGCGCTGGCGCTCCTGGGGCATGATCTGGTGACGTCGCTCAGTGCCACGCTGGCATGCATGTCCAGCGTCGGCCCCGCGCTCGGTACCGTGGGGCCGGCGGGACATTACGGGGACATGGGTGCTACGGCTCAGATGGTTCTCGCGGCGGTGATGCTGCTGGGGCGCCTCGAGTTCTATACGTTGCTGGTGCTGCTGTTACCGGGGACGTGGAGGAGGGCGGGAGGGGATCGGGTGATAAGAGGCCGGTAGAGTGGAATTCTCCTCTCCGCATGACTAACTTTGGTATGCCCCAGGTCCGGAGGGCACGTGCGCGCGAATCGCGTCAGGACCGTGAAGGTAGCAGCGCTAAGCGATGTCACGCGTCGCTCCGGGGTGCCTGGGGCAATTTCATCATGACACACACCGCACTCGCCCGCAAATACCGTCCGCGGCGTTTCGCCGAGCTGGTAGCTCAGGGGCACGTCGCCCAGGGGCTTCTGGGAGCCGTGAGCAAAGGGCGGGTAGCACACGCATATCTGCTCACCGGTCCCCGGGGCGTGGGCAAGACCACCGCCGCCCGCATCCTTGCCATGGCGCTGAATTGCGAGCGGTGCGAGCCCGGAGCGCCCGGGGAACCGTGCGGCGAGTGCGATTCGTGTTCCCGCATCTGGGCAGGTTCTGCCAACCTCGACGTCGTGGAGATAGACGCCGCGAGCAACCGCGGTGTTGACGACGCGCGCGAGCTCAGGGAACGGGCGATGTACGCGGCAAGCGGTGCCGACCGCTACAAGGTTTACATCATCGACGAAGCTCACATGCTCACCCGCGAGGCATGGAACGCGTTGCTCAAGATTCTGGAAGAGCCGCCGCCCCGGGTCGTCTTCGTATTCGCCACCACCGAGCCTCAGAAGATCGCCAACACGGCGGCTCCGGTGCTGAGCCGGGTGCAGAGGTTCGATTTCCGCCGGATCGCAACGTCCGCGATCATCGATCGCCTGCGAGGCGTGGCGGAAGCGGAGAAGATCCAGGTCGAAGACGACGCCCTGACACTCATCGCAAGGGTGGCTGGGGGAGGGATGCGGGACGGCCTCTCGCTGCTCGATCAGGCTCTTGCTTTCGGTGACGGGGTGGTCACCGCCGCCCGGGTGCGGGAGGCCCTGGGACTGGTGGATGATGAGGTCTATGCCGAGGTCTTGGACCTGCTTGCATCGAGAAAGGCCGATGGTGTCTTTCCGCTCGTTGAGCGGCTGGTTAACGCTGGTGTGGACCTCTCGGAGTTCGTGTCCGGTCTGGGCGAAGTGCTGAGGGCCACGCTCCTCACGGCACTGGGCGGCAGGCCGGACGACCTTACGGAGGCCATGCGCCAAGCCGTCACCCGAGGGGCGGCATCCCTCAAGCCGGGCGATCTGTTGCGGATGCTGAAGCTGTACCAGGAGGTTGAGGGGGCCGTACGCCGCAGCCCGAACGCCCGTCTGCACGTCGAGACGTTCCTGGTTCAGTGCGCGCTTCTGGACCGAACGGTTGCTCTCTCGGAACTGATGGATGCTCTGGGAGGAGGATCCCGGCCCAACGTCCCCCGGGCAGCCGCGCCCGCGGCTTCCACCGTGCCGGAGCTGACCGCCCCCCCCGGTCCGCCGGAGGTGGCGGAGGTACGGAACCAGTGGTCCGGTGTGGTGGAGGCGGTAGGCCGCCGCAGGCGCATGCTGAAGGAGGCCATGGCGCACGCGGAACCAGTCGGACTGTCCGACGATGTGCTGACGATCAGGGTCACCGGGGCAGATGTCTATTGGGAGGGTCTCGATCGGGGGCGCCAGGTACTGGAAACGGCCATCACCGAGGTGCTGGGGAGGTCACTCCGCGTGGTGCTGGAAGAACGCCCCGAAGGTGGTGCCAAACCCGCTCCGGAGCGGCTGGACCAGAACCGTGACCGGGAGACCCGGCTCAAGGCCTACCGAGCCCGAGACAAGGCCCTGGACGCCGCCGCGGAGAGCATGGATCTTGAACTCATCGAATAGCTTGCGGGCTCTCCCTGCCGACCTTAGCTTGAGTCACATGCCGGATTTCTCGCAGTTGCTTCAACTTGGCCAGCAGGTTCAGGGGCGTCTGACCCAGATGCAGACCGAGCTCGCTCAGCGCAGCGTACAGGGCTCGGCTGGGGGCGGTATGGTCCAGGTGACCGTCGACGGCCGGGGCATGGTACGCGCAGTGCGGATCGACCCGGAGGCCGCCGGGCAGGCGGACGTGGAGATGCTCGAGGATCTCGTGCTGGCTGCGGTGGCGGATGCGCAGCGCAAGGCCGAGGAGTTGTACCGCGAGGAGCTTCGCAAGGCCACCGGCGGGCTGCCGCTTCCGTTCCAGCTCCCGTTGTAACCCGGTGCCGGCCATCGACGAGCTTGTCACCGAGCTCGCAAAGCTTCCCGGCATTGGCAGGAAGACCGCGACCAGGCTCGTGTACTTCCTGCTGAAGCAGCCGGCTCAGGTAGCGCGTCAGTTGGCCCGTGCGTTGGAATCAGTGGCGGACAGCGTCCGGCCGTGTACGGTTTGCGGGAACCTGAGCGATGCCGATACCTGCCCGCTCTGTACGGACCCCCGGCGCGATGGCGGGGTGGTTTGCGTGGTTGAGGAGGCGTCCGACATCGCAGCGATCGAGCGCTCAGGCGAGTATCGCGGTCTCTACCATGTGTTGGGCGGGCGGCTGTCGCCACTCGACGGTATAGGCCCCGACGACCTCAGAATCGAGGCATTGCGGCAACGGCTGGCCAACGGGAGCGTTGTGCGCGAGATCATCATAGCCACGAATCCGTCGCTGGAAGGCGAAGTTACGGCCACTTATCTTCGCGAGGCGCTCGGTGGCTCCGGTGTCAGGCTCACACGGATAGCGCTGGGGCTGCCGGTGGGTGGTGATCTGGAGTACGCGGATGGAGTCACAATCGGGCGCGCCCTGGCAGCCCGCAGGGAGATGAACGACTGATGCGTGCGCGGACCCGGGCGCTGCTGGTGGCGCTCGTTGCCGGTGTGGTGGTGGGGGGGATGCTGGCTCAGCATTCCATCAACCGGTACCGCCGGGCTCTGTTCAGCAGCAGGCCCCTCAAGCGGTTGTCCGCCCTTGGGTACCTGAGCGCCCGCCCCAGCGTGGAGACGGTACGATTGCTCAGGGATTACGTCGCGTGGGAGCAGCAGCCTATGTTACGGCGCCGGGCGGAGGCCATTGTCCGGCGCATGGAAGCGAAACTCGGGTGATGCGAGAGGGCCGATGACCGGTGCAGGTACCTGGTCGCTCGGAGAGAGCGATTACCAGCAGATCACGGAGCATCTCTCCACGCTACTGAAGGAGTCGAACGCCCGGTGCGCGCTTCTGGTGGACCGGGCCGGGCAATTGCTGGCCAGTTCCGGTGAGCAGTTGCAGTTCGATTCCACCGCGTTTGCGTCGCTTACCGCGGCGGACTTCAGCGCCAACGACCAGCTTGCCAAGATGATCGGCGAACCGGAGTTCGCTTCGCTGTTCCATCAGGGCGAGAAGGAGTCGATGTACCTCGCCGACGTGGCGCGGCGCGTGATACTGGTGGTGCTGTTCGATCAGCGGACGACCGTGGGGCTCGTCCGTCTGCGGGTAAAACAGACGGTCTCGGATCTGGGAAAGCTGTTCGACGAGATGTTCGGTCGTATGGGTACGGACGCGCAGCGGCCTGCGGTGCTCGAGGGCGCCGATGACGAGATCGACAAGCTATTCGGCGAGTAAATCCAGATGTCCATGATTAATTACGCCTCCCGGGAGATCAACTGCAAGTTGGTCTACTACGGCCCGGGTCTGGGCGGAAAGACCACCAACCTCGAGCATATCTACGGCAAGGTGTCGCCCGACACCCGGGGCAAGATGGTATCGCTGGCCACGGAAACGGAACGCACCCTGTTCTTCGATTTCCTCCCTGTGGACCTGGGTACCGTGAAGGGCTTCAAGACACGCTTTCATCTGTACACCGTGCCGGGACAGGTGTACTACAACGCCTCCCGGAAGCTGATCCTCAAGGGTGTGGACGGCGTCGTATTCGTGGCCGACAGCCAGATCGAGCGGATGGAAGCGAATATCGAGTCGATGCAGAACCTGTACGACAATATGGCGCAGTATGGCTACGATCTGACCAGGATCCCGTTCGTGGTTCAGTACAACAAACGGGACCTGCCCAACGCGTCGCCCATCAAGGACCTCCAGGCCCAGCTCAACCCCGGTTGGCCTGTGGAAGATGCCGCCAGGCAGAAGGAAACGCCGGATCCGCACCACCCGGGAGATTTCCTCATCTGGAGGGTGGATGATACGTGGGTGGAGCGCGCGCCGTACTTCGAGTCGGTTGCGGTAAGCGGAGAAGGCGTCTTCGACACCCTCAAGGCGGTGGCCAAGATGGTGCTGAAGACCCTGAGCTGAAATGACTGCGACCGTCTGGACGCTGCCCAACGTCCTTACGATCGCGAGAATCGCGCTGACCCCGGTCATCGCCCTCCTGCCGTTCATCCGGGGGTACCTGCCCAAACTCATCGCATTCGTGGTCTTCCTGGTTGCCGCCATCAGCGATATCTATGACGGTCGCCTGGCGCGCCAGCGCAACGAGATTACCGACTTGGGTAAATTGCTCGATCCGCTGGCCGACAAGCTGCTGCTCTTCGCCACGCTGGTGCCCATCTACTGGATCACCAACTTTCGGATGCAACAGTACGAGATCCCCTGGTGGGGAAGCATTCCGCTCTGGGTGTGTCTCCTGCTCATCGGCCGGGAATTGCTGATGACGGTTTTCCGGCAGATCGCGAAGCGCCGTGGAGTGGTGATTGCCGCCGCCGGGGCGGGCAAGCTCAAGACCATTGTGCAGGACATCTTCATCGGCGCCACCATTGCATGGTTTGCCTGGCGGGACATGGCGGCGGAGTTTGGATGGGAGGCAGGATGGCTCGGCGCGCTCTGGCAGCGTTTCCATGGTTGGCTGGTAGCATTGACGCTCGCCGTCGCCGTGCTCCTCACCATGTACTCAATGGGCGTATACATATACCGGTACCGGCGTCTCTTTGCGGCACCGGCTTCGGGCGATGGACGCTGAGGTCATTACCGTAGGCACCGAGCTTCTTCTCGGACACATCCTGGATACCAACACCGCTGAAATAGCTCGCGCGCTGGCACCGGTAGGCGTGCGTGTGCTCAGGCACGTCACGGTGGCGGATGCCGCCGATGCGGTGTCCGGGGCGATTCGGGAATCCCTCTCCAGAACCGGATTCGCGGTTGTTTCGGGAGGGCTCGGACCAACGCGTGACGACGTGACGAAAGGGGCAGCAGCTCGGGTTTATGGTGTCCGGGTCGAGGTCGATCAAGTCCTGCTCCGGCGGCTCGAAGAGCGCTGGAAATCTCTGGGTCGGCCAGGCGCCATGCCCGAGGCGAATCGCACGCAGGCCGAAGTGCCGGTGGGAGCCACCGTGCTCCCCAACCCGCAGGGAACCGCTCCTGGCCTCTGGCTCGAAGGAGACAGGGGAGTCACGATCCTCCTGCCTGGGCCTCCTCACGAACTGTCGGGGGTGTTGTACGAGCAGGTTATACCCCGCCTGCGGGAGCGCTGGGGAGACCGTCCCGCACTGATAACCCGAACCGTCAGAACCACCGGGATCGCCGAGTCGGCCCTGGCGGACATGCTGGGACCGCTCGAGGAGAGTCTTGCCCCGGCTGAGCTCGCCTATCTCCCGTCGTTCGATGGTGTCGACCTGAGACTTACCGTCTGGGACGGCGATGCCGCGGGCATGGTCGTGCTCGACCATGCGGTCGCAGTCATCCGCCACGCAGTGGGCCCGGATTGCTATGAAGAAGGTGCTACCAGCCTGGCGGAGGTTATCGTCCGGGGGCTTGCCGCCGCCGGCAAGACGCTCGCTGTAGCCGAATCCTGTACCGGAGGTCTCGTGGGTGCCCGGATCACGTCAATACCTGGGGCCTCATCTGTGTTTGCCGGTGGTGTGATCGCCTATGCCAACGAGGTCAAGATCCGGCAGCTGGGTGTTCCCGAAACGATTATCCGGAGCCACGGGGCGGTGAGCGAACCCGCGGCTTTGGCGCTCGCTCGTGGAGTAAGGGAGCGACTGTCCTCTGACGTGGGCCTTGCCGTTACCGGCATAGCCGGGCCGGAGGGCGGAACTGCAGACAAGCCCGTCGGGACACTCCACCTGGCCGTGAATGCCGCCCACGACGAGCGACACAAGACGCTGAGGCTGCCGGGAGATCGGACGGAAATCCGACACCGCGCCGCGCAGGCCGCTCTGGACCTCGTTCGCAGATTCATGTCATTGTGACAGCAGTCTGGGGCATGAGGGTTGCCCGTAGTGGCATACCCTGCGAGAATCCGGTGGCGGCTTTGTGACGTACTGAGAGCGGGAGACAGATGGGCAAACGGAAACTGGAAAATCAGGCACTCGGGGAAGCGGCGGATCAGGAGCCGGTTGAGGCTTCGGTTCCGGGTGGTGCGGCTACGCCGGCCACTTTGCCGGAAGAAGAGGTTCGGCGCCTGACCGAAGAGGTGGAGAAGGTCAGGGACCAGCACCTGAGGCTTGCGGCCGAGTTCGACAACTACCGGAAGCGCGTAGCCCGTGAGCGGGGGGAGTACAGGACCGGCGGCCGCGCCGAGGTCGTGACCGTCCTGCTGGATGCGATCGATGATCTGAATCGATTTGCCGGCCTTGATCCGGAGCAGACCTCAGCAGCCGATGTCGTAGCCGGAGTGGCGCTGGTCGAGCGGAAGATCGGCCGTGAGTTGGAGACCATGGGGCTCGAGCGGTTGGGCCGCGTGGGCGAGGCGTTCGATCCGTCGATGCACGAGGCAGTCGCAACGGTTCTGGCGGAGAGCGAGGATCAGGATCAGACCGTGGCGGCGGTGTTCCAGACGGGGTACCGTTTTGCCGGCCAGTTGCTGCGCCCCGCCCGGGTACAGGTACGGGTGTGGTCATCGGCACCGCAGTGATGAGCAGGGCATGACGTCGGTAAAGGACTATTACCAGGTGCTCGGCATCGGCGACAACGCCACGCCCGAGCAGATCAAGAAGGCCTACCGCAGGCTCGCCAAGCAGCACCACCCTGACCGAAATCCGGATAACCAGCAGGCGGCGGAGCGTTTCAAGGAGATATCTGAGGCGCACAATGTTCTGGGCGATCCGGAACGACGCAAGCAATATGACACGATGCGGAAGTACGGAGCGTTTGCACAGCGCAGTCCGCGGTCTCCGGGAGATGCCGGGCGGGCCGACTTCGACTTCACGCGCGGTTTCGAAGGCTTCGGCGGTCTGGGCGACATCTTCTCGTCGATATTCGGGCGCGGGCGGAAGAGCGATGCACCGGAGCCGCTGGAGATTACGGTCCAGGTACCGTTCAAGGTTGCGGCTCTGGGTGGCAGTGTTCCGGTCACGGTGCAGACGAACGAAGCCTGTCCCACATGTGGCGGCTCAGGGGCGGCGCCGGGGGCTCGCGTGAGCGTCTGTAGCGAGTGCCAGGGACGTGGCATGGTCACGTTCGGGCAGGGAGCATTTTCCGTCTCCAGACCTTGTCCCGCGTGTCGTGGGCGCGGCAAGGTGGCCACCGAATCGTGCACCATGTGTTCGGGGCGCGGAGACATGCCCGTGCCGCGCAGGCTCAAGGTGACGGTGGCGGCGGGAACCGAGTCCGGAACCAAGGTCAGGCTCAAGGGACAGGGGCAGCGCGCCGGTGGCGAGCCGGGCGACCTGATCGTCACGTTCGATGTGAAGCCTGATCCGTTCCTCAGACGCCAGGGGCTGGACCTCTACTGTACTGTACCCATCAACCTGGCGCAGGCGGTGCTGGGAACGAAGATCCGGGTGCGCACGGTGGATGGGCGCAGGGTCGTGCTGCGCGTGCCTCCGGGCACTCAACCCGGCCGCAAGTTCCGGATCCGGGGGCACGGGATCGAGCGCAACGGGCGGCGCGGCGATCAGTACGTGGAGGTGGAGGTGAAGCTTCCGGACAAGCTCAGCACGGAGGAGGAGCGTCTGTTCAAGGCGTGGGCGGAGGCCGCCGGACTTACCGTATAGACCACCGATCGGTGCCGGTCACGTCACCGAGGCGGCCTACGGCAAAGGTATTGAGGGGGGTGGGGGAGGACCAGCGCACTACCTCTCCGGTAGCGGGAGCCAGCGAGTAGGTGATGAATGCATCCTCACCACCCACGCCCGATATGACGTGGATGCGGCCCCTGCCGTCGGCGGTGACGTCGCTCACAAACGCGGTCTCCACCCATGGCCACTCCAGCCGCCAGCGTACGCCGCCCAGGCCGTTGTAGAACGTGATGGCCCGATCCGGTACTGCGTGGAGAACGCCGCCACCGATTCCCGTGAGGATGCTGGGACGGGGGCCCGCCTCGACCAGGGCAAATGTGTCGATGCTGTCACCACGCAAGACCACCAACCGCCGGTCCGCGGCCTCCACCACGAGGGCACCGTCGCCGAGCACGGCGAACTGGTGCGGCCGCATCGCGATTCCGGCCAGGTCGACCCGCCGTTCCAGGGAACCATCCATGCCGAACATCACTACGGACGGTTGCTCGTCAAGCACGTCGGATATGTACCAGCGCCCGCCTGCGAATTGAACGCGACCCGGTCGATCGACCTCACCAACGCCTATCGTATCCACTACCCGTCCGGCACGGTTGAACACGACGGCGCCGGCTGCTTCCTGGGACGGCGCCGCGAACAGCGAGTCTCCCACGTTTATCGCTGCGCGTCCGTTGACGAAGATCGGTTGCGCTACAGGGGCGGGGGTATCACATGCTGTAAGGGCAAAGGCCGCGAGAACCAGAAGCTTTCGCATCATCCCCGTAATATATGCGTCCGGGCCGGAACTTGACCCGGTTTGCCGCGCCGCGACAGATTTGGCATTCAATGCCTCCCGCTTCTTCCGATCCCGGTGATCTGCGCCGCGAGTACGGCCGGGCCGAACTCTCCGAGCGTGACCTGTCTCCCGATCCGGTGAGTCAGTTTGATCGCTGGTTCCGCGATGCTCTGAATGCCGGGATTACGGACGCGAATTCCATGGCGCTTGCTACAGTCGCGGCCGACGGGGCGCCATCCGTGCGGATGGTGCTGCTCAAGGACTTCGATGCGCGCGGGTTCGTCTTCTTCACCAACTATGAGAGCAGGAAGGCCCGGGAGCTCGCAGCCAGCCCCCGAGCGGAGCTGATGTTCTACTGGCCTGCCTTCGAGCGGCAGGTGCGCATCGCGGGAACCGTAGAGCGGGTGGCAGAGGAGGAATCCGACGCCTACTTCCGGACCCGGCCCCGCGAGGCGCAGCTCGCGGCGTGGGCCTCTCCGCAGAGCGAGGTCATTCCCGATCGGTCAGATCTCGAGGCCCGGATGCAGGCTGTGTCGGAGCAGTATGCGCGCGGTGATGTGCCCCCGCCTCCTCACTGGGGGGGCTACCGGCTCGTGCCGGTGGCGCTGGAGTTCTGGCAGGGCAGGGTGAACCGGTTGCATGATCGGTTGAGGTATGTCCGCGAGGGTGGTGGGTGGAGGATTGAGCGGCTGGCGCCCTGACGGACTACCGTATCTCCCTCGTCACCACGACCTTTCCGTCCGTTCCCACCCACGCATTTGCCCCCCAACCCACGAGCGCAACAATCAGCCAAGCCAGGATCGCGGAGCCCAGCCCTTCCACGTGGAACGCTCCGAGAAGAGTCGACACGAGCAGCAGCATCGCGCCATTGATCACGAACAGGAACAGTCCCAGCGTTACCAGCGTAATGGGAAGAGTGAGCAATACCACGATGGGTCTCACGATCGCGTTCACTACTCCAAGGAGCAGCGCCGCAAGGAACAGCGGCAGCGCCCCATCGAAACGGATGCCCGGCAGGAGAAGGTCGGCAATCCAGAGGCCGAACGCGGTGATCAGAGCCCGAGCGACGAATACGCGCAAGCGGACCTCCTAAGGCCGCTCGCGCGGCAGCGCGGGCATGGGTTCATTCCGCGGCCAGGTCTCGTTCATCCCGGCGTCGTACAGGACTCCGTTCTTCATCACCATGGCGATCCGCTCGCTGTTACGAATGTCGTCCAGCGGGTTGTCGTCCAGGATGACCAAGTCGGCAAGTTTGCCGTTCTCGATCGAGCCAAGATCCTGTCCCAGGCCCAGATACTCCGCTCCCCAGAGAGTGGCGGCACGCAGAGCCTGCATTGGAGTCATCCCTCCCTGAACGAACATCCACAGCTCCCAGTGGACTCCGATTCCGTCCAGCTGACCATGTGCGCCGAGCAGGACGTGGCCGCCGGCTTCAACCAGATCACGGGCCGCGGCGGCCAGTTCCTTGTGGTAGAACTCCTCCTCAGGTACCAGCATGCGGCGCCGGGCCCTGGCATCCAGCACTTCACCGGGGACGAATCTCCGTAGACGTTCGTTCGCATAGACATCGTCCACCTGATACCAGTAGTTCTCGCCCCAGACCCCGCCGTAGCCCACGATCAGCGTAGGGACGTAAGCCGTGCCGCTTTGCGCAAACAGCGTAAGCATGTCGTGCCGGAAGGGGGCCACCGGGATGGCGTGCTCGATTGTGGTGTGGCCGTCGAGGATGTGCGTGATGTTCTGCTGGAGCATCGAACCACCCTCGGGTACCACCAGCATGTTCTCCTCG
Organism: uncultured Gemmatimonadaceae bacterium; assembly: GCA_964613905.1. Taxonomy (GTDB): domain Bacteria; phylum Gemmatimonadota; class Gemmatimonadetes; order Gemmatimonadales; family GWC2-71-9; genus CAZTIV01. The sequence continues at coordinate 98,601 of CAZTIV010000001.1, read as the reverse complement.
CGGGCAGCCTGCATAACCCACTGCCGGGCATCACGGCGCATCTGGTTGTAGCTCTTGACCGAGAAGGCTCCCACCGCCTTGAGACGCCTCAGATGCGCCCGCGCATCGTTCAGGCTCGTGATGACGGCCTTGTTCGGGTTCTCCGCGCCATAGATGATGAACCCTGTGGAATAGATCCGCGGTCCTGTCATGCGACCGGCATCCACCAGCTCCGACTGTGCAAAGACGGCCTGCGTGGAGGCGGAAGGATCGTGCGTGGTGGTGACGCCGTACGCCAGGTTCGCGTAGTACATCCACGAACGGTCCGGAGTGATGTCCATCGCTGCGTACCCCATGTGGGCATGCATGTCGATCAGGCCCGGGATGATCGTCTTGTCGGGCACGGGCACCACGCGCGCCTCCGTTGGGAGTCCGGTGCAGGATCCGGGGCAGACGCGGGTGATGCGGTCGCCGGATACGACCACGTCCGCCCGGTCGATTACTTCGTCACCTCGCATGGTGATAACCCGGGCGCCTCGGAGGACTACTGTGCCGCGAGGTCTTGACCGGGGGACACGAAGTTCTATCTCGGTGATCCGGGCCGTGACCTTGGCATTCCCTGCCTTCCAGTCATCGGCCTCCTGCTCTCCACCATCCGCGGTGTCGCGCTTCGCGTAGGCATCGGCCAGCGTCTGATGATAGAACGCCGGGCCGAGCGCCCAGGTGACAGACCGGGAATCGGGACGCCACGCCAGCCAGTCACCCGAGTAATTGGAGAGCTGCACGACGCTGACACCCGACCCCTTTGCTTCGATCTTGACGGGATCGCTTCCCACCATCGGCAACGGCGCAACATGGACGTTGTGCAGCTCCTTGAACGCCACCCACATGCCGTCGGGAGACATCACCACTTCTTCAGCCCGCTCGTTCTGTGCATGGTGCCGGAGATCCGTACCATCCAACCTCACCGACGAGAGCATGGTCTGGCCACTGCGGGATTCCTGAAATACGAGCCTGGAGCCATCGCGATTCCACACAACGCGCGGCATGCGCCGGTTGGATCCTCGGTTGGCCACGCGGAGCACCTCGCTCACGTCACCACCGTCCGCGGACACGTAGGCCAGATGAAGGAACATCTCTGCGCCCAGATTGGTCCCACGGATGGCTGCACCGCTTCCCTGGACGAATGCCACCCACTGGCCGTCAGGAGAGAAGACCGGGTTGGTGTACTGGTTGGCCACTCGTGTGAGCCGCACCGGTGTGCGCCGCCGCCCGGTGGCGGGAACCTTCCAGACGTACCCGCCGTCATCGGTGCTCCACGTGACGTAGGTGAGCCAGCGCCCGTCCGGCGACCAACTGGGTGCAAACTCGAACGCGTCTCCTTCGGTTACACGCTCCGGGGTACCATCCGGGTAGGGCATCTGCCATATGTGGCCCAGCGCCTGGAAGACCAGCATCGAACCATCAGGCGAGAGAACGGGCCAGCGGATCATCCGGGCACGGACGTCAGACGGGACGCGCTGCTCGATGCGCACCGCCTGCGCCACCGTCTGCGTCACGTTTGCCGTGAACGGAATTTCGGTAGCTTCGCCAGAAGCGGCCTCAACCGCATGGATCTTTCCGTCGAACGAGATGACTATCCGGCGTCCGTCCGGGGTCCATTGAAAGGCGGGATAAACGCCATGTACCGTCCAGGTTTCCTGCTGGTCCCGGTCCAATCCGTCAAACACCGTACGCTCGACTCCGGTACTGAGATCGCGCACGTACAGGACTGACCTTAGCCCCACCCGGCGCACGAACGCAAGGGAGCGGCCGTCGGGTGAGACGGTTGGCCGCACCGCGCCACCGGAACCGCGGGTGACTGGCTCGACCTGTCCGGTTCTCCGATCTATCCGTGAGATCTGGAAGATCCCGCGGTGCGGGTCACGGTTGTAGTCAAAGGGGCCGGAGAAGCTGTAGTAGACCCATCTTCCGTCGCGGGACGGGTACGGCTCGTTCTGATCGGCCTCCACGTGAACCCGGTCCCTGAGCTTCACACCGGAACCGCCCTCTCTGTGGAAGAGCCAGATCTCGCCTCCGCCCAGGGACCGCGTGGTCCGCACGTGTCTCTTGGCGACGATGTACTCGCCGTCCGGCATCCACATCGGGTTGGTGGGGAGGTGATCGTCCAGTTTCGTCAGCTGGCGGCGATTTCCTCCATCGGCGTCCATCAGCCAAAGGTTATCGATACCGCTCCGGTCGCTCGTGAATACAATGGTTCGGCCGTCCGGGCTGTACCGTGGCTGGTGTTCGAAGGCCAGGCCGCCGGTCAGCAGCTCCGCCTGTCCACCCGTGATGGGGATCCGGTAGATGTCCCCGAGCAGGTCAAACACGATCCACCGTCCATCCGGACTTACGTCCAGATTCATCCACGTTCCCTCGTCCGTCTCGAATCGGATCGTGTCGACTGGAGTTGGAGGAACGGTGTCTGCGGTGGCCCCATCCTGCGCCAACCCCACGGTGGTGAACGATACCAGCAATCCGGAGGTGAACAGGGAGGTGCGGAATTTCATCAGGTTGTCTCCGTTGTGGTTTGCCACCGGCTCGGTCCCGGGACAGGGGTCAGGGAATGGCGCGTTCAATGGCACCTGCCAGAGAGGCTGACAGATCGGCTGGGAGCCGGTCGGCCAGCGCGGCTCGCACGGCATTTCCCAGCGTCTTCGCCTGATCGTCGGTGTAACCAGCGGTATGCAGCTGGCGCATCACCGTCCCGGGGGTGGAGAGGGCCAGCATCTCTCCTGTCCGCGCGGCGGCCGGTGGCTTCTGGGCCCACGTCTGCACTTCGGGTATCGCCTGCTTGATGGCTTCAAAGGATTTGCTGTCTATTGCCAGACGGAGGCTGAACAGCAGGATACCCAGCCCGCTCTGAGTCTTGTCCCGGTCCGTTCCGGTTGTCCCGGCTATCTGATCGACGAGGTCCATCTTACCTCCAGGTGCTCGACGTTCAACCGCTTGGCAGTCTGTCTGCTATCTGATGATCCCGCCACCAAGCAGCCGGTTGTCATCGTACAGAACTCCGGACTGCCCCGGCGCTATTGCACGGGCGGGCTCCGCTAGGTCCAGCACCAGCCCGCAGCCATCTGATCCGGCGGGTTCCACCACGCGGCCAGGAACGGCCGTCGCTCTGTATCGCAGCTGCACGGCGCATTCGAACCCGGAGACCGGAGGTGTCTCAACCAGCCAGTTCACCTCGTCCAGGACCACGTGATGGCCAAAGAGATCGTTCGCTGTGCCGATCACAACCTTTTGCGTGTCCGGCTCTATGGCCACCACGTACATGGGTTCACCGAACCCGCCCGGGAGCCCGCGACGCTGCCCGATGGTGTATCGGGCAAACCCCTCATGCTTTCCTACCACCTCGCCGCCGGTTGTGACCAGCGGGCCGGGGCTGAGCGCGGGAGCGTCAGCCGGCAGATGCTGCTCCAGCACACCCAGATAATTGCCGTCCGGTACAAAGCAGATCTCCACCGATTCCGGCTTCTCCGCCGTGATCAGTCCCAGTTGGCGCGCCGCCGCCCTGGTCTCCTCCTTGGTGCGCGAACCCACCGGCGTCAGCATCCGGCCCACCACGCTCCGGTCAATACCCCACAGGAAGTAGCTCTGATCCTTGTTGGGATCGACGCCGCGGTGCAATGAGCCATCACGACTCACAACGTAATGGCCGGTGGCGATGTAATCGCAATCGAGCGCGTCCGCGTGGGCCAGCAGATCGCGAAACTTGGTAAATGAGTTGCATCGCACACAGGGAATGGGAGTCCTGCCGCGGGAATACTCGTCCACGAAGTTGGCTATCACTTGCCGGCTGAAACGGTCTTCCAGGTTCAACACGTAATGCGGTATGCCAAGCCGATGCGCGACGCTCCGCGCGTCGGCAATGGAGTCGAGCGAACAGCACGGCCGGTCGGGCACGGAATCGCCGTAGCAGAAGAGCTTCATCGTGGCTCCCACGACGTCATGTCCCTGATCGACCAGGAGGGCAGCGGCAACGGAGCTGTCTACTCCGCCGGACATGGCCACCAGGACTCTTGCGCTCATCTCTTCAGCACCTCGGCGAGACGACGCACCTTTTCCACGATCTTCGGCAGCCTGGCCAGTACGTGATCGACATCGTCTGTGGTGTTCCGTTTATCAAAGGAAAAACGGAGCGAGGCGATGGCCACCTCCGGAGGTACACCAAGAGCGGTGAGAACGTGCGACGGCGACACCGAGCCCGTGCTGCAGGCTGAGCCGGAGGAACAACAGATCCCGGCCAGGTCGAGGTGCATCAGCATGGCCTCGCTGTCGGTGCCGGGGATGGCGATACTCGAAATGTGCGGCGCTCGCTGGGCAGCCGCGCCGTTTACGACGGCATCCTGGATCGACGACAGAACGCCCAGCTCGAACGTGTCCCGCAACGTTCTCGTGTGTTCGGCTGCTTCCGCCTGCTCCTGAGCCGCCAATTCCGCCGCCCGACCGAAACCGACGATCCCGGGCACGTTCTCAGTCCCGGGTCGGACGCCGGACTGCTGCCCACCACCATGCACCAGGGGAGCCACGGCCGCCGGATCAGGGAGAATGAGGGCTCCAACTCCCTTGGGACCACCTATCTTGTGACCTGAGATCGTGAGCAAGACGCCGGGGAGAGTGCGGAGATCAACCGGAATCTTGCCCAGCGCCTGTACGCCATCCGTATGGAATGAAACGCCGGCGGCATGACATCGCTTGGCCAGTTGATGTACATCCTGCACCACGCCGGTTTCGTTGTTGACCCACATGACGCTCACTATCGCTACGCCTGAAGCGAGTACCTTGTCGAGCGCGTCGGTATCCACCATACCCGTCAAGTCCAGGGGTAGCTCGACCATCTCGCCGCCAAGTGCCTCGACGGCGTGGCCCGCGCCAAGGCCCGCCTTGTGCTCGATTGCGCTCACGGCCACCCGGAACGGCCCGCCGCGGGCTCGGCAAGCCAGTGCCGCTCCCAGAATGGCCAGATTGTCGGCCTCGGTGCCACCGCTCGTGAAGATCACGTGGCCGGGTTCGGTGCCCACGGCGGTTGCCACGCGGCGTCGAGCTTCTTCCAGGGCGGCGCGTGCAGCTCGGCCATGACGATGGGCCGAACTGGGGTTCCCGAACGCCTCGTCACCCAGAAACGGCAGCATTGCTTCCCGCACTTCCAGCCGGACCGGCGTGGTGGCGGCGTTGTCGAGGTATACGAGGGGCCTGTGCATCGCTATCAAAGGTAAGGGGATGGCTGTGAAGGGGAAACGGGAGCGGTGGGGCGAAACAGCCCGCCCGGACGATGGTCCGGACGGGCTGTCCTGCAGCTTGAGCGTCAGGCGTCTGTGTCAGTTCACTCCAGCTGCCCGTGCCGCGTTCACGCGTCCCTTGCCGTAGTAGGGATCCGTCCCGGGATCCCCCAGGTCGTCGGCAGTCTGCTGGAGGGCGGTCTTGATGCGAGAGGGATTGCTCCGCCCGTAGTGGGCCGCGAGCAGTGCGGCCACACCGGCTGCGTGGGGCGACGCCATGCTGGTACCACTGGCTCCGATGATGAAGATACCTGTCCGGCATACCGGCACCTGGAAACTGAACCGGGAGCACCCGGCCCAGACGGCTCCGGGCGTGCCGATCTGTCCTGATGTCCCGCCCGGTGCCGAGACATCGATGGCAGAGCGTCCGTAATTGCTGTAGTCGGTCAGGCCGTCAACGTTTGCCCACGGCCCTGTCACACTCGCCCCAGCCGAGGGTCCGAGTGCGGAAACGCAGACTGCATTCGGAGCATTGCAGTACGAGGCGAAGAGGCTCGGGAAGTGTATGGGGGTTCTGTTGCAGGGGCGGATGTTCGAAGCCCCCTGAGGTACGATATCCCGATCCAGGTCGGCGCAGCTGTTGCCTGCTGATGTGACGATCAAGGTGCCCTGGCGGTAAGCGTAATTGAACACCCGGTTGATGGTTGCCACGAAACCGGGGTTCGTGCGCTTCAGGAAGAGTCCGCCAAGGCTCATGTTGATGATATCCGCTCCCTGATCGGCAGCGTATATGATTCCCGCCAGAACGCCGCTGGTGGGGCACGATCCGTTGACGTTGCACACCTTGACTCCTATGAGCGTGGTCTTGGACGTCACACCGGCCGTGACCAGAGCCTGGCTGGCTACGGTCGATCCCACATGTGTGCCGTGCCAATGGAGATCTGCCACCGGATGGGCCCCCGGGAAGTTTGCGGCGATCAGCGCTGGATCAGGCGAGGTGATGAATGATGCCGACCGGCTGAGGTCCACGACCCCGACCAGGTCGGGGTACGTGTAGTCGAGTCCGGTGTCCAGGATCGCTACCGTCACATCCGGCGATCCCAGGTGCCCGCCGGCCCACGCTACATCCGCCTGAATTGCGCGCATGTTCCACTGGCGGGCGTATTGGCTGGCCAGATGTGGGGCATCCGCATTCGCAACTTCGCCGGCAGCCTCGAACTCCACCTCATCCGGCAGTTCGAGCTGGAAGATCTCATCCGGGAACACGTGGCGTACGTCGTTGCGCCGGGCGAGAGTGGCAAGGGCGTCGTCCGACAGACCGGTTACGGAGGCAACACCGATTTCATCCAGCGAGAAGGTGACAGTTCCGCCCAGCGAGGCTACCTGACCGGCAAAGTTGGCCGGTACGCCTCGCAGACTGTTGAACATCACAATGTGCCCTTCGTGTTCAACGCCCGCAGCTGAGAACGATGGCGCCTCTTCAACGAGCCCTGCCGGCTGCTCCACAGCGCAAGCCGCAAGACCAAGTAGCGCCACAAAGGCCAGATTCGTACGTGGATTCATGAGCCAACCCTCCCGCAGTGTGGGATGTGTGTCCTGAGGCCCGACCGGACCGGGGGGCGAATATGAACAGCGGGACACGGGCTCGCAAGAAGTGGCTCCAGTGTCACGGTGTCGCGCGGGCGCAACGTCGCGATCGCTACATCGACCGCACCCCCATCCCCACCACATCGTCCACCCTGATCGTCTCATGCGTGAGAAACGGCTCACCGAACGCCGTGCGGATCAGGCTCCCGTACCGGGCACAATGCATCCTGACGTTCTCATAAATGTCGCCGCCGGCGGGGAAGATCTCGCCCGCAGCCATCTTGCCGTCGAACTGCGAGGCATAGCACCGGATGGCCTCCATCTTCTCTTCGAACTCTTCCGATATGTCCACCACAAAGGTGGGCTTCACCGGGTCTTCCCGGTACGCCAGTGTGTAGAGCACCTTTTCTGGTCGGTGCGCCTCGCCGTCAGCGGGGTAGTGCCGGAGCCCGGCCAGGTAGGATGCGTCTCTGCCCAGCTCCGAAGCTATCCTGTGGTCAGGGTGACGCCCTATAGGGTAGGGGAGAATCACGACACGCGGAGCGAAGTGCCGAATAAGGCTCACGAGCGCACGGCGCGATTCCTCGGTATTGTGCAGCCCTGCGTCCGTCAAGCCCGCGTTTACCCGCGCTGCCACCTTCAGTACCTTTGCCGCAGCAGCAGCCTCCCTGGCGCGCACTTCCGCACTGCCGTGAGTGCCGCTCTCTCCTCCGGTCAGGTCGATCACCGCCGTCGTGTATCCCTGCCACGCCATCTTGATCAGAGTGCCACCACAGGTCAGCTCGACGTCGTCGGGATGGGCACCTATCGCAAGCAGGTCAACCCTATTCATATCGAAGTGCCTCCACCGGGTCGAGTTTGGCCGCCCTGTTGGCCGGTAACAATCCGAAGATCAGTCCGATTCCGACAGAAACGGCCGTAGCCAGCATGGCGCTCCACATGGGGATTGCCGCGTCCAGCTTGAGCAGAGCCTTGAGTCCCTCGCCGGCCATGATACCGCACAGAACACCAATGGCGCCGCCTACGAAGGTCAGGGTAGCCGCCTCGACGAGAAACTGCCAGAGTATCTCACGCCGCGTGGCGCCGAGCGCCTTGCGCACCCCAATCTCGCGGGTCCGGTCGGTTACCGAGACCATCATTATTGCCATCACACCTATCCCGCCCACCATCAGAGCGACGCTGGACAGGATGATCATCACGAGGAAGAACGCCCCGGTGATCCGGTCGAACACGCCGAGTATCTGATCTGCGGTGACTATGTCGAAGGTGTTCGGATCCGCCGGTCGCAATCCCCTCATGCGCCGGAGCTGAACTGTTATGGCGTCTACCGCTTCGCTCACAGATACGTCGTCCCTGGGCTTGGCCGCAATGACGAGGGCGTTGGTCTCGTCCACGCGATATGCGCGGCGGGCGAATTCGTAGGGCAGAAAGGCCGAGATCTCCTGGCCCGGCAGCTCGAAGATGTTCTCCGGGCGCTGGTAGAGACCCACTACGGTTAAGGGCCGCCCGCCCACGCGCACGGTCTTGCCGATCGGTTCAATCCTCCCGAAAACGCGCCCAGCCGCCTCTCGTTCGATGATTACCACACCGGCGCCCCCGCGCAGCTCGGCGGCCGTGAATACCCGTCCCGACAACAGGGCACCGCCCAGTATCTCCATGAATCGGTCGTCCGTGCCGAACATCGGCACCATCTGCGTGCGCGAGCCGGAGTATTCGATGCGCTGGAACACCTGGGTCCAGATTGCGGCGTAGTGAATCTGCGGCAGACGCTGAAGTGCTTCAGCTTCTTCCGGTCGCAGCACCGGGCGAATACGAACTTCGCGGGGCAACGCGTCCGGATTGAGCGGCGTCTGGGAGAAGAACCTCACGATACGAAGGGTGGTTGGTCCGGTGACCTCGAGGGTGTTTACGATCTGCGCGCGGATGCCGGTCACAATCGATGCCATCGCCATCACCGTGGCCACTCCTATGACGACGCCCAGTATGGTGAGCGCCGACCGAAGCTTGCTCGTGCGGATGGCATCGAGCGCTATCGTCACGCCCTCGAAGACGGTGCGCAGGTTCATCTGGTGGCGCCTCTCACTCCACCCGCATGGCCGTGACGGGATCGAGCCTCGCAGCCCGACGGGCCGGGTATACGCCGAACACAATTCCCACCGAAATACCCAGAGTTATTGCCACGGCCGCCGACCACGGAGTCACGATGGCGGGCAACGGGGACAGGGTCCTGACCAGGAAGGCAAGGGTCCATCCGGCTCCGAGACCGAAGAATCCCCCCAGCATCGACAGCGTCACCGATTCGGCGAGGAACTGACGCTCGATGTCCTGCCGCTTGGCCCCGAGCGACTTCCGGATGCCGATTTCGCGGGTGCGCTCGTTGACAGACATCAACATGATGTTCATGATCACGATCCCGCCCACCACAATCCCTATGGCCACCACGGCCGGCACTACTGTGAAGATGACCCGCGTGAGTCCCTGCCAGAATGCGATCAGACCCTCGGCGGTATCCACGGTAAAGTCGTTAGGCTGGCCCGGGCGCAGTCTGTGAGCAATACGCATCGCCTCTTCCGCCCGGGCCATGGCGCCGGCTACCTGATTGGGATCTGCCATCTTGACCCCGATGACCGTGGTTTGTCTCCGTCCGTACAACTGTTCGAATACGGTGAACGGCAGCATGACGAAGCCGTCCCACGACTGTCCCAGCACGGTACCCTTCGGTGAGATCACGCCCTTGACCTTTACCTGAAGACCGCGCACTCGAATGGTCCTGTCGATGGCCATATCGGGATCGTCAAAGAGCTTGGTGGCAACGTCCCAGCCCAGGAGAGCAATCGGGCGCCGCTCGCGCACGTCCACTTCAGTGAGCGGTTCGCCGGCGTGTATGTAATAGTCCTGTACGGTCAGGTACGGCGGCGTGATTCCGAACACCGCTACGTCGCCCACCGTGCGGTTGCGCCATATCACGTCGGCCATGGGTGTGGGCCATCCCGACTGAAGTGCAATGGCCATGGCATCCGGGATGGCCCGCTCCACAAAAGCCACGTCTTCGGGTGCGATGATGGGCCGGCGCTGCAGTTCACGGTAGTCTTCGTCGCTTATGAGCCCGATGGAAATGGGGGTACGCCGGATCTGGAAGGCGTTCTTGCCCACGATCGCGCCGGCGAGGTTCTCCTCAACATACGAATTCATGCCTCGTATGACCGCAACGACGGCCACGAGAAAGGCCACCGATACGATGATACCGAGGAGCGTGAAGAAGGATCGCAGCTTGTGGGCTGCTACCGTCTGAAGGGCCAGGCGCAGGGCTTCGCTGAGCGGCATATCAGGAATCTACGCTGCCAGGTGCTGCCGTTCTATTCGTAGCGCAAGGCTTCAACGGGGTCCAGCCGAGCCGCCCGCGCTGCCGGAAACAGACCGAATCCGATGCCTGTTAGGGCGGAGGCGAGCAGTGCGACGGCGATGGCCCAGAGCGGCACGCTGGCGGGAAGCGGCGTTGCGGCGGCCACGAGCAGTGCCACGAGACCCCCGAGCAGCATCCCGACGGCTCCGCCGATCAGCGTCACAGTAGCTGCCTCCACCAGGAACTGCCAGAGGATCTCCCGGCGCCTCGCGCCGAGCGCCTTGCGCACCCCAATCTCGCGGGTGCGCTCGGTGACGGAGATCGTCATGATTGCGATGACACCGACCCCGCCCACCATGAGTCCGACGGCAGAAAGGACAATCATTACAAGGAAGAAGATGCCAGTGATCCGGTTCCATGTCTCGACAAGCTTATCCGAGGTTACAATGTCGAAGTTGGACTCGGCGCCCGGTCTCAAGCCCCGCGAGACCCGGAGAGCCACCGTAACGTCGTCGATTGCGTCGTCGAGGGTAACGTGGTCGGCGGCCTTGACCGTAAACTGCATCCAGCCGGGATTCGGTTTGATGTACTTGCCCAGCGTGCCGTGCGGGATGATGGCACGGGGGCCCTCTCCCTCTCCGAACAGATTGGGTGTGGGTGTATAGACGCCGATCACGTCAAACGGTTGTCCTCCGAGCCGGAAACGCTGGCCCACCGGATCGAGCTGGCCAAAGAGCTGCTCCGCCAGCCGGTCGCTGACCACCGCAACCCTTGCATTGGTCAGCACCTCCACCCGCGCGAACGAACGGCCCGGAAATACATCTCCACCGGATACATTTGGCCAGTGTTCGGATCTTCCCTGAATACGTACCGACTCGAGACGCTGCCCGCTGAATTCCGCTGGTGCGCTCCAGTTCTCCTCCACGTCGACGTAGGCTACGCTCGCGAGACCGCGGACCTCCTCCGCCTCCTGAACGTTGAGATGCGGACGGCGGCGCCACGGGCTCATCTCGTCCGATCCGTCCGAGATCACGATTCCGCCCTGGAAGAACCGGGTGACGAAGAAGGTCCGTGTTCCCGACTCCTCGAAGAGGGAAGCCACGTTCCGGTTGATACCGGTAATGAGGGCGGCAATGACCATCACGGACATCACGCCTATGGCGATGCCCAGAATGGTCAGCGCCGCCCGCATCTTGTTGGCGCGCAGGGCGCCAGCCGCGATGCCGAACCCTTCCCAGGCGGCTGAGAACCTACTCATTGCGCATTGCGACCACGGGATCGAGTCGGGCGGCGCGACTCGCCGGGTAGACGCCGAAGATGACGCCGACGCCGGTCCCGAGCCCCACGCCGACGATCAGCGACCACGGAGCGATCTCGGCTGGGAGCGGTGTCGTGGCGGCCACCAGCTTGGCGATGCCGATTCCCGTTGCAACCCCCAGCGCCGCTCCAATAGTGGAAATTGTTACCGACTCTACCAGAAACTGTCTCAGGATGTCGCCGCGCCTGGCGCCCAGCGACTTCCGGATGCCGATCTCGTAAGTCCGTTCCGCCACCGACATCAGCATGATGTTCATGATCACGATGCCGCCAACCACGAGTGAAATGCTCACCAGGCCGGGCAGAGCCAGGAGCAACACCTGATTGATCTTCGCCCAGAACTCGAGCACCGAATCAGATGTCTCGAGCACGAAGTTGTTGTCCTCGGTAGGTCTCAGCTGGCGGCGGGTGCGCATCACGGCTTCCGCCTGTTCCATCGCTTCCCGGAGTTCGGCCTGGGACCCCGTCTTGACGATGAGTGCATCAAGCACCCGGGGCTGGTTCACGAACCGCTTGGCCGGCGCCGCAGCCGTCGTGACCGCGAACTTGTCCAGCGAAATTCCGAGAAGGTTCCCCTGGGGTTCCACCACACCTATCACACGGTACGGTATCCCGTAGATCTTCACCTCACGTCCCAACGGATCGCCACCGTTGAAAAGCCGCTCGGCCACTTCGAATCCCAGCACCACCACCGGCGTTCCGGAACGCACCTCATGCGCGGAAAAGGCCCTCCCCGTCTGGATGTCCAGGCTCTTGATCTCGAAGTACCGCTCAGTGGCGGCCGTAACGTTGATGTCGCTCGCTGTCCGCCCGCGGTATTCCAGCACGGCCCGATTGGAAGACTCCCATGCCGCCATGTGGGGTATCGTGAGAGAGGAGACCACCGCCTCGGCGTCCTCGTAGGTGATCCGGGGGCGGCGCACCCACTCACGCCACGTATCCCTCGTGACCTCTCCCGCCTGAAAGTTCGGGAAACGCCGCAGGTGAAAAGTGTTGACGCCCAGCAGTGTCCCCGCGAACCGGTCGGTCATGTACCGGTTCATCCCCTCGACGATCGAAACCACCGCCAGCAGGAACATCACGCCGATGAAGACGCCGGTGATGCTGAACGCCGTCTTCATCTTGTGCGTCCAGATGGTCTGGAGGGCCAGACGGATCGCTTCGCGGAAGGGCACGACCCTGACTCCTAGGCCGCTTCCCGCAACGTGTCGCTGTGGACGCGGCCATCGTGCAGCGTGACTACGCGGTGTGCATGAGCGGCAATGTCCGCCTCGTGGGTCACCATTACGACCGTCTGGCCCTGTCGATGGAGCTCGGCGAACACGGCCATTATCTCGCCGCTGGTCATGGAGTCCAGATTGCCGGTGGGCTCGTCAGCCAGCAGAATGCTCGGCGTGTTGACCAGAGCTCTTGCAATTGCCACGCGCTGACGCTGCCCACCCGACAACTCGTTGGGCCTGTGGTGCATGCGGTCGGCGAGTCCCACGCGCTCCAGAGCTTCCTGCGCCCTGGCACGCCGCGTGCCTGCCCTGAGCCCGGAGTAGATGAGCGGCAGTTCCACGTTGTGGAGCGCACTCGCCCGCGGCAACAGGTTGAAGGTCTGAAAAACGAAACCGATCTCGCGATTCCTTACCCGCGCCAGCTCATCGTCGGTCATCCGGGATACTTCCGTACCGTTGAGCCAGTACTCGCCGGACGTGGGCGTATCCAGGCATCCTATCAGGTTCATCATGGTAGACTTGCCGGAACCGGACGGGCCCATGATGGCCACGTACTCGTTCCGGGCTATCACCACGTCCACGCCCCTCAGGGCGTGTACGGTTTCTGCCCCCATGTCGTACGACCGTGTGAGACCCTTCACGCGGATAACCGGAATGCCGCTCGTATTCATGGTCAGCTTCCTCCGCCCCGACCGTCACGGGAGGCACGCACCCTCGTGCTGTCCCGCAGGTCGCGGATTACCTGATAAGGTCCCGCCACGATGGAATCGCCCGGGCTCACGCCTTCCAGAACCTCAAAATGCTCTTCGCCGGTGATACCAACCTTCACGGGCCGGAAATATGCGTATCCCTGCTGCACGACGAACACGCCTTCGGTCTCGCGCCGGGCCCGCGCGGTGTCGACCGGGGCGATCTCAGTGGACAGGGGACGGTGATCTCGCACGGTGAGCGCGATGATCGGCAGCGATACGGCGCTGTCTCTCATGGCGGTTACCATCCGGGCCGTAGCCGACAGATCCGGCCGGATCTCGGCCGGGGGATCATCCAGCGTAATCTCGACGTCATAGTCCACTGCGCGGGCCGTGCCGGCCTGAGCCATCTGGCGCACGGCGCTGTGCGCAATCTTGCTCACACGGCCGCTGAAGGTCCGGTCCGGAAAGGCGTCTATGGTGATCTCGGTAGAGTCACCTAGGCCAAGGCGTACTACGTCGGTCTCATCAACCTGCACATTCACCTGTATCACGGACATGTCGGCCACGGTCATGAGCAGTCCGGTTTCCCGTGAGAACGTGCCCGGTACCGCAACTTCGCCCTCCTCCACCGCGAGCCTGGTAACCTGACCGTCGATTGGAGATCTCAGCACGGTCTTCGCCAGCGCGTCACGGGCTTCGCGAAGGCCCGCTCGTGCCTGGTCCACCTGACGCTGGCTCGACACGGCCACGGCTTCCGCCACGCGGAACTGCGTGTCAGCCTGCTCAAGCTGCTCTTCTGAGACAAGGGTGGGAGATGCCTCCCGGAGTTCGCGAGTCCGGCGAAGCGCCCGCTCCGCCTGATCGCGGTTGGCATTGGCCTGAATGGCCCCGGCTTCCGCCGAGGCCAGCAGCGCCTCCGCCCGTGCCACCGCCGCCTCGTATTGCGAAGGGTCGATCCTGATGAGCAGGTCACCGCGCCGGACCATCTCGCCCTCCCGTGCTCGTATCTCGATGATCCGGCCCGTGATGTCGGCGCTTATGTCCACGGAAGTCTGCGGCTTGATCTTGCCGCTCGCCGTCACCGTTGCCACCAGGTTGCGACGTCCGACTTCGTCCAGGCGGACTGTCGTACCCGAGTCGCGGCCCTTCACGGCGGACACGACGATCAGTCCGCCCACGACCACGACGATTCCGCCGATCAGAATCAGCTTCTTGCGCTTGCTCATGCGGGGTCCTCGATTCCTCTATCGAAGTGGCCGCCCGACCGCCGCCTCCAGAGCGGCAACCGACCGGTGGTATCCGTAGACGGCGTTGATGTAGTCCGCCTCGGCGCGCTGCGCCGCTACCTGCGCGTCCAGCAACTCGAAGAAGGTTCCGGATCCTACCCGGTAACGTTCGGTGGCGAGGCGAAGCTGTTCCCGCGCCGCAACCCGGTTGGTTTCCTGCAGCGCAATGGTCTGGTGCGCCGTCTGAAGGCTGTAGAACGCCTGACTCACGTCCGTGCGAACCTGTAATCTTCGTCCCTGCACGGCCTCACGGGCATCGTCTGCTTGTGCCGCCGCATGGGAGATCCGGAGTGGCCGTCCGAACTGTGTGTATATGGGCAATGAGACGGTAAACGTGGCCTGGAACGGCTGGCTGCGATAGTTGCTGAACAACTGATTGTTATCCCGCGTCCGCTGTTCCAGTTGAACAGGATCGAAGTCGAGCAGGTTGCACGGCAGGGCCGTACCCCCCGGGTTCAACCAATTGGCATTCGCGTAATTGCACTCGTTCAGCTGATTCTGCGCACTGTTCAGTGCGTTCATCACCAACTGGTTTTCGTCAGTGAACCTCTGAGTAAAGCCGGACCACGAGGCGTTGAAGCTGAGGGTCGGCAGCCATTGAGATCGGGCGGCGCGTTCCCCCCACCGAGCCGCCGATTCCTGCGCTCTCAGAGCGGTAAGGTTGGGGTTCGCGTCCTCAGCCTCCGCCAGGAGGTTGGCGAGTGACCAGGTCGGTTCGGTCACCGGGAATGTATCCGTCAGGGTTACCAGCGAAAGGTCTTCCGGAGCCACCACGCCCATCTGCTGGAACAGACGCAGTTTCTCCACGGTCACCAGCTGCCGGTTCTGCAACAAGGCAACTTCTGCCTGGCCCCTGGCCACCTCTGCCTGTCGGACATCGAGCTGCGTGGCCTGTCCGACCCCGAAGCGGGCCTCCGCGAGCCTCAGGAATTCCTCGTTGCGGCGGAGCTGGAGCAGCGCCAGCTCCACTTGTGCCTGGGCCTGCAGGATTGCCAGATACTGCTGAGAGACCGCCGCCCCGAGGTTGATCAAAGCGCCATCGATAGCCGCCTCAGCCGCGTTCAGCTGCGCCTTGGCGAGGCCAGGCTGGCTGAGCGTGGCCCCGGACAGTTGCCAGGTCAGGCCAAGGTTGTAGCTCGAGCCCACAGTGGACGATGGCTGTGTGAACTGCTGAGTCAGAAACGCCTGCGAGCCGGACCCGCGGTAGGTCACGCTGCCGCTTGCCGTGACGTTGGGGATGAAGGCCGCGTAGGCGTTGCGCACTCCCCAACCGGCCGGCCCGCGGTCATTGTGGACCTGGCGGAAGCCGGGGTTGTAGCGGGAGGCGATCGCGGTGGCCTCGGCCAGCGTCAGGGTCTGCGGCACCGATGGCAGGACGGGCTCCTGCGCTGCCAAAGGTGACCCCAAGGTTGCGGCGAGACCAATTATCAGGCGCGAGAGTCTTGCTGACATGGTTTGTTCCCGATTCAGGTTCTGAGATGCGAGCAGCCGGTATTGCACAGCCTACGGCGGGTCGCAGGGCGAAGTTTCAGCATGTTACGCGGACTCATGAAATTAAGGGGTCCCTAGGTGTGAGAACAGCGGTTCTGACGCAGGGTGGTACGATTCTGACGCACGGCGTTCAGGGTTCGGGCACGGTTGCCCTCTCCGCCGTGATGCCGCGGGCGGGGACGACAACCCGGGTGAGGCGGCCCTGGTCGTCGAACCACACTTCAACCCGCTGGGTGCCGGTTTCCAGCGTGTAAAGGGAGAGATTGACCCGTTGACGCCCCACCAGCACCTGCTGAGTGCCTCGGCGCTCCAGTTGAGCCGTGCTGCGCCTTCCGTGGCGCGGAGCGAACAGATCCACCCCGCCTGAGGCCGTGCCGGGGAGGAGCGCGTAGAGGGCGAAGACGGAATCGTCGCTGACCAGCGCCCGGGGACTCGCCCGGTACTCCCGGGCGGTCTCACCTCCGGTGGCCGTGACGGCGCGCATCGTGATGCGCCGCTCGCCGAACCCCACGAGGATCCGGTGGCGCGAGTCGGTGCCAACGTCAAATTGCATTGCACTGGGGAGCGAATCGGCGCCGTATTCTACGGTCGGCATGAGGGTTATCGTTGGAGCGTCTGGCGGGTATGCACTGAGCACCGTGAGTACGAAGCCGTCGCTCCCGTCGGGTCCGGTGACCCGGCGCAGGCTGAATTCTTCACGGGCGATGACCTGCTCGCCCTGACGCACCAGAAGAACGCCGCGGTCAAGCACCTGTGCCATAAGAGGAGAAGAAGGGAGCATGGTCAGGGCGACGAAGACGAGCTGACTGGCTGTGCGCATGAGCCTCCCTACCGGTGGCCGGCATCCGGAGCGGATCCGGCAAGGACCCGGGTGGCGATACGGTCGTATATAAGATGGTACAGGGAGGCCCCCTTCTCAACCGCCGCCCGGGTGGGGTGGCCAATGGACCCCGGGCTGGCTGTGGGAATTCGATACGAGGTCCCGCGACCTTCGGGGACGAAGTCGCGAGCATCCTGAAGGCTGACCAGCTGCGAATCAATATGGAGCAGAATGGAGGTATCGATCTCGCCACCGTGTATGATGTCAACCCGCTCGAAGGCCTCGAATGGGAGTGCGAATATGTCTACCGTTCGGATCGTCGCGCGGTTGGTGCGCAGCGTGCTCAAGGCTTCCTGGTGGGGGTCGTGTGCGTGTGCGGTGAGAATGATGAACTGGGTAACGCCACCCTCCTCCCATGAACCGATCAGATCGTTCATGAATCGGTGGAGTGTCTTGCGTCTCACGCAGGCGTTGCCGGGGTGCGTGGTGGCGGTGGATGAATTGACGCCGTACTCGATGGTGGGGGCGCGCAGCACACCGAAGGCGGCGGACAGGTCGTCGGCGAGGCGCTCCACGATGAAGGTGTCGGCGCCGAACGGCATGTGCGGTCCGTGTTGTTCGGTGGTTCCCACAGGGATCAGGATCCGACTGTCGCGGGCCAGAATCTCCCGCACCGTCGGTGGCGCGAGCCGTTTCAAGTGGAGTGGACGTCGGTGATTGCGTTGGTCAGAGGTCATTGGGTTCCGGTCGGTTTGGCCCTTGCGGGCGCCTTGGCGGCATGGCTCAGAGATCCGGGGGTCCTGTGGGGAACGGTCGCGACCGTGGTCGCTGCGGTCCTGGCGGTATCTGTTGGGGCCCCCCCTCGTCGAATGGTCCCCATCCTCGCAGGGTTGCTGGGCATCGCAGCCGCACTTTCCGCACTGAAGACGAGTCGCGATGTCCACCTGGTGGAGACCCGCTGGGAGGATGAGGCCGGAGTAAGGGAAACTCTGCTTGAGGCGGCTGGTATGCAACTTGAAGCTACGCTGGCCGCGGCGGTTGGATTGGTGCGGGATCTGGCCGAAGAAGGGGCCGGCGTGGCCAACCTGCCGCGGGCGGAGGCGTTTGGCAGGCTCGGGCGGGCCGCAACCAACGGCCCTGAGCGTGGCGTGGTGGTCTTCGACGGGCGCGGCCAGCCGTGGGCCTGGGGGGGACGGCAGCGAGCCCTCTTGTCACCTGCCGGACCGGAATTTGGCGTTGACATCTCCCCATTCTACGTGTCGTTGGAAGCGAGGCGCCAGGGGCCTGGTGTCACGGCGGCAGCTCGAGTGCTGTTGGACGTGCATGACGCGGTGCCGGACAGGGCCAGCTCCGTCGCTGCGCGGTTCCGGAAAATGGTGGGCAGCGATCTTGAATTTTACCTGCCCGGTCATGCCCCGTTCGATGACGACGTGTTCGACTACTGCATCCCGGCCTGCGGGGTAACGGATGTGGTTCCGGACACTCTGTTCAGCGTGCGTATCGTTCCGCCCAGCCAGGGTGCGCGCAAGCTGGAGCGGGAAGCCAGAGGAAGGCGTGCCGTGGCCTTCATGGCTCTGGCTCTCGCGGGGCTGCTCGCGATAGCGGGGAGTGGAGCAGCGAGGGCCGCTGCGCTCGTGATAACCGGTGGTTTGCTGGTGCTTACGCCTGCCGGACAGACGTTGATTCCGGGGTCGTTGTTCACACCCGACACGTACTACAGCGGCATTCTCGGACCGCTCTCGGGATCAGCCGCAGCGCTGCTGGTTGCGGGCATCCTGGGGTGGGTGGGCGCCATACACCTGTGGAGATCGGTCCCGCTTGGCAAGGTGACGGGTATCGTAATCGCCCTGGTCCTCCTGGTCCTCACACCGATTCTCGTTCATGCCCTTTCGGTTGGGATCACGGTCCCTGTGGTCGGAGCGGGGATCTCGCTCTGGGTGCAGTGGTATCTGGCTCTCACCTTCGTTGGAGCGGCGCTCCTGTTCGGCGCTGCGGGAGCCCTCAGGGCGAGTGTTCGTGGTATATCAGCGTGGGTTCCCTGGATTGCTGCAACCGGAAGTGTTGGTGCCGCCGCCCTTGGTCTGGCGGGCTGGGTACCGAACGGAAATACGTCCGCGTGGGTGCTGGCGCTCTGGGCGCCCATCCTGCTGGTTGCGGTGAGATCTGGCACGATACTGAGAACTTTCGTGGCGGTGTCGGTGGTTTCAGGTGCGGGAGCCGCCCAACTCACCTGGATTGCTGTGACCGAGGGCAGGATGAGACTCGCGGAGCGCGATGCGGCGGCGCTCAGGCGCGGAGCGGATCCGGTTGCAGTGGCGTTGCTTGACCGGCTTGCAGGGGAGGCGGAAGAATGGGGGCCGCCGACGACTTCGGGCGAGTTGTTTGCTCTCTGGAGCCGGTCCCCGCTTGCAACTGATGGCTATCCCGTAGTGCTGGCGGTGTGGTCGGCCGCCGGCGAACTGGTGAGCCGTCTGGAACTGGCGGACCTCGACATACCATCCTCGCTTCTGTATCCGGCTTCCGCCGTTCCCATCGAACCCGGAACTCCGGTGATCACGGAGATTCAGCGGCCACCCGGGACGTACTACCTGCTTTCACTGAAGTACGACGACGGGAGTGCGTTCACGGCAGGTCTGGGGCCGCCTTCGCGAGTCATCATGCCGCTCAGGATTGCACGCTTCCTCAGTGGCGAACCGGGGCTTCCAGCCCCCTACGAGGCCTACCTCACCGATCCCGTCGTGGAACCGCTGGGGACGGATCCGGAAGGCGTGGAGTGGCAACGTGTGGGCTGGCGCCTGTTGGGCGACGAGCGAATACCGCTGCCCGATGGTACCCGGCACCTGCATCTCGTTGTGGATCTGGGCGCGTTCGGCGCCCTGGCGGTGCGGGGAATGCTGCTTCTGGTGCTCAGCACCACGTTATTGGGCGTACTCTGGTTCGTGAGCGAAGGGTTGTCGGGCCGGATCAAGCTCTCTCCGGGTGCGCTGGA
Source organism: uncultured Gemmatimonadaceae bacterium (assembly GCA_964613905.1). Lineage (GTDB taxonomy): Bacteria > Gemmatimonadota > Gemmatimonadetes > Gemmatimonadales > GWC2-71-9 > CAZTIV01. The sequence goes on along the minus strand of CAZTIV010000001.1, from coordinate 78,613 downwards.
GGCGCTGTCCCTGAAATCGTACCGTGCCCGACTGGGTATCGTGCTCGCGGTTTTCTTTGTGGTTCCTACCGTGATGTTCGCGTCGTGGACGGCGGGTCGCCTGCGTGCCGAGGCGCAGCGAAGCCGCGATCTGGTGGCGAGTCAGGCGTTGCGGGAAGCCGCGGAAACTGTCCGGGAGCGGGGCATACAGGCGCGGCAGTTGAGCCCCGATTTGGTGGATCAGATGGGCAGCCGTTACCGGGCGGACCTCCTCCTCTACGAGGGCGGCTCGCTGCGTCATGCAAGTGCGAGCATCCTGGCTGAACTCGGTCTGGTCGATTTCTATCTGTCTCCGTCGGTTCATCTGCGTTTGTTGGAGCACGAAGAGTCAGGGGTTGCACTCGACATGCGCCTGGCCGGGAGAGCGACGCGGGTCAGTTATCGGGCGGTGGGTACGGCAGGGGTTCCCGGGCCGGTGCTGGCTTCTCCGAGGCTGGTCGAGGATCCTGACCTGCTCAAGAGTGAACAGGACCTGATCTTCGGCTTGCTGCTGGCTACGCTGCTTGGATTTGGCGCCGCGGCATGGCTCGCGACCATCGCAGTAAGGTCACTGGCACGACCGGTGGCCGTCCTGAGGGATGCGGCAATGCAGGTGGGCAGGGGAGAAGCTCCGCGGGCGCTGGCGAGTCCCGTACCAGCGGAGTTCGTGCCGGTGGCCGACGCGTTCAGACGAATGGCGTCGGATATTGCTTCCAGCAGGCAGGCGCTGGAAGCCCAGCGAAGGAGGACGGCCGACGTCCTGCGTAACGTGGCTACCGGCGTGGTCGCCGTAGACGACGATCTGCAGGTAGTCATCGCCAATCCGCGGGCGGAGGAACTGCTTGACGTCTCGCTGCCGGCGGGATCGCCGCTCGTGGAACTTGCGTCGGACTGGAGGGGGGTGTGGAATTGGGTGGCGGACTCGGCTGCGGGCGGTGTCGATCCCGAACCCCGCGAGTTCGTTCTGAGAGATCGCGAGGTAAGGATTCAGGCCGTTCGGTTGCGTGGTTCCGGGGGGGGATGGGTGATCGCGCTCGATGACACTACCGAACTGTCGCGGGCGGTAAGGGTGCTGGCCTGGGGCGAACTTGCACGCCAGATTGCACACGAGATAAAGAACCCGCTCACGCCGATCCGTCTTGGGATCCAACATCTTCAGCGGGCGCACCGGGACCCACGCGGTGACTTCAGCGAGGTCCTGGACCGGACCGGGCGACAGATCCTCGCGGAAATTGAACGGTTGGACGCCATTGCGAGGGCGTTCTCGAGATTCGGGGCACCGCCGGCCGGAACAGAGCCTATGGCTGAGGTGGACGTAGTGGAGGTGAGCCGTGATGCGGCAGCGCTGTATGCTCTGGGCGAAGGCACGCGCGTTGCAGTTGAATCTGAAGGACCTGCGAGTGGCCGCGCGCGACGCGACGAACTCAAGGAGGTACTTATCAATCTCGTGGAGAACGCACGTAATGCCGGTGCGGGATCGATCACGATCGCTATAAACGGTAGCCGGGATGGTGGAGCCAGCGTGTCCGTGACAGATGACGGATCGGGCATCCCTCCCGAACACCTCGGTCGCATATTCGATCCGCGTTTCTCCACCACGACCAGCGGGTCGGGGCTCGGTCTCGCCATATGCCGGCGGCTGGTAGAGTCATGGGGGGGGAGCATCAATGCAACGAGTAGGGTCGGCGGTCCCACCACCGTGACGTTCACGGTGCCCGCCTGATGCCGCAGAATCACACATCGCGCCGAACGCACGGGTTCACCGAGTCGGTGATCCGGGGTATGACCCGGCTTGCGCAGCAGCATGGCGCCATCAATCTGGCGCAGGGCTTTCCTGATTTTCCTGCTCCTGACCTTATCAAGACCGCTGCATCGGAGGCCATCGCCAGAGACGTCAATCAGTACGCTGTGACCTGGGGATCCGCGCGGCTGAGGAACGCCGTGGCCGCCAAGTACGCTGCGTGGTATGGCATGGAGGTAGATCCGGAGCGCGAGGTGACGATCACGTGCGGTGCAACGGAAGCAGTGGCGGCGGTCCTGCTGGCGGTGGTGAACCCGGATGATGAGGTAATCGTACTCGAGCCCTTCTACGAGAACTACGGACCTGACATTGCGTTGGCTGGCGGGAGGCCGGTGTTCGTGCCGGTGCCGCTGGCGGGCCCGCTTGACATGGAACGCATTGGAGCGGCTATCACAGACCGTACGCGCGCCGTCATCCTGAACACTCCATGGAATCCCAGCGGGCGGGTGCTTTCGCGTACGGAACTGACGGAGCTGGCCGCCCAGGCCATCGGGCGGGATCTGCTGGTGGTCACCGACGAGATCTACGAGCACATCGTATATGAAGGAGAGCACGTTCCCATCGCGACCCTGCCGGGCATGCGAGAGCGTACTATCACGGTCAGTGGCGCGTCCAAGACCTTCTCGGTTACCGGTTGGCGCATAGGTACGATCGTGGCACCGGCAGGTGTGACGTCCGCCATACGCAAGGTTCACGACTTCCTGACGGTGGGTGCGCCGGCGCCGCTCCAGGAAGGAGTGGCCGCGGGGCTGGAGCGACTGGGGCCGGAGTACTATCGGACGCTTTCCGAGGATTACCGGGCCCGGAGGGAAGTCCTCCACGCCGGTTTGATTGATGCGGGTTTCAATTGCGTACGGCCTGAGGGAGCGTATTACATCATGGCCGACTTCTCGGGGCTCAGCGAAGAGTCGGACCAGTCCTTTGCCCAGAGGCTGACCGCAGAATTCGGGATAGCGCCAGTTCCCGGATCCAGTTTCTACAGCAGTCCCGAATCGGGACGGAAGTACGTTCGATTCGCTTTCTGCAAGACCATCGATACGCTCTCGGGCGCGGTGGCACGGCTCGGTTCCGTTCGCGAGCGACTGGGCGTCTGACAGCCGCGGGAACCATTCAAGCGACTGGGGAGTAGTCCTGGCAATGATCATCAGACGCGGAACGGAAATCCCACCTTCCGGGATCACGGACGAAGCACTGTATCGGAGTCGGCGCCGGTTCCTCCGTGCTGCCGGTGCGGCGGTAGCCGGGGTCGCCGTGGCAGGCGCATTCCCCGCATTGGTATCGGCCAGTCGCGGGCGGAACGCGGAGTCCGGCTCTGAAGAGCAGGACAAGCTCACGCCGTTCGAGGACGTCACCACGTACAACAATTTCTACGAGTTCGGCACGGACAAGCGGGATCCCGCCCGCCACGCCGGGTCCCTGCGCCCACGGCCGTGGTCGGTGGTAGTAGACGGCGAGGTGCACCGTCCCGCAACATTCGATGTCGATGAGCTCACCCGCCTGTTCCCGCCGGAAGAGCGTGTGTATCGATTGCGTTGCGTGGAGGGCTGGTCCATGGTCATCCCGTGGCTCGGCTTTCCGCTGGCGGATCTGCTGAAGCGGGTAGAGCCCACAGGACGCGCGGAGTTCGTCCACTTCACCACACTGCATGATCCCGAACAGATGCCGGGCCAGCGACGCAGGGTGCTCGATTGGCCCTACGTAGAGGGCCTGAGGCTGGACGAAGCCATGCATCCGCTCACACTGATGGTCACGGGTCTGTACGGGCGCGTCCTCCCGAACCAGAACGGAGCTCCGCTCAGGCTGGCCGTGCCCTGGAAATACGGCTTCAAGAGCATCAAGTCCATAGTCCGCATCCAGCTCGTGAACCGGATGCCGGGAACCACATGGAGCCTGGCCGCTCCGCACGAGTACGGTTTCTATGCGAACGTGAACCCGGCTGTGGACCACCCCCGCTGGAGTCAGGCGCGCGAGCGACGGATCGGTGAACTGCGGCGTCGCCCCACGCTCATGTTCAACGGATACGGCGACCAGGTCGCGCACCTGTACTCCGGGATGGATCTGCGCCGAAACTTCTGAACGCGTGACTCCGGCACGAGCTTTCAGGAAAGCGAGGCCGTTGGTCTTCATTGCGTGCCTGCTTCCTGCGGGGCTCCTGGGTTGGGATGCAGTGCGTGGTGGGCTCGGTGCCAACCCCATCGAAGAGATCACGCACCGAACGGGATTGTGGGCCCTGAATCTCCTGCTTGTCACGCTTGCCGTGACACCTGCCCGGCGCCTGCCTTTCCTGAATCCGGTCATCCTGTACCGCCGCATGTTCGGTCTCTTCGCGTTCTTCTACGCCATGCTGCACTTTCTGACGTACGTGGCGCTTGATCAGGTTTTTGCCATCAGTTACATCGTTGAGGATGTCATGAAGCGACCGTACATCACGGTGGGGTTTGCCGGCCTGTTGATGATGCTGCCGCTTGCAGTGACTTCCACGAACGGTTGGGTCCGCCGGCTGGGGAGCGGACGCTGGCAGTTGCTTCACAGGCTGGTGTATCTCGCAGCCACGGCGGGCGTGCTCCATTTCCTCTGGCTCGTAAAGGCCGACCTTCGCCGCCCGGTCATCTACGCGGTGGTGCTGTCGGCTCTTCTGGCGCTCCGATTGATCCGACGGCGCACCCTGCGGTAACCGACTTATCTTTATCGATCAGACTGTTTCACCCACATACCGGAGATCTCTGATGGTCCGTTTCGCCTTTTCGCTGTTTCCGTTGTTCGCCACCATCGCCGCCTGTGCTGGAGAAGCGGTCGTGCCTGGCGCGGCCAGGGAGCGAATCACGGCGGAGGCCCTGCACAGTCACGTGAAGGTGCTGGCTTCCGATTCATTTGCGGGTCGCGCGCCGTCAACGATCGGAGAAGAGCGCACAGTTCATTACCTCAGGGACCGACTCCAGCAGCTGGGGCTCAAACCCGGCAATGGAGACAGCTTCTTCCAGGAAGTACCACTCGTGCGTTCAGTGGTGCGGCCGGATGCGGAGTTGACGGTTCGCGGCGACGGCCGAACGCTGCGCTTTCGCTACGCTGACGAAGTAGTGGCCTGGACCAAACGGCAGCAGTCAAGCGTGGAGATATCCAACAGCGAACTCGTCTTCGTGGGCTATGGCATTGTGGCGCCCGAGTATGGGTGGGATGATTACGAAGGCCTGGATGTGCGCGGGAAGACAGTTGTGATACTGGTAAACGATCCCGGGTTCGCCACTCAGGACACGAGTCTGTTCCGCGGCAATGCCATGACCTACTATGGACGCTGGACCTACAAGTTCGAGGAGGCGGCGCGCCAGGGCGCTGAGGCCGCGTTGATCGTGCACGAGACGGCGCCCGCGGCGTACGGGTGGGACGTGGTGCGTAACAGCTGGACGGGGCCGCAGTTCAGCCTGGTTCCGCCCGACGGTGGTGCGTCCAGGGTGGCCATCGAGGGGTGGATTACTCTGGAGACCGCGCAGACCATGTTCGCTCAGAGCGGCCGCCGATACGGTGAGCTGCGGGACCGGGCGGCGACCCGTGAACATCGGTCTGTGGAGCTTGGTGTTACCGCCTCAATGCGGCTTGACCAGACGCTCGACCGTTCCACGTCACGCAACGTCCTGGCTCTGCTGCCGGGTGCAGGACGCGCAGACGAGTACATCATCTACACTGCGCACTGGGACCATTTCGGCGTCGACTCGGTGAGGTTCCCGGACAATCCGGTGTTCAACGGCGCGCGTGACAATGCCACAGGTACGGCGGCTCTGGTCGTGCTGGCCGAGGCGTTTGCCGCCCTCGGGATGAGACCATCCAGGTCGTTGCTCTTCCTGGCCGTGACGGCGGAGGAACGAGGTCTGCTCGGGTCCGAGTACTATGCGTCCAACCCGGTGTATCCGCTGGCGCAGACCGTTGCGGTTCTGAACATGGACGCGATGAACATTTTCGGACCCATGAACGACATCACGGTGGTAGGGTACGGTGCCTCGGAACTGGACGATTTCGTTGATCGGGCGGCGGCGGAGCAGGGCCGCACCGTGCGACCCGATCCGGTGCCGGAGAGGGGAACGTATTACCGGTCAGATCACTTCAGTTTTGCCAAGTTCGGCGTGCCGGCGCTTTATCCAAAGGAGGGAATCGACCACGTGGATCACGGCGAGGACTGGACGCGCGAGCATGTGGCCAGACACACCGCGGAGCGTTATCACCAGACGACCGACGAGTACGATCCGTCGTGGGATCTGCGCGGCATGCGTGATGACGTGCAACTGCTGTTTACGGTCGGTTACCGGCTTGCTCAGTCGCGGGCCTGGCCCAACTGGCGGGAAGGCGAAGAGTTCCGGGCCGCGCGCGATCGCATGCGCGGCACGCGCTGACCTCAGTACGCGTGGCTCGGTCGCGGCCGCTCCCGGAGAAGTTCACCAGCCGATACGGTATTCCGGTGATCGGTCGGGTGCATCCCGCGATATTTACCCAACGTTATTACACCCACTGCCTTGCTTGCGGGTTCTGTGGCGATGCATGCTGCCAGTACGGCGTGGATGTGGACCTGATACATGTCGGGGCCATCGAAGCGCACGCTTCCGAACTCGAAAGCTGGACCGGGATACCGCGCGACCGCTGGTTCGAGCCGGGTGTGGAAACGGATCCCGAGGTACCGGGCGGTGGGCTCAGGCGAACGCGCGTGGAGGGTGACCGGTGTGTATTTCACAACCGGACCGGGAGGGGCTGCCTCATTCATTCGTACTGCCTCGATCGAGGGCTGGACTATCACGATCTCAAGTCGATGGTAGACTGCCTCTTCCCGGTAACGTACTACGATGATGTGTTGTGTCCCGCGCCGGAGATCGAGGACGGCACACTGATCTGCATGAATAGCGGACCCACGCTCTATCGGGGAGTGCGAGAGGAGATCCGGTACTACTTCGGGGATCGTTGTGTGGATGCTCTCGACGAAATGGAAGCGTCCGTCGGCACCAGCAGCTTCTAGCGTCCTATCGAGTAGGTCACGGCCGTAGTTACCAGCACGTCGTGGTTTCGCACGCCGGGGCGCGGGGCGTTGTTGTACTCGTTCAGGAGGCCCACCCTTATTCCGAACCCCGCGTAAACCCGGGTGGTCAGGGTCGCATCCGACCGGAACCGGTAATCGGAGAAATCGTCAAGGTTGGGGGTCCAGTTGGTCCGCCACTGAAACGCCGCCGGCCCGAGCTCCTGCCGGAATCCGGTACCGATTACCGCAACGGCATCGGTCTCGCTGCCGTCGTTCTCGAAGAACCGCTCAATCCGTAGACCTCCGGAAGCCGAGAGGCGGATGTCGGTCCGGTCGGTGGCGACCACCTGAACGCCGAGCCCGGCGTTATAGGTCGAGCGGAGCCGGATGTCCTGGAACCGGTCTCGTTCCTGGCGGGTTTCCGCGAAGACAAACAGGGCCCGTGATACGAAGACATCGCCACGCAGGAAGCCGAAGTACTTCTCGACCGTCGTCTCGAACTCGCCTCCGGGAGGCCGGCTCGATTCGGTGTTGAGGCCCGCTCCCAGGCTGATCCGGTCCTTCGCCGTCTTTCTTTCGACGTCCAGCGCTATGGCGAGCCCACGAGCACGGCTGTTCCCGCTCTTGTCGGTGTAACCCAGGCCGCCACTCGCGCCCCAGAACCGATGGAAGGGTTGAAAGAGCCCGATCCGCACCTCCCGGAGGGCGTCCAGGTCGTCGGCCGAACCGATCGCCGCCAGTGCCGCCGGTTTCACAATACGAACCGACCCATCCACGCTCCTGAGTTCCAGTCCTCCGGGCGCTGCGGAAACGGTCGCGGCAACCAGAGTTCCATCGGTGAGCCGGATGCCTATTGGGGTTCCCGAACTGTAGGCCGCTATCTGCGCGGCCGGTACGCGAACATCCGCGCCTCCATAACGAAAGATCCATCCGGCCGGCTCTATTTGCTGCAACTGTCCCGTCAGTCGATCGCCGTTTGCGAGTTCCAGTGTCTGCTGAGCAGCAACTGGTCCAGGCAGGCAGAACAGGGCAATTACGGGCAGTAGCAGGTGGCGGGCCTTCCTCATGGTGTTCCTCCATGGGCCCGGTCTGAGGCCCGGACCGGTGAAAGATGGATGAACCGATGGCATCCCGCCGGGGAAGATACTTTTCCGCCGGTCAGAACGCATCAAACCATCAGGGGTTATCTTATCCCCGTGACCGACGAAGCGAAGCGCCCGGTGGCATTGTCTTCCGCGTGGCGGGAGGCAAGGGAGTTGATATGGATGCACCGGCGGCGCCTTGCTTTGGGAGCAGTACTGATGCTGGTCAGCCGGTTGTCGGGCTTTGTGCTGCCGGCGTCCTCCAAGTTCCTGATTGATGACGTCATCGGCAGGGCGCGCCACGATCTGCTGATGCCACTCGCCCTGGCCGTCGGCGGAGCCACGCTGATTCAGGCGATTTCCTCGTTTGCCTTGTCCCAGGTGCTGGGTGTGGCCGCTCAGCGTGCCATCACGGAGATGAGGAAGACGGTACAGCGCCACGTGGCGCGATTACCGGTGCGATTCTTCGACTCCACCAAGACCGGCGTTCTCATTTCCCGTATCATGACCGACGCCGAAGGGGTGCGGAATCTCGTGGGGTCCGGGCTGGTTCGTCTTACCGGCGGATTTGTGACGGCCGGGATCGCCCTGGGATGGATGTTCGTGATCAACTGGCGATTGACGCTGACCATCCTGGTAATGCTGGGACTGTTCGCATCCGTCATGGCCCTGGCGTTCCGGAAGTTGCGGCCTGTGTTCCGCGAACGCAGCAGGATCAATGCGGAGGTGACGGGGCGACTGGCCGAGACTCTAAGCGGGATTCGGGTGGTCAAGGCCTATACAGCTGAGCGCGGCGAGCGTCTGGTCTTTGCCCGCGGGGCACACCGTCTGTTCCGCAACATCGCGAAGACGATTACGGCGATTTCCGGAGTCACAGCCGTCACTACCGTCGTAGTGGGACTGATCGGCGTCATGATGATTATCGTGGGCGGGCGCGCAGTACTGGCCGAAGCGATGACCCTCGGCGAATTGATCTTCTACGTGATGCTCACCGGACTTGTGGCCTTTCCGTTGATCGAAATGGCGGAAATCGGAACTCAGGTGACGGAGGCCTTCGCCGGGTTGGATCGCATCCGCGAGCTCAGGGAAATGGCCACAGAGGACAAGGACGATGCGGAGCGCGCCCCGGTGGGTGAGGTCGCGGGAAGCCTGGTGTTCGAGGACGTGCATTTCTCCTACGATCCCGGCATTCCGGTGCTCAAGGGCGTGTCGTTTGTGGCGCCGGCGGGTTCTACCACGGCGCTGGTGGGTCCCAGCGGGTCCGGCAAGAGTACACTCATATCGCTGGTCATGGCGTTCAATCAGCCATCATCCGGGCGCGTTCTGGTTGACGGACGCGATCTTGCAATCCTGCGGCTGCGGGAGTACCGGAGCGTCCTGGGCGTAGTGCTTCAGGAGAATTTCCTCTTCGATGGCACGATAGCGGAGAACATCGCCTTCGCCCGGCCTCACGCCGCCATCGATGAGATCCGGTACGCGGCGGGCATCGCGCACTGCGACGAGTTCGTGGACCGTTTCGCGGACGGGTATGACGCTGTTGTGGGAGAACGCGGGGTGAAGCTCTCTGGTGGGCAGCGGCAGCGCATAGCGATAGCGCGGGCCATCCTGGCGGATCCACGAATCCTGATACTGGACGAGGCCACCTCCAGCCTCGACAGCGAAAGCGAGGCAATGATTCAGGACGGTCTCCGCTCGCTGCGTCGCGGGCGGACCACTTTTGTTATTGCGCATAGGCTGTCCACCATTCGCAGCGCGGATCAGATCCTCGTACTGGACGACGGCGAGATTGTGGAGCGTGGAACCCACGCGGAACTGATGGCCCTGAACGGCCGGTATCGTCAGTTGCACGATCGCCAGCAGGGAATTGTCGAGGACCTGTTCATCAACCCGGGAGAGGATCCCTCGGTTCAGGAAGAGGAAGAGCCCATAGTCGCGACAAACGACCGCATCGGAAGGCTGCGTGCCGACCTGTGACAGGTTCCGAAGCCTACGCCCGCCCACTCCGCACCGTAGCAGTACTGATCGCGGCCTCGGCGATCGCGTGGGAGCTCCCCGCGCTCATTCGTGGCTCGGCAGAGGGCAGTATGCTGCTGGTGCGTGGATTGGAGGCCGCGGTGGCCGCCGTGATAGCCTGGTATGCGTCCCCCAAACGGCCGTTGGTGATGATGCGCTCGCTGGTACTGGCGCTGGCGCTCACCGTAGTCCTGGCCAATCTTGCCGTCCTGCTGCTCAGGCCCACCATGGTCTGGTCTGTGAGCCTCATAGTGACCGCGGTGATTCTCGCGAGCGCGCTGTTTGCTCCATGGTCATGGCGGTGGCAATCGGCGCTCGCCAGTGTGGTGTGGCTGGTCGCGGTACTCGCCTTCATGGCGCTGCCGGCCGAGGTCTTTCCGTCGCAGCGGGCCGTACCTCAGGCAGCTTTCGCGCTGTTCGTGGCCGCGCTGGTTTCCATTGCCGGCGCTCATCTCAAGGACCTTGAACGAACCCGCCTGGCGGCTTCGGAAGCCAGGTATCGTGTCCTGTTTCAGGAGGCTGAGGATGCCCTGGTGGTACTGGACACTGGCGGCAGGATCCGGGACGGCAACCCGCGAATCGTGGAACTGACGGGTCACTCCATGGACCGGCTGACCGGCAGACACCTGGGCGAGATTCTAGCGATAGAGCCGGTTCCCGGAGAGTCTGTTCAGTCACTGGCGGACTGTCTTGTCGAGAAAGACACGGAGCCGGCGCTCGTGCCCGCGGGTTTGCGTACTGCGGACGGGAGCCTGATCGAGGTCGAGGCGGCGTTTTCCCATGTAGATACGCCCGAAGGACCGGTGGTGCAGGCAAGCATCCGGGATCTCACTGAACGGCGCGCCTTGGCTGAACGGCAGGCCCAGTTGCAGCGGATCGAGGCCATCGGTCGGCTTGCGGCCGGACTTGCACACCAGTTCAACAATCTGCTTGGAGGCATCCTCAACCAGGCTACGCTGTTGCGCAAGGAAGTGGGTCAACCAACCCAGAAGGCCCAACTCGATGCCATAGCCCACGCGGCGCGCCGTGGGGAGCAGCTCACCAAGTCCCTTCTGCGCTTCACCCCGCACCAACAGGTAGCGCCACGGCCCACAGCGCCGTCCGCGATCCTGGATTCGGTGGCGACCCTTGCCAGGCTCGAAGACCAGCGGGTCCGGATCGAAGTATCCGCGGGAAAACCTCCGGCCGTGGCCGCGGACCCGGATCATCTGACGCATGCCCTTCTGGAGCTGGTCTTCAATGCGCGAAACGCAGTTGGTGGCCAGGCGGATCCGGTGATAACCCTTGCCGCCGCGGAGGAGCAGGTGGTGGAAGGTGATGTGCGTTGGGTCGAGGCCGGACCGGGCCGTTACGTCCGGTTCTCAGTCATCGATCGTGGTGCCGGAATGGACGATCAGACGAGGGCACGGCTGTTCGAACCTTTCTTCAGCACGCGGCCGATGTACGAAGCCGCGGGACTCGGGCTCGCCACTGTGTTCTGGGTTGTACGGGCTCACAGGGGGTCCATGGCCATCGACAGCGCTCCCGGGAAGGGGACAGCCATCCACCTGCTGATACCTGCGGCAGACACCCCGGCAGTTGTCGACACCACCCCGACGCTGTGGGACGCGGGAGTGCGTCGAGTGCTGGTGGCCGACGACGAGGAGTTGATCCGCAACACGACCCGCAGGGCCCTGCAGCAGTTCGGCTACGAAGTACAGGTGGCGGCCGACGGGGATGAGGCGTGGCAGGAACTCACCGGCGGGCGAAGCTCCTTTGACGTAGCGATCCTCGATGTCGTGATGCCCGGTGGTGGTGTCGATCTGGTGAGGCGTCTGCGCGAGGATCTGCCTTCGCTCAGGATACTGGTGTCGTCCGGCTACGGCCCCGGCGGTGAAGTGCAGCGCATGCTCGAGGCAGGTGCCTCGGGGTTCCTCCAGAAACCATACGAGTTGGGTGAACTCAGAAGTGCGGTGGAGGCGCTACTGGGTTCCGGTTGAACCGAAGCCACCCCTTCTTCTTGCCGGATCCGATTCGTCCGTTTCCTCGAGCACCGGGAATTCAAGTCTCACAAACACCGCCTGCGCTATGCGGGTGCCCTCGGGCAGGGTCACCGGCTCATCACGCAGATTATGCACGATGACACCAAGCGGTTCAGCGTAATCGGCATCGATCAGGCCCGGTGAGTTGGGCAGTATCAATCCGTGCCTGAGCGGGAGACTTGAACGCGGGAGTATCAGCATGGCAAGGCCGCTCTGCGAGTCGTGCTCGAGATCCTGAGCCAGGGCAAATCCCACCGGCAGAATGCGCGTTTCCCTTCCGCCAACACGTTCTTCCGCGACGGTTGCGAGATCGTGGCCAAAGGACCCGCTGGTGGCGCGCAGGGGCAGACGGGCGGCAGGGTGCCGCCGCGCAAGCCTGATCGGGTTCATCAATGCCTCCTGTGATACAGCAAACTAGCATGGCCGGCGCTTTCACTGCGTTCTGATGATACAGCCGGCGTAAGTACGGTTACCGCGCCGGCGCGGATTTGCCCTACCGTGGACCATGCTCGCGCGCATCCGATCGGCCGCCGTGCTCGGCATCGACGCCTACCTGGTTGACGTCGAGACCGACATCACAAACGGACTGCCCTCGTTCTCCACTGTGGGTCTGCCGCAGGGCGCGGTGAAAGAGGGCCGGGAGCGTGTCTGCGCGGCAATTGCCAACTCCGCTTTTCTGTTCCCGCTTCGCAAGGTTACAGTGAATCTTGCCCCGGCGGACATCCCCAAGCAGGGATCGGCCTTCGACCTCCCGATCGCCCTCGGGATTCTTGCTGCGACGGCGCAGCTCAACGGTGGGGGACAGCCATCGAATGGCGCTCGGCTTGCATTCGACGATTATGTCGTGCTGGGCGAACTGGGACTGGAGGGCGACCTGCGGCCAATCCGGGGCGTTCTCTCGGTGGCGGTTGCTGCCAAGCGAGCGGGTCTCAAGGGAGTGATCGTCCCGATGGCCAACCTGGCCGAGGCCGGGGTGGTGCAGGGGATAGAGACGCTCGGAGCCCGGTCGCTGGGGGAGGTGGCTGCGTTTTTTGCCCTCGGGGAGCCGCTTGCCCATTCGGATGTTGATCCGGGCGTCTCCTTCCGGACCAACACGGATGACGACGTTGACTTCGCTGAAGTGAGGGGGCAGGAGCACGCCAAGCGTGCACTTGAAGTGGCGGCAGCCGGCGCGCACAACGTGATGATGGTGGGCCCTCCGGGCTCGGGAAAAACCATGCTCGCCCGGCGGCTGCCAACAATCATGCCCGATGTCACGCTGGATGAAGCACTGGAAACCACCAAGATCCACAGCGTAGCAGGGATCCTCCCACCCGGCGCCGCGCTTGTCACCCGGCGTCCGTTTCGTGCGCCGCACCACACGATCAGCGATGCCGGTCTGATCGGAGGTGGGTCCCACCCCCGGCCGGGCGAGGTAAGCCTGGCACATGGAGGTGTCCTGTTCCTGGATGAGCTTCCCGAATTCCGCAAGAACGTGCTGGAGGTGCTCCGTCAGCCGCTGGAGGACGGGTTCGTGACCATCTCGCGGGCCGCGCAGTCGCTCTGCTATCCAGCGCGGTTCATGCTTGCTGCAGCGATGAATCCCTGTCCATGTGGTTACGCCGGCGACCCCGGACGTACCTGTACGTGCGGGCTGGTCGGCGTGGAGCGATACATGGCGCGGGTATCCGGACCCCTGCTCGACCGGATCGACATCCACGTGGAGGTGCCCGCAGTACCGTCGCGCGAACTTTCGACGGAGCGGTCAGGGGAGCCGAGTGCCGTGATCCGGGAACGGGTGAACCGCGCCCGGGAAAGGCAGCTCGAACGGTTCCGGAGCAGGCCCGGCCTGTTCGCCAACGCTCACATGGCCCCGCGGGATCTTCGCCGCTACTGCCGCGTTACGGAGACTGCAGATGCTCTTCTCAAGACCGCAATTGCCCGACTCAGGCTCTCAGCCCGTGCGTATCACAGGATCCTGAAGATTGCCCGTACCATAGCGGATCTGGCGGGGGAGACGGAAATCGGACCAGCGCACGTCAGTGAGGCGGTGCAATACCGAAGTCTGGACCGGCCGTTGTGAAGCATTTATCCCCGCTCCCCGCTCACCGCTCCCGTCTCACGATCCTCCAATTCGAAAGCATCGCTCCCCCACGCACCGTGCATCCTAGTCGTTTGAGCCAGGCGGCAACTACCTGATTCGAATTGTGAAGCAGCCAGTACGGTGTTGGATGATGCACGAACTCCAGGTCGTACGCGGAGTTGTAAATGCGGGTCTCTGCATGGGCGTCGAACAGCGAGTCCAGTTCCCGGCGGAGCGTCAGTACATCACCGGCATCCACCGTAATCATGTACATGTGCTCTATGCCCACCCGCACGGCCCTGCGGACGGAAACGCTGTCCGGTACGCTGGCCAGTTCTCGCCTGCCGAGTGCGCCCCGGGTGGGCCACAGAACCGCGGTGGAGCCCCGGAATACGCCTTCGCGCTGCTGTGCATACCACCGCCAGTCGCCATACGAATAGCGCACCACGACGCTGTCGCCCGCTGGAAGCACAAGGCTGGCGTGGCGGCCGTGGTCCAGGAGGAACACCTGTTGTGGTTCCGCCGCCGTGGTTGGTGGAATGATGGCTGTGGATGAGCAGGCCAGACTCGGACCGGCCACGGCCAGTGCGATCAGTAGAAGGATCCAGGCACGCATACCTTCAAGTTACGATGTCGTACCGGTCTGGCCGAGGGCTGGCCAACTCTGGCGGGCCTGGGGGATTGGTCGTAGTATCGGAAAGGGCATGACCTGGGAGGTTTCATGGCTACGGTGCAGGAGATTCTGGCCCGCAAGGGCACGGACGTAGTATCGGTGGTGGCCGATGAGTCCGTGGTGAACGCGGCACGACTAATGAACGAGCGCGGCATCGGCGGCGTGCTGGTAACGGACAAGGGCGGCATGGTGGGAATCTTCACTGAGCGGGACGTAATGCGCCGTGTTGTGGCCGAGCGCAAGGATCCGGCCGCAACCACGGTGCGGGAGGTGATGACCCAGCCGGTGCTGTGCTGCCGGCCCGAGGCGACCGTGGAGGAATGCATGGGGCTAATGACGCAGAAACGCATCCGTCACCTGCCCGTAACGCAGGGTCAGGAACCGGTGGGGGTTGTCACCATCGGAGACATCCTGGCTTTCCAGGTGGAGCAGCAGGCCGATACGATCCAGTATCTGCACAGCTACGTGTTCGATCTGCGGTAGAGTCCGGCGTCAGGGGGCGCCGTGGTATATTGCAGTTCCATGACCGGTCTCCCGGCGCTCAGGCAACGTCTCGCTCAACATTCCTCGCTGCTCATCGGTTACTCCGGCGGCGTGGATTCGGCGCTGCTCGCGGTGGTGGCGCGCAGCGTTCTGGGGCGCCGCGGTATGCTCACGGCGCTCGGCATATCTCCCTCACTCTCTGCGGTTCAGCGTGAGCAGGCAATACGTATAGCGCGGGAGTTCGATTTTCCGCTGCTTGAGGTGCCCACCGACGAGTTGTCGGTTCCAGGCTATGTGGCCAACGCTCCGGACCGCTGCTACTTCTGCAAGGCGACTCTGTGGATGACCCTGACGGATCTGGCGGCAACGCGCGGCTTCGGGGCGGTCGCCGATGGCACCAATGCCGACGACCTCTCAGAACATCGTCCCGGATCGAGGGCGGCCTCGGAGTTCCGGGTCGTTTCTCCGCTGGCGGACGCCGGTATGGGCAAGCAGGCGGTCCGCGACGCCGCGCGCGGATTGGGAATCCCGATCTGGGACGCTCCGGCGGCTCCGTGTCTGGCAAGCCGCATTCTGTACGGACTTCACGTTACTCCCACCCGCCTGCGTCAGGTGGAAGAGGGAGAAGCGTTGTTGAGAGGCTTCGGCATCAAGGGCGACCTGAGGCTGCGCCATCGCGATGACGAAGCGAGGATCGAGGTGAATCCGGCTGAAGTCCATCTGGTCCGGATGCACAGCGACGGGGTTGTAAACGGTCTCAGGGTGCTCGGATTCTCGCGGGTCGTTCTGGATCTGAACGGCTATCGGCGCGGGAGTCTCCTCCGCGACGAAGGGGAGCGGATTGAAGTGCTTGGGGGTGGAGCGGACCCGTGCGGGCGTTCATAGCCATCAATCTGCCCGACCCGGTGCGCAGGGACTTGTGGACTGCAACGACTGAACTTCGTTCGGCGTACCGGGACGTCCGCTGGGTGCCAACGGAAGCGATCCATCTCACTCTCAAGTTTTTGGGAGAGATTGCCGAGTCGATGGAGCGGGACGTGATTGCCGCCATCGAGTCGGCGGTGCAGGGGGTCAAGCCGTTCGATCTGGCAGTGTCGGGTATCGGGGCGTTTCCGTCAATGACACGGCCGAGCGTTGTTTGGGTTGGTTGTGACGGCGGTCCGCACCTCGAGCTGATACAGCACGGAGTGGAGCGCGAGTGCGCGGCTGTGGGATTTGCGCTCGATGGCAGGCCGTTCCGCCCGCACCTCACGCTGGGGAGGACCAAGCGGGGCGTTTCGCCTGATCTGAAAGGGTTTCTGCAGATGGCTTCCCGACTGTCCGTCAACGGGACGGCACTGATCTCGTCGGTCGAGCTGATGCGGAGCGTTTTGGGCCCCGAGGGCGCCAGCTACACCCGCCGTCATTCTGTGGCACTCTCGTCGTGACCGGCTGCATTCGTAACGTGCTGGCCGGAGTGGGATGCGCCACGCTTCTCGCGGCCGGCGGCTTGGCCGCCTGGCATTTTCGGCCGCAGATCACAGATGCCGTACGATCGTTCAAGACTCCGGAGGTGCCGGCTGATTCGGCGGTGACGGGCTGGCCCTCGGAGACGGCACTTCGCTCCGCCCGGCGAAAAGAAGAGGCAATGGAGAATTCCCGCGGACCGGGGGTTGTTACGCTTACGGCGGATGAGATGGCGGCATTGATTACGGACGGGCTGGACCCCGGTACTCTCGAGATCCTGGATTCGATTCGTGTGGTACTCAGCCATGGTCGGCTGACGCTTGAAGCGGCTCTTATGACGGGGGCGCTGGGCGATGACCTGCTCGGTCCGATTGCGGCGATGCTGCAGCCCTACGAACGGCTCGTAGTCGGCGGGCCCGCGAGGGTATTCGAACCCGGAACCGTGTTCTGGGAGCCGGACGCCTTTACGGTCAGGTCCTTCTCGTTCCCGAGGGTGGCGGTGCCGCGTCTGGTGAACCGTCTGGCTCGTCGCACGGATGGTGCGATCCCGATCTACATACCGTCAACGGTGGGTGATCTCCGCATCCGGGCGACGGGCGTAACCTTCTACAGACAGGCTCAGTGATTGATGCCGCAACGTGTCCTGGTGGTAGATGACGAGAAGGGAGTGCGCGAGGCGCTGCGTCAGGTGCTCGAGTACGAGCACATGGAGGTGCAGACCGCTACTGCCGGCGAGGAGGCGCTGAAGCTGTATCCGGACTTCCGGCCGCACGTAACGGTTCTGGACGTCAAGATGGCGGGCATGGATGGTCTGGAGACCCTGGCACGGCTGAAAGAGATGGATCCGGGGGCGCTGGTAGTGATGATTTCGGGTCACGGCACGATCCAGACGGCCGTGGAGGCCACGCAGAAGGGAGCCTGGGATTTCCTCGAGAAGCCGCTGGATACGGACCGCGTCCTTCTCACGCTCCGCAATGCATTCCAGCGAGTGGAGCTGGAAAGCGAGAATCGCCGCTACCGGGGCGACATTGATGACCGGTACGAGATCGTGGGCGAGAGCGCCGTCATGCGGGAGTTGATGGAGGTAATCGAGCGGGTTGCGCCAACTCCCGGACGCGTGCTGATAACCGGTGAGAACGGAAGCGGCAAGGAACTGGTGGCTCGAGCCATTCATCGTCGGTCGCACCGGGCGTCAAAGCCCTTTATCGAGGTGAATTGTGCCGCGATTCCGGCAGAACTGATAGAGAGCGAGTTGTTCGGCCACATGAAGGGGTCCTTCACGGGCGCATTCGCCGATCGGGCCGGGAAGTTCGAGCAGGCAGACGGAGGTACTCTGTTCCTGGACGAGGTGGGAGACATGAGTCTCTCCGCTCAGGCCAAGGTGCTGAGAGCCCTGCAGGAGGGAGTGATTACCCGGATTGGGGGCGGGAAGGCAATCAGCGTGGACGTGCGCGTCATTGCGGCCACCAACAAGCGGTTGGAGGAAGAAATTTCCGCGGGTCGGTTCCGGGAAGATCTGTTCTATCGTCTCAACGTCGTACCCATTGCCGTTCCTCCACTCAAGGCCCGGCGAGATGATATCCCGCTGCTCGTGGAGCGATTCGTGGCGGAACTCACCCGGTCCGGCGGGCTGCCGGCGCGGCGTATAGCGCCCGACGCACTGGAAGCGCTGGCTGCGCGGGATTGGCAGGGTAACGTGCGAGAGCTCAGAAACACGGTCGAGCGGCTGCTGATCCTGGCGCCCGGTACCGATATCAAGGCCACCGATGTGACACGACTGGGTGGTGGCGTTGCTGGAGATTCCCCCCAGGGACATGCCTTCGGATCGAGCACGTTCGAGGAATTCAAGCAGGAGGCTGAGCGGGCGTTTCTCACGGCGAAGCTCAAGGAGAACGACTGGAACGTGAGTGAAACGGCGAGAAAGCTGGAGATGCCGAGGAGCAACCTGTACAAGAAGATCGAGAAGTACGCACTGAGACGTGAAGGGTGAGCTGAGGAGCCCGGGACAATGACGAAGATTTTTCAGAATTTCATAGCCGGCGAGTGGCGTCCTGCAGACGGGCGGGGCGTGTTCGAAAACCGGAATCCGGCTAACTGGAGTGATGTATTGGGCCGATTTCCGGAGTCCGGGGCTTCGGACGTGGACCGGGCGGTGGCGTCGGCCGAACGAGGATTCCGCGTATGGTCGCACACGCCGGCTCCACTTCGCGGGGACGTACTCAAGCGGACCGGGGACCTGCTCGCCGCCCGCAAGGAGGAGATTGCGCGGGCCATGACCCGGGAAATGGGCAAGGTGCTGGCCGAGACGCGCGGGGACGTTCAGGAAGGAATCGACACTGCGTATTACGCGGCCAGCGAAACGCGGCGGCTGTTCGGGCACACCGTTCCGTCCGAGTTGCGCGACAAGTGGGCGATGTCGTACAGGCGCCCCATTGGCGTGGCCGGTCTGATCACGCCGTTTAACTTCCCGCTCGCGATTCCCACATGGAAGCTGTTCCCCGCACTCGCATGCGGTAACTCGGCGATCCTGAAGCCGGCGGAAGATGTCCCCCATACGGCCACCATGCTTGTGGAGATACTGCTGGAGGCCGGGCTTCCGACGGAGGTGGTACAGCTCGTCCACGGGCGGGGTGAGACGGCGGGGAAGGCGCTGGTAGAGCATACCGGTGTTCCCGTCATTTCGTTTACGGGATCCACAGCCACAGGTTCGCTAGTGGGGGAAATGTGCGGGCGGATGCACAAACGGCTTTCGCTCGAGATGGGAGGCAAGAATGCGCAGATCGTGCTGGACGATGCCAATCTGGACCTTGCGCTGGAGGGAGTCATCTGGGGTGCCTTCGGAACCACCGGACAGCGGTGTACGGCCACATCCCGTCTCATAGTACAGAGTGGCGTGCACGATCGTTTCGTGCAGATGGTCTGCGATGCGGCCGAGCGGCTTGTGTTGGGAGACGGGTTGCTGGAGGATGTCGATGTGGGGCCGCTGATTCATGATGAGGCAAGGCAGAAGGTCGAGTCATATGTGGAGATCGGGAAGAAGGAGGGTGCCACCCTCGCCACGGGGGGAACCCCGCCGGGTACCGGGAAACTCGACGACGGGTGGTTTTACCAACCTACGGTTTTCGCCGGCGTGAAGCCGGGAATGCGGATCGAGCAGGAAGAGATATTCGGTCCGGTACTGAGCGTGATCAGGGTACAGGACCTCGATGAGGCGGTGCGGATCAACAACGGAGTGAAGTACGGCCTGTCGAGCAGCATATACACCGGTAATGTGGATGTTGCCTTCCGGGCGATGACGGCGCTCGACAACGGAATAACGTACGTGAACGCTCCCACGATCGGGGCTGAGGCGCACATGCCGTTTGGCGGCGTCAAGCAGACGGGCAACGGCCACCGCGAGGGTGGTTGGGAGGTCTACGAGTTCTATTCGGAAACGAAGGTGCTTTATGTGGACTACTCGGGGCGGCTGCAGCGCGCACAGATAGATACGCATGCCGGCTGAACTCGTCGGGTGGCCATTGCGCCCACGCCGGGACCTGACTAACGTAAGTTGCAGGATGACGACAAGCTCGGTGCCCTGTCGCAGCGCGGTCTGGCGCTCACGAGTCACAGCGAGGCACCCGCCGTCCCTTCTTTCATGGCGCAATTCAGAGCCGCGACAGGCGGCGTGATGTATTCTTCCTCGTGGCTTGTCGGGAGGATGCCGAATCCATGCGCATGAACTCGGCCCGGAAGATCTCGTCTGACGAAGGATCACTCGACCAGTATCTGCGGGAGATAAGTCAGTACCCCCTCATACAGCGAAATGACGAAGTGGATCTTGCGCAGCGGATCAGAGGGGGATGCGAGGAGTCGCTTGACAAGCTGGTCCGCAGCAACCTGCGCTTTGTTGTATCTGTGGCCAAGAAGTATCAGAATCAGGGTGTCAGTCTGGCCGACCTTATCAACGAGGGCAACCTGGGACTGATCAGGGCGGCCCACAAGTTTGACGAGACGAAGGGCATCAAGTTCATCTCCTACGCCGTGTGGTGGATCAGGCAGGCCATACTCCAGGCCCTGGCGGAACAGAGTCGAATAGTGCGGGTGCCGCTCAACCGGGCGGGCACGCTGCACCGCATAGGCAGACGATCATCCGCCCTGCTTCAGGAACTGGGTCGCGAGCCCACGGTGGAAGAGATAGCGGAAGGGATGGACATCTCGGAAGACGAAGTTGCCAAGACCCTGTCAATATCCCAGAATCACCTCTCGCTGGACGCCCCGCTCACACCCGGTGAAGACAACAAGCTTCTGGACTACCTGCCCGACACACAGAATCCGGGTCCGGATGACGAGACCTTCGAGCATGCACTTTCGGAATCCATTGAAGAAGTGCTGTCCACGCTCAAGGAGCGTGAGGCCAGGATACTCCGGCTGTACTTCGGTCTGGACGGCCAGGAACCGATGACTCTCGAAGAGATCGGCGGTATGCTCGGGATCACGCGGGAGCGGGTGCGGCAGATCAAGGAAAAAGCACTGGCACGCCTGAGGCATGTAAGCAGGGCGAGGGCGTTGGAGAGTTTCCTGTCGTAGAACGCAAGACGTGAGACGGAGCGGCAACTGGAGCCTCGATGCTGCCTGACGGCATCGGGGCTCCTGATGTATCGGCCGTCTCGCGTCTCAAGGTTTATATTCCCGCCCATGAACCTCGGTGTCATTTCCCTGGGATGCGACAAGGCAACCGTCGACTCCGAGCGGCTGGTAGGTGAGCTGGTCGGCCACGGTGCACGCGTGGTGCCGGATCTTGGCGCAGCAGACGTCGTTCTCGTCAACACGTGCGGGTTCATTGACGCGGCGAAACGCGAGTCCATCGAAGCGATCCTCGAAGCATCCGCCCTCAAGAAGAATGGCCGGTTGAAGGCCGTGGTTGCCGTGGGGTGCCTGGTGCAGCGGTATGGTGAGGATCTGAGGCGCGAGATGCCGGACGTGGATCTCTTCCTGGGATTCTCCGACCTCCACAAGCTCGCACCCGAGCTCGCAGCCCGCGGGCTGATTGCAGATCCGGTGGCTGGTCATCCCGGCGTTCGCGAATACCTGGGCGACGGGCCGCACGTCCGCTATCTGAAGATCTCTGAAGGCTGTGACCACACCTGCGCATTCTGTGCGATACCGCTCATGCGCGGGAAACACCGCTCCGAGCCGCTCGAGCGGCTGGTCCGTGAGGCGAAGCAACTCGAAGCGCAAGGCGCAAGGGAGATCAATCTGGTAGCGCAGGATCTGGGACACTACGGTCGCGATCTTGGCCGGAGCGGTCCGAATCTTCCCGATCTGCTGGAAGCCCTGCTCAGAGAAACAACCGTACGCTGGTACCGGATGCTGTACGTCTATTCGCTTGGGCTCACGGAACGCCTGATTGAACTGATGGCCCGCGAACCACGTATCGTTCCGTACATGGATATTCCAATCCAGCACGCAAGCGACACGATGCTCGAGCGGATGCGCCGTCCCGAACGGCAGGCCACCATCCGGGAAAAGGTAGCCCGCTTGAGGGAAGCCATCCCGGACATCGCAGTCCGCAGCACTGCAATCGTGGGCTTTCCCGGGGAGACTGACCACGACTTCAGGGTCCTGTGCGATTTCGCGGAGGAGATACAATTTGAGCGGCTGGGGGTTTTCACATACTCCGAACAGGAGGGAACCAGAGCAGCGGGATACCCGGATGACGTACCGGACGATGTGAAGCGGGAGCGCCAGGAAGAACTGCTGTCCGTTCAGCGCACCGTCTCGGAAGAACGGTTGGCAAGATTCGTGGGAAGGGAAACGGACGTACTGGTGGATTCCGTGGCCGACCCGGACGATGACGGGGCCACCCACGTGGGGCGCGTCAAGTGGCAGGCGGACGACGTCGACGGTGTCACGCTGCTCAGCACGGGCGGGTGGGCCGAACCAGGCACCTTCGTGAGAGCTCGCATCGAGTCCAACTCCGATTTCGACTTCAGGGCGGTGGCCCTGGCATGACCGCTTCTGGTGCAATCATCGAGCGTGCGCGCGCCGTCATTCCCGGTGGCGTCAACTCTCCGGTACGAGCCTTCAGATCCGTAGGTCAGGACCCTGTTGTCATCCGCGAGGCAAGCGGTGCCCGAGTAACGACGGTCGACGGCGAAGTGCTCATCGACTACGTGCTCTCGTGGGGACCGCTTCTCCTCGGGCACGCTCATCCGGCCGTGCGGTCTGCGGTAGAGGAGGCTCTGAGGCACGGGACATCATACGGCTTCACATGTCCGGCGGAAGTCGAGCTGGCCGAGCTGGTGGTCTCTCTTGTGCCATCCGTAGAGATGTTGCGGTTTGTGAACAGCGGCACGGAAGCCACAATGGCTGCGGTGAGGCTCGCCCGGGCGGCCACGGGCCGGGATCTCATACTCAAGTTTGAAGGTTGCTACCACGGCCACGCGGACGGCTTTCTGGTGGCGGCTGGATCCGGCGTAGCCACACTTGGTCTTCCGGACAGTCCCGGTGTTCCCGCCCCGCTAGCCGCACTCACAGTCACCGTACCGTTCAACGATCTGGACCAGGTGGAGACGGCCTTCACCTCGCATCCGGACGCTATCGCTGCGGTAATCGTCGAGCCGTACGTGGGGAATGCCGGGTTCATTCCGCCGCTTCCGGGATTTCTCGGAGGGCTTCGTGACCTTTCCACGCGACACGGCACGCTGCTCATCTTCGATGAGGTGATGACCGGTTTCCGGGTGAGCGCCGGTGGTGCGCAGGGTGCCACGGGAGTGATGCCCGATCTGACGACACTGGGCAAGGTGATTGGAGGGGGACTACCGGTGGGTGCGTATGGGGGACGAACCAACCTGATGTCGATGGTGGCTCCGGCAGGTCCCGTGTATCAGGCCGGCACTCTTTCGGGGAATCCTCTCGCAATGGCTGCCGGACTTGCCACCCTCCGAACAGCGGTGGCAGACGATCTGTTCAGCGTCCTCGAGGGCCGTACACGCATGCTGGTTGATGGTATCGCCGCGGCGGGCACTTCAGTCGGCGTTCCCCTGACGGTGGAGCACGCGGGGTCGATGTGGGGTCTGTTCTTCCGGGAGGGTCCGGTGACCAGTTTTGCGGAGGCCAGGGCTTCGGACACGGCGTTGTTTGCGCGGTTCCACCGGGAAGCGCGCCGCAATGGGATCCTGCTTGCCCCCTCCGCTTTCGAAGCCGGTTTCATTTCCATTGCACACACCGAGGAGATCATTGCGGAGACCGTCGAACGGCTGGCAGATGCCCTGGCGCGCGCTGTTCGCGCTTAGCGTCGTTCTGGCCTGCGCGCCACCCACTCGGCCGCCGGCACCGCCCCGCGCTGAAGCGGATGTGCGAGTCGGAGTTGTAGTCGGTGCCCAACGGATCCGTGTTGGCGGTCAGGGTGGCGTTGCTGCGGTAGCGGGTGGATTACCGGCGTTTCGTATCGACGATAGCGCGGTGACCCTGGAGCCGGATGGTCGTGCCCTGCGCGTATCGGGTGCGGCGTCCGGGCGATTCGAGTCTCTCACCTTCGTGAGCGTGACCGAAGGGAGGCACGTCACCATAGATGACAGGCCGTACCGCGGCGTGGTGGAAGTGATCGTGCGGGACGGTGCCCTTACGGCGATCAACGTGGTTTCCCTCGAGCGCTATCTCTATGGCGTGGTCAACGCGGAGATGGGGCGGCGTGGCGCAGGTGACCGTGCCGCCCTGGAGGCACAGGCGGTCGCGTCGCGCACGTACGCTCTGCGGAACCTCGGCCGATTCGCAGCCCAGGGATATGACCTTCGCGCCTCAGTCACGGACCAGGTGTACGCCGGAGTGGAATCGGAGACGGCCGAAGGGGCCGCGGCCGTGCGTGCCACGACCGGTCTGATTCTGGTGCACGGCGGCGAGCCGATTTCCGCGTTCTTCCACTCTACGTGCGGTGGCTCGACGGCGGCACCCGAGGAGTCGTTCCGCACGATCAGCAGAATCCCGTACCTCCGTCCCGTGTCGGATCGCCGCCGGGGCGGGGGATATTACTGCGACATATCGCCGCGATTCCAGTGGCGTGTTGAGTGGGACGGGGCACAATTGCGCGATATATTACGCCGCACGATCCCGGCAACCGTGGGTATCGAGGGTGTGGTGGTAGACGATGTGCGGAACGTGTATGTCCGCCGCACGGGTCCATCAGGACGTGCCTCCGATACGCGCATTGCCGTGGGTGGTGGAGAGATCCCCATAGCCGGCGTCGATCTGAGGCAGGTGCTCGAGACCCCGGAAGGGCGCCCGTTGGGTAGCACGGCGGTACGGGTTCAGGCGCGCCACCAGGGAGATCGGCTTACGGGACTCGAAGTCGAAGGAAACGGGTGGGGACACGGGGTGGGGATGTGCCAGTGGGGCGCCATTGGCCGAGCCCGGGCCGGGCAGTCGCATCAGGCCATACTCGGCAACTATTTTCCGGGAGCGTCGCTTGTCAGGTGGTACTAGTTTCGCATCCGTGCTGCGATGCCTTGCCATGCTTGTCTTCATGCCGGCCACCGTTTCAGCCCAGGGGTTCCTCGACCAGTTCAGCTACGAGGGACTGAGGCTCACAGCCATCGGTGCTGACGTGGGGGTTGTACATACGGACCGGCTCGAGCGTACGGCCTCGGGAGCACTTCGGGTGGACTATGGCATGATCGCCCCCCGTGTGCGCACACTCGTCAGCCTCAGCTACTTCCGCTCCGAATTCAACAGTGACGAGATTGCGCGTTTCGAGGAGCGACTGCGCGCCATAGTGGACGACCCGACGGACGATTTCACGATCAACGTGGGCGTAGTGAACTGGAGCAACGTCGCCCTCGACGTTGACCTTCAGTACGTGATCGTGCCCGGCGGCAGGGTCGCTCCGTTCATCGGACTGGGCGCCGGTGTACATGTTCGTAATGCGTCGGGGCAGGCCATTGATGATACCTTCGTGGAAGACGCACTTGATACCATCGAGGCCGGGTTGAACGGGACTGCCGGCATCGACGCAGGCCTTTCCCGGGATCTGTGGCTCACTGCCGAGGTTCGTGGATCTCTGACCAGCGGGCTCAAGGCCGTGTCGCTACGTGCGGGCCTCATGTACCGATTTCCCGGAAGGGAGGCCAGGTGACTGCTTCGCGTACACGGGTAGGCGTAGTGGGCGTGGGTGCCATCGCGCAGGTGGCTCACCTGCCGGTACTGGCCGGCCGTGACGACGTGGAAATCGTAGCGGTATGCGATAACGACCGGCCCAAGGCTCAGGCATTGGCCGCCCGCTTCGGCATTCAGAACGTGTATGACGACATTGAGGATCTCCTCCGCCATACACGTCCCGATGCGGTGGTAATCTGCACGCCCAACCATCTCCACGAAGTACATGTACTTACCGCTCTGTCAGCTGGCGTACCTGTGCTCTGTGAGCGCCCATTGGCTTTGAGCAGTTCCGGTGTAGAGAAGATCATTGCGGCATCAGGGAAGAGTGGCAAGCCGGTAATCGTGGGAATGAACCACCGGTACAGGAGCGATGTGCAGGCTGTACGCGCGTTCGTGAGCGGCAAGGAGCTCGGCACCCTGCGGGCGGTGAGGGCGGGGTGGTACGTTTTTCGCACCTCGCGCGCGGAACTGGGTTGGCGACAGAGACAGGCCGAGGCTGGCGGTGGTGCCATGCTCGATCTGGGACTGTCGCTTGTCGACCTGGGTCTCTGGCTCGCTCCGGGATACACCCCCCAGACGGTGACGGCTGCGTTCAGCCGCGGCACCGACGGAACTCTCGAGAATTCCGGCTGCGCACTGTTGGTATGCGACACGGGGCCCTCGATTTTCGTTGACGTATCGTGGAGGTACGTGGGGGAGGCGGAACGGTTCTGGCTGGACGTCACCGGCGACAAAGGCTCGGCGAGCATAGGTCCGCTCAAGGTTTACAAGGAGCTGCATGGGACAGCCATGAACGTTACACCCCGCGGCGCGGCCGGTCGCGAGAACCCATTCGTGGCGTCGTACCGGGCCGAATGGGCCCGGTTTCTGGCAGTTACACGGGGAGAGGTGGAACCGCCCGGGCTCGACGATCAGTTGCTGCTGCACCGGACCATGGAAGCCATATACCGGTCTGCCAACGAAGGGCGCGCGGTTCAGGTGTGAAGGGGCTCTTCCCGCCGCGGCGCGACTGGCCGCTGATAATTGGTGGCGCTCTGCTTGTCGTCCTTGCATATCCGCCGTTTCATCTCTTCCTGCCGTCGTTCGTATGTCTCATCCCAGCTGTCTGGCTCATTCTATCGGGGCAGGAAGATCCGCGGCCATTGAGGCGGCATCTGGTGCAGGGGTTCTGGTTCGGACTGCTGAGCCAGGGCCTCGTGCTCTACTGGATCGCAGTCGCGTTATGGCATTTCACTCCGCTGTCGGGGCTTGCATATGCCGTGACGATCGTGATCCTCGCGATGTTCCACGCCATTCTTTTCGGCGTCATCGGATGGATCGTGCGCCGAACCGGATTGAACATGCTGGTCGTGTTCCCGGTCCTCTGGACCAGTCTCGAGTGGATGATCGGTCATCTGCCTCAGGTGGGATTTCCCTGGCTCGGCCTCGGCACTTCGCTCACCGGTTACCCAACGGTGGTGCAGATTGCGGACGCAGTCGGAGCCCGCGGTGTGACGTTCCTGCTGGCCCTGGCCAACACCGCTCTTGCGCTGGCGTGGCTCAGGCGTCGCGAACCGTCAGCGCGCAAGTTGGCGATTGGAGTGGCGGCCGGCATCGTGTTCGCGGCGGGATACGGCCTGGTTCGCGAACGCACCATCAAGGTCCGGCCGGTGGGGCCGATCGCACTGCTCCAACCGGATGTTGGTGTCACGGAGAAGTGGGATCCGGCCCAGCAAGACTCCATCTTTCATGCTACGCTGGACCTTTCCGATCGAGCCCTGGCCACCACTGCACCGCGGCTCATGATATGGCCGGAGGCGGCGGTAACCTGGTTGCCGCGATGGCCAGACTGGGACGAGGCTCTGGCATCACATGCGGCCGCGTACGGCGTTCCGCTGGTGATCGGCGGGCTGGACATCGAGTTCGATCAGGCTGGCGGTTACGATTACTGGAATGCGGCGTTCGTTTATGACTCAAGCGGCAACCGCTTGCTGAATCCCGTATACCACAAGCGCTATCTGGTCCCCATCGTTGAACGCGTACCGTTCGTGAATCCGCGCTGGTTCAGTGGAATGCAGCATTTCGGTGGTTTTGGGGTTGGTGAGTTGGGGCATCTGTATGACGTCGGCTCAGAGCGCTACGGAATCATCATCTGTTACGAGTCGGCGTACGAAGATCTGTCGCGGCGTTACCGCCGGTTGGGCGCCGACTTCGTGGTGAACATCACGAACGATGCCTGGTTTGGCCGGAGCAGCGCACCGTACCAGCATTTCTCCCATCTGGTCATGCGGGCCATCGAGAACCGGGTGGGAATAGCACGGTCGGCCAATAACGGCATATCCGGGTTCATCGATCCAATGGGCAGGCCGTATGCCTTGACCACCCTGGGTGACCGTGGATTCGTGACGGACACACTGATCACCAGCGATGCTCGCACGCTGTACACCAGGCTGGGTGATTGGGTGGCGCTGTTTTCCCTGCTCGGTACGGCTGTGCTGGCAGTGCTTGCATGGCGCGGCAGACCATAACTCGTGCCGGGGTGGACGTCGGTGGTACGTTCACCGATCTCGTGGCCCTTGGCGTCGATGGGGCCATCACCGTCGAAAAGATTCGATCGACACCCTCTGATCCGTCGGTCGGTCTCTGGGCCGTTCTCGATCGTGCCGACCTCGGTCATGTCGAAGCGCTGGTACACGGGACGACGGTAGCAACCAATTCTCTCCTCGAGCGACGGGGTGCCCGTGTGGTCCTGCTGGCCACGCGCGGATTCGAAGATCTGCTCTGGCTGAGGCGTCAGGATCGGGCGGCCTTGTACGATCTGGCTGCGGATCATCCGTCGCCGGTGATCGAGCGCGATTTGGTTGTCGGGGTGGATGAGAGGATGGGGCCGGATGGAGTGGTAACGGCGCTCGAAGAACGTGAAGTTGAGCGTGTGGTGCGGGTGGTCGCGGAATTGAAGCCGGAATCGGTAGCCATCGGCTTCCTGTTCAGCTTCCGCGACGGCAGGCATGAGCGGATGGT
Organism: uncultured Gemmatimonadaceae bacterium; assembly: GCA_964613905.1. GTDB lineage: Bacteria > Gemmatimonadota > Gemmatimonadetes > Gemmatimonadales > GWC2-71-9 > CAZTIV01. The sequence continues at coordinate 49,883 of CAZTIV010000001.1, read as the reverse complement.
GGCCGAACGGATTCGCAAGAGGCTTCACGGAGCGCATGTTGTGGCCAGCGCCGACTTCCTTCCGGTGTTCCGCGAATATGAGCGTACGAGTACAACCGTGGCCGAAGCCTTTCTGAGACCGCGTGTGGGGTCCTACGTGGAAGGTCTCGCTGGGGAGGCGGGCCGTCGCGGCATCCCGGAGCTCAGGATCATGGCATCACACGGTGGCACGCTCGCACCGGAGGTGGCGGGCGAGCGTGCGTCGGCGCTGGCCCTTTCCGGTCCCGCCGGGGGCGTGGAGGGAGCGCGACTGGTTGGTGAACAGCTGGGAGAACGCAATCTCCTCACGCTGGACATGGGAGGCACCAGCGCCGATGCCAGTGCAATTGTGGATGGCTTGCCGCTCTTCCGGACGGATGGCGAGGTGGGCGGTGTGTCGCTGGCTCTGCCGCAGATTCTGATCGAGACGGTCGGTGCGGGAGGCGGGAGCATTGGGTGGGTGGATGAGGGTGGCGCGCTTCGCGTTGGGCCGCAGAGCGCGGGGGCGGTACCGGGCCCGGCCTGCTACGGTCTTGGGGGAGAGGAGGCGACGGTCACGGATGCGGCGATTGTGCTCGAGTGGCTGGATGTTGAACGGCCGCTGGCTGATACGCTGAAACTCGACCCGAATGCTGCACGGGGCGCTGTCGAGCGGCTGGCATCCAGGGCCGGTCTCGGGGTTGAACGATGTGCCGAGGGAATGGTGGAGATTGCCGTCGCGGCGATGGTCAGGGCGCTCAAACGCGTAAGCGTGGAGCGCGGATTGGATCCGCGCGAAATGGTGCTGGTGCCGTTTGGCGGCGCGGGACCACTGTTCGCCTGCCGATTAGCGGAAGGACTGGGGATGTCCCGGGCGATTGTGCCACCGCATCCGGGCGTTCTTTCGGCGCTTGGCCTCGCCGCAGCACCCTCACGTGCCGAGGCGGTGTCATCCGTCCACCGGCCGCTCGGATCGATCGACGCTCGTGCGTGGGATGACCTGTTCCGGCCGCTGGAATCGCGATTGCAAAAGGAACTTCCCAATGCCGCCCTGGTTCGCATGGCTGACTGCCGCTATCCGGGGCAGGGCTACGAGCTGGGTGTGCTGGCAGGTACACCTGAGAGCGCAGCCGAAACATTCCATGAGATGCATCGCACGAGGTTTGCTCACGCTGATCTCGACAGTCCGGTGGAGTGCGTGAACATCCGCCTGATTGCCGAGCGTGCGGCGCGGGGGCTCACGTTCAGGGCGGATCGGGATTTCGGGCTGGTCCCGGGTGAGGCAGTGCAGGGACCCAGGACACTGGTTGGGCGGGATGCAACGGTACGGATAGAAGCCGGTTGGCGGGGGGTTGCTCATGAGAGCGGCGCGCTGCTGGTGGGGCGGACGGAGGATGCGACATGACACTTGATGCCATAGGCCTGGAGGTTATGGGCAACGCGTTCGCCGGCATTGCCGAGGAGATGGGGGCGGCGCTGGTGGCGAGTTCGCGATCTCCCAATATCCGGGAACGGCGGGATTCGTCTGCCGCGCTGTTCGATGCTGACGGCTTGATGACAGCGCAGGCCGCTCACATCCCGGTGCACCTCGGGGCCATGCCTGATGCAGTCGCAGCGGTAAGCGGTCTGCGACCGGAGCCGGGATCCACGTACATCATCAACGACCCTTTCATGGGGGGTACGCACCTCCCCGACATCACGCTGGTGCACGCAATTCGTCTGTCCGACATCGGTGCTCCTGCCGCATTCACCGTGGTTCGCGCGCATCACGCGGACGTGGGCGGTGCGCGGCCGGGCAGCATGCCGACGGACTCGCGCGAACTGCTCGAGGAGGGATTGGTGATTCCGCCCGTCAGGTGGGCGGTGGATGGAGTCGTTGACGCGAACGTGGAGCGCCTGGTGCTGGCCAACGTACGCGCCCCGGGGGTTCGTAAGGCGGACCTTGCAGCCCAACTGGCCGCATGCGAGCTGGGCGCTGACCGTTATCGTGCGCTGGTCGCTCGAAGTGGTCGCACTCTTGTCGAGGGTGGGGCCCGGGATCTGCTCGACTACGCGGAGCGGCGTACCGTCGAAGCGATCCGCAGGAAGGTGAGCGATGGGCGGTACGAAGCGCGGGACGTCCTGGAAGGGGACGGCGTTATCGACGACGATATCCCGGTTTCGGTGGCGATCACGGCGCGGGCGGGTCGGCTCCGGATCGATTTCACAGGTACCTCACCGGCGGTGGCGGGCAACGTCAATTGCCCGCGTTCGGTTACTCGGTCGGCCGTACTGTTTGTGGTCCGCTGTCTGGTGGGAGAGGACATCCCCACAAACGCGGGTGTGGAGCGCGCGGTTGATCTGGTGATCCCGGATGGTTGCCTGCTCGACGCGCGGTGGCCCCGCGCGGTCGCTGCCGGAAACGTGGAGACCTCACAGCGTGTGGCCGACCTCCTGTTCCGCGCGCTCGAAGGCGTACCGGGTGTTCCCGCCGACGGGCAGGGCACGATGAACAACGTGGTTCTGGGGGGAGACGGTTGGACGTACTACGAGACGTTGGGCGGAGGGCAGGGGGCGTTACCCCACGCGGACGGGCCCAGCGCCGTGCACGTAGGCATGTCCAACACGCGTAACACGCCGGTGGAGGTGCTCGAAATGGAGCATCCGGTGCGGGTCGTTACGTACGCCGTGCGTCGCAAAAGCGGTGGCTCTGGACAGCACCACGGCGGCGACGGCGTGATCCGCGAGATGGAAGCCTTGGCGCCCGTTGAAGTGAGCCTGATCTCCGAGCGCCGTCGGCATGCGCCAGAGGGGAGGGCAGGAGGCGGGTCAGGTGCGCCTGGACGCAATTCCATGGACGGCAACGCGGTCGGGGGACGAGCGCATCTGCGACTGACGGCCTCCCAGCGGTTGCGGGTGGAGACGCCGGGAGGAGGGGGGAGGGGCCGAGGCGCCTGAGCGCCTCCGGCCCCTGGTTACACTCCCGGAAGTAACGGCTTGACGCACTTAACGACCGCCGAACGGAATCCCGATCGTAATGTAGACGTCCTGCTGGAGCTTGGGTTCGTAGAAGCCCAGGAACACCTCATCCGGATCCAGGTTCGCGTTGTAGATATAGGCCTCTACGGTCACCGACAGGGCCAGAGAGGGTGTGACGGCCGCGCGGGCGCCAAAGCCAACGACGCCTGCAACAGCTGTCTTGGTGAATGTCTCGGGGGGGAAGCCGAGAAAATCTTCATCCCACGTATCGCCGCCACGTTGCACGAGCCCGCCTCCCAGAATCAGGCGCAGGTTCGTCCGTTGTGGACGATAGACCAAGCGGCCGCTTGCGGCTATCAGGTTGCCCGGCAGCGAGACCGATCCGGTCACGTTCGGATCGTCCGATGTGAACTGCGTTCCGCTGCGGGTGAAGCTGCCGGCGGCCTCGAACCCCATGGACTGCCCCAGCCAGAAAAGAAACCGTGCCCCGATGCCGGCCGCCGGAACCTGTCTCTCCCTGAGTGCGGAGGCGCCAGAGCCTGTCTCCCCAACGCTGGCGAGAGGATAGAAACTGGAAAAGAAGGGTGTGACCTCGAACGAGGACTGCGCGCGCGCCGTGTGAGGCGAGGCAACCGCAACGCCGGCGGTGACCAGCACTATCAGACCAACTCGACCGATGAACATGCGATCCTCTCTGTGTGAAGGGAAATCCCCTGGGACGGCCGATTACGGCCGCCCCAGTCGCTCGGACTGTACCGGAGCGGGAACGAGGTTCCCGTCTGTGCTCCCGGTACCCAGTTGTCCACTCCTGTTTGCGCCCCAGCACACCGGCTGTCGTGCCCGGGTGAGGGCACATGCATGTTGTTGACCCGCAGCCGGCGCCGCAAGCGCCTCTTCTGACCGGACCCGCACCGGTGTATTCCGATCGTTCCGGGTGCCGTCCCCCAACTGGCCATCCCGGTTGCGTCCCCAGCAATACGCTGCTCCGGCCTGTGTGGCGGCGCAGGTGAATTCGCGGCCTGCTGTGATGCTCACAAAGCGTTCTCGCGTACTGACCTGCACCGGCGCCAACCGTTCACTGCGTGAGCCGTCACCCAGTTCCCCGGCTGCGTTTTCACCCCAGCAGTGTGTTTCGCCGTTCTGGAGCACCGCGCACGAGTGGCGGCGTCCTGCAGCCAGGGCCAACGCCTGCGCCGGCAGGTCCACCGGACGTGGCTGATTCGCGGATTCGCGAATCCGGATCCCCAACTGGCCGGAGAACCCGTCGCCCCAGCAGTGGACGCGGCCGTCGGCAGCGATTCCGCAGGTGTGTTTCTCGCCCGCCGCGAGGGCCCGGAACTGAAGGTCGCCCCTCACTCCCACCGGAGTGGTACTTCCGCTCCGGGAACCGTTGCCCAGTTGCCCTGCATCGTTCTCACCCCAGCACCACCCCGTGCCGTCCGTTGCAATGCCGCATGTGTGTTGTGACCCTGCCGCGAGCATGCGGTACGCCCGTCCGCCGGCCACCCGCACGGGGGCGGTTACGGGCCGGTCACTCCGCGGGTCGGCGCCGAGCTGGCCGCGCCGGTTGGTACCCCAGCACACAGCGGTTCCGTCGCCCGTGAGTCCGCAGGTGTGTACCTCGCCGGCGACCACGGAGTTAAGACCGCTCACCGCGGAGGCAAGCCGGGAGTGAGCAGCCGCGTCCTCGCCCCAGCAGACCGTCCGCCCGTCATTCAGTACGCCACACGTATGGGAGGCGCCTGTCGCAAGGCCGCCCTCTCGAAGGGCCGCGGCGGTGGCGGCCGTCCCGGTTTCGGGTTCCGGCGGTGCCGCAGCGGCGGGCGCGGGTGTGGGCGCATCGGGTGCCGCAGGGGCTGCGGGTGCCGTGACCGTGACGCTAATGGTGGCAGCCCGGCCTTCCGCCGAGGCGGCGATCACGACGCTCCCGGCCCGCCGCGCGGTCACCACGCCACCTGATACCGTGGCGACGTTGTCGTCGCTGGACCGCCACGTGACCGGACGATCTGCCAATGCGTTGCCACGCTGATCCACAAGATCGGCGGCCACAGTCACTGTCCGCCCTACTTCCAGTTGAGCTGAGCCGGGTCGCAGGCGGATCGCTGCCACCGGGACGGGTGGTGGCGGTCTCACCGTGATTCGACTCTCGGCAGTACGGCCTTCAGTCGCCACGGTGATTGTGGTCGTCCCCGTGCCTGCCGCCCGCACCGAACCCTGACTGGACACTGTTGCCACCGCGGGATCGGATGAACGCCATGTCAGAGCGCGTCCGGTCAGTATGCGGTTGCCGGCGTCCCGCAAAGTGGCCCGAAGTGTAAAGGTGTCACCGGTAACCACCGCAGCCGGCAGGTTGCTCAAGGCGATCGTGGCAACTGCCGGAATCTCCACAGTCATTCGTGCTGTCGTCCGGACCCCCTCCGTGGTTGCGGTCACGGTCGCGGTGCCAACGCGCCTGGCTACCACCAGGCCGGCGGCCGTAACTTCCAACACTCCGGCGTCGCTCGACGCCCAGCTTACCTGCCTGTCCCCCAGCGCATTGCCCGCGTCGTCCCGAGCGGTAGCCGTCAGACGAACCGAATCACCCGGCGCCAGTGTAAGAGGACCCTGGACGATTTCCACCCTTGATACGCTGGCCCGGGTGACTCCCACGTTCAGTGTAGCCGTTCCTTCTCGCCCTTCGACGGCCGCTGTAATGGTTGCCGCGCCGGCCGCGACCGCCTGGACCAATCCGCGTGAAGAGACCGTTGCCACCGACGGCGTCGATGACCGCCAACTGACTTCGCGTCCCGCAAGCGGGTTACCGTCCTCATCCATTGGTATCGCAGAGAGTTGTCCTGATTCACCAACTGTCAGAAGTGTAGGCGATGGCCCTACGATCACGCGGCTCACCGGCGCCGGTGGAATGATCGGCGATCCCGGTTCAGCGACTCCTTCGCCTTGTGCCACTGTTGTGTGATCGGCATCGACCTCGCTTCCGGAGAAGAGCAGCCAACCACCCACAGTGACGGCCGCAACAACCGCGACCGCTGCCGCTGCGATCAGGAGCCGGGAGCGCGTGTCGACCGTAGCCCTGGGGGGTGTGGGGGCAGCACTCCTGGGCGATTCCCTGGGGCTCGCAGGCGTGGGCGTGCTGGCGGCCTGTGTTGGGCCGGACGCCACCGTTGGAGCTTCTGTTGAGACCGGTGGCTGAGGCCGGCTTGGACGTCCCGCCGGGATGGGGCTCTGCGGAGTACGGACCTGCCCAAGCATCAACGCCGCCTGGCCGGACTGCGCCAGTACGCGCATCTGTTGACGTATGGGGTCGTCGTGTGCGAGGGAAGTGGACCCGGTAACGCCAACGACGTCCTCGAGCGACGGCCAACGGTCCGCCGGTGGTTTTGCCAGCATGCGCATGATCACGTCTGCAAGCTCGGGCGGACAGTCGGGCCGCAACTCCGTGATCGGTCTTGGTGGGTCGTGAAAATGCTGCCACATGAGACCCATGACCGTATCGGCCTCGAATGGTACCTTGCCGGCAAGCATTTCGTACGCCACGATGCCGAGCGAGTACTGGTCTGATTGTCCGGTAACCTCCTTGGCCGCACACTGCTCAGGGCTCATGTACGCCGGTGTACCGATGGTGACTCCCGTCATGGTGAGTCCCTGAGCGTCTGTCACCTTGGCGATCCCGAAGTCGGTGACCACCGCCCACCCTTCGTCGTCCAGCATGATATTGGCGGGCTTGATGTCCCGATGTACGATGCCGCGCCGGTGCGCGTATCCCAGTGCTCCCGCCACCTGTGCCAGGATGGCCCGGATCATGGGGATCGGCAGCTGTCCGTGCTCCCTGATGATGCTGTCGAGCGGGCGCCCCTCCACACACTTCATGACGAAAAACAACAGATTGCCGATTTCGCGCACCGAGTGGATCGGGATGATGTTCGGGTGGCTCAGAGATGCCGCCGTCCGTGCCTCACGCTTGAATCGTTCGATCATGCCGGGACCCGTGACCAGAGCCGGTGCCATGACCTTGATGGCCACCTTGCGTCCGAGCGAGATATCGTGAGCCAGGAAAACGGTGGCCATGCCGCCGCGTCCCAGCTCACCCAGAATCTCGTAATCACCCAGGGTTGCCTGGCGCAGCTGCTGCAGCAGGTCTGAGGGTGGTGGCTCCGGCGGTGGTGTTGGCGGGGGCGGGGGAGGCGCAGCGGTCATCCCCACCGTGGCGACGGATGTCTGCTGACCCGAGACATCATGCCCGCACTGCAGGCAGAACCGGGCGCCGGGAGCGAGGGCGGTGCCGCACCGGGCGCAGACGGCACCGGTCATGTGGTGTCCCCGATGGCCGCGTGGCTCATTGTACAAAAATACGGGGCGCGGGCGCCGGGCGCAAAAAGTGTCTAATCAGAAGTCCGCCGGACCGCGATCCCGTGAAAGTCGCTGGCCGGGTCACCACTCGCAGGTTCCACCAACCGCACGATCTCTCGTGTTACCCGGTCGATAACCGCAATCCCGGGTGTCTCCCCCACGGCCACGTGCGGCATCGTTACCGGATTGGGACCGCGGAGCGTGATATAGACGTAGCGTCCGTCGGGTGACATGGCCACGATATCAGGAGTCTTCCCCACGAACGGGATCCGATGTACCACCTCCTGCGTCCGGGTGTCAATCACGATGGCGTTGCTGGTGACCCGATTCACGATCCAGTACTCGCTTCCGTCCGGACTTACCCACGAGCCGTGAGCGTCGTGTCCGTGTGTCTCGGCGCGGTGGGCGGGTTCGTGTGAGCGAGTGTCCACGGCGTGCCAGACACCGATCTCCCGGTCGCCTCCAATCAGGTACATGTGCTCGCCGGTCGGTGACAGCAGGGTCCCGCAGTTGGCCTCCAGGGTGCCGGGTGGAAACACACGCAGGAGCCTCAGTTCACGAGGATCCAGAACCACGACCCCGCCTTCCTCCAGCCCGGGTCCCAACGTGACGTAGGCCGCGGCGCCGTCGGCCGTGAATGCCAGGCATACCGCCCCTCCGGTCTCCAGGAACTCGCTCCGGCGATCCCGGAAGAGTGGATCATCGGCAAGCAGCAGTTCCCTTCCGGCCGTGAACCTCTCGTTCACCAGATCAAGTTCCAGTTCCACCAGCTTTCCGTCCCACGGCGTGTTGGCAGCCCCGATCACCGAGACCATGACTGTCCGGTCGTCGGGAGCCACTGCGGCGTGATGGGTGCGGGGGCCGGTCGGGACCACGGCTACGACCTCGCGGTCGGCGGCTCGGATTACGGCCACGTTGCCGGTGGCAGGCGCTGCCACGAAGGCGTATCGGTAATCCGACGTGAACTCGATCATGTGTGGCACGCGCACCCCCCGGGCACCCATGTCGATGCGGGCTATCTCGGTGAAGTCGGGGTCGAAGATGTGGATCACATGTGTACCCTGATCCATGGCCCAGATCTCGAAATCGGCGGGGCCGTCATTGCTCGTGCAGCCGGTTGTCAGCATGACGGCAGCGGCGACAGGCAGTACGTGCTTCATTCTGATGTATCCTCCTTCTCGAACACCTTCGCTTCGACAAAGAGCTTGAACAGCTCCTGGTCCAGCATTCCTTCTTTCACCTCGTAAGCCATGATGTCGATGGCCTTGGGTATCGGGACGGCCCTCTTGTAGGGCCTGTCCGACGCGGTCAGCGCGTCGAAGATGTCGGCGATCGTCATCATCCTGGTCTGAATGGGTATCTGCTCTGCCAGCACCTTCCGGGGATACCCCGTTCCGGACAGCTTTTCATGATGTCCGTACGCAATGTAGGGCACGTTCTGAAGTTCCCTGGTCCACGGAATCTGGAGCAGGAAGCGATATGTATGTGTGACGTGGCTCTCTATCTCCAGCCGCTCCTGCTCGTCCAGGCTTCCCTTGCGGATGGTGAGAAAGCGGACTTCGTCATCCGTGAGATACGCCTGTACGTTACCCTCGAGGTCTTCGTAGAACACTTCTGCGTAGTGCAGTAATTCCTCGAAGCTGCCCTCGGGGAGAACTGTGGGTTCGTTGGACTCGGCCACCAGCTTCATGAAACGGTCCAGCGAGGCGAGACGATCCTCGTGCTCCCGCTTCAGTGCGGCAAGCGCTTCATCGTATCCCTCACGGCCACGCTGTTCCAGGAACGCGGCCCGCTGGGCGGCAAAATCGCGTTCCGCCGTCCGTCGTATGAAAGCATAGCGCTGCCTGATCAGTGCGAAATCCGGGGCATACAGCTTCTTGGCCTTTACGAGTACCTGTTCCCGCACCCCCACCTTGCCGAAGTCGTGCAACAGACCGGCATAGCGGATTTCGCGAATTTCCTCCCGTGAAAATTTCACGTGGCGGTACGACCCATCGCCCACCCCGTCTACCGTTTCAGCAAGCCCTACTGTCATGGTAGCCACGCGGCCGGAATGGCCGAACGTTGTGGGGTCACGCTGCTCGATGGCGGTCACGGCCGCCTTCACAAATCCTTCGAACAACCGCTCGATGCTTTCGTACAGCTGGCTGTTTTCCACGGACACGGCCGCCTGGCCGGCCAGTGACGATACCAATTCAACGATGCGTTGGCTGAACGGTACAACCTCGCGGTCGAAATCGGCCGGCGTCTCGAGCCGGGTCTCGAACGACCGCTTGCGGTTGATCAGCTGCAGTACGCCGATGACCTCCTGCTTGTGGTCACTCATGGGGATCGTGAGCATCGACTTGGTGCGATAACCGTACTTCTCGTCGAACGAACGGTTAATGGAGTACTCCACGTCCGGCGGCAACCGGTAGGCATCGTCAAGCACCAGCGGTTTGGCCGTGCTGGCCACGTTTCCGGCGATGCTGGCCTTGTCGAACGGGATCGTAAATTCCACAAACGGGATTTCAGGTCGCGAGAAGTTCTGAGCCAGCTTGAACCGCAGCTGCTTGGCGCCGTCTTCTGGAGTCTCCACCAGGTAGAGGCTGCCCGCGTCTGCGTCCGACATCCTCCGTGCCTGCGAGAGGATCAGGTCCAGCAGCGTATTCAGGTCACGTTCGGTGGTGAGCGCCATCCCGATACGCGTGAGTTCGCCGAGTTCCCGAGTCCGGGCCGCGGCTTCCTGACGGGCCCGCGCCGCCTCGGCACGTGCCACCGCCTCGCGGAATGCGCCGCGAAGTGCCAGGAGCAGCTGCCGGGGGCCGTACAGGGCCGGCACGTACCCCGCCATGAGATCCGACGGTGGTGCATCAGGAGCATCCTCCTCACCCGGCGCGCCGAGCACGACGATTGCTCCGCCGTCGCCGACGAAGCGCCGGAGCTGGGCTGTTGAAAACAGATTCCGGCTGCCGGCATCGATCAGAAGTGCGGTAGGCAGCTCGCTCACGCGGAGATCGGCATCGGTGACGGCAGGACCAATCGCCACTTGCTCCGCATCCAGAGCGCCCTTCACCATGTCCAGGTCGGCCGCCGCAGTATGGAGCAGGAGGTACTTCATGGGTTGCTCCTCGCCGTGTCTTGCGGCGGCGGGCGAACGCCGGTCAGGAGTCGCGTGGGACGGCGGCTCACCTGATCGGCAAAGTGTTCCAGAACGATCGAGGAATTCCGCAGGTTCTCGGCCGTTTCCCGGACTACTTCACGATTTTCCCTGGCCATCGCGTCTGCCGTGTAGACCAGGCTGTCCATGCGCTGGATCAGCCGTCGTGTGTCCGACAGTGTCACAGCCAGACTGTCCTGCAGCGGTCCGACCCTGGGCTCAACCTCGGCCAGCAGACGATCGGTACGTTCGAGATTGGCCGTCACCTGCTCGAGCACCGTGCGGAGCAGCGGGTCGTTGGCGGCAATGGCGGTATGAGTCCGTCGGACTGCATCGTTCGTGTTCCGCACCAGGTCGCGCGTGTCCTCCATGGCGGTCTTGAGGTCGTCAGAAAGCTCCTGCGCCAGCTCACCCAGGGCATCGATAAGGCTGCGCGGCCGATCCGAGGCGATCGTGTCTCCGGCAGCCAGCCACACGGCTGTGGCCCGTTCGGGCACCACCAGGTCTATAATAGCCGGTGCTATGGGCGTGGGTCGCACGATCAACGCTGTCGTCCCCACCGGCAGATTGAGCTGAGTGCCGTTCGGAAACCGGTCCCGCACCGAGAGCCTTACCACGAAGCTTATCCCGCCCGTGGCGGGATCGACCACGGGACTTACGTCCCTCACCCGCCCCACGTTGAGGCCGCGGAGCACCACCCGTGTGTCGGACGTCAGGTCTTCGGCCGACTGGGCCCGCACGTACAGGTCGTTGCGGACGTCGCCCAGACCGCTCGTGACTATCAGGGCTCCGGCCACGATGCCCACGGTCACGAGCAGGAAAAGTCCTACCACAAGGTCCGCTTTCCTGGTCTCCACGGCGTCCCGTCTCAGGTATCGGCCACGAGGCCGGATCGCAGCAATCGCGCCCGCCCGTCAATACGGGGAAGCAAGCGGTCCGGAAGATCATGACAGGCTATGAACACTGTTCGGCGTGCTCCCTCGGCGGTTTCTCCACCCCTGGCTACTTCCAGCAGTTCCGCGGCGACCCGTCCCGGCAGCCCATCGAACGGCTGTTCCAGAATGAGAAGCGCCGGATCGAAGACCAGAGCCCGAGCCAGAGCGGCACGTCTTCGCTGCTCCTGGTTGGCGGCCGCGGGCCTGAGCTCTCCCGCGTCCGGAATACGGACCAGCGCGAGCAACAGGTTGAGTCGGCTCCGGATCTCCCTTTCGCTGAGCGTGCTCCCGAAGCGCAGTGGCAGCGCGAGATTATCCTCCAGTGAAAGGTTCTGGAGCAGTCCGCCCCCGGCAGGAACGTATCCCACGGATCGCCGGCGCGCGAGTGCGGCCCGGCGAGGCAGCCGGGCAATTTCCTCTCCGAAAACGAGCACACGGCCCTCTGACGGCAGCTCCAGTCCCAGCGCGAGGGCTCCAAGCCGGGTTACACCGCTGGCCGCGTTCCCCAGAACGGCGACCGTCTGGTGCGCAGGAACGTCCAGCGACACCGGCCCGGACTCGGCGTTCCTCAGAACGACTTGTTCGTACGACAGTGGTATACCTGTACCGGTCACGCCGTCACCGCTACGAACAGTGCAGAGCACACGAAGATGGCCAGAATGCTGCTCACTACGGCGCGGCTTGCGGCCACCGGGATGAGGGTGGGGCTCGGATCCACGCTCAGGCCGTAGAAGCTGGGGACGATGCCGATGATGGTCCCGAACGTCAGGCCCTTGAGCACGGTGAGCCAGACATCCTTTAGCGCCAGCGACCGGAGGACTATGTCGAAGTACCGGTCACTGCTCATTTCGTTCGCAGTAGCTGCAATGAGGCCCGCGAAGATGGCCACGATGTCGAACACAATCATGAGTCCGAAGACCGAGGCTATGGCGGCCACGAGCCGCGGAAGCACGAGGTAGTGCTGGGGATCGATGCCCAGTCCTTCCAGCGCATGAACCTCGCCCGCCACCTTGTTGGTTGCGAGTTCCGCCGCGATGGCCGTCCCGGATCGCCCCACCACCACCAGGGCCGTGAGGAGGGGGCCCAGTTCCCGTACTATGGCCACGACCATCAGCGTACCTATCAATTCGGTTGCGTTCAGGCGACCCAGTTCGCGGACCGCCTGGGAAATGACCAGGAAGCTCAGAATGCCGGAGAGCACAATTATCACGGGAACAGCCTGGACCGCGGTGAACCAGACCTGGTTCAGAAGGACGCGCAGGGCCACTCGGCGGCCGGCGGACGGAAGGGAAGGCGATGCGGCGAGCGCTCGCACGAAGAAACGCGCCAGGGCGCCCAGCAGGGCGACCTGGCGCGCAACAAACCGACCGAGTGCCGCAATTGGCGCCATCACGCGCCAACGCTACTACGACTGCCGGAGCTGTCGCAAGGCTTCCTGGGCCTCGGTGTACTCAGGAAACTGTGCGATGGCCTGGGAGAAGAGCTCCGTGGCCCGCGCGTTGTCTCCGCGATCCGCGAACAGCAGACCCCGCGTGTACAGCGTCACCGCCTCTGTGGGAACCTGACGGGACTCACGCTGGGACTGCACCTGACGGGGCAGGGCGGGAAGGTTCAGCCCACGCGTCACCTTGGTGGCCGACTCGACCACGAGGTTGTAAAGCTCTTCCCGCTTGTTCCGGACGCGCTCGGTCCTGACGACCTCGCCCGTCTCCACGTTCACAATCCGGATGTCGATCCGAAAGTCGCCCCAGAAGTCGATGAAACCTCCCAGAACCACGTAGCGGGCACCGACCAGGCGACCAAGACGAGCGGCGGTGTTGGCATCGACTCGACCGCTGGCTCCCAGATCCTGCTCAGCCAACAGTTCTCTGAGTCTGCCGCGCTCGACCACGCGGAGTTGTGCATTGCTCGCGAACTCGGTGATCAGCATCTGCTGCAAGCCGATCGTCAAGGCCTCGAAGTTCTCCGCATCCTGTCCGTACGACCCGCCGTTCTCGAACGGCAGGACGGCGATGCCGGGGCGCGTGTCTTGCGCTGCGAGGCCGCCCGTACCGACCAGCCCGGCCGTGAGCCCAAGTGCTACCAGAGTACGCCACCGCATAAATCCCAACCTTCCGTTAAAGGGTCAGTTCCAGACCTTCTGTTGCAGCCTGTACCTTGAGCGGCCGCCCTGCGCCTTCCGCCCTTGCGCCGGCCTCTTTCACCAGCGCATCCATCCCGGCATCGTCACGTTCCGGCCGGTGATGGAACAGAACCAGTCGCTTGACTCCAGCTTCAACCGCAAGGTCAACCGCCTCGAAATGTGACGAATGACCCCACCCGCGGTACTGATCCAGCTCAGTTGCCGTGTACATGGCGTCGTGGATCAGCAGGTCTACGCCGTCCAGGAAGCTGGCCAGGTTGTCACGCCACGAGGCTGCCTCCCCATAATCTCCACCCGAACCCAGCTCGTTGTCTGTGACGTAGGCCATACTTGCGCCACCGCCCCGTGGTGTAAGACGATACCCCAATGTGACCCCCGGGTGCCGAAGCCGCATGGCCTTGACCGTGAAGCCGTTTACCTCGAACTCCCCCGGCTCCACGTGCCCTACAGTCAGGTCGGACGCCAGTTCGTCCAGGGGAACCGGGAACACCACCGGATTCATTTGATCCCGCAGGATGCGTTCCAGGGGAACGTCGCCCTGTTTGGGCCCCAGAATCCGGACCGCATTGGCCTTGCCGAAGAACGGGGCGAAAAACGGCAGCCCTTGAATGTGATCCCAGTGCGTGTGACTCACCAGGAGGTCTACTTCGAGGGGGCCGTTACTCTCCCGCGCCAGTTTGCCCCCCAGAGGCCGGATCCCCGTACCGGCGTCCAGGATGACCATTCGACTCCCGGGTCCCGTCATCCGTTCGACGGCGACGCATGAAGTATTGCCGCCATAGCGGGTTGTTGCAGCGCCCGGCGTGGGAATGGACCCGCGTGCACCCCACACGGTAACACGGTATCCCGCGCCCCGGTCAGAGCTCACGAGAACTCCGTGACGCGGCTCACGCGAGTCCCGCGGCAGCTTCGAGGGCCTTACGGTCCTTGAGCGCGATCGACTTCCGGGTCACCTCAATCAATCCCTTTTCCTGTAGCTCCCGCATGGTACGCGATACCGTCTCACGGCTCGACCCTATCATCTGCGCGATCGTGTGGTGCGTCATACGCTGCGTGATCGTATTTCCGTCGTTCTCATCAGCCAGTTCGAGCAGCAGGCGTGCCACCCTGCCAAACACGTCTAGCAGCACCAGCGCACCGATCTTGTTGTCGGCTCGGCGAAGTCTGCGCGACAGGGTCTTGAGCAGCCCCAGAGCAATCCGGGGACTCTCGGACAGGGCGGCCCGAAAGTCCTCCCGCCGCAGTACCAGCAGGCTCGCATCGTCCATTGCGATCACGTGAGCCGAACGCGGCTGGTCATCGATCAGCGACATTTCGCCGAAGAAATCTCCAGCTCCGAGCACCGACAGGATGACTTCCCGCCCGTCTTCCCCGATGAGCACCACCTTTACCTGTCCCGAGTTTACAACGTAAAGCGCGTCCCCGGGGTCGTCCTCGAAGAGGATGACGCTGTTCCGCGGGTATGGGCGCTCCCGAGCTGCGTGCGCCAGCCGGCCGATTTCGTCGGTATCAAGATCGGCGAACAGCGGTACGCGGCGCAGGGCCTCGACGACAGACATGATCGCTCTTGCCCCGGGGCGAGGAAGTAGGCTCGGACCTGCCAAGATTAACGCCGGGTCGGGAAGGCTGTCAATTCGCAAGCTGACCCGCTATATTCCGTCGCTTCATGTGGATCACATCGTTCTCGCCCTTGAGGAGCATCACGCGTGAAGGCCGATATTCATCCCACTTACCAGCGTACCGTAGTCCAGTGTGCCTGTGGCAATTCGTTTGAGACCCGCTCGACGATGGCGTCAATTCACGTCGAGATCTGTGCCAGGTGTCATCCCTATTTCACGGGCAAGCAGAAGCTGGTGGATACGGCGGGCCGGGTGGAGCGGTTCCGTCAGCGGTACGCCGCGGGGGCCGGCTCGACCAAGGGAGCCTGATTCTGGACGCGCGGCTCTTCGCCGCGCTCGCCCGGGCCAACGAGGTCGAGCGTGAACTGGCCGATCCCGACATGGCGCGGGATCCACGCCGGCTTCAACTGCTCGGCCGAGAGCACGCCCGGCTCGACAAGATCCGTAGTACCGCCCACAGACTCGCCAAACTTCAGGACGAACTGAAGCAGTCCCGGGAACTGCTGCGCGAGGCAGATCCGCAGCTGGCGGAGCTGGCCCGCGCCGACGTCGAACGTCTCTCCCCCGAGGTCGAAACTCTCGAATCGCGGCTCCAGGACTTGCTGGTCCCGCGAGATCCGCTGGATGACCGTGATGCCATCGTCGAGATCCGGGCCGGCACCGGAGGAGATGAAGCGGCACTCTTCGCGGCCGATCTCTTCCGCATGTACACCAGGTTCTCCGAGCGACAAAGCTGGAAGGTAGAGGTGCTCGAGCTTTCCCCAGGCAACGTTGGAGGGGTGAAGGAGGTCATCTTCACCGTTCGCGGGGTGCAGGCCTTCGGAGTGCTCCGTCACGAGTCCGGGGTGCATCGTGTGCAACGCGTGCCCGAGACGGAAGCCCAGGGACGCATCCATACCTCGGCGGCCACTGTGGCCGTACTTCCGGAAGCCGA
Organism: uncultured Gemmatimonadaceae bacterium; assembly: GCA_964613905.1. Lineage (GTDB taxonomy): Bacteria > Gemmatimonadota > Gemmatimonadetes > Gemmatimonadales > GWC2-71-9 > CAZTIV01. Next base: position 33,811 of record CAZTIV010000001.1, on the reverse strand, counting down.
GGATGTGGACGTGAAGATCGAGGAAAAAGACCTCAAGGTGGATGTCTTCAGGTCTTCCGGTCCCGGTGGCCAGAGCGTTAATACAACCGACAGCGCGGTGAGGATCACTCACCTTCCCACCGGCCTGGTGGTGCAGTGCCAGGACCAGAAATCCCAGCTTCAGAACAAGATCAAGGCGCTCGAAGTGCTGCGGGCGCGCCTGCTCGACCGGATGATTGCCCAGCAGGAGGCCGCGAGGGCGCGTGAACGGAAAGCCATGGTGGGCACAGGCGACCGTTCGGCCAAGATCCGGACCTATAACTTTCCGCAGAACCGGGTCACCGATCACCGCATAGGGCTGACGCTGCACCAGCTCGACGAAGTCCTGGAAGGCGAGATCCATCCGCTCGTGGATGCGCTGCGCACGGCCCACCGGGAGGAGCGGGCCGATGGCTGAGATGGCGGTCGCGGCCACAGTCCAAACAGAACTCGGGCTCGCAGCGGAGCAGCTTCGCGGCGTCGCAGCGGACCCTCAGCGGGAAGCCGTCGATCTCTGGGCCGCACTGGCCCGAATGGCCAGAGGTGATGTCTGGCTCAGCCGGGGACACAC
>CAZTIV010000001.1:0-33122 GCA_964613905.1 uncultured Gemmatimonadaceae bacterium | reverse complement strand
GGAGGGACGATTCAACCAGATAGTTGCGATTGACAATTCGCCAGCCGCTCTGGAGGTGGCGGGGCGAAACGTCCGAGCTGCCAGGCTCGCCGTGCCGGTCCGGCTTGTGGCCGGCAACCTGACCTCCTCCCTTCGAGGGCGGAGTGCAGATGTTGTGGTGGCCAACCCTCCCTATCTGAGCCAGTCCGAACACGACACTCTCGATCCGTCGGTCCGGAACCATGAGCCCCGGGGAGCGCTGGTGGGGGGCACCACGGGAACCGAGCTGACGGCGCGGCTGATCAAGGATGCCCGGGATGGTCTTGTATCGGGCGGGCTGCTTGCAGTTGAGGTAGATTGCGAACGGTCGGCGTCAACCGAAGCTCTGGCCCGCGCGTCGGGGTTCGATGACGTAAGGGTTGAGGCCGACCTGTTCGGGCGGGCCCGGTACCTCATCGCCACCAGGGAGCATGGTTGATCACGGAGAAAGCCATCGAACTCGGCAGGCTCATCGGCCAGAGTGACGAATACAAGGCACTGAGACGCGCGCATGAAAGCATCAGGGACGCGCCCGAGCTTCAGGAGCGGATGAATCGGCTCAGCGAGATCGCGGCGTCCATCGAGAAGCTGGCCGCGGAGGGTACAGAGCCGCCTGAGGACGCGATCAAACAGTACAATGAGCTGCTGGGGGAGATCCAGGGTAATTCGCAGTATCAGGCTGTGGTGGCTGCTCAGTCCAACTTTGACAAGGTTATGGTCAAGATGAACGAGCAGATCATGGAAGGTATCAGGAAAGGCTCTGCGAGCCCCATCATCACGTTGGGGTGAGCAGAGGCAGAGATCGATGCCGGGTGCTCTGATCGTGGTTGAAGGTCCGGAAGGGGCAGGCAAGACGACGCTGGCCGGACGACTGGTCGAGAGATTGCGTAGCGAGGGCCTCACGGTGACGCAGGTGCGCGAGCCCGGAGGAACTCCCCTGGCCGAGGCCGCGCGCAACGCGGCGCTCGACCCGTCACTGGGCGCCTCCCCTGCGGCCGAGTTGTTCCTGATGCTGGCGGCACGCGCGGACCTTGTGGCAAAGGTCATCCGACCGGCCATCGAGCGGGGAGAGGTGGTCGTGAGCGACCGCTTTGACTTGTCGACTATGGCCTATCAGGTGGTCGGGCGGGGGCTCGACGACGAGGCCGTGAAGGCGGCCAACCGCATGGCGACGCAGAGCCTGAGACCGGATCTTACGCTGGTGCTGGACGTGACCCCGGCTGTGGGGCGGGAGCGCCAGGCGGCGGATGCCAAGGATCCTGATCGTATCGAGCGGGAGGATCACGACCTGCACGAGCGGGTGGCGCTGGCTTTCAGGGAAGCTCAGGGGCCGGACATCGTGCATCTGGACGCATGCCGCCCGGCCAACGAAGTTGAGGATGGTGCTTGGAAAATAATGAAGACCCGTCTGGCGAAACTTTTCGCTCCCGTACGGGTTGAACCACTGACGTGAATCAGGGGATTTCCGGTATGAGGCGCAAGAATTGGGTACTGGTCGGGCTGGTCGTGTTCCTAGCTTTCATGTCGGGAGGCTGGCTGCTCCAGAGAGGCGCCGCCCAGGCCGGCGGAGTCTATCAGAGAGCTCGCATCCTGGACAACGTGGTGGCCTACCTGGCCGACTACTACGTGGATTCCCTGGAGGCGCGGCAGCTCTACGACATGGCAATCGACGGCCTCCTCAGGGAGCTCGGAGATCCGTACACGAGCTTCCTCCGGCCCAACGACATTCGCGAGCTGCAGGTCAGCACCACGGGCAACTACGGCGGCCTCGGAATCCGCATCGAGGTACGTGACGGCTGGATTACTGTAGTTGCGCCTCTGCCCGACACCCCAGCCGATCGCGCGGGTCTCAGAACCGGTGACCGCATAGTTCAGTTGAACGGCGAATCCACCTACGGTTGGTCGGACGACCGGGCGGTGAGGCACCTGCGGGGAGAACCGGGATCGGCTGCGGAGATCCTGGTTTCGCGTCCGGGCGTACCCGAACCGATGCGGCTCTCCGTCACGCGGGAACGGATTCACGTACGTTCGGTCCAGTTCGGTGCGGTGCTACCCGGCGAAATCGGCTATGTCCACCTCACACCCGTGAGCGAGGCATCGGCAAAGGAACTGCAGGACGAAGTGACGCGGCTCCGGGGCGAGGGCGCCCGGTCCCTGATTCTTGATCTCCGTTACAACCCCGGCGGGCTGCTGGATGAAGGTGTTGCTGTGGCGGACCTGTTCCTGGCCAGCGGGAACGTAGTTGTAGAGACGCGCGGCCGTGCGCCCGGGTCCAACCGCCAGTACCGCGCCCGCTCGGCGGAGCGCTGGGCTGACATGCCGCTCGTGGTTCTTGTGAACCACGGGTCGGCTTCCGCTGCGGAGATCATTGCGGGTGCGCTTCAGGACCATGACCGGGCCCTGCTCGTCGGTACGCCCACATTCGGCAAGGGCCTGGTGCAGACCGTGTTTGAACTTGGTGCGAGCGACTGGCTCAAGGTCACCACGGGCCGCTGGTATACCCCGAGCGGGCGCACTATCGAACGGCCCCGGGCTGTCTCGGGCTCAGACCCGGTAGTGGCCATCGAGGCCGGCGAGGAGGACGACGAAGACCTGCCTCTGGCGGAAGACAGCCTCGTGACTTACCGGACCTCCGGTGGGCGGATCGTCCACGGTGGCGGCGGGATTCACCCGGATCGGGTGATTCGCAACGATACGCTCAACACCATGGAGCAGGCGTTTGCCCGCGCGCTGGGCGCGGATTTGCCCAAGTACCGTGACGCACTGGCGGGGTATGCGTTCGACCTGAGCGCGAAGAACATCATCACCGATCCGGACTTGCGGATCACGCGTGAGATGCGGAGCGAGTTACTGAGGCGTGCCCGGGACCGGGGCATTGAGGTTTCCGATTCCGTCTGGCACGGCGCAGCGCGGCTCATTGACCGGCAGCTCGGGGACGAGATAGTTCGTTACGTATTCGGTCGGCCGGAGGAGTTGCGCCGGCAAATGGCCGTCGATCCGCAGATTCAGGAGGCGTTGCGCCTCTTGAGGGAGGCCAGATCGCCCAGTGATCTGATGGCCATGGTGGGGCGGGACCCGGCGCCACGTTGAGCGCGATCGGGGTCGTCGGACCCGGTCGCGCCGGGCTCGGGCTCGCACTGGCTCTGGTGCGCGCTGGCCATGAAGTCCTGGTACACGGGCGGCGAGGGAAGATCGTTTCTCCGCCGCTCGTGTTTTCGCACGGCGGCCTCCCTCCCTGGCTGGATCGCGTAGAGGTTCTCCTGCTCACCGTGAGAGATGATGCCATCCCCGCAATCGCGCGGGATCTGGCCCACTCCGGTACCGTCACCAGCCAGCATGTGGTCCTCCACTGTTCAGGGCTCCTGGCAGCGGATGTGCTGGCGCCGCTCGGACGCACGGGTGCAGCGCTGGGGTCGCTTCATCCTCTGCTGGCGATCACCGAGCCTTCGACTGCATGGCAACGGTTGCGGGGTGCGATGGCCGCCCTGGAGGGCGACGACCGCGCGGTGGAAATCGCTTCCCGACTAGCGCGCGACGTGGGACTCTGTCCGGTTGTGATACCCGCGGGCACGAAGCCGCTCTACCATGCCGGTGCGGTATTCGCATCGAACTACGCCGTTGTGCTGGGCGCCGCCGCCGAGCAGTTGTTCGATGCCGCGGGGGTGTCTCCAACAGATGCTCGCACCGGGATCGCACAGCTCATGCGGAGCACGATCGACAACATGGCTTCGGGTGGGGCGCGGACAGCGCTCACCGGTCCGGTGGCACGAGGCGACTCGGGTACGGTGCGCCGGCATCTGGCGACATTGCCGCATGACCTGGCGCCACTGTATGTGGCGCTGGCACGGCGCGCTCTTGACCTGGCGGACCTGGATCCGGATGTCCGGGCGGCTGTTGCGGACGTTCTCGATGATGCCTCTACGGTGTGACCACGCGGGTACCGCGGGGCGGCGTGAACGTGACCTCTGACCGTGGTACACTGGCACCGGGGCGGATATCCGCAAACACAAGAGTGCGACGTTGTCCTGAAGTTTCTATCAGCTCCAGTCTCAGCAGCATCCCCGACTGTCGTGAGATCGCGATAACCGCCTGACGAAACGGCAGATCGCGTGACTTCGGTACCATCCGAACAAGATCCGCCGACTGCCCGGCCACGGTGTCGGTCCCGACATGCGTCGCCTCATATCGCTCCAGGGGGCGGTCGACGAACTGGCCGAAGAGATTGGGGGTGGCTGGCCCTTCTCTCGGGACCGACTGGCGGATCACCTGGCCGGGTACCGTGCTCGGGGTGTAGGCCCAGAGCCAGGTACCGTCTGCAACGATGCGGTCACCTTCCGGTTCGCTGAACCGCATTGCAAACCGGTCAGGCTTGACGAGGTACAGAGTGCCGTGCGTCGTCTCCGGGGCACCAAGCATGGGATTTACGATCGTCTGCGTGAAGGTGGCGGTGAGCGTCTCGAAAGCCGCATAGGCACGCTCGGCCCGGGCGAGCGCAGGACCGGGGTCCTGGGCGTCCCCAGGGCAACAGGACGCGAGGAGCGCCAACGTACCGAGCATCATCGAACCGCTTCTTCCGGTACAGCCAGACGCCTTCCTATGGCTTCGGCAATCTGGCTCATCTCTTTCATGAGATTGGTGAACTGTTCCGGGTACAGACTCTGCTCGCCGTCGGACAGCGCGGTTGACGGTTCGGGGTGTACTTCCACCATTATGCCGTCCGCCCCGGCGGCCACCGCAGCCCGGGCCATCGGGATCACGCGGTCACGCCGTCCGGTCCCGTGGCTCGGGTCCGCAACCACCGGCAGGTGCGAAAGTTCCTGTACCAGGGGGATGGCCGTGAGATCCAGCAGATTGCGGGCGCCCGAGTCGAAGCTGCGAATGCCCCGCTCGCACAGCACTACCCGATCGTTGCCCTCGGCGAACAGGTACTCAGCGGACAGGAGCCATTCAGTCATTGTGGCCGCAGGGCCGCGCTTCAGGAGGACAGGTCTGCCCGCACGGCCGGCGCGCTTCAACAGCGAATAATTCTGCATGTTGCGCGCACCAATCTGGACCATGTCTGCGTACTCGGCCACCAGATCAACACTCTCCGAGTCGATCGCCTCGGTAACGATCAGGAGACCGGTTTCCTCTCGAGCCCGCGCCAGCAATCTCAGTCCTTCGATTCCCAGTCCCTGGAACGAGTACGGGGATGTGCGTGGCTTGAATGCGCCTCCGCGCAGGATGACTGCTCCTGCATCCCGGACCCTGCGCGCCGCCTCGACGATCTGGTTTTCGGATTCGACCGCACACGGTCCCGCCATGACCACCACGTCGGCCTCACCGATGGCGATACCACCGCCCAGACGTACCACGGTCCGATCCGCCTGCCACTCGCGCGATACCTGCTTGTAGGGTTTGGTAATGTGAATCACTTCCTGTACTCCGGGGAGCGCCGCCAGCAGCCCTGCGTTCACACGACCGTCGTTCCCAACTAGACCCACGGCAGTGCGTTGTCTCCCTGGTAGCTGGCGTGCCTGATATCCCATCTCCTCGATCGTGCGGGAGATGCGCTCGACTTCTTCGCGGGTTGCTCCGTGTCGCATCACCACGAGCATCTGATATCAATCCCCGATCGTGTACAGATCCCCGTCACGCGCCGCCGACACAGGGCCGGAGTAGTACCTCGCAGCCGCGCCGGCGGGGTCCGTCGTTTCGACAGGAGGGTAGAAGTGCACCAGCACCAGCCTCCTGGCAAGAGAGTCCCGGGCCAGCTGCCCTGCCTGCTCCGGGGTTAAATGTATCTCCACGGCCCGATCCTCGGGGAGCGAAGCCTCGGTAAGGAGCAGGTCGCAGTTCCTGGCCCAGCTGGCAAGGCCTGCACTGGGGCCCGTATCACCAGTGTACACCAGTCGGGCGCCCCGGTGCCGTACGGCATAGGCCAGGCTCTCGTCGGTGTGAGGGGTCTTGCAGGTCTCCAGCAGCACGTCGGTACCCAGTTCCCGACTCTCGAGCGGGTTCATTTCTACGAGGTCGATTGGATAGCCGGGGTCCTCCAGCCACTCTCCGAAAGCCTGGGTGAGGGCCCTGAAGCGCCGGATCAGTCCCAGCGGTCCGATTATGGTGAGCGGATCTGTGCGCGTGGGCTCCGTGCCCCAACGCAGCGCAAAGAGGAAATGGCTCAGTTCACCCCAGTGATCGACGTGAAAATGAGTCAGGGCGATATGTGTCACGGTCGGCCACGGAACATCGTGTTGTGCGGCCCGGTGCAGGGTACCGCTACCACAATCCAGCAGCAGGCGTACGGGTCCGGCAGTGACCCAATGCGCCGGCGCGGTCCGTTCCGGGGTCGGTGCCACGGTACCGCTCCCGAGAACGATGAGTTCCATCAACGAACCTTTCTTCGCGATCACGTCCCGGTCGAGCCTTCAGATCGCCCCTACCTGGCCCAACCGCACGCCCACGATCGTGGATACGCCCGGTTCCTGCATCGTGATGCCGTAGACGGCGTCGGCCACCTGCATCGTGCGTGGATTGTGCGTGATGACGATGAACTGTGTGGACCGTTTGAATTCCTCCAGCAGCCGCACAAAACGCACAACATTGGCATCGTCCAGGGGCGCATCCACCTCGTCCATGAGGCAGAACGGAGCCGGTTTGGTGAGGTAGATCGCGAAGAGCAGCGACACAGCCACGAGGGCGCGTTCACCGGATGAAAGGAGGTGAATGCGTTGCGTGCGTTTGCCGCGCGGCGCTGCGTGAATGTCGATATCGCTGCTCAGCGGGTCGGAAGGATCGGCGAGCCGAACATCACACTCTCCACCCTCGAAGAGCGTCTGAAATACCGAACGGAAATGGCCGCGGATCGATTCGAAACTCTCCACAAACATTGCCCGTGCCGTTTGATCTATCTCGCGCAGGGCGTCGGCCAGGCGGTTCTTGGCCGCGATCAGGTCATCCCGCTGACTCATCAGAAACTCTAGGCGACGGGACTCTTCGGCATGTTCCTCGACCGCGAGCTGGTTCACCGGGCCAAGCGCCTCGATAGCCGCAGCCAGTCGCTGCGCCTCTTCCCGCAGAAACCCGGCGTCACCATCTACCTCGGGAGCTTCGGCCACCAGTTCCTCCAGGGGCCTGTGCCATTCTGCCTCGACACGCTCCCTCAACACCTGACGGCTGCCCGTAAGAGTTGTCCGCTCGAGTTCGACTTCGTGGAGTTGCTGGCTTGTCCCTTCAAGGGCCTGACGAGCCTGCTCCACGGCCCGTTCTGCCTGTGCGAGCATGTTCTCTGCTTCGCGCACACCGGTCTCCGCAGAGGCTGCGGCAGCTTCCAGTTCCTGTACCGCCACCTTGCGTTCGGCCAGTTGGTCAAGCCACTGCTGACGCTGGGCCGTCACCTGATCAGTATCATGTTCCGCGGCACGGAGCTCCAAGTCCAGTTCCGCGATATGGCGTTCTGCCTCGGCCAACGCCTGCTGGGCCCGGTCCTCGCGTTCGGCCGCCGCCTGTTCCCGGGCAGACACCTGCGCTTCCTCCACCTGCCAGTGCACGCGCCGCTCACGCGCGGTCTCCTGGGCCGCCTCCAGTTCGCCGAGCTGAGTACGGCGCGTCCGCAGGGTCTCTTCGAACGTTGTCCGTGACCGCTCAAGGTCAGCCATAGTCACGGCAATACCTTCCATGCGCCCACTGCGCTCGGTCAGACGTTCGTCCAGTCGATTCAGATCGTCCTGTACCTCGACAAGCTCCCGTTCCACCCGATTCATGGCCCTGATGGACTCGTCCAGCGCGCCCTGCGCTTCGCGCAGCGAGGCCGCCATGCGTTCGGCGGCTTCCGTTGCGCGGGCCAGCGTCCGCTCGGCCTCGGCATGGGTCCGGGCCGCTTCGTCCGCTGCGGCGCGGGCGCCGGTGAGAGTCCTTTCGGTCTCGTCCATCTGTGCACCGAGCTCGGCCAGGTCCGCCCGTCGGGCCAATGGACCTGCGCCGTCATGTCCGCCAGCCAGCACTACAGCTCCGTTCGGCCGTCGAAACGCGGTTCCGTCCGGTTTGAGCAGGTCATGTCCTGCAAGGAGGACGCGCGCCCAAGCGACGGCCGGCTCCCGCGCCTCCACGGGCAAGGTCGCCGCAGCATCGGATCCGACTACGGGCCCACCCGCGGGGAGCAACACCAATGGACCAGGCCGTTCCCGCGCGTGCCAGGCACTGATCGCGGAGACTGCTTCGTCACGCACGACTACAGCGTGCAACCATTCGCCGAATACGCGCTCGACCGCCGCCGCCTCATCGCGCGAGGTTGTCAGGAAATCGCTCAGGGGGCCCAGGATCATGTCGGGGTCGAATTCACCGCGTGCTTCCAGCAGCCGCCTTGCAGCCGGGGCGAGACCCACCCGGTCGCGCTCAAGTCCCTCAAGCGCTTCCCTGCGGGTGGTAAGCCTGGCCAGCGCCTCTTCGGCCGCCCGGAGAGCTGCCCGCTGCGCCACTTCGTGTTCCCGGCACGCCACCAGTTCATGTCGTGCGCGCTCCCGTTCCGCGTGAGCCCCCCGTTCCTCAGCCAGCGCCCGTTCGGCCCGCGAGCGAGACTCCTCAACCTGAATCATCGCCGCATCTCGCTCAGCCGCAACGCGCTGACGCCGCGTCTCCGCCTCTGTACGCTGTGCGGTCAGATCACTGAGATCCCGTTCCACAGCCGATCTTTCCCCCAGCAGGGCGCGGTGCTGTTCCGCCGCCCGTTGAAGCGCGTCCTCCGCCTCGCGCACCGCGTCGCGTGCGGTGAGCAGCCGGGAGCGTGTCTCCGACTCGGTGGCCGTTCTCAGGTCCAGCTCTGTCTGCACGGACTCGCGCGCCTGCGATGCCGCCTGGCGTTCCTGTGCGGCGGCATTGCGGTCCCTGCGTGCCTGGGCAGCCCGCGCCTCGGCCTGCTCGCGCTCGAACTGAGCTCGTGCGCTGCGTGCGGTCGCATGTTGCAGGCGTTCCGTAGCCAGGTTGACGTCGCCTTCCAGACGCCCCGCCTCCACCCGGGCTGCAGACAACCGTCGTTCCAGCTCCGTACGGCGCGCTTCGGCGCTGGCACGCTCCTGTCCACGTCCTTCCCGGGCGCGTTCAGCGTCATCGACGGCCGTTCTGAGTTCCGGCAACCTGGCTGAGAGGTCTGCGTGACCGGCAGTAAGCGCGGCATCCCGTTCCTCGAACTGTCCAATCTCCCGTCGTGCCAACGTCATCACCATCCCGAATCGCTCGGCAGTAAGCGTCCGGTGTCGTTCTGCGCGACCCCGCTGCCGGGCCAGACTTCGCACCTCGCGCTGCACCTCGTTGATGACGTCCTCGAGGCGCTGGAGATCCTCCCCAGTACGCTCCAGTTGCCTTTCGGTGCTGGTCTTGCGGTCGCGGTACAGACCGATGCCGGCGGCCTCCTCGAACAACGACCGCCGCTCATCCGCCCGGTCCGAAAGGAGGCGGTCTATCATCTGTGCCTCGATCACGACGCCCGCGTCGCTCCCGAGACCCGTGCCACGCAGCAGGTCCTGTATGTCACGAAGCCGCACCGGCGACTGGTTGATCAGGTAGTCGCTCTGCCCGCTGCGCGACAGACGGCGGGTGATGACCACTTCCTTGTAGGCAATGGGCAGAGCGTCATCGCTGTTGTCGAATACCAGCGAAACCTCGGCTACGTTCACCGGTCTGTGCTTCACCGCGCCATGGAAGATCACGTCTTCCATCTTGGCGCCTCGAAGCAACCGGGCCCGCTGTTCTCCCAGCACCCAGCGAACGGCGTCTGATACGTTGGACTTGCCACAGCCGTTGGGTCCCACGATGGCCGTGACGCCGTCGTCGAACGGCAGGTCCGCTGTGTCGGCGAAAGACTTGAACCCCGAGATCTCTATCCGGGTGAGTTTCATCGTTGTAGTCCAGTACGAGATACGAGCGGCCCGTTCAGACCTGCGGCCACGAGCAGCGAATCGGCAGCCCGGGCCTGCTCCGGTGTCTCGAAAGCCCCTATGAGAAGACTTGTTCCGCCGTCGCGACCGGCCAGAATGTATGCTGGAATCCGCCGCGAACGTAGCCCCTGAGCCTCGCCCTCCGCCTCGGTGCCGCCGCGGTAGGTGCCCAGCAGAATGGCGTGGGGGGTGCGAAGCACCATCCCCTGATCTCCAGCTACAACGCGCTCCCGCCTCAGCGTACGCAGTGCGGAATCGGCAGATCGAGCAGTAGGGAACGCTCCAGTCACGACGCGATGCCACATGCCCCGACGGCCGAGGTAGACGGGTGTCACAGTGGTCAGCCATCCCCGACCGCCAAGCTGCTCGGCCATCTCCATAGCCTGGGCAAGCGAACTGAACGCCGCCACCTGAACGGTGTAGTAAAGCGAATCGCGCTCGTAAGCAACGGGCGGTGCCACCACTTCCATTGGCGCGGCCACCACGGGTGCCGCAGCGGTTTGTTCCTCCTGAGTGACTGGCTCATTCACGACCAGCAGATGATCCACCCCGTGATTGCGCCATAGCACCAGGACCCCAACCACAACCAGGACGACCGCGACGACTCCAGCCGCAACCGGCTTCCGGCGGAAGGGTCGGGCCTTCCGCCGGGTTGGAAGCTCCTTTTTTGCACGTACCCAAGCCGGCGAATCCGTGAGTTCGGCCGCATCAGCGGTTTCTTCCGCCTTGTCGGGGTGCTCGTCTCTTACGACGGCGACCACCGGCAGACCACGATGCCCGGACGACTCCAGGGTCTCGCTGTACGCTCTGGACTCAGGCATCCCATGGGCACAGAGCAGGACAATACCATCCGGGATGAACGTCAGCCCGGCCAGTGCTTCGACAGGGAGGTACAGCAACAGCAACGCACCCTCGCGCTCGAAGCCGCGTTGAAGGCGCGCCCACCGCGTGCTGCTCCAGATGGCCGGTCCGTCGGCCGAAAGCGTACCGACGCCCACGTAGTGAAGCGTGGGGATATCCTGCTGTCGTCCCACGTGGTTCCAGGAAACACCGAACTCGAAGATGTCGACAATTCCTTCAGCGGCTGTGACGGTAGCCCCTCCGTCCAGGGCGGGACTGTCTACGCTCGCATCAACCAGTACCACGCGCCGTGAAGCAGCGAGGCTGCGGGCCAGGTCCCATGCGGCCGCCGCGGCCCACCCGGGATTACCGGCGGGAACCAGCACCAGCACACTGTGTTCCGAAAGCAGTAACGGCGCGAGCCGGCCAACCTCGCCTCGAAGAAGCTCCGGAGCGGTCACGGCTCCGTGGATGGAGATGCTTCTCTGGTGAAGACCCAGAACGGCATACCGAGTCTGCGTCCCGTGACTTCCGCTTCGTCGCGCGTCGAGTACGGCCCGATTACTACTCGGTATATCTCTTCGAGGTCGGCAGGCGGCAGGACGCTGGCCCTCATGCCGGCGGCGCGCAGGTCCTGCGCCAGTTGCTCTGCCCAAGCCGGATTGCGTGTACTGCTGACCTGGATGTAAACCACCTGTTCGGTGGTTGTCTCTTCTCGCGTTTCCTGACTCGCGAGCTGGAATACCGGGCGACGCGGATCCCAGATCGCCACCAGCCATCGATCCCGTGCTCCACCCGTTGCGCGGCCGATCTCCTGAAACGTTACGGGAGCCAGAGACAGCACGTCGCTTCCGCGGCGGACGACGAGTCCTCCGCCGAGCGCAACCTGTGGGAGGTCGTCCGCCCATTCTGCATAAACCTTCACCGGTTCATGTGCGTGTGTGACCGAGATTGCCATCACGGTGTCCTGGCCTGCGCGTCGGGCCAGGAACAGACGACCTTGGGGGTCCGGCCTGATGGCGTCGACCGCCCCTCCGGCGTCGAAGCGTTCAAGTATGCGTCCTTCGAACCGGTCTGCAACCAGGACCGTACCATCGGGCGTGCCCAGATAGATGCGATGCGCGGATGGTGAGAAGGCCACGGCGGTAACGGTCTCTCGCAGGGTGATGACCCGCGATCGTCCGGTTCGGAGGAGTTCGTACACTACGACTCCCGTGTCCGTGGCGACGGCGGCCACGTCGCCCCACTGGCTCAGCGTCATGGGACCGTCGGGAATGGGCCGTGGTTGCGGGGGTTGACCCGCTGTGAGACTCTGCAGTACGCGGTTGCCGTCCATGCGGGAGATCACCACCAGTCGGTTGGATGTCGTCCCGAACATCGCTTCCGGCTGCCCCGTCGACACGTTCCAGGTTGTAGCTGTACGGCCCGTCACGCTCCCCACAGCGCCCCGGGCTCTGGCGAAGAACGGCGTCCCGGTGGGACCGAGCACGGCAGCCACCACACCCGTGTCCGCAGTACGCGTGCGTCCGGTCGTGAGGTCGAGGGCCATCAGGTGGCCTGTCGGCGAAAGCAGATAGATGCGATCATCGTCAGGCGCAAACCCTACCACCCGATCTACCACCAGCCCCGGGGTCGTGAATCTCCAGTCCGTCGCTTCCATTCCAGGAAGCCTGTAGACCTGTATGGTTCCGGCTCGGCTCGTCGGAAACCTGAATGCCACTGCAGATTGCTCTTCCCCCCGAGCCAGCGAAGCGACCACCGAAGCCCTCAGCTCATCTCCCTGCGGATCCGAGCCACAGGCGACGAGGAGGAGCAGCGCGGCGAGACGCGAAATGTGGAATGTGAAACGTAAAACCGCAGCGCCTGCGACGTCCCTGTTGCCGGGATGCACTGCATAATGCTGAGTTGTCACCCACGTCTCACGTCTCACGTTTCGCGTCTCACGTTCAGAAGGTCGGTCCAAAACTGATCGTCCAGTAAGCGCCCTGTTCCGGCCTGGAAAGCGGCACCGCATAGTCGAATCGAAGGATAGCGAAACCCAGCAGGTTGACGCGTCCGGAAAACCCCCAGCTCGCGAGCGGCTGGCGGACCATGTCGAGGTTGTCGCCTGGATCCCGCCGCCATTTCACTTCGCTCTCGGCCCGCCATGCCAGCCCCGCGTCGAAGAATACCGCCCCTTCCATGGGCGGGAACCACACCGGCAGGAACCCGAGCACCACGGCCCGGAAGAGCGGGAAACGCAGTTCCGCGTTGAATACGGCTATCCGCGTGCCGATCAGCTGGTCCAGAGCCGCGCATCCGGACAGCGATCCTTCCGTATCGGTCTGGCACTCGTTCCGCCTGAGCGATCCGGATGTGTATCCCCGCAGGAGCTCGGGGAATCCCATGAACAGCGGGAACTGGCCCTCGTCTCTGCCGAACCGTCCCATGAACAATCCGCGGGTTGCCAGCACGAACGGTCCCACAAGGCCGTCGTACCGTCTGTAATCCGCGAGGAACTGGTGATATCGCCAGTCACCGAAGGCCGGGGCATACTCGAACCGACTTCGCCGCCCCAGGTAGGGACCTGTGTACAGGGATATCGAATTATCGAAAACCAGAGCGGCCGATGGCTGGACAAAGTTCACGTGTCCCAGCCCCCGGGTACGGATCTCCCGGAAGACCCACCCGATTCCGGGAACCCACTCCTCGACGAACTCCTGCCGTGCCTGCCCGATATTGACGGCCCTGACGCCGAACTCCACCCGACGGAACCTGTTGAACGGACGTGCCGCCTGCACAAACCCCTGGCGAACGACGAAGCGGTCAAGCGACAGCACCGACAGCGGGGTGCCAAGGCTGTCCTCGCCCAAAAAACTGCCGGAGAAGAAGAACAGTGGATATTGCTCAACCCCGGTTACCCAGTTGGTTCGCCGGCTCAGGTTGCCGTATGCCACGAACAGGTATGCCTCGTCCACCCGACCGTTCAGCTGTCCGGCAATGACCATCCGTTTGTTGCCCAGCAGGTCGGACAGCCAGATTGCCGCGCCACCGAACAGTCCCTGGCCGAAGTTGTCGCGGGCGTATCCTACCGAGGGCTGGGCTATGTAATCGGCCGCGAGCCGGCCGGTGTAAGGACGCACCTGGAATGTGATCGTGTCGGGCAGAGCAAGCGTTACGCTGTCGAGCAGGGCACGCACCGACACCTGGCGCCGTTCGGGCTCGGCCGGATCGGGGGTTGCCGCCGAAGCTCGAAAACCTCCTTCGAAGCGGTACACCGATGCCGTGGACGTCGCATGTCCAGTGGGCAAAGGCAGCGCGCTGATATCGTGTGGATCTCCGTCCGTAGTCGGTGTCAGCACCGCTATCGGCGGCGGGGCGTCGGCCGGCTGATAGGGAGTCCTTTTAAGACTGCGCGGCGCATGCAGTGAATACACGTTGAACGTGAAGTCCGGTCCCTCGTAGTACGTGAACACGAGGCGATCAGCCGGACCCGCCCATGAAATCGCGGGCGAGGTCTCTGTGATCCCCGAAACGCCGGTGAACACGTTCGTGAGCTGGTAGACATCACGGTCGTCAAGATCGTACAGGAAGACGTTCGGAATGCCCGTTCGAGTGGAGACGAAAGCCAGCGACCGGCCGTCGGGCGCCCACTGCGGATTGATGTTGTTCCCTTCCATGTGGTCCAGGAGATCGACACCGCCTGTGGCGATGTCGTACACTGCAATGTTGAGCGGACCGAAGCGCAGGTTGGAGAAATCGGTATTCGGGCCCCGGTCTGTGGCGAAGGCTATCCGGCTACCGTCAGGTGACCATGCGGGATGCAGCGTGGCATACCGATCGCGGGTCAGGCGTTCCAGACCGGATCCGTCTGCCTGAACCATGAACAGGTCCGTGTGCCCACCGTCGAATCCGGCGAACACCAACTGCGTGCCGTCCGGTGACCACGATGGTGTAGATATTCCATCCAGCGGGATCGCGATACGCCGCTCCACTCTGCGCCGACGCGCGTCGAGAATTACCAGATCGTCCCGCGCACCGTGTTTGGCTGCTATTGCGATGTATCTGCCGTTGGGGGACCAGGCCGCCGCGGAACTCAGGTACCGGAGGTCTTCGAAATCCGTACGGAATGCGCTTCTGACCAGCCGTCCCTGAACCCGTCCGGATTCCACATCCGCCACGTAGAGATCCACGAAGAAAGAGCCGGCCTCGGAGAAATAGGCTACTTGCCGGCCGTCGGGTGAGACGGCCGGGGCCAGGTGGATTCTTCCGCCTGTGGTACGGCGGCTGACCGAGAGTCGCCCGATCTCGCGGGCATGTTTCAGGTTTGCGATCTGCGGGAGGTAGGCGCGGCGCACGGCCAGATGCCACTCGGCTGACAGATCTTCGGTCGACATGCCGAGAGAGCGCCGGATCCCGGCCTCCACTCCGGAGGAAGCAACATTGTGCAGGATCTGTCCGATGGCTTCGTCCCCCCAGCGTTCGCCGATGAACGAGAGCAGGGCGTGGCCGTAACGGTACGGAAAGATGTTCGGACTGCGGTTCATCTGCTCGATGGTGGGCAGGTGCCCCTCGAGGGCGGCGTTACGGAGCCACATCGCGGTGTTTGGGGTGATCGGGCCGAGTGAAAGGTATTCGGCCATGCCTTCCATGAGCCACAGAGGCGGTTGAACCGCGATCAGCCGCTGGATGCCGGCCCCAACCCGACCGCGCGCGAAAACGTCGAACTGAAATTGGTGAACGAGTTCGTGCTGGAGGACGTGTTCGAAGCTCGCGTATGAGCCGGTGAAGGGAAGCATGACCCGATGACGGAACGCGTCTGTAACGCCGCCGGTTCCTTCGCCTACATCAGTGACGTTATTCTGCTGAAATTCGCTGTGAGAGCCGAAGAGTATAATGGGCTGGCGTTCCCGGTACCGATGATTCAACACCCGGGAAAGTCGGGCATAGGCGCGCTCCGCCATGCGAGCGGCATCCATGGCCGCCCCGTGGAGCCCTTCGTGGTAGTGCACGTCAAAATGCTCGGTCTCGATGACCGAGAACTTCAGGTGCCGGTACTGCACCTTGTTCTGGCCGAAGTACTGCGCTGCCAGAACCTGAGGCAGCGCGCTGAGGAACACGGTCAGAATCAGGGTACGGGACGTCAATGGCGATTCTCTTGCCCGGGTCGGATGACCGGAGCGTCTGCCCAGAGACGCTCCAACTGATAGAACGCGCGCAGGGTGGGGTGGAAGACGTGTACCACGATGTCCACGAAATCCAGCAGTACCCACCGGCCTGCGGTTACTCCTTCCACGTGATGCGGCGTGCGGCCCGAACGGTCCATCGCCGCTATCACTTCCTCAGCCACCGCTCTCACATGGCGGTCCGAGGTTCCCGACGCGATGACGAAGTAGTCGGTAGCCGAACTCAACGAAGTGAGGTCGAGCGCTACCACGTCGAGCGCCTTGAACTCTTCAAGCGCCCTTACGACAACCGCGAGGTCGCCGTTCGGGCGCAAGGCCTTCTTCTTCCTAGCTCCGCGGCGGCGGATTTGTTCCGGTCTGCCGATCGTCCGTATCCTCGATCTGATAGAAAATACCCCAAGCGCCCGGTCCCGTGTGGACCCCGAGTACTGCAGTTACATCTGTGACCAGACACTCGACCGGTTCGTAGCGCGCCGTCAGGTCGTTTGCCAGCCGGCGCGCGATCTCGGGAGCGTCAGCATGCACAATGCCCAGTCGGAGCCTTTGCGGGCGAGGAGTGAGCCTGCGGTCGAGGTGCGCCAGCACCCTGGGGATCAGCGCCTCGCGCCCCCGAACCCGATCGAGTGGGATGACGCGCCCGTCCTTGCCCACTTCGAGTATGGGCTTCACGTCCAGCAGGGTCCCGATCCAGGCCTTGCCGCGGCCCACGCGTCCCGAACGGAGCAGATGCTCGAATGTGTCGACCGTGAAGAATGCCCCCGATCGGTCACGGATGCGTGTGAGTTCCGTTGCGATTCGAGGGGCATGCCAGCCCTCATGTGCCAGCTCGACCGCCTTCAACGCCAGCAATCCCAGCCCCAGCGAGGCCGTTCGTGAGTCGATCATGGTGATCAGGGAACCGTGGGCCTGGGCGGCGGCCTGTCCGGACGCGAACGTCCCGGAGAGAACCTTTCCCAGCAGCACACACACTACTTCGTCCGCAGCCGCCGTCGCGTCCTCAAATGCGCGCACGAAAGCCGCCGGCGTGGGCTGGGACGTTGTGAATACCGTCCCGCCCCGCATACGCTCGTATACGTGTGCCCCGGTTATCTCCACGCGATCCAGGTATGTCCGGTCGCCATCAATCACCTGGAGTGGGACCATTACGATACCATTCCGATCTATGATCTCGTCTGGCAGGTCACATGATGAGTCGACCACCACCGCTACACGCACCGCTTTCTCGTGCAGCCGGCGATGCTGCTCGCGCATGTCGTCAGCCTTGCGGGATTCGATTGTTCCCCACTCCGCGGCCATGCCAAAGAGCCGTTCCGGGTCGTTGGTGTGCACATGGACCTTCAGCAGGGAGCCTGTGCTGAGCACGACGATGGAACCACCGAGCTCGCGGAGCTTCACCCTCACGTCGGTTGCGCTGGGGAGTCCGTCGCCGCGTACCAGAACCTCCGTACAGAACTGGTAATCGCGATCCGCGCTGACCTCAGCCAATGCGGCCACGTCAGGGACGTCGTATTCCGGAGGCGTGTCGATCGCTACTATGGGGTCGCCCTCGATGAGCCGGACGATGCCTTCCAGCACACGCACAAACGCCTTGGCGCCGGCATCCACTACTCCAGCTTCCTTCAGCACCACGAGCAGCTCCGGAGTGTGGGCCAGCGCCTGCTCGGCGTGCTCCAGCACTCGACGCATCAGCTCCTCGAAGTTTTCGGTCTCACGGGCCGCGTGTTCGGCGGCATCCGCCACCTCGCGACATACCGTGAGGATCGTGCCCTCGACCGGCTCGTCCAGTGCGCTGCGGAGACGGTCCGCGCCTTCCCGGATGGCACGTGCCACGTCCTGTGCGCCCGCGGTCTCGGCCGTACCGAGCGAGTCGCGGAATCCGAGGAGGAACTGGGAAAGGAGGAGTCCGGAGTTGCCTCTGGCCGCCATGACGCAAGCTTCCGCCATGGCCCCTGTTACCACGGGCAACGGGGTCCCGTGTTCGAGAGCCCGCAGCCTTACGGCCACTGCCCTCAACGTGCTCGCGAAATTGGTACCTGTATCGCCGTCCGGCACCGGGAATACGTTGATGCGGTTCAGTTCCTCGCGGCCGGCATCCACCCAGTCGGCAGCAGCCAGCAACGACCGCCTGAGTCTTGCTCCATCGAGATAGGCGATCCCTACCGCCGATGCGGTCACTCCGCCTTGACCACCCAGACCCTGAGTTCGGGCCGCACGTCAGGATGTAGCCGCACCGGTACCTTGTGCACACCCACCAGCTTGATCGGCTCGTCCAGCTCGATCAGCCGCTTGTCGATCGCGTGTCCCATCTCGGCAAGGCGCTCGGCTATGTCGGCCGAAGTGACCGAGCCGAACAGTTTGTCACCCTCGCCCGCCTGGACAGAGAAGGTGAGATCAACGGCCTCCAGTCTGGCCGCCAGTTCCCGCGCCTCGCTTCGAACCTTTTCCGCCGCCTGCGAATGCCGTCTGGACTCAGCCTCTACCTGCCGCTTCGTCCCTTCGGTTGCCTGGTACGCGAGCCCGCGCGGAATCAGGAAGTTGCGTCCGTATCCGTCCTTTACCTTGACCACTTCACCGGCCTTGCCGAGCTTTGTAACGTCTTGTCGCAAAATAACTTCCATTGAAACCGATCTCCTGTAACCTGGTTGTTGGACCTTCTATAATGGACTTCAACCGCCACCCTCAGCGAGACTCCCACCGCTTCCTCAGATCCATGCGCGTGTCCAGCACTCCCAGAACAATCGCACCGCCGACCACCACGGGCAACACGAAGACCACAGCCGCGCCGGCCAGGAGGTAAACGAGGCAGCCACCACGTGCAGCCAGAATACGAGCCCTGGTAACAGCGACTCCGCGCACGGCGTAGAGCACAGCCATGACCACCAGCACGTTTGCCGCCAGCAGCTTGAGGCTCGCCGTGGCCGGCAACAGCAACACCAGGAGCGCCACAGCGGCGATCCAGCCCAGATGCTCCGAGAATCTGAAGTCCACGAACCGATCCGGCGGGCGACCCACTGATCGGCCGGAAGTCCATTGAAGGAGCACGGCGGCCAGCACGATCCCAGCGAGCAATTGAAGCGAGAGCATCGCTGGGAAGAAGTCGGCAGCCGCCCGTATCGTGGCGGGAAGAGCCGCTTCTACCTGTTCAAGAAACTGCGAACCGGGACCCGCCGGTTCCGCATCCCGCGGACGGGTGAGCCGGTTCATTACACCGAGCGCCATGCGGAGGGAAGCCCCGGTGCGAAACTCCGCCCACCAGCGCAGTTGTGACCACGTCCAACCCAGGGCGGAATAAAGGATGCCGACACCTGCCAACGCGAGCACCGTCGAGACGAGCGCGCGGTGTACCAGGGTCCACCGGGTCAGCAGCGAAGCCGTGACAAACGCCAGGGTAGCCATCAAGCCCGCTGCGCGCGTGGTCTGGTCGGGAAGATCCCCGGGTGTCAGCAGCCACCATATGCCCAAGCCTGCGGCAAATGCGAAGAGGACAACCGTACCACGGTCGACGTGGCGTCCGGCCACCACGAGGGCGGCGAGGGGCAGTGCCGCGAGCCCCATAGGGGCGAAAAGCGCGTAGACGAGGAGCAGGCCGAGTGCGCCCGCTCCCGTCCACCGCGACCGAACCGCCGGCGCCGGCACGGGCGCGGCGGCCATGCTACCGCGTGTGCCCCTTGATATAGGGGATCAACGCCAGATGGCGGCCACGCTTGATGGCGGTGTTGAGCTGACGCTGATGCCGGGCGCACATGCCCGAGAGCCGGCTGGGAAGGATCTTGCCGCGCTCGGTGGTGAACCTGGCAAGCATACGGTCGTCCTTGTAATCAACCACGCGGACTCCCAGCTCGCACACGGGACAGGTCTTTGAGCGCCGCCTCATACGTCGATCTCCTCCAGATCCGGGCCTTCGTCATCGGCGAGCTGGCGTGCGCCCACAGGCCGCGGCTCTTCTCCCTCGCGCAGCACCAGCAGATAGCGGATGACACCCTCATCCAGCTTGATGGCCCGCTCGAATTCGGGGAGCAGCGTACCCGGCGCCTCGAACTGCACCACTACGTAGTAGCCGGTTTCCTTGCGCTTGATGGGGTACGCGAGAGTCCGCTTGCCCCAGTGATTGGCATTCTTCACAGGTTCCGGGCTGTCCGGGCCGACCAGCAGCTGATGGAACCTGTCGAGCCGAGCGTTGATCTCGGCTTCTTCGAGTGCGCTGTCGAAGATGTAAACGATTTCGTACTTGCGGGTCATGGCACCGTCCTTTGGTCATATGCGGCCCGGCCCGGTGCAGGGCAGAGCAGGTGGTATGTGGTTACAGACGGGGAGGAATGTAACCAGGGGGGATGGGCGGGCAAAGGGGTGCCGGGTGCAAGGTGCAACGGGAAAGAGGTGCCGATTTTCCGGTGGACAGGCTGAGGGGGGGTCCCTAGCTTCTCTGCCATGGCCGATCTGTTGCTTTCATCTCTGCCCTCGGTCAGGGAGATGCAGGGGGCGCTGACCAGGCGCGATGCGTCCTACGACGGAGTGTTCTACGCGGCTGTCACGACTACCGGCATCTTCTGCCGTCCGTCGTGTCCGGCACGGAAGCCGCTACCGCGGAATGTCCGCTACTACGCCTCCGTCAAGGATGCTCTGTTCGCTGGCTTCCGCCCCTGCAAACGGTGCCGGCCGATGGAGTTGCCGGGGGCTCACCCGCAGTGGGTCACCGAACTGCTCGGCCGCCTTGAGCGGGAACCGGATCGACGGCTGAAGGACGCTGACCTGCGGCAACTGGGTATCACCCCTGACCGAGCCCGGCGGTACTTCCAGCGCCGTTACGGCATGACTTTTCACGCCTTTGGTCGCGGGTTCAGGATGAACCGCGCCTTCGACCGGCTGCGGCGGGGCGTCGACCTTGATGAGGTAGCCATGTCCCATGGATTCGAGTCGCACAGTGGCTTCCGCGATGCGTTTGGCCGGCTGATCGGTCGGCCTCCGGGGCAGAGCGGGGAGCTGAACCGGGTCACCGTGAGCTGGTTGGAAAGCCCATTGGGTCCACTCGTGATCGGGACCACGGACGAGGGTGTCTGCCTGCTGGAGTTCAGCGATCGGCGCATGCTCGAGACGCAACTCGAGAGTGTGCGCCGGAGGCTCGGGCCCGCCCTCCCGGGATCGCATCCGCTGCTGGACCAGCTGAAGTCCGAACTCGCGGAATACTTTGCCGGCGAGCGACGGGAGTTCACTGTGCCGCTGGTGCACCCGGGCACGCCGTTTCAGGTAAATGTGTGGACTGCCCTGCGCCAGATTCCGTATGGCGTGACGTCCTCCTATGAGCAACTGGCCTGGGCGGTGGGCAGTCCGGGAGCCCAGCGGGCCGTGGGACGTGCCAACGGCCAGAATCGGATTGCCATCGTGATTCCGTGCCATCGAGTGGTCAACAAGGATGGGAAGCTGGGTGGGTACGGGGGTGGGCTGTGGCGGAAGCAATTGTTGCTGGACCTGGAGCGCGGGAGGCGGGATGCGCTGGCGCAACCCCGCGAAGCCTGATCAGGGGAAAATACCCAGCTCCTGATATGCTGCTACCACCTTCCTGATCCCCTGTACCATGGCGGCGGTGCGCAGATCCACGCTGTTGCCCAGCTTCTCCCTGACGCCGCGGATCTGACGGTAGGTGAAGGCCATCGTCTCTTCCATGCCGGAGTTCACCAGGTCAACCTCATCCGCTCCCCGCGCGATGGCCTCGGCTTCGCCCATGGAGAAGGTACGCCCGGTCGTGCTCTCGACCGCCGCAAGCAGGCGGCGGTATGCGGCCTGATCAAACCGTTTCTCGAGCCTTCCGAAGCTCACGTGCTGGAGGTTCTTGAGCCACTCGAAATACGACACCGTGACACCGCCTGCGTTGAGGTAGATGTCTGGTATCACCAGCACGCCTCGCTCCGCCAGGATCGCGTCGGCCTCGAACGTCGTGGGCCCGTTGGCGCCCTCGCCTACGATCTTCGCACGGATACGCGGTGCGTTCTCCGGAGTGATCTGGTTCTCGATCGCGGCCGGAACGAGTATGTCACAGTCCAGCTCCAGCGTCGCCAGCGATGTGGGCAGGTTCTGGGCGCCGGGAAAATCGCCGATGGTCCCGTGCTCCTCTCTATGCGCCATCAATGCTTCCAGATCAATTCCGTCCGGGTTGTGGATCCCGGACCGGATCTCGCCCACACCCACCAGCACCGCGCCACCATCGATCATGAACCGGGCGGCATTGTAGCCCACGTTCCCGAGGCCCTGGATGACGAACCGCTTACCGGCGAGGCCGGGAGTGAGACCCAGCACCCGCATGTCCTCCGCCACGTCACACACCTCGCGCAGGCCGAAGAAAACGCCGCGTCCCGTAGCCTCCTTGCGGCCCCCGATGCCCCCTTGGGTAACCGGCTTTCCAGTGACGCACGCGATCGAGTTCAGGTCGGCGCCGGCAAGCTGCGCATAGGTGTCCGCAATCCAGGCCATCTCGCGCGGTCCCGTGCCCATGTCCGGCGCCGGCACGTCGATGCCGGGGCCTATGAAGTTCTTCTTCCAGAGTTCAAACGTGTAGCGTCGGGTGATGCGTTCCAGTTCCGAGATCGAGTAGTTCTTGGGGTTGATGCGGATCCCCCCCTTGGCGCCGCCGAACGGGATGTTGACCACCGCACACTTGTACGTCATGAGAGCCGCCAACGCCCGGACCTCATTCTCGTTCACCGCCGTGCTGTAACGGATCCCCCCCTTCGTGGGTTGCCGGTGGTGACTGTGCTCGGCCCGCCAGGCGTGGATTACTTCGATCGTCCCGTCATCCTTGCGAATCGGGAACGCGATGTAGTACACGGAGTCGCAGTGACGGATCTGCATCAGCAGGTCCGGATCCGCGTCCACATGCCGTGCCGCTCGGTCAAAGGCCCGGTCTACAGACTGGAGAAACTGCCCTGCATTGGCTGCCATAGGGAGAGATAAGCTAATCTCCCGAGCCTCAATGCGGTAATATTCTCGCCTCGGAGGATTGGATGGTCCTTGGAAAGGGCACCAGGGCGGGCTACGGCGCCGCGGAGTTCGGCATATCCGGTGGCGAGCTCCTGCTTCAGCTGTACCTTATAGAGTTCTACATCAGGGCAGTGGGATTGTCGCCGCTGCTGGCCGGTCCCGCCATTGCGCTGGCTATACTTTGGGACGCCGTTACCGATCCCATCATGGGTGGGGTGGTGGATCGTACCTCCACACGGTGGGGTCGGTTTGCTCCCTTCCTGTTCAGTGGGGGGCTGCTCTTTGGCCTGGGGCTCGCGCTATTGTTCAACCCGCCCACCTTCCCGGGCCAGCTGCCGGCCGCCGCATACCTCCTGTTCGTCTACATCGTGGTCAACACGGGCCTTACCATCCTTGGTGTACCGCACATAGCAATGGGAGGCGCACTCTCTCCTGACACCCACGAACGGACGGAACTCTACGGATGGCGGCTCGTGTTCGGAACTTGCGGTGTGTTTGCCGGAATACTCTTTCCCTTGCTTGCCGCACGGATGCTGGGCGCGGACGTTGAAACCAGCGCGGGGCTCTTTGAAAGTCGCGGACTGGGCGCCGTATTCATGGGGTGCGGAGTCGTAGCAGCAGCGTGGGTAACCGTCCTGGCCACATGGAAGCGCTCGCTGCACCTGAACGTTCCTGTTCAGGCCTTTCGGTGGAGCGACCTCGTGCGCAGCGCTCGACGGGTGCTCGCCAACCGGATCTTCATGCCGTTCTTCATTGCGTTCTTGCTGGTGGCGATTGGCCGGGCGATGAACGCCACCCTTGCTCTGCCCTATTACAAGGACACGCTCGATCTGCCCGAGGCGGTGATTCAGGGACCAATACTCGGCGTGTTCGCGTTGTGCATTGTGCTATCGGTGCCAGCGTGGGTGGCCATCGGTCGCAGGTATGGGAAGACGCAGCCGGCATTTCTTGCCATGCTCTCCCTCGGTTTGATCACCGCTCTTGTCTATCCTCTTTTGCCTCCGGGATCGGCTGTGGGGCCGGTGGCGGTAGCGGTAGTGGGCGGATTCGCCGTTGGCGCCATCATACTGGTGGAATCGCTGGTGACCGATATAGCGGATGAGGACTCGCTCCGAAGTGGGGAGAACAGCGAGGGGATCTACTTCGGATTCTGGCGCATGGGTCAGAAAGTGGCTCGGTCGGTGACGCTCGCGTTGACGGGACTCCTGTTGGCCACCATCGGTTACCGGGAGGCCATGTTCGAGCAGTCTCCCGAAACCCGGCGCGCGCTGGCGTGGCTGTTCGGGCTGGGTGTGGGTGGTCTCTTCATAATCGCAAGCCTGATCTTCAGGGTGACACCTATCGATCGCAAACGACAGGAAGAGATCCAGTTGGAGAAGTCCCTGAGGCGCAGGTCGGGAGATATGGAACTCCCGATGGGCGAGGGGTAGATTGGCAGAACAGGCATTGCCCGTATTCACGGAGCCATGAAATGACAGTTCTTGCCAGGATACCCGCTGCAGCGTTCACGGCCGTGGTGCTTGTCGTTGCTCTCGCCGCGTGTGGCGAGGAGCCAACCGGACCGGTTGAACGCACGGTTCTGGTCAGGGGATCATATACCGGATTGTGGATAATCACTGCTCAAGATCTCAAGACCAACCGTATCACCGGATGCCTGGACTTCGGAGTGCTGGAGATTCCACGGCAGTTCGGTCCCCGGTTTGCGGGAAGATTCGGAATGGGCGCGGCTACGGGATGCGTCGCCGACAACATTCAGGGGAGTCTTTCGAACGGTCGCGTGGAATTGGATGGTACCCTTCAGTTTGCGCTGAATGCCACTCAGGTTGCCGGAGAGATCATCGAGCAGGAAGACCTCCTGCGGCTGCTGTCATCGCCATGTGAGGTAATCTCGATTGAGCCCATCGGGGGGTTTCTGGACGGCCACCGTTTGCTGGCGTCCACGCATGCGGAGCTGGAGTGCGCCAACGGCCCGGTGCGGTTGGGGTTGGTGATCGATCTGGCGAGGTAGAGGGGCCGCCGCCTACACGTTGAATCGGAATAGCAGTACATCCCCGTCCCGGACCACGTACTCCCTCCCTTCGCTGCGTACCAGACCACGTTCCCGGGCCACTTTGTAGGATCCGGCTTCCACGAACTCCTCCCAGCCGATTGTCTCGCAGCGGATGAACCCCCGCTGGAAGTCCGAATGGATCTCCCCCGCCGCTTCGTACGCGGTGGACCCGGCAGGCACCGTCCACGCGCGCACTTCGTTCTCCCCAACCGTGAAGAACGTTTCCAGCCCGAGCAGGCGGTACCCCGCGTGAATCAGTCGGTCGAGCCCAGGTTCGTGTACACCTGCCCCCTCCAGAAACTCGTGTCGCTCTTCCCCCGACAATTCAGCCAGCTCGGCTTCGAACCGGGCGGAAAAGAGCACGATTTCCGCCTCCTCATGATGCGAGCGCACCGCCGCCACGAGCTGCTCGATCCAGTGCCCCCCGCCAGCTGCCAGATCCTCTTCGCTCACGTTGGCGGCATAGAGGATGGGCTTGGCGGTGAGCAGGCCGAGTCTGCGCAGGAAACGCACCGTCTCCTCATCCTCTCCTGCCTCCCGGGCGCCCCGTCCGGCATTCAGCTCGCCCACAACGCGTTCAAGTGTCATCATCTCCGCCTGTGCTTCCCTGTCGCCTGAGCGCGCCGCCTTGCGCTGCTTCTCCAGGCGACGTTCCACCATGCCGAGATCCGCGAGTGCCAGCTCGGCGGTGATGATGTCGTGATCCCGGACCGGATCGACCGGCCCCATCACGTGCAACACGTCCCGGTGCTCGAAGCAGCGGATCACATGGACTACAGCGTCCACCTCACGGATGTGCGACAGAAACTGATTGCCGAGCCCTTCACCCTGCGAGGCACCCTTTACCAGCCCGGCGATGTCCACGAACTCGACTACGGCCGGGACGCGCCGCTTCGGTTCCACGACTTCGACCAACCTGTCGAGCCGAGGATCCGGCACCTCGACCACACCCACGTTGGGCTCGACCGTACAGAACGGGTAGTTTTCCGCCGCCGCGGCTTTGGAGGAAGTGAGGGCATTGAACAGCGTGGACTTGCCAACGTTGGGGAGGCCGACGATGCCTAGGCGGAGCATGATTGGACGCTGAAAAGGAGAGAGAGGGAAAACGCATCGGGGCGGGTCGAAGACCCGCCCCGACGCTCCCGCCGCGCTAGCTGATGAACCAGGGAGCGAGCACCAGGCTCACAACGCTCATCAGCTTGATGAGAATGTTCAGGCTTGGTCCGCTGGTATCCTTGAACGGATCGCCCACGGTGTCGCCCACCACCGCCGCCTTGTGCGGGTCGGAGCCCTTGCCGCCGTGCGCGCCACCCTCGATGTACTTCTTGGCATTGTCCCACGCGCCGCCGGCGTTGGCCATGAAGAGGGCCATCATGACGCCGGTGAGAGTGGCGCCGGCCAGCATGCCACCCAGCGTCTGGACGCCGAGCACCTTGCCCACGAAGATGGGCGCCGCCACCGCGATGACACCCGGCAGGATCATCTCGCGCAATGCGGCCCGAGTGGAGATGTCGACGCAACGGGCGCTGTCGGGCTTGGCCGTTCCTTCCATCAGTCCCTTGATCTCACGGAACTGGCGTCTGACCTCCTGAACCATGCCTTCAGCGGCCCGACCCACGGCGGTCATCGTCGTGGCCGCGATGAAGAACGGCAGGATCCCGCCCAGGAATAGCCCGATCACCACGTGCGGGTTGGCAATGTCCAGCGTGATAGGGGGCATTCCCTGCGGAGTCACGGCGTTGGTGTACGCGCTGAACAAAGCAAGCGCGGTGAGGGCCGCCGAGCCGATCGCGAAGCCCTTGCCGATCGCCGCGGTGGTGTTGCCCAGTGCGTCGAGGCCATCCGTGATCTTCCGGACCTCAGGACCCAGGTGGCTCATCTCGCTGATCCCGCCCGCGTTGTCCGCGATGGGGCCGTAAGCATCGACCGACATTGTGACCCCAACGGTCGCGAGCATGCCGACGGCCGCGATGCCAATCCCGTAGAGCCCGGCCACCTGGAACGCGATGTAGATGCCGCCACAGATCAGCAGCATGGGCAGGGCGGTCGACCGCATGCCGACTGCCAACCCCGCGATGATGTTGGTTGCGGGGCCCGTGAGCGAAGCTTCAGCAATCGTCCGGATGGGCTTTGCCGCCGTGTAGTACTCGGTCGTGAGCCCGATGCTTATGCCGACAAGGGTACCCACCAGCACCGCCCAGAACGGCCCCATCTGGTTGCCGCTCTCCAGGCCGATGTCCACCATACCGGTGATGAACCAGGCCGCCACGAAGAATATGCCGGCCGCGATGAAGCTGGCCCAGCGAAGCGCGCCGGCCGGACTGCCCTTTTCGAGCAGGCGGAACATGAAGATTGAAATGAGGCTCGCTCCGAGCCCGGCGATGATGTACAGCACCGGGAGCGCCACGGCTTCCAACCGGTTCGCGATCAAGGGACTCGTGGCGGCGATCGCGATGGTTGCGATCACGGCGCCCACGTAACTCTCGAAGATGTCGGCACCCATGCCGGCCACGTCACCCACGTTGTCGCCCACGTTGTCGGCGATGGTGGCGGGGTTGCGCGGGTCATCTTCCGGGATTCCGGCTTCGACCTTACCCACGAGATCCGCGCCCACGTCGGCGGCCTTGGTATAGATGCCGCCGCCTACACGGGCAAAGAGTGCTATTGACGAAGCCCCCATCGCGAACCCGACGATGATCTCGCTGAAGTCCTGCCAACCAACGGCCGAGTCGGGCGAACCCATGAAGACCTTGGTGACGATGCCGATGCCCAGGAGGCCCAGGCTCGCCACCGAAAGACCCATGACTGCGCCGCCGCTGAACGCCACCCGCAGTGCAAGGGCCTGTCCCTTTGCGCGCGCGGCCTCGCTGGTGCGCGAGTTGGCGCGTGTGGCCGCCTTCATCCCGAAAAAGCCGGCAAGGACGGAGCAGATGCTGCCGCCCAGGTACGCGACTGAGGTCTGAAAGCTGATCAGCCACCCGAGCAAGGCCGCGATGATCACGATGAAGGGAAGCAGGGCCATGTACTCGCGTCGGAGAAACGCCATGGCACCGGTGTGAATCAGGTCCGCGATTTCCTTCATCGTGTCGTTGCCGGGATCCTGGCGATGCACGTACACATACGTGAACCAGGCCACGGTGAGGCCCACGGCCCCGGCGATGATGGAGATCAGGGCAAAATCAATCACTCTGGTTTCCTCACTTGGTTGAACTGCGTCATGGCGGCTTCAATGCCGTCGTCCAGCCAGCAGTCCACGGCCTGAGCCATGGTCGGTAACAGATCTTCAAGCACGTCGCGCTCGTCCGGCGGAAAGCGCGCCAGTACGTAGTCGGCCAGGTCGTCGTTCTCCGGTGCCGGTCCGATGCCGATCCTGAGCCTCGCGTAAGCGGTTGACCCCAACACAGCCTGAATGCTTTTCAACCCGTTGTGCCCTCCCGCCGATCCCTGCGCCCGCAGGCGAAAGGTGCCGAGCGGAAGAGCCGCGTCGTCCGCCAGAATCAGGAGATCCCGGGCGGGGTCGAACTCCGACTCGCCGGCCAGCGGAACAAGAGCGAAACCGCTCCGGTTCATGTACGTCTGCGGTTTGAGGAGGACAACGTCACGGTCCCCGACTCTTCCATCAGTAAGGCGGGCTGCGCCTGCGCGGCGGAAGGGAGGCAGGCCCCAGCGGCCGGCAAGATGATCTGCCAGCATGAAGCCCGCATTGTGCCGCGTATCCGCGTACTCGGCGCCCGGATTGCCCAGCCCCACGACGGCACGCAGGGCTTACGCCTCGTCCTCGCCGGCTCCCGCTTCCTCCTCCTCGGCCTTGGGCTTCCGGATCAGCTCGGGCTCGGTCACTTCGGCTTCGGGCGCCACAACAACTGCCTCTTCCTCCACCCGCGGCGGTACCACGCTGCAGATGGTCATCTCCGGGTCCGCCAGAATCTCCGCGTTCGGCACGGTGAGGTCGCTCACGTGGAGCGAGTCACCGATCTCGAGCGCGGAAACGTCAAGCTCCACCCGATCCGGAATGTCCGTAGGGAGGACCTCGATTTCTATCTCGCGCAGCACCTGATCGAGCACGCCCCCGGCGTTCCGCACGCCTTCCGGAATGCCCACGAGGTATATGGGCACTTCGAGCGTGATCTTCTCGCCTGCGTGGATCTCGTAGAAGTCCACGTGGATGATCTTCGGCCGGGTTGGGTGCCGCTGGATCTCGCGGATCAGTGTCTTCACTTCAGTTCCGGCCACCGAGAGGTCAAACACTGTGCTCTCAGCCGCGATACCGGTGAGCGCTTTCTCCAACTCGGACTCGGACACAGAGAGCGACTCCGGCACCCGGCCATGTCCGTAGATTACGGCCGGGATCCGGCCCTTCATGCGCAGCTGTCGCGCCGCGCCCTTGCCTGTTCCCTCGCGCCGTTCGGCCGAGAGTGCAACTGCCTGTGCCATATCCGATCGTTCCTTTTCAGTCGAACAACGAACTCACCGACTGGTCGCTGTGCGTATGGCGGATTGCCTTCGCCAGCAGCGGCGCGATCGAAAGGATCGCCAGTCGGTCGAACTTCTTCTCCTCCGGCAGCCGGATCGTATTGGTCACCGCGACCTCCTTCACCGGCGTTGCCGTAAGCCGGTCAACCGCCGGCCCCGACAGCAGGGCGTGCGTGGCGCAGCAGTACACGTCACGGGCCCCAAGCCTCTTCAACGCCAGCACTGCTTCCGACATCGTGCCGGCGGTATCCATCATGTCATCCACGATGAGGCAGTCGCGATCTTCCACCTCACCTACCACGTTTACTACTTCCGCGATGTTTGCGGACGGCCGGCGCTTGTCGATGATCGCGAGCGACGCATTCAGTCGTTTTGCGAACCCCCGCGCCATCTTGGCGCTACCGACGTCAGGTGCGACCACCACGGGATCCCTGAGCTGCTTCTGCCGGTAGTGTTGCACGAACACCGGCGAGGCGTACAGGTGGTCCACAGGTATATCGAAAAAACCCTGCATCTGGTGCTGGTGAAAATCGAGCCCCAGCACCCGCTCCGCCCCCGCCTGCGTGATCAGATTGGCCATCAGTTTGGCACTGATCGCCACCCGCGGCTGATCCTTGCGGTCCTGCCGTGCGTACCCGAAATACGGGATCACGGCCGTTACCCGGGCTGCGCTCGCCCGCTTGGCCGCGTCGATCAGGAGCAACAACTCCATGATGTTCTCGGCCGGCGGGTTGGTGGGCTGGATGATGAACACATCCCGCCCCCGCGCGTTCTCGTCTATCCGGACAAAGATCTCACCGTCCGCGAACCGCCGGATGGTGAGTTCGCAGAGCGGCTGCCCCACATGGCTGGCGATCTCCTCAGCCAGCGGTTCATTAGCCGTTCCCGCGATGAGGAGGAGCGGGCTATGCGACAGTGAGATCTCGGCCATGACAGCCCGAAAAGTTAGTCGAGATACAGGGTTGGCGGTAGGGTAGGACTAGTCTGAGGCGTCGGCGAGGACCTGGGCCGCAAACCCGCAAGAGGCGGTAACTTCGAGACCCTGCTCAGCTGCCTGCCGGGCGGCTTCCCTGACCAGCGCGCGGCCCACCTTGCGGTGTCGCAGCCGCTCTGGCACAAACGTATAATGGAAGTCGATCCCGTTGTCGTTCCTGGGAGCGTAGGCCACGTAAGCTTCCACACCCTCGATTGAAGCTGTGAATCGCCGCTTGCTCTGATCCTGTGTGACCTCGAGATCCATAATTGGCCCCGGTGGACTCGAACCACCATTCCCGGATCCAAAGACCGGTGTCCTGCCATTGGACGAGGGGCCAGCGTAATCCAATCTAACCCCGTGTGGCGCTCAGGGCCTCCACAGCAGGTGCAGGGGCGACGCGCGTAGTCGTTCTGATCAGCCTGTGATCTCTTTCCCCCAGCGCCATCGCCGCCGCTTCGCGATCCCCCTCGTTCTTGTAGACCGCAATCAACGATGACCCTGACCCCGACAGGCGGGCCAGCAGCGGGCGGGTACTGGCCAGCTTCTCGAACAACGCTCTCAGATCCGGTTCCTTGCCAAACACCGGCACTTCGAAATCATTTCCTCCCAACCTCCCTATTCCACCCCACGTGCGAAACGCGTCGTCCTCCAGCAACACCGCGCCTCGGAACGAGTTGTCGGGGCGTCCCTGATCCAGTTCCTCGTAGGCCCTGGCCGTGCTGATGCCAAATGGAGGGATTACCAGGAGAACCGGAGCAGAAGGTGGTGGCGGGAGCCGGAACAGCCTCTCGCCGCGCCCCCACGCCAGCGCGAGCGGTGTACCGGATGCGAGAAAGGCAACGTCACTGCCCAGCCTGGCTGCCAGTTGCAGAATCTCGTGACGGGGAACCGCATTGCCGGTCAACGCGTTCACCGCGTGCAACGCCGCCGCCCCGTCGCTCGATCCTCCGCCCAGGCCGGCAGACACCGGTACTCGCTTCGTGAGGCCGATCCTGACGCCAAATCGACCACCGGTTGCTCCAAGGACCGCGCGAGCCGCTTGTACAGCCAGGTTCTCCTCGGCGGGGCCCGTATCAGCTCCTTCTACCGACAACTCAACGCCGCCAGGGATCCGCTCGATCACCAGCTCATCGTGCAGATCGAGCAGCGTGAACAGCGTCTCGAGTGTGTGATAGCCGGATGACTCCTTTGCCAGGACGCGCAGAAACAGGTTGGCCTTGGCGTGAGCAGCGATGCGCACTCTGTCCGGAGCGGTCATGTTTCACGCCTCCACAGCTGCCCGAGCCTGAGGTCCGCTTTCCCCAGCGACCACAACCCCAGCAACGTGATCGGGATGAAGCCTCCAATGTGAAAGGCGACCGCGAAGGCAATTGCCGGCCCCGCCGCAATCCCGTAGAGCGATAGAGTGGCTCGCGTGACCGCCTCAAAGGGACCGAAGAAGCCGGGGGAGGACGGGAGGGCGACCCCGAACCCGATCAACGTCTGAAGCAGCATGGCGCCACTGAACGACAGGTCGAGATCGAACGCGGCCGCGCCAATCCAGAACGAAGCCGCCCCGACGAACCACAGGATGAGGCTCCACAGCACAACCGGGATGAGCCGGGATGGCGTGCGCAGGGCGTCCAGCCCGCCGACCGCTCCTTCCAGCAACTCGCGGATCTTCGCCACCCAGCGTCCGGGCATGAGGAGTCCGAGGACACGGTCGGATAGCGAAAGTGCCAGATGTGGCCGGTGTACTACGCCCAGGGCAAGCAGGAAGAGGACGCCGAAAACTACAGCCGAGAAGGTCGCAATGCGCGTCACCGGAATACCGCCCACCGTAGTGGCTGCATCGAAGCCGGCAAACGCCATGGCAACTACGAGAAAGAGCACCAGCACGAGTCCGTCGAAGACGCGTTCGACTGCCACCGAGGCGAGTGCGGTCGTGAACCGGACGCCGGTGAGTTGTCTGGCGGCGTAGGCCCGGGCAAACTCGCCGGCGCGAGCCGGGAGAAGATTGTTGGCCATGAAACCTATGGCCGTTGCATGCCAGAGCGGTCGGAAGGGAAGGGGGGCCCCCTCATAGCGAAGCAGATACATCCACCGGATCGTTCGGATGGGGAACAATGCGGTGGCGAGCACCACGGCCACCGCAAATCGCAAGGGTTCCGCGCTGCGCACGTGCTCCCAGACTTCGGATAGCGAAACGTCGTGCAGGGCCCACCAGAGCAGGGCGAGCGACATGACAACCCCGACGACTCCCGCCCAGGTGCGCCGGGAATCAGTCGTCGGAGAGGCCAAGCTTGACGAGGTCGAAGACTTCCTCGAGTAGTTCCGTGGCCTTGTCGGCTCCACCCGGAGAGGCCAGAGCAGCCTGGATTTCGGGCTTCAGGGTCAGGGCTCGCTTGAGGGCATCGGTGCCGCGGTACGTGAAGTCCGTAATCGAAGGCGCGGCCTCAGCAGCGGCCGGCGGGGCAACCTTGCGTGGAAGCGCTGGTGGGCCACTCAGTAGCTCGTCCAGCGAGCCCGGATCGGTACCGAGGGCCTCCACGAACCGGCCGTAAGTCGCGTAGCTGCCGGCCAGACCAGGGGGATCCTCAACCTCCTCCGATACCGGTTCGGCAACGGGCTGTGCAATTACCGCCGCTGACGGTGCGGGCGGACGCCTGGGTGCGGGGCGTGGCTCGGCCTCCGCCACTTCCCGGGGCGACGCCCCGACGAGCGGCGACGCCGTCACG